>NZ_DDOV01000086.1 GCF_002341865.1 Clostridium sp. UBA2485 | reverse complement strand
ACAGGAACATTAATTTGCTTTAAAACATAAGGTAGTGCACCTATATGATCTTCATGTCCATGAGTTAAAAATATACCTTTAACCCTTTCCCTGTTCTTTATAAGATAATTTACATCTGGTATAACTACATCTATACCTAACATATCATCATCTGGGAATTTAAGGCCGCAGTCGATAACAACAATATCATTCTTGTACTCAATTACGGTAAGGTTTTTGCCTATTTCATTAAGACCTCCAAGTGGTATAATTTTAATTTTTTCTCTTTCTCTTCGCACTTTCTCCCCTCCTTTGTAATTTTATATATATTTAAATTAATTTGTTACTCTATTTAAGTATCTTTAAGAAAATAATCAATCAGCATTTAACCTATTTTACGTTATGCTGTATCAGCAAAATCTTCATATATCCCGCTATAAGCGAGTTCTACTTCTTTGCCTAACAGAAAATAGACTAAAATCCTTATCTTACTTATTCTCTTTCAGATGCCCTATTACATTCTTCACATATCCCATAGAATTTCAGACTGTGATTTTCAATTTTAAATTTGTATTTTTCTTCAATAACTTCTTCTATTTCATGAAGTAAATCGCCCTGAACTTCAATTACTTTATTACAAGAATTGCAAATTAAATGATGATGCTGATGACTATCATCACCTTGACAAAGTTCATATCTACTTCTTCCATCATCTAAGTCTAATTTACATACTACGCCCATCTCTTCTAGTAATTGAACAGTTCTATAAACAGTTGCTAAGCCTATTTCAGGGCAGTCTATTTTAACTAAATCATATAACTCTTCAGCTGTTAAGTGAGCTCCTTCACTGTCAATTATTCCGTTTAAAATAGCTCTTCTTTGAGGGGTTAATTTATACCCCTTTTCTTTTAAAACTTCTTTTAAAACTTCAATTCTATCATGAGACATATTAACTCATTACATCTGTTACGCAAAACTTATAAAACTCTATAAAAACATTATAAAAACTTATATTTTCCCTATACTTAATATATTGGATATTATATTCTAGCATAGATATATACATTGAAAATGTGAGCTTTCATATAATTTGCTACCTAGTATCATAATTCTTTAACAGACTATAACATTTGCATATAAAAGTTTTTCTGATAAAGATATTTTAAGATTTCCATAACTATTCTTAATAGTTATGCTTTTACTATATTAGCAATTATCTTACGACTATAATCATTTTTAATATTCTCAAATATTTTATGTGACTTTTTAATGTTCTTTTCAAATTTTATAATATTACTTGTTTTAACGTAACTCCTCCCTTCTCCATTTTTTCATATCTTATTAATGCATTACGCTGTAATCTACGTAATTTTTTATAAGTTTTGAGAAATTCTCAATAGAATAACATTTCAAATTAATAACTATAAAAATTTAACATTTTTCAAATTTTATTTTATATAGTTTTTTAATTACTATTAATCTCTTTATATTAACTATCTATTATTCTTATAAGATAGATATTTTCAAATGATAATTACACGATAATAAAATAAAAATTATTCTTCAAATATAGCTTCATAAGCTTCTGATATCATTTCAAACTCATCTTCATCTTCTACTGGAACTAATAAATCATTTCCTTCTTCATCTTTTTTAATCTTTAGTGCTATAGCATCTAAATCTTCTTCTCCACTTGCAACAACTATAACATATTCCTCTTCTTCTATATCCAGCTTAGTTATAACATCAAATTCAATTTCTTCTCCATCTTCATCAATTAAAGTAATTTTATCAACATAATTTTCCATAACTATTTCTCCTATTCTATCATAATAATTCTTTAATATATACTATCTAAATATCCTTGTAATATGTATATTGCTGCTATTTTATCTACAATTTTCTTTCTCTTGCTTCTTGATAAATCTGCTTCTAACATAACCTTGTGAGCAGCAACAGTGGTTAATCTTTCATCCCAAAACTTTATTTCTTTATCTATGTGCTTTTTTAATTCCTCACAAAAAGCCATAACTTTTTCTCCTTGTGGGCCTATAGTTCCATTCATATTTTTAGGAAGTCCTGAAATTATCTTTTCCACATCATATTCTTTACATATTTTTATAATTTCATTTATATCATCTTCTAATTTTTTTCTTCTTATTGTAGTAATGCCTTGAGCTGTTAGTCCTAACGGATCACTTACTGCTACTCCAATAGTTCTATCGCCAACATCTAATCCTAGTATTCTCATTAAGAATCTCCTTATGCAAAAGTATCTATAATTAATAATAAACTTAGTATATGTTAAATTAAAATAAAAATGCCTATAAGGCATTTTTATTTTATATCTAGATAAGATTTTAAAACCTCTTCCAATATATCGTCTCTTTCTAGTTTACTAACTAATGCTCTTGCTCCATTATAATTTGTTATATAAGTTGGATCACCTGAAATCAAATATCCTACTAGTTGATTAACTGGGTTATATCCCTTTTTCTTTAAGGCATCATATACGTCAGTCAGTATCATTTTTGTCATATCTTTTTTATCCTTCACATTTTCAAACTGAACTGTATTTTGATTATCCACTATAATCTCCCTCTTTCCCATCGCTTAAACGACCAATAGATATTTTAATAATATTATAAAACATATACTTCAAAAAGTACACTATTTAACTAAACTTTCTAATACTTCCTTAGCTTTATCCATTGCCTCTTTTAATTTTTCTGGTATTTTTCCACCTGCTTGAGCCATATCTGGTCTTCCACCGCCGCCACCGCCAGCGATAATTGCAGCTTCTTTAATTATTTTACCACAATGAACCCCATTTGATACAGCATCCTTTGTAGCCATCGCTACAAATTGAACCTTATCTTTTGAGGAAGCTCCTAGTATGACAACACCACTTTGAAGTTTATCTCTTAATTTATCACTAAGGTTTCTAAGAGCTTCTCCTTCAATATCATTAACCATTGCCACTATAGCTTTTACGCCCTTTATATCTATTACTGAACTTATAAGCTCATCTTCTAATCCACTATTTAGTTTTTCTTTTAAACCCTGAACTTCTTTATCTTTCTCTTTAAGCTCTTGTAGTAATAATTGTAGCTTATTAACTACATCTTTCTCTCCACATTTTAATATTGAAGAAATCTCTTTTAAGAAAGTATTCTTATCTTCTACATATTTAACTGATTTTGCTCCAGTTATAGCTTCAATTCTTCTGATACCTGCTGCAACTCCACTTTCACTTATAATTTTAAATAATCCTATCTCTCCGGAATTCTTAACGTGAGTTCCTCCACAAAGCTCTTTACTGAAGTTTTCTACAGATACAACCCTAACATCTTCTTCATATTTATCATCAAATAATGCTACTGCACCACTATTTTTAGCTTCTTCTATAGTCATAACATCAGTATTTATGCTATAAACTTTCATAATTTCATCATTTAATTTCTTTTCAACCTTTTTAAGTTCTTCTTCACTTAAGGCAGCAAAATGAGTAAAGTCAAATCTTAATCTTTCATCATCTACATAGGAGCCTGCTTGGTTTACATGATCTCCTAAAATTTCTCTTAAAGCTTCATGAAGCATATGAGTAGCTGTATGATTTTTGCATATATTTTGCCTTCTTTCGCTATCAACTGAAAGCTCAACTATATCCTCTAGATTTACTTCACCTTCTACTACTTCTACAAAATGAAGAATTTTTCCGCCAATATTTTTCTTACAATCATAAACTACAGCTTTAAACTTATTATTAGAGATTATGCCTTTATCTCCTACTTGACCTCCCATTTCAGCATAAAATGGAGTTATAGAAGTAATTATTATACCTTTTTCTTTGGTAGCTAAAGTTCCCACAAATTCATCATCTTTAATTAGAACTTTTACTTCTGAAGAATCTACTATTTTATCGTATCCACTAAAAGCAGTTTCTATATCTGCAGGAATTTTATTTAAAATTCCATCATCATTGCCCATGTAGCTTGAATCTCCTCTAGCTGCCCTAGCTCTTTCTCTTTGGCTTTTCATTTCTGTATTAAAGCCTTCTATATCAACTTTTAAATTCTTTTCCTCTAAAATCTCCTCTGTAAGTTCTAGTGGAAAACCATAAGTGTCATAAAGTTTAAAAACTTTTTCACCTTTTAAAGTATCTTCATTAGAAGTTTCTAATTCTTCAATATATGACTTTAATATTTCCATTCCTGAATCTATAGTTTCACTAAATCTTTCTTCTTCTAGTTTTATTACTTTTTTAATATAACTAGCTTTTTCACTTAATTCTGGATAAGCACCCTTAGAATTTTCTATGACTATATCACATAATTCATTTAAGAATATACCTTTTATTCCTAGTAATCTACCATGTCTTGCTGCCCTTCTTAATATTCTTCTTAAAACATATCCTCTACCTTCATTTGATGGTAATACTCCATCACTAATCATGAATGCTACACTTCTAACATGATCAGTTATAACTCTTATAGATATGTCTTCTCTTTCATTATAGCCATATTTTTTATTAGATATTCTACAAACTTCATCTAATATTGCTCTAATTGTGTCAACTTCAAAAATGCTGTTAACTCCTTGCATTATGGTTGCCATTCTTTCAAGTCCCATTCCTGTATCTATGTTAGGACTTGATAATTTGTTATAATTTCCTTCCTCATCTTTATCAAATTGAGTAAATACTAAATTCCAAAACTCTATAACTCTATCTTCATCAGAAGCTTTTTCAAATTCCTCAGCAGTTTTTATTTGTCCTAATTCAGGTTTTCTATCAAAATGAATTTCAGAACACGGTCCACATGGTCCAGGGCCAGCTCCAACCTCCCAGAAATTATCTGCTCCTAATCTAAAAATACGATTTTTATCTATATCTGTTTTATTTACCCATATTTTAAAAGCTTCATCATCTTCTAAATGTATAGTTACATATAATTTTTCTTTAGGTATTCCTAAAACTTCTGTTACATATTCCCAAGCCCACGGAATTATTTCTTCTTTAAAGTAATCTCCAAAAGAAAAATTTCCAAGCATTTCGAAAAAAGTACCATGTCTAGAGGTTCTACCTACGTTTTCTATATCTCCAGTTCTAATACACTTTTGACAAGTAGTAACTCTCTTACTTGGTGGGGTTTGTAATCCTGTAAAATATGGTTTTAATGGAGCCATACCAGCATTTATAAGTAGTAAGCTCTTATCGTTTTTAGGTACTAACGGAAAACTTTCTAATCTTAAGTGATCTTTACTTTCAAAAAATTTTAAATAAGATTCTCTAATTTCATTTAATGACATATTTTTCATATCTATTCCTCCTATAATTTAAGTGCACTATTTAAAAATTTAATATATAGATTAAAATATGTATTTGTTTTGTTATTTTAATTTATAATTTTTTAATTCACAATGCACATCTCGCACTTCGCTATTGTAGTGATATTTTATATCGCCATAGTCTTAACTAATAATATTTTTATACAAAAAATAAAAAACCCTCCTTCCCTAAAAAGGGACGAAAGGTTCCGCGTTACCACCCTTATTATATTAAAATTTTTAAAATTTTAATATCACTTAATTAAATATGGCTCTAAGACAGCTTCAATATATCTCCCAAGAAGTTTTCACCAACCACTTCCTCTCTAAATGCCTTGATATATTTACTAATTCTTGTCATCACCTAATATTATATTTTCTTATTGGAATTATATGAAAAAATAAATAAAATGTCAACTATTACTTAATTAAAATTTAAAATAAATAACTCTCGATATCCTCATACAATACCTTAATAGTTACCCAAATAGGTACAATAATTATCATACCTAATACTCCACCTATATTTCCACCTACAAGTAATAATATTAATATGGTAAGTGGATGCGCACTGACACTCTCTCCTATAATTTTAGGGCATATAATATCTCCCTCTATTTGTTGAATTATCATTAATGCTATTCCTACAGAAACTATACTTTGAAG
This sequence comes from Clostridium sp. UBA2485, assembly GCF_002341865.1. Taxonomy (GTDB): domain Bacteria; phylum Bacillota; class Clostridia; order Clostridiales; family Clostridiaceae; genus Clostridium_J. The sequence goes on along the minus strand of NZ_DDOV01000086.1, from coordinate 1,793 downwards.
TGAATTTAAACTAGCTAATATAAGAATAGGAATAGCACCTATTATGGGCCCAAAATAAGGGATTATATTAAATACTGCATTTATTAAGGATAATACTATAGGAAATTTAACTCTTAATACTAAAAGCACTATAAATGTTAAAATTCCTATAATTGCGCAAAGCTCAAATTGTGTTATTATATACCGTTCCAACACTTTATCTATATGCACTAATGCTTTTTTAATCATACCCTTACTTGATGTGGGAAATAACTTTAAAATTCCATTCAAAATTAAATTATCATCACATAGAAAAAAATAAATAAGAGTAGGAGAAACTAAAAATAATAATATATTTTCCCCTGCTGATATAAGAGTTTCTATGGTTTTCTCTATTGTATTAATTATTAGTAATTGTACTTTATCGTAAATTACGTTTATAAAATGAGAAATAAATTTATTGTTTCCTAAAGTAATATCTGGACTCTTAAAATTATTAACATATCTTTCAATATCTAAAAGCATATCATTAATATTATTGCTGTCTTTAAATATAGAAGGTATTAAAATAGTAAATATTAATAAAATAGAAAGTATTATAGTTAATATAACAAAAACTGCTGCAAATCTTCTATTAAAGCCTTTACTAATTAAAAATTTATAATAGGGTCTTAAACTATAAGATATTATAAAAGATATTAATATAACTCCAATTAAATCTAAAAATATTGGAAATCTTTTTATTAGAAGTATAATTGCTAATATAAGTATTATTAAAGCTATAATTTTAATATAGCTTCTTTTACCCTTCAATATTGTCTTCTCCTATATGTAAGAAATTGTTATGAGGTATGCAATGAAAACTATATTTATCTTGGCATCCTACATAAAGCAAATTATCTTTTCCTAAAATCATATCTTTAATTAACAATATTCTTCTTTCTTTAAATATACTTGTAACTAAGCTATATGCTATTGAAATAGCTCTTATTTCAAAGCTTTCTCCATCAAAAATTAATTCCTTAACAATCCCCAATATTTTAGAATTTTTATCTATAACATACATCTTCTTAATATCACTAAAAGCTAAATATTCTTCTTTAGTTATTTTATTTATTACCATCGCTCCATTAAAATAAATAATATCTTCTTTTAAAATGCTAAAGTTTTTCCTAAAAAGCTTGTAGGGGGTTACTTTAAAACCTATAACTTCCCTTTTACTAAAATTTATCAGTATATCCTTTATATACCCTAACTTTTCACCTTGTAGATCCAATACATCCATAAATACAAAATCTCTACTCTTATACATGATATAATACCTTCCCTACTCTACCTTCTTTATTAAGTATTATACCCATTTTTAAAATAATTTAGTCAAAACTTATACAATACGAAATAACAATTGACATTCTTATTAATTAAGAATTAATAATTAAGAATGAAGAACCTATAGGCCCCCTAATTAGATTGGACATACTGAACTCAATTAAGATAGAATAAATCTAAGATAATTAGGAGGGGCTTTTTTATGGAGAAAAAAAGATTTATTAGGAAATTTACAGAGGATCAAAAGGTTGATTATGTTAATCAAGTTTTAGAATCTGGTAGTAATATTCTTATTGCTAAAAAATATGATATTAATCCAGTGTTATTAAGCAGATGGGTTAGTAACTATAGAAGATATGGTCAAACATTAGAACCTAAAGAACTTAAGAATCCAAGTGAAAGTGAGATAGTACCTAATTATAAAAAGGAATATAAAAAGTCTTTAGAAGTAATTAAAGAACAGGAATTAAAAATAGCAATTTTAG
>NZ_DDOV01000062.1:74742-101598 GCF_002341865.1 Clostridium sp. UBA2485 | reverse complement strand
ATTAAATAATAAAATTTTATATGTTATAGTAAGTAGGTCGCCAGCCAAATAGATTATAATATTAATGTATTAAGTTAGATTTGAGACGCTCGTTTAAATGAGTGTCTTTTTTATACATAAAAGGAGGTGAGCTCATGGCTAAATCTAAATATGAAACTAATGTTAAAGATAAACTTATACTAGTTGAAGGGTGGGTAAAAAATGGGCTCACTGATGAACAAATATCAAAGAATTTAGGAATAGCATATTCAACATTTAGAGAATATAAAAAGGAATATTCGGCACTTTCAGCAGCTCTAAAAAAGGGAAAGGAAGTAATCTTTGAAGTTGAAAATGCACTCTTAAAAAGGGTATTAGGATACGAATATGAAGAAGTTACTCAAGAAAGAGTGTCGCGAAAAGATGAAAGAGGTCAACCTATTACAGATATACATGGGTTTCCTTTATATGAAATGGTAATTACTAAGAAGGTTAAGAAAGAAGTAACCCCAGATACTACAGCACAGATATTTTGGTTAAAGAATAAAAAGCCCAAGAATGGAGAGATAAGAGAGATATTGAACATAGTGGGAATATATCTAATGAGGTTAATATAACAATAGATTGTGAAGGATATGGCAATTAATCTTAATATTAACTCAGATGTATTTAATCCAATATACTTAAAATATCAATTAAATAATAATCGTTATCAGATTTACTGCGGAGGTTCATCCAGTGGTAAATCTTTTTCTTTGGCCCAAAGAGTTGTGTTAGATGTATTCAATGGGAAAAGAAATTACTTAACCGTAAGAAATGTTCAATCTACTATAAAACGTTCATGTTTAAATGAAATAACCAAGGCCATTAATAATTTTAATCTTAAAGAATATTTTGATGTTAATAAAACTGACATGATTATTACTTGTAACATTAATCAAAAGCAGATTCTTTTCTGTGATTTATTTTATTTTTAGCCCATAACAGTCCAGGTGAAATAGTTGAGATTACTGCTAATGATAGTACTAAAAATGTTAAGTTGGAGAAAGCTGCTGAATAGCCTTGATTTAAGATTTTCTAAGAAAAGTGGAAAATCAGTAAGCTATACTTAATAATATATCTTCATAGAATTATTTTAATTTTAAATTGAATAGGCTCTATAATATTATAGACTTTATATGATAATTGAAATATAAAGATGAATGAAGATAATATTATGAATATAGCAACAATGAGTATTTCTTTAAACCAAGGAAAAGTTCAAAATGCACTGAGTTTAGCGTTGATGCTTTAGTGGATAATCATGACGATTCCAAGAGTACTTTTACGGATAAAATGGCTGGAGACCTAAGATATACTGTACTAAACAAGAACCCCGGAGATTTCGAGTTTTTAAGTTCCATTTAGGATACACATATACTTTCTAAATATATTAATAACACCTTCGGTTAAGAAGATTCATATGAATAAATTCGTCAAATGTTAATAAAAGTGGACATATTGGATAAGATTTTCATATTTATGGTATAGTATATAATATATGTAAAAGCACCAGTGAGGTGAAAATATGAAGAAACGTTCTATATTTATTTTGATTCTTATTTTAATTTCAGCATCTATCCTTATAAGTTATGGATTTTTAGAGAATAAATCAAATACTGGAGTATATGTGGGAAAAAGTGAAAATTGGATAGTATCTTTTAAAGTAGAGAAATCACAAGTAAAATTTTCAGCTATTTATAAAGATGTTTCAAATTATCCAGAAAGTATTACAATCAAACATAGAAACGAGTTTGGATGTTATTCAACAGGCGTAATACATTATGCAAAATCGCAGAATAAGTATATAACTATATTCCCTAAAATTGATACATCTAAAGTCTTAAATTATTCAGGTGAAATATTTGAGGTTACTGTTAATGATAGTACTGAAAATGTTAAATTGGAAAAAACCACTGAATAGCCCTAATTTAAGGTTTTCTAAGAAAAGTTGAAAGTCAGTAACCTATACTTAATAGTATATCTTCATAAAATTATTTTAATTTTAAATTAAATAATCCCTATAATATTATAGACTTTATACGATAATTGAAATATAAAGATGAATGGAGGAGATATTATGGATATAGGTGCAATGAGTATTGCTTTAAATCAAGGAAAAGTTCAAAATGCAGTGAGTTTAGCATTAATGAAAAAAGTAATGACAACTTCTAATGTAAATATGGATGGAATGATTAAAATGATAGAGGCTGTTGATCCTAATTTAGGCAATAGTTTAGACGTAAAAGCATAGAAAACCATGACTAACGTCTCGGTTTTCTATGAACAGTTATAAAAGTGTAATAGATAAATTATCTTATAAAAAGAAAAGTTATTTAAACTTTTCTTTTTTGTATATGATTCTAATTTTTATTTAAATCACATTTAGCTAATATGCCGTGGGAGGATTTAGCATTTATGATAGCATTAATTACTGCTTTTTCCATGACCTCTGTAGCAAGCATTCCTACTACATTCATATCAGCTTCCACTACATTAGTAGCCATAGTAAATATTGTATCTCCATCAAACATAGTATGAGCAGGTCTAATAGTTTTTCCAAAACCATTATGTGACATAGAAGCAATTTTATTTGCTTCTGACTTTGTTAAAATTGCATTAGTACCAATTAATCCTATAGTGGTATTTCCATTAAATCTGTTTGCTTTACTTTGATATTGATCTATCATTACATCTACAGTATTTATAAACCCATTTTTGCTAGAGTTTAAGGCACCAGCTATAATTTCACCAGAATTAGGGTTAATTATGTCGCCAAGCGCATTAACAGCTACTATAGCACCAACTTTTAAATCACCAACTTGAATAGCGTAAGATCCAAGACCACCTTTCATGGAAAACTCTGGTCCTAATATCTTTCCTATAGTTGCACCAGTGCCAGCACCGATGTTTCCTTGTAAATCATCATTATTGGTTTCTGAATGTAGACAAGCCTCATACCCCATAGTTTTATCGGGTCTAATTTTACTGCTACCAATGACTAAATCAAATAATACAGCACTACAGACAATAGGGACTTTTGTTACTCCTACGTCAAAACCAAGAGATTTTTCTTCTAAATATTCCATTACACCAGAAGAAGCATCTAAACCAAAGGCACTGCCTCCAGCTAAAACCACTGCATTAATTTTTTTAATCATTTCTGTTGGATTTAATAAATCAGTTTCTCTAGTGCCAGGAGCACCACCTCTAACAGCAACCCCTCCAGTGGCACCTTCTTCACATATTACCACGGTGCATCCAGTAGAAGCTTCAAAGTTTTGAGAATGACCAACTTTAAGTTTATCTATATCTACAAATTTTATTTCTTTCATAACACATTCCGCCTTTTATAAATATTAAAAACTCCTAGTAAAGTAAAAAACTTGACTAGGAGTAAGGTATTTATTTTTTAAATTTTCTTACTGATACAACAATAGGTGTTACTATTACTGCTGAAAGTATTGCTTCAGGAATACCATTAGCTATGGCAGTTGTTGCACAAAATATTCCTGCTGCCTTTGTACTCCCTAAATTTAATGCTTGAGATAATTTCTCAGCATAAAATAAGTAAGCAAAACCAAGTACTCCACAAGTATTAATAAGTGAACCACAAATTGCAGTTACTGAAAGCCTTAAAGAATTTTTCTTTACATTGAATAAGTGATAAATGTAATAGCTACCAATACCTATTAAAATTCTAGGTAATACTGCAATAATTGGGTTATAGAATAAAAAAGATGTTATTGTTGGATTTGAAAAAGCATCAACCATACTAAAAATACCAAAAATTAAGCCAATTAATGCTCCAACGATTGGACCTTCAATAATGGCACCAATAATTACAGGTACGTGCATAATTGTAGCTTTCATTGTAGGTAACGGTATAAAACCTAATTTAGAAACTCCTAAAAAAATAGAAATTCCTGATAGCATACCAACAATAGCTAATTGCCTCACAGTTAATTTTGTTTTTTTTCTTGTTGTTGGATTTAAATTTGTTTCCATGTTAAATTCCTCCCATTCTTATTCCATAAAAGGATATAATTCGGGTCTAATTAAAAAAATTATTAGACTAGTTCAGTTTCCGAAGAATACCGACAATAGTATTTTATCACTTGATAAAAAAAAATCAATATATAATATTAAATTTCTCCATTCCATTTTTTTAATGCTTCACGAACAGAGCGGGTCATTTCAAGAGAAAAATCTCCACCAGTTTTACGAGCATAGAGTACTTGTCCTGTATTTTCCCCATTGTAAGGATTATTTGGCATAAAGTTTTTATCCCATCCTTTGTAGCACTCTTTAATATCGTCATCAGTTAAATCAGCATATTTTTCACTATATACTGTATATTTTTTATCAAATCTTTTACGATATATTTTTTTCGTATCTTGGGGATAGTATCCTAAGGTCAACATACATATTGGGAAAGTATAATCTGGGAGATTTAATAGTTCTTTATGAAACTCATAATTCTCCATAATATCACCAATATAACAAGAACCAATTCCTAAAGATTCTGCAGATATAACAGCATTTTGGGCTGCAATAATTGCATCGTTAATTGCTAAAAATAAATCTCCTTCGGAAGGAAGCCTATATTTTTTATTGTTTTTAATACAATAATCTTTAACTTTACTAATATGAAAATATCTGTAGGTCCTGTGAAAATCGGCTAAAAAAATAAGAATTAATGGAGCTTTAGCAATAAATGGTTGATTATCACAACTTATACTAAGCTTCTTCTTAGTATCCTCACTTTCGATAGTTAAAATAGAATATAGCATCATATTTCCAGCAGTTGGTGCTCTCATAGAAGAATTTAATATAATATCTAAGTGATCTTCTGATATTTTTTTATCTTCGTATTTTCTTAATGATACACGTTCATTGATGGTTTTAATAACTTCATTCATAATGCAGCCCCCCTTAATTTTATTATGTATTATTCTATATATTTATATGTATTCCTTTAAGCATTCTTAGAAAATAAATGATTAGTGTTATATTCATTTTATTTGATTAGATATTTTATTTTTTTACTTCAATTATTTTTCTTATGTTATATTTTTAATCTATATTTTTATATGATATAATATGAATTGAAATTTAAATTTCAATAAATTGTTAATAGTGGTTTTATACTGAAAAAAGAGGTAATAATGAAAAAATTAAGTATTGATATGGAATTGTTATTAGAATTGAGTTCTTTTGATACAAGAGGGACAGGCCAAAGTTTTATAAATATAGAAAATGGTGATATAAGTTATATTCCTAAAGATATTATGGAGTCTATTGAGAAGAATACAGAATTATATCAATTAGAAGAGTGGCAAATAATTTTATTGGAAGAAGCAAGAGAAATACATAATAATAAAGATAAATACATATATATACCATTAATTGAAAGTGAGTTTGCCAATGAGGTGATGATAGATTTTGCTTCAAATATCAATAATGAAATGCTTAAAATTAAACTATTATCATTAATTGGAGAAAGTGAACATAAATTTAATATGGAATTAATTAATCATGATATTATTGAAGAATATTATGATTATAAAGATATGAGATTTATTGAGTATCTAATAAATTGGCTAAATGAAAAGGATATAATATTATACAATTGAGAATTGAAAATGGACAATTGACAATTATGGTGGAAATTATTTTTAATCAAAATAATTTCTTTAATAAACTTTTTCACTAGCAATGTAATTGCTAGTTTCTTAAAAAAGTCACTTTGTAACTTGAAAAAAGATAAAGTCTAAATTTCTCAGTTTCTGCTGAGAAATATCCATAATTGTGAATTTTGCATTGTGAATTGTGAATTGAAATAACTTGTTCATTGTCAATAATCAATTCTCGATTATATAAATCTATAATAGGGGGATTTAGATGAAAAGTTTATTTGATAATGCTACTATGGGAAAATTATTTTTAAAAAACAGATTTGTTCGTTCTGCAACTTATGAAAGAAGAGCAAAGAATGATGGTCATTTAAACGATGAAATTTATAATATCTATGAGAACTTAGCTAAAGGGGGAGTAGGCCTTATTATTGGTAGTTATGCTTATGTAACTAAAGATGAACAACCTTCTCCTAAAATGTTAGGAATTTATGATGACTCCTTTATTGAGGATTACAAAATACTGGGGAAAATAGTTCACAAATATGATTGCAAATATATTCAGCAAATAGTGTATGGTGGTTCTCTGAGTAGTTTTGAAGTGGAAAACAGAGAAATACTAGGACCTTCAGCTATAGAAAATAAAATTACTAAAGTTACTCCTAAAGAAATGACTATAGAGGATATAGAACTATTGAAAAAAGCTTTTAGTGAAGCTGCATTAAGAGTTAAAAAGTCTGGTCTTGATGGAGTTCAAATACATGGAGCTCATGGATATCTATTATCTCAATTTTTAAGTCCTTATTATAATAGAAGAACTGATGAATATGGTGGAAATGTTGAAAATAGAGGAAGAATAATATTAGAAGTATATGATGAAATAAGAAAAGTAGTTGGAAGTGAATTTACAGTTACTATAAAAATAAATTGTAGTGATTTTGATGATGGTGCTACCTTTGAAGAATGTAAATATGTTTGTTATGAGTTAGATAAAAGAGGAATTGATGGGATAGAAGTAAGTGGCAGTGGTAATTATAATAGTGATGAAATAAGTTATAGAGATTCTGTTTTTAGAGATTATGGCAAAATTATAGCAGATAATGTAAATTGTAAAGTAATGCTAGTTTGTAAAAATAATAACTTAGATACTATGGAAGATATACTTAATAATAGTAAAATAGAATGCTTTTCAATGTCTAGACCATTAATTTGTGAACCTGATCTTATAAATAGGTGGGCATCAGGGGATAGAGCTAAACCTAAATGTTTATATTGTGGTAACTGTATGTCTGTAGGAAAGACTTGCATACTTCATAAATAAAGTTTTAGAAATATATATAAATTATTTAATTAAGATGCTATATTATTAATAGAAAAAAGTCGTGACTTAAAGTCACGACCTTTTTATTTAGTTACTTTATCTAAAGCTATTTCTTTGTGAAAATCATAAGAAGCAGTATTTTCAATGAAAACTCTATGCCATATTAAAAATACAAGAATAGTCCATATTTTTCTACTTCTATCAAATGGTCCTCTTCTGTGTTCTTCAATAAGATCTAGAACTGCTTTTTTATTTATAAATTCATCAGCATTACTTTGTTTTACTATATTAACAGCCCAATCATAAAGTTCATCTTTTAGCCATAGACGAATAGGTACTGGATAACCTAATTTTTTTCTATCTATAGCACTAAGCATAGGAAGCTCTGATTTATAAGCTTCTCTTAACATATATTTAGTTACATGACCATTAATTTTTTCATCTAAAGTTAATTTTGAAGCAACGTTAAATACTTCTTTATCTAAAAATGGTACTCTTAGTTCTAAAGAGTGAGCCATTGTCATTCTATCAGCTTTAACTAATATATCTCCAGTAAGCCAAGTATTAAAGTCAACATATTGCATTTGGGTTACTTCATCATAATTTTTCGCTCTTTCATAGATATCTTTCATTGCTCTTGGGTAGGTATATTTACTATTATATTTTCTTAGTATATCTGGTTTTTCAGGATCTACAAATATTTTAGCGTTTCCAACATAACGTTCTGAAATTGGAGTACATCCTCTTTCTAAAAAACTCTTTCCTCTTGTGCCTTCTGACATTTTAGAAGACATAGATTTTAATAGCTTTTTAGCACCATTAGGAATATAGTCAAACATTTTTAATGATAGGGGTTCATGGTATATAGTATATCCACCAAAAACCTCATCAGAACCTTCACCGGATAATATAACAGTTACATGTTTACTAGCTTCCTTTGCTATAAAGTAAAGAGGAATTGCAGCAGGATCTGCTACTGGAGAGTCCATATGCCAGATAATTTTAGGTATTTCATTAGCAAACTCTTCTGCTGTAATAATTTTACTTATATTTTCAACTCCTAGTTTATCGGCAGTTTCTTTAGCTAAATCAATTTCAGTATATCCTTCTCTATCAAAACCTATAGTGAAGGTTTTAATATCAGGTTTAAATTTTTTAGCAAGAGCAGTTACTACAGTAGAATCTATACCACCAGATAAAAAGGTTGCTACAGGTACTTCTGATTGCATATGAAGCTCAACAGATTTCTCTAATACATCTCTTATTTCCTTCATTCTTTCATCTTTTGGCATTGGAGTTGGATTGAATTGCATTGAATAATATTGGCTTATTTCATGTTTTTTTCCTAGTTCTTTTCTTATTGTATGACCTGGTTTTAAAATTTTAACATCCTCTAGCATAGTGTTTGGTTCAGGCACGAATTGAAAAGTCAAATAGTTGTGAAGAGATTCTTCATCAATTTTTTTATAAGTAGTATCTTTATTTGAATAGAAGCTTTTAAGTTCAGAGGCAATATATAATCCATTATCATTTTCTATATAATAGAAAGGCTTTATTCCAAACTGATCTCTTGCACCAAAAAATACATTTTTAGTTTTATCCCAAATTATAAATGAAAACATACCTCGTAATTTACTTACAAAGCTTTCACCATAATGTTTATAAAGGGTTGCTATAACTTCAATTTCTGAATTAGTATTAAATTCATATCCTTCTTTTATTAATTCTTCTCTTAATTCTAAATAATTATATATTTCACCATTGAACACTAATTCGTATTGACCATTTTCATGACTATAAGGTTGTCTTCCATTTGCTAAATCAAGAATGCTTAGCCTTCTAAAACCTAAATAAACATGGTCATCAACATATTCTCCATCTTGATTTGGTCCTCTATGAATAATAGATGCTGTCATTGGAGTTAACGCATCCTTAGTTTCAACATTCATTGGCGTATTACTAAAAAATGTTACAAATCCACACATGTTACTTCCTCCTTAGTGATGAATTTTATAATATTTTACTCTTATTTTTTTATTTTATCTTAATGAAAAAAACTGGTCAATATATAAAATGTCTTCACTATTATGTATTTTAACTTTCATAAATAATTTTATTCACATAAATTATAGTATAACACAGTTATTTATAGAATAGTTATAAAAAAAATTAAGATTAGACATATTTTAAGAAAAAATAAATGAAATTACATATGTAGATATATATTAACTTTTACTTACATAAAGTATTAATATAAAAAATTATTTTGTCATATTTTAAAAAAAGAAAAAATATGGAAAAAGAAGGTAATTCCATTAAATGGTAGAATATCTTTATTGTAAAAATATCACAACAATTTAAGGAGAGAGATATAATGAGTAGTATAAATAAACTAGGTAAAAATATAGCCTTTTATTATTATGGAGATGATCATATGGTTATAAATATATATAAATACATAAAGGGTTGCATTAAGGATAATGTATATGTTTATTTAAATATTGAAGATAGACTCTATAATCTCTTATATAAATTTTTAGATGATACAGAGAAATTGATGATATGTAATGGAGCTATAGAAAATATAGTATTAAATAGTGATTTTGAGGTAATAAAAGAGTTTTTAGCACGATATAGGGATAATAAGGTTGAAAGTGGATTTTCCGATGTAAGGTTTATAATTGATGTAAAAAGTATAATCAATTCAAGTAGTAAATTATTATTTAAAGATCTTTCAAATTCTTTATATGATATATGCTTAAATAATAATATGGTTGCACTATTATTATATGATTTTGGCGATTATATGAACAATGGAAAAATTATAGATAAAGATATTATAAAACTTTCGTATATTAATCATACTCATAGAATGTTTGTGGATGAGATAATACCTATTGAAGAGTTTATGAATAATAAGAATTTAGCTTAATTAAAATATTAACATATATACTTACTATATAGATAAACTACCTTAAAATTTAATTTATAGCTAAATGTGGCTACCTTTAAATATTTTAATTTACAACTTTAATCAATGGAAGATTGAGAATGGACAATTGACAANNATTTCTTTAATAGATTTTTAATAAAAGTGACTTCGTCACTTTTAAAAGGAATAAGTTCAAAACTTCTCTTAAGAGAAGTATCCATAATTGTCCATTGTCAATCGTCAATTCTCAATTACATATTAATGTAAGCTCAAATAATTTAATAGCACACTTTTATAAGTTCATAGATTAAATTTGGAATTAGTATGTCTATATATGTAACTAAAGACAATTTACCTTCATATTATATAAAAGTATATTACCGCATATATTGACAAAAAAATCAGGTCATTATAGAGGTATACACTTATTTTCTACTAAATTTGCAGATTTAATATATTGTAAATTTAGAATTAATACTACTGTGGAGGTAAGTATGATTACTATTAGTTTATGTATGATTGTCAGAGATGAAGAAGATGTTATAGAAAGATGTTTAGATTCTATAAAAGATATTGTAGATGAAATAATAATTGTTGATACTGGTTCTAAAGATAAAACTATTGAACTTGCTAAAAAGTATACAAATAATATATATAATTTTAAATGGATAGATGATTTTGGAGCTGCTAGAAACTATTCTTTTAGTAAGGCTACAAAGGAATATATATTATGGCTAGATGCAGATGATATTTTTCTTGACGAAGATAAAGAAAAATTTCAGTATCTTAAGGAGACTTTAGATAGTTCTGTAGATTCTGTTACTATGGATTATCAAACTCATTTTGATGAATTCGGAAATCCTATTTTAACTTTTAAAAGAAATAGATTAGTAAAAAGAGAAAAACATTTTCTATGGATAGGATTTATACATGAATATCTTGAAGTATTTGGAAAAACCATAGATAGTGATATAAAGGTAGTTCATAAAAAATTAAAAGGTAGTGGAAAGAGAAATTTAGAAATATATCAGAATAAGTTAAAAGAAGGATACGTATTTAATGGTAGAGATACCTACTATTATGGAAAAGAGCTTTTTTATAATGGAATGTACTATAAAGCAATTGACAAACTTGAAGAATTTATGGTTATGGATGGATGGGTTGAAGATAAAATAGATGCTTTATATAAGATTGCTGATTGTTATGATGGAATAGGAAACTGTAAAAAGGCTAAAGAGAGTTGTTTAAGAGCTTTTGAATATAGTATTCCTAGAGCAGAAAGTTGCTATAGATTAGGCTATTTCTTTCAAAAAGAAGAAAGATATGATGAGGCGATATATTGGTATGAAACTGCTACTAAGTTAAAAATTCCTGAAAATTTTTTAGGATTTATAAGTATAGATTATTGGACATGGCGTCCTCATCTTCAATTATGTGTCTGCTATTATAAGATAAATAGAATACAGGAATCCTTTGAGCATAATGAATTAGCAGCAAAATTCAGACCTCAAGATAGTAATGTTATAAATAATAGAGAATTTTTTAAAAGTATTGGTGTACAATAATACTATTAGTTTGAAAAGCCTCCATAAATTTGGAGGTTTTTATATTCTAATTTACAAAAGGTTTTTTATATTTTAATATTATTTTAAAAACAATTTTGAGAGTGAGGTATGATTAATAATGATAATGATTGATTTAGAAATGCCAGCTAATTTAAAAACAACAACACTAGCAGTGGGATGATTTTGGACTCCAGATGCCAAGTTTGGTATAGTTGATGGAGTTATTAGAACAAGGGTAGGATATTGTGGAGGAAGTACAAAAAATCCTACTTATAATAATATTGGTGACCATGCAGAAACCTTTGAGTTCGATTATGATGGAGATAAGATTACATATGAAGAAATAATAAATGGCTTTTGGGATAGTCATACACCAGAAAATAAAACTGGTATAGCTCAATATAGATCTATTATATTTTATAGAACAGATGAAGAGAGAATTATAGCAGAAAATTCTAAAAGAGATTTTGAAGAAGCCTTAGATATAACCTTTAATACAGAGATAATACCACTAAGGAAATTTTATTTAGCAGAAAACTATCATCAAAAATACTATCTCCAGAAAGCATCTATTTTGATGAAGGAATTAGCTACTAAATATTCTAATTTTAATGAGTTCATGAACTCTACTTTAGCTTGTAAATTAAATAGCTATTGTAAGGGACATGGAACTATTGCAATGTTAAAGAATGATATTCATAAATTTGAATTAAATGAAATATCAAAAAGAGCTTTGTTTGATATAGTAGAAGGATATGGAAAATAATCTACGAATAATATAATATATAAAGGAAAACATAAAAATAAATTATTATTGCATTATATTTATTTTTATATTATTATGTAATTACCTTAATTAATAATTGTTCTCAATAAATTTTGACTTTTATTAATTTGGTGATAATAAATTAAAAGAGAGGTATAAACTATGAGCATCGTTAAAATGAGCGAAAATGCTGCTAAAGAATTTAAGCAGTTTTTATTAGACAATGAAGTTACAGCTAATGTTATTAGAATACATTTTGCAGGAATGAGCTGCTGTGGGCCATCATTCAATCTTGTTTTAGATGAGCAAAAACCAGAAGATAATACAGAAGTAATAAATGAAATAACATTTTTAGTTGATAAAGATGTTACAACTCAGTTTGGATCATTAACAATATTATCTGGAGAAGAAAACGGCATGAGTGGATTTTCTATCGAGCCTGAGAAGAAACCAGAAGGTGGCGGATGCTCAACTTGCTCTAGTTGTGGCTAATACTTAAGGAAGGAGAAATCCTTCCTTTTATTTATTTGTAAAAATAGGCTTTATTCAGTATAAAAGAATTAATAATTTTTGTTAACATAATTAAGTAATAAATATATATATATATATATTATTTTTTAAAAACTTAAAGCTAGTTACTTTTAACGGTTTTCTTTGTTCATATTGAAAATACTACATTTAGTGTATATACTTTGTATATAAGCAAGAAAGGGGAGAGTGTGATGGAAAATTCAATGAATGAGTTTATTAATGAAATAGATAAATCTCTAAATAAAATTTATAAAGGTGATATATTAAAAGGTAAAGTTTTATCTGTAAAAGATAATGATGTATTAGTAAATATAAATTTTATGTACGATGGAATAATATATAAAAATGAAATATGTAATGAAGATGAGAATTTAAAGGACTTTATTAATGAAGGAGAAGAAATAGAAGTATATGTTTTAGGAATTAATGAAAGTGAAGGTCATGTGCTTTTATCAAAGAAAAAAGCAGATGCAATAAAATCACTAGATAACATAGAAGAAGCATATAAAAATAATGATGTAATCACTGCAACTACAGTAGAAGTTGTTAAAGGTGGAATAATTGCTAATATTGATGGTATAAGAGCATTTATTCCTGCTTCACAGGTTTCTAATGAGTATGTAAAAGATTTATCTAAATTCATTAATGAAAAGTTTAAGGTTAAGGTTATAGAATTTAATAAAGAGGATAATAAAATTATATTATCAAGAAGAATTATTTTAGAAGAAGAAAAAGAAAAGAAAATTAATGATTTATGGAATTCATTGAAAAAAGGAGAGAAAAGAAAAGGCATAGTATCAAGACTTGTTAACTTTGGTGCCTTTGTTGATCTAGGTGGAGTAGATGGATTAATTCATTTAAATGATTTATCTTGGAAAAGAATTATGAATCCTAGTGATGTAGTGTCTATAGGTGACGAAGTAGAAGTATATCTATTAGATTTTGATAGAGACAAAAACAGAATATCTTTAGCTTTAAAAGATATGGATTATGACCCATGGAATAGTATTGAAAGTAAATTTACTACTGGTGATATTGTTGAAGGTAAGGTAGTGAAATTTATGAATTTTGGTGCCTTTATTGAAATAGCTGATGGAGTAGAAGGATTAGTCCACATTTCAGAAATTTCTGAGGAAAATATAACCAAACCACAAGATAAATTATCTCTAGGTGAGATTGTTAAAGTTAAAATTTTAAATGTGGATAAAAATAGAATCTCTTTAAGTATTAAAGAAACTATAGAAGGCTCAAAAGAAGACTATAAAAAGTATAATGATGATAGTGATGTTACTCTTGGTGATGTCTTTAAAGATGCTTTAAAGAATTTTAAATTTGATTAATTTGTAGAGTTTTAATCTTATTTTTTCAAAAGAAATTTATTAAAGGTAAAGTTAATCTTAAATTCTTATTAAACATTTATAACATAATACAAATTAAATATTAATTTTGTTTTTATAAACACATGAAGAAATAATAGTATTCTTTATGTGTTTTATTTTTATACTTAATATTTAAAGATAATTAAGCCTTATATTTCTAGTATATTAGAAAAGTAAATAAACAAACTATTATTAGAAAGTTATAAGGAGGAGTTTATTTATGGCTAAAAAAGGAATGAGAAGACCTAATGTTGAAGAACCACATGGAACAGAAAGTAATCATAAACAAAAATTTCCTAAAAATGATTTTCATCCAGTGCCAGAAATTCAAGGTAAAGCAAAAAGTAAGCATAATAAAGCAAATCCAATAAACTATGATGGAAAGTGGTAAAAAGGAGATGAAATGGTATGCCAAAAGATAGTCAACCAGATAATAAAATAGCTAGAATGGAAAAATGTAATTATCAAACACCTATAACAGAAGAAAACCATAATCAAAATAGAAATGCTAAAAAACATTCTGTGAAAAATTTTAAGAAAAACATATAGCTAGGACTATTCCTAGCTTGTTTTATTATAAGATTTCCAAATAAAAAATTAATAAAGTAAACTTTTAATTATTATTCTATTGTACAAATGGAATATAATATAGTAAATGGCAATATTTTTTGTTAAAATTAGAGTTGAAATAAATAATAGGGGGAATAATTATGAAAAAAGGGGATATTATTTGGGGGATTGTAGTTGGACTAGTAATATTTTTATTATTTCGGCTACTAAATGGTGAAGATACAAATAGTTTAACTATTTTTGCAAAGTCTCATCCTTATGTTATAGGATTCTTAAAAGTATCTATATTAGCTACCTTAGGTGAAATTTTGGCACTTAGAATAGTAAAAGGAAATTATGAAAAGCCTGTAGGAATAGTATATAAATTTATTGTATGGGGATTTATAGGAATGACATTCACTGTTGTTTTCGATATTTTTGCTAAAGGAGTAGTAGGAGTAATGAATTCTGGATTACTCCCTTCTGCTGAAAAGGAATCAACTACTTATAAATTTTTGTTTGCATTTTTTACAAGTGCATTTATGAATATAGTTTTTGCACCAACTTTTATGGCATTCCATAGAATTACTGATACTTATATTGAACTAGGTGGGGGTAGACTAAATAAAATAAAAAAAGTAAAATTAAAAGAGGTAGTTAATAATATAGATTGGTATGGATATTTAAATTTTGTTGTTTTAAAGACCATTCCAGTTTTTTGGATTCCTGCTCATACTATTACTTTTTTATTGCCACCACAATATAGAGTATTAACAGCAGCAATTCTTTCTATGGTTTTAGGGGCTATTTTAGCTTTATCTAAACCTAAAAAAAATACTATTTCCCACAAATCTATTGCAAAATGATTTATTTAAGAAGGTGAAAAAATATGGAAAATGAACAAGTGTATTGGATAGATTTTAATTATTTAGAAAATTTTATGATAGACGTTTTTAAGGCAGTAGGTGTGCCAGAAGAACATGCAAAAATTTGTGCTGAAGTACTTATTACATCGGACAAAAGAGGAATTGATTCTCATGGTATAGGTAGATTAAAACCAATCTATTATGATCGAATAAAAGATGGAATTTTAGAAGTAAATACTAAAATTGATATTGTTAAAGAAACACCAACTACCGCAGTAATAGATGGTAATAATGGACTTGGGCATGTTATAGGAAAAAAAGCAATGGAAATGGCAATAGAAAAAGCTAAGGTCTATGGTATGGGAATGGTAGCTGTTAGAAACTCTTCTCATTATGGAATAGCTGGTTATTATGCAACAATGGCTACAGAACAAGGTATGATAGGTGTTACAGGAACTAATGCTAGACCATCTATTGCTCCAACTTTTGGAGTGGAAAATATGTTAGGTACTAATCCTCTAACCTTTGGAGTTCCTACAGATGAGCAGTTTCCTTTTGTATTAGACTGTGCAACATCTACTAGTCAAAGAGGAAAAATCGAAGTTTATGATAGAGAAAACAAAGAATTACCTGAAGGATGGGTAATAGATGAAGAGGGTAATAGTCGTGTAGATACTCACCAAATTTTAAAAGATTTAACAATTGGAAAGGCAGCTCTTACTCCATTAGGAGGTATCGGAGAAGAAACTGGAGGATATAAAGGTTATGGTTATGCTACAGTAGTTGAAATATTATCTGCAGCACTTCAAGGTGGAGCTTTTCTAAAAGCATTAAATGGTTTTGAAGATGGTAAGAAAGTTCCTTATAGATTAGGACATTTCTTTATGGCAATAAATGTAGAAGCTTTTACAGAGTTAGATAGTTTCAAATCTACAACAGGAGAAATATTAAGAGCTCTTAGAAACTCTAAAAAAGCTCCTGGAATGGAAAGAATTTATACTGCTGGAGAAAAAGAGTATGAGGCTTGGCTTTATAGAAAAGACAAAGGTGTGCCTGTAAATAAAGCATTACAACAGGATATTTTGACACTAAAAAAAGAATTAGGGCTAAATAATTATAATTTTTCTTTTGAATAAAGTTAACATGGAGAAGGATATGTTTATTGCATATCCTTCTTTTTTGTATTACATTTACGTAATTTTACATATAAACATTATAAGAGTAAAATATGGTGTGTACTGATTTTTTATAAATTGTATTAATTTATATAGCTGCTATGATTTTAACTGAATGGAAGCTGGAATACCATTAGTTTCAACTAATTCATTTTTGCAGAATACAATTGGATTTTTATTTAAATGGAAGGTTATGTTACTTATAATTGCCATAATACTGTCTATTATAGTGTTCAGACCATTTTGTAGATTTATTTATCTGTTAGGTGCAATTTATTCATTGTTTAATCCTATTAGTCTATATAGATTAAATGTTAATGACAAATGTATTAAGTGTAAAGCTTGCTCTCGAAAGTGTAAATTTGATATTAATATTTATGAAAATCCAAATAGTCCAGAATATATTTGTTGTGGTGAATGTATAAAAGCATGTACTACGAAGGCGCTTAATGCCACTTTTAATTTAAAGCAGAAGTCAAAATAAATATTAACCGTTAATTAAGTTTTAAATTTTTACTTAATTAACGGTTTTTTATTTAAAATAATATAATATATCTTCAAAGAATAATTAACCAATAGACTAATCTATTTTGTGTAATACTATCTACTTGCATGATGTAAAATATTATTTTTATTTTAAATAGTTATTTTATTGTATACTCCAAAATTTTAATCACCAATATAATAAAGTATACATATTATGGATATACTGCTCACAAATTTAATGAACAGATTAATATAATTGTTTTCTTAGATATTTTAATTCACAATGCAGAATGCACAATTATGGTTGAATTTAGTTTAAATCAAAATAACTTCCTTAATTATTTTTTTACTAGAAATTATATTACTAGATTGTATATAAGTTACTGTGTAACTTCAAAAAAGAAATCAATTGGAAACTTCTTCCATAAAAAAGAAGTCTCTTTAATTGTGTACATTCTCATTGAATAGCTCTAATTAGAGAACCATAAGAATAGCAGTTATCTTAACGTACACATTATTTTTTTAATTGTTATATTTATATACTTTTTATTAATTATGGGGATGTGTTTTAATGGAAAAATACGAAATAGTAATAAGATTATTAGTAGCGATGTTTGTAGGTGGAGTCATTGGATATGAAAGAGAGTATAAACATAGACCTGCAGGGCTTAGAACTCATTCTTTAGTATGCATTGGTGCTGCTATAATTTCTATGATACAAATATTAATCTCCCAAGATGCCATAAATATTATAAATAACAATATAGCCTTAAGAGAGGTTCTAAAAGTAGATTTGGCTAGATTAGGTGCACAGGTCATTACTGGTGTAGGATTTTTAGGCGCTGGGACAATAATACATGAGAAAGGATCAGTAAAAGGACTTACAACTGCTGCGTCTATTTGGATTGTAGCTTGCATTGGATTAGCTATAGGTATGGGATATTATTTTTTAGGTATAGTATCATCTATAGTTGTGTTTTTAGTATTAGTAAGTTTCGAAAAAATAGAAAAAAAGTACATTGATAAAACTATAAAAATCAAAATAGAAGTAAAATATACAGATAGAGAAGCTGCAATGTCAGCATTATATAAAGTTTTAGCAGATAAAGATATAGAAATTTTAAATGTAGAATGTAAATATAAGGAAGAGTGTAATAAAAACACAGAATACTGCATATACTATGTCTTAATTCCACCATATATCAATATTCTAAATCTTATAGTTGAACTTAGTGCTTTTAAAGAATTTATAGGAATAAGAATTATATAAACAATTTTTTAATAGCGTTAAGAATAATAAGGATTAGTTTTGGATAAGGAGAGTTTTTATGAATTATATTATAGTTGACAGTATTTCTTTAATTGTACTTATAGTTTCACTGTACATCATAGTTATAACTTTAAAGAGACATGAGGACAAAGAAAGAAAAATATTAACAATTGAGGAGTGTGAACGTCTCATCGTATGGAGAAATGACCCATTAAGAAAAGTTAATCCTCCAGAAAAACTAGAAAAAATAGTGGAACGAGTTGCTAAGGGAGAAGTTGTAAAGGTTAATAATGAAAAAGTTTATAAAGATATATTAAAAATTATGAGTAGAACAGTAAAATTTAATAATTTAATACTTGTAAGACAGGATAAAAAGTGATATACTTTTTAACAAAGTGAATAAATCTTTAATACGGTCCAGAGAGGCTGCAAGATTAAAAGTATAATTATTTTTTACAGGTATATCATGACTTCTTGCAGTAGCAAGAAGTTTTTTTATTATGTATTACCTTTTAAATCAGTCCAGAGAGGCTGAAAAGGGAGAAATTTAATTTCTCCTTGTCAAAATTAAGGAGGTTTTTTTATGTCACAAAATGTTATTACTAAATCAAATGTTAATAGTCAAGAAAACAAATCATTACTTCAGTCAGCACAAAGATTTGTGTTAGCATTACAACATTTAATAGCCATGTTCGGTGCTACAGTGCTAGTTCCTATACTTACGGGATTTGATCCATCCATTGCATTGATTGCAGCAGGGTGTGGAACACTTATATTTCATATATGTACCAAAGGAAAAGTTCCAGTATTTTTAGGTTCATCTTTTGCATTTATTCCAGTTATTATATCAGTAACAGAGCTACACAATGGTGACCTTAGATATGCCCAAGGTGGAATAGTGGTAGCAGGACTTATATATGTACTTCTTTCACTATGTGTTCGTAAAGTAGGAGTAAATAATATAAAGAAGTTTTTACCAGCACAAGTTGTTGGACCAATGATAATAGCTATAGGATTAAATTTAATACCAACTGCTTATGACATGGCGTCAGAGAATTTAATAGTAGCAGCAATTACTTTATCAATAGCACTTATTATAACACTATTTGGCAAAGGATTTATAAAGCAATTATCAATTTTGTTAGCAGTAACTGTAGGATATTTACTAGCACTAAAAATTGGTATGGTAAACACTTCTTTGATATCAGAAGCACCATTGTTTTCAATACCAAACTTTACATTACCTAAATTTGATCTTTCATCAATAGCCGTTATAGCACCAGTAGTTTTGGCGGTATTAATGGAGCATGTTGGAGATATTACTACAAACGGTCAAGTGGTTGGAAAAAATTTTATAGAAGATCCAGGACTAAATAGAACTTTATTAGGTGATGGACTTGCAACAATGTTTTCAGCATTTATAGGAGGACCAGCTAACACAACTTATGGAGAAAATACAGGTGTATTAGCAATAACTAAAAATTATGACCCATCAATAATTAGATTAACTGCAATGTTAGCAATAGTACTTGGTGTAGTAGCTAAAATAGGAGGATTTCTACAGTCAATACCTGCACCAGTAATGGGTGGAATAAGTTTAATGCTATTTAGTATGATAGCATTAATTGGAGTAAAAACTATTAAAAGTGAAAAAGTTGAATTCAATATTAAAAATATAATAATCATGACTGTTATATTAATAATAGGTATTGGTACAGGGATAATTGAGAAAAAGTTTGGATTTACTTTAGGCATACCTGTAACGGAAACTGTTAAAATTTCCGGAGTCAGTTTAGCTGCAATCACTGGAGTAATATTAAATGCAATAATAAATAGAAAAGAAATAAAATAGAAATATATTAAGATGTGCTAAATTTTAGCACATCTTTTTAATTTGCAACAGAGTATTGAAATTAAAAATTTTTATTGTAAGTTTTGATTATTGATTTGAAGCTTATTTTTATCAATAAATATTATGTTATAATAAGGTATTAAATGAAAAAAATAGGGTGAATTTATAGAGTCAGTAATTATTTCAAATTTAAATTAGGAAATTGAAAATGGTAATAAAATAGCGCTTTCAATCATTACCAAGGCTTGTGGTTCTTCACCAAGGGGTGAGGGAACTATGATGACAATACTTGAAGAGGGAAATATACATGGAACTATAGGTGGTGGAGCTTTAGAGAAAATAGTAATTTAAAAAGCTATAGAGTGTATTAAGAAAGGAAAAAGTGGAAAGTATACTTTTTCACTAATAGAAGAAAAAGATGCATTAAATATGACTTATGGAAGAAATATAGAAGTATATATTAAGGTGTTTATTCCTAAAAGCAAATTATTAATAATTGGAGGACATATTGCAGTAGTGATGCAAAAATTAGGAACATATTAGGATTTCATACTACTATATTTGAAGATAGAGAAGAATATGGTAATTATAAAGTATTTACTGATGTTGATGAAATAATTTTAGGAGATATTGAAGAAGGATTAAATAATTATAATGTAACAGAAGAGTGCTATATTGTAATTGTTACTAGAGGGCACATTCACGATGAAATAGCTTTAAGATCAGTTATAAATAATAAAGCTAAATATGTAGGAATGATATGAAGTAAAAATAAGGTAACTAAGTTAAAAAATAATTTATTAAAAGATAATTGTAACATAAATAAAATAAATTCTATATACACTCCAACAGGAATTAATTTATGTGGGGAAAGTCTGGAAGAAATAGCTTTTAGTATTATATGTGAAGTATTAAAGATTAAAAATAATGGTACATTAATCCATATGAAAGATGAGACAGTTTTAAAAAATAACAATCCGGTATGTTAAATATTTTACACCATATTCCATTTTTAGAACTAGTTTATGGCACCCTTTGCCTTATCTATTAAGATCTTTGAATTGTTGTTTTTCCTCATATGATTTAAATAAACAATATACCTTAAATTAGTATTGTTACAACTTTTTAGTTTGTGACAATACTAATGTTACAGAAACTTTACTTGTTTTCTTAATATTAAAAGGCTATCATTTACTCTATTTTGTAGTATAATAAGTTATGATAAGTAGCATTAATAGTAAGTTTTATAATAAAATAAGTATATTTAGATATTAATATTTTTGAAATTTTCTAATTAGGAATCATATATTTTTGTAATTTGTTTCTAATATATTTTTAATATATCTATAAGTGATAACTAATAATGCGATCTTATAATTAAGATATCTTCTAGAGGCGGAGGTATTAATTTATGAAGATATTAATAACAACAGATACATTTAAACCGGTAGTTAACGGAGTTGTGACATCAACTATAAATTTATATAAAGAATTAAAATCACAGGGACATGATGTAAAAATAATTACTTTATCAAATAATGGCGAAACGTATATAGATGGAGACGTATATTATTTAAAATCAAAGCCAATATGGGTTTATCCTGAGGCTAGAAGAGCTACGTTTTCTATAACTAGCAATAATCTTATAAAAGAAGTTATTGATTGGAAACCAGATATCATACATTCACAGTCCGAATTTTCTACAATGATTATTGCTAGAAAAATAACTAAAGCTACAGGTATACCGTTAGTTCACACATACCATACAATGTATGAGGATTATCTTTCATATTTCTTGAAAGGAAAGGTAATAAATAAAGAGAGAGCAGCTAAAATAACAAAAATGTTATTGGATAAAGTAAATATGGTAATTGCTCCAACAGATAAAACAAAAAATGCTTTGGTTAATTATGGAGTAGATGCACCAATTAAAGTTATACCAACAGGAATTGATTTATCTCGCTTTATGATAGATTTTAGTGAAAATGAAAAGATGAACTTAAGAGAAAGTGTTGGTATAAATAAAGAAGATAAGGTATTAGCTTATATAGGAAGAATAGCTCAAGAAAAAAATATAGAGGAAGTTATCGAAAACTTTAAGTATATAATTGAAGAGGAAAAGAGAGCCAAGCTTCTAATAGTAGGTGGAGGTCCTTATCTAGATGTATTAAAAGAAGAGGCTACTAATTTAAACCTGTTAGATAATATAATTTTTACTGGTATGGTAAAACCAGAAGATGTATATAAATATTATAAAATTTCTGATATGTTTGTTACTGCCTCTACTAGTGAAACTCAGGGATTGACATATATAGAAGCATTAAGTTGTGGAACCCCTGTAGTATGTAGATATGATCAATGTATAGAAGACGTTGTTATAGATGGTTATAATGGATATACTTATAATAGTAGGAAAGATTTCGTATCCTCAATTCTTAACCTTTTAAAGAATGATGACTTAAGGAAAAAGTTTTCTTCAAATGCTTTGAGTAAATCCTATGAATATTCAAGTGAATTATTTGGAATAAGAGTTTATGAACTATATAAAGAGGTTTATGGACAATCAGTAGATATAGATCTATTGGCAGCTAGATAAGACTATGGGAGATTATAATCTCTTATAGTCTTTTATTATGCATATATTTTTGATATGATTTATAAGTAATGTAAAATTTATAAATATCTTAAATATGTGTTGGTTTTTGGAGGAATAATAGTGAAGCAAAAGGTTAAAGATTTAAAAGAATGTCCTGGTGTATATTTAATGAAAGATAGTTCAAATATAGTTATATATGTAGGAAAGTCTAAAAATTTAAGAAGAAGAGTATCTAGTTATTTTGGAAATAGGAATCATAAAAGTAGCAAGGTTCAAAAGCTTGTGAAAAATATTCGTGATTTTGAATACATAACTACAGATACAGAATTAGAAGCTTTACTATTAGAATGTAAATTAATTAAAATTTATAAGCCAACTTACAATAAATTACTAAAGAATAATGAAAGATATCCTTATATAAAAATAACTGTTAAAGAAGAGTTTCCTAGAGTAGTTCTGTGTTATGAAAAACATGATGATGGCGATTTATATTATGGACCTTTTACTAACTTTAATGCAACCTATCAAGCGGTTAATAGCATAATAGATATGGCTAAAATAAGAAAATGTAGTAGTATATCTAAATCTGCTTGCTTAAATTATAATTTAAATCTTTGTTTAGGGGTTTGCATAAATAAAGATATTAAAAATGAGTATATGGAAGAAGTGAAAATTATAATAGATTACCTATCTCTTAAAGACGATAGGTTAATAGAAAGATTTAATGATTTAATGGAAAGTTCAGCGCTTGAATTAAACTTTGAGCTAGCAGCAAAAATAAGGGATGATTTAGGTAGAATTAGGTATTTAAAACAAGATTTATACAATGTAGAATTACTAAATAGCGATAGAAGATTACTTGTTATTGAACAGATTGATGAAAATTATATAAAGATATTTTGTATGTACAATAATGATATATTATATAGGGAAAAATATTTAGTAAATGATATTGACATAAATTTTATAGCAAAGATGATATTCAGTTTATTTAATACTCAAAATAGGGTATTAGATAATGTAAATTTAAAGGAAATTATAGATGAATCTATGATAATAAACTCTTATTTAAAAAATAATCACATTGATTATTTCGAAATAAAAGATGATATCATAGATGAAAAAAAATTTATAATTGAAATAAAAGAATTTATAAAAAAAACTATTCATAAAAAGGTAGGGTGATACTATGACCTTTGAAAATATAAGTTTATTTGATATGGATAATAGAAATAATAATTCTTCTGCACCTTTAGCAGAGAGAATGAAGCCTAAAACTCTAGAGGAATACATTGGACAAGAACATATTTTAGCTCCTGGGAAACTACTTTATAGAGCTATTCAATCAGACAGGCTTACCTCTTTAATATTATATGGCCCTCCAGGAACAGGGAAGACAAGTTTAGCTACAGTAATTGCTAGTAGTACAAAAGCTAATTTTAAATCTATAAATGCAGTTACAAGTAATCTTAAAGAACTAAGGGAAATAATAGATTTTGCACTAGATGATCTAAAAATGTATAACAAGAAGACAATACTATTTATTGATGAAATACATAGATTTAATAAAAGTCAGCAAGATGCTCTTCTTCCTCATGTGGAAAAAGGAGTAGTAATTTTAATTGGTGCTACTACGGAGAATCCTTTTTTTGAAGTAAATAAAGCCCTTTTATCTAGATCTATGGTTTTCCAATTAAAAATATTAAATGAAAAGCATATAGAAAAACTTATATTAAAAGCATTGGCAGATGAGGATAATGGTTATGGGAATATAAAGATTAATTTAACTAAAAAAGCAATGGAGTTTTTATGTATTACATCTAATGGTGATGGTAGAAGAGCTTTAAATGCATTAGAATTAGCTGTTTTGACTACAAATAAAAATAGTGATGGAATAATAAATATTGATTTAGATGTTATTGAAGAATGTATTCAAAGAAAATATATTACCTATGATAAAAATAGTGATAATCATTATGATATTATATCTGCTTTTATTAAAAGTATGAGAGGATCTGATCCTGATGCAGCAGTGCATTACCTTGCTAGAATGTTATATGCTGGTGAAGATATAGAGTTTATTGCTCGAAGGATTTTAATAGCTGCTTCAGAAGATGTAGGAAATGCGGATCCTTATGCTCTATTAGTAGCAAAGGCAGCAATGGATTCAGTTAAAGTTATAGGAATGCCAGAAGCTAGAATTATATTATCTCAAGCTGTAACCTACATAGCCTCTGCACCGAAAAGCAATGCAGCTTATTTGGCAATAAATGAAGCTCTTAAAGATGTAGAATATGGAGAAATTGGAGAAGTACCCTTAGCTTTAAGAGAAAAAGGCTATAGTGGAGCAGAGAGATTATATAATAATTCTGATAAATATCTTTATCCTCATGATTATAATAATCATTACGTTAAGCAACAATATCTACCAGATAAAATAAAGGATAGAAAATATTATAGGCCGACTCAAATGGGATATGAAAGTAAGTTAAAAGAAAGACTCATAAGATTAAAATCAACAGAAAGTATACAGCATAAGTAAGGTGCTGTATTTTTTTATATTATTTAATTTACAATTTCATTATAATGAATAAAAACTAATAAGTAGTTATTAATTTAGAAGGGAAAATAAGAAGTTAATCTAATTAACTTATAAATATGATAATTAAAATCTTAAATTTAGGCATAAAAAAAATCCTCAATTTTAATAGAGAATTGCTTAGATTTATAAATTGTGAATTGAAAAGTCGTGACTTGAGTCACGATGACTTAAAATTTTAAGTAAAATATTACATTAGGGTCATTTTGTAAATTTAAAATACATTATTATAATATGTATTTTCCATTTTCAATTCCAATTTAAAAATTATTATTTGATGTTTATTAATCTATGCTTTCTTCTAAGCATTCTTCAATAACATCTGCAGTTATTATAAAAGTTGTATCTTTCATTTAATTTCCTCCTTTTCAATATTATTTTATTGTTACATTGTATTATAACCTCTTATTTTAAAAAAATCAATAATAAAATATAAACATATATGGTAAAATTTTCATGACATGAGATGATGTTATGAAAATGAAGCTATCTATATGGTAAAATTTTAGTTTACTTATAAAACAATATTTAGTCAAAAAACTATTTTTCATTTTAAATAAATTGTTTAGAACCTTAAGTTATAAAGGATATTATTACGGAAATTTAAAATTATATATATTAAAATATAAAGTCTATGTAATATAATTTGAATAATTGAACATCTTAATTATATAAGTAAATATTGAGGAGGAGTAGAAATGGCTCATAATGAAATATTTAAAATTCAAGATACTCATGGTAATGATGTAGAAATGGAGTTAATTGATGTAATTAAGATGGATAGTAAAGAATACATTATTGCAGGACCTAAAAATTCCAATGAAGCATACGCTTATAGAGTGACTAGAATAGGTGAAGAAATACAATATACTTCAGTAGGTACAGGCGACGAATTTAATAAAGTTCTTAAAAAATATAATGAAGGACAATAAGTCTATGGAGGATAATATGAAGGATAGAAGTGAATTCAAAAAAGAAAATAATAAAGATTTTATAAAAAAAGGTGTAAAGACACAGAATCAAGTTAGTAAAAATCAATTTGTGACCACTATTGAAGAACCAGCATTAAATGAAAGTGCCTTTGATAAACATAAAGTATCACATTAATATATAAGAGATACATAGATTTTAAAAATAAATATTTCCTATATTTATTTTTAAAAATCTACTTAAGATAACCAAGTCTCATTATTAATATCTAGATGTAGGCTTGGTTTTCTATATTTTTATAATTTTATACTACATAAATTCTGCATTGTGAATTCAATAGGTCTAATTATAATACTAAAAAGTATCAATTATTTTTACATATATA
>NZ_DDOV01000062.1:73974-74673 GCF_002341865.1 Clostridium sp. UBA2485 | reverse complement strand
TTTTCTTAATAAAAGATTTAAAAACATAAAAGAAGCGTCAAAATTTAATAAAGCAGTAATGGATAGAAGCATATATGGAGATGTTATTTTTGCTAAAATGTTAAAGGATTCTAAGGATATGTCTATAGAAGAATTTGACTTATACATAGAGCTATTTGAGAACATGTTAGAGCACTGCAAGCCGCCTAAACTATTGATTTATTTAGAGGTAACAGTAGATGAGGCAATAAGAAGAATTAATAAAAGAGGAAGAGAATACGAAAAAATAGTTGAAAGAGAATACTGGGAAAGGCTAAATGATAATTACAGAGAATACTTTAGTGAATATAATATATCTCCAATTTTAAAGGTCGATGTAGATAATTTGGATTTTGAAAATAATATAGAAGATAGACAATATCTATTATCATTAATTGATGATAAGTTAAAATCTATAAAATAAAAGGTCTCCTTAAATGGGAGGACTTTTTATTTATAGAATAAATTATTTTATAATACACAAAATAAAAAAGAATATTAGAGTTAAAGGAGATGGAATATGAAGAAGAAATTAGATTTGAATATAATATTAGTTTTATTTATCATAGCTTTTACTCTAATAGCTATAAGTTATAAAAATATTTATACAAGTTCTTTAGAAAATAAGAGTAGTAATATTAAAAGAGTTATGAATGAAAATACATCTGAGCTGTTTTATAA
>NZ_DDOV01000062.1:0-73899 GCF_002341865.1 Clostridium sp. UBA2485 | reverse complement strand
TATAGTATTAAAAATAATAAAAAAATAAATATATTAAATCAAATTATTTCTCAAAATAGTAACAATATAAATGCATTAGAAGCTAAGATATACTCAGCTAATATAAAAATTGAACAGTATAGAGGAGTAGAAAATAATATTGATAATGAAATTAAAAAAATAGAAGAGCAAATCAATTCTTTAGATGAAATGATAAAAATAGAAAAAAAGAAACAAATCGAAAAAGAAGAAAAGAGAAAACAGTTGATAAGCAGTATAGAAAATTATAGTGGCAATAAAACTACTGAGTATTATGTAGCGAATATTCCAGATAAAAAATTAGCATATTTAACTTTTGATGATGGTCCAAGTAAAAACACTATAAAGATATTAGATACATTAAAAAAATATAATATTAAAGCTACATTTTTTGTAAATGGAAGAGAAGATGAATTTTCTCTTAAAGTTTATGAAAGAATTATAAAAGAAGGACATACATTAGGCAATCATACTTATAGTCATGATTATAGTTATGTTTATAGTGATATGAATAATTTTATTAAAGATTTTAATAAGCTTCAAAAATTAATAAAATCCAATTATAATTATGAAATGAAAATTGCACGATTTCCTGGTGGAAGCAATAATACCATAAGTGAAAATTATCACTATAATATTATGCCAGATTTAAGTAAGC
The DNA here is from genome assembly GCF_002341865.1 of Clostridium sp. UBA2485. GTDB lineage: Bacteria > Bacillota > Clostridia > Clostridiales > Clostridiaceae > Clostridium_J. The sequence continues at coordinate 73,223 of NZ_DDOV01000062.1, read as the reverse complement.
TTTTAATTACTAGTGATTATACATATTTTGATTGGAATATTGATTCTAATGATGCTACATCTATAGCCCCAAGTAGAGATTACATAATAAACTCTGTATTAGAAAATTCTAAGGACATAAATTCTGTAATAATATTAATGCATGATAACATAATGAAAACTACTACGGTAGAAGCACTACCATATATAATTGATGGATTAGTTAATCAAGGATATGAATTTAGCTCCTTAGATCCAGCACAGTACACAATTCAATTCTTAAGAGCTGTTTATTAACAATTGCATGCTATTTTATAATATAAAATAGAAGCATTAGATAGGATCTATTCTAAGTAAAAACCTAATTCAATATCTTTTATATTTAAATACTAACCTAGTTTTAGTAATTGATTATAATTTAACATTAAATCTTGTACTTCATTAATAAATGTTGACGAGTGATATCCAGTTGTTACTGTATAATAAATTTGTAAGATTAGAGATGATAATATACTCAAATAAGGTTGTTCATTAATCTTCATTGGAGTATACTACAAATAATTAAATGGTAAAAAAGGGGGATAATACATGTCAATCTATATTTATAATGTTTTAAGTAGAAAAAAAGAGTTGTTTATTCCAATAGAAGAAGGTAAGGTAAAGATGTATGCTTGTGGGATAACTGTATCTGGAGAGGCTCATATTGGCCACGCATATCAATCAGTTATATTTGATGTTATAAAAAAGTATTTTGAATATGAAGGATATGTGGTTACTTATGTAAGAAACTACACAGATGTTGATGATAAGATTATAGCTAAAGGTAAAAAGCTAGGGGTTGATCCACAAGAATATGCTAACAATCAAATATTGAAAATAGATTTTGAATTAAATAAACTTGGAAATGATAAAGCAACAATTCAGGCAAGAGCAACTGAAAACATTAATGAAATGATAGAATTTATTGAGAAATTAATTGAGAAAGGTTATGCGTATACAACAAAATTTGGAGATGTGTTTTTCACTGTAAAGAAGTATTCACAATATGGAAAGTTATCAAATAGANNAGGATAATATTAGCGGAGTGAGAAAAGAAATTGAGCCAGGAAAGAGATATGAGGAAGACTTCGCTTTATGGAAAAGTGCAAAAGTTGGCGAAATTTACTGGGAAGCTCCATGGGGAAAGGGACGTCCAGGATGGCACATTGAATGTTCAGCTATGAGCATGAAATATCTAGGAGAGACAATTGATATTCATGGTGGAGGAAAAGATCTTATATTTCCGCATCATGAGAATGAAATTGCACAGTCAGAGTCATTAACAGGAAAGCAGTTTTCTAACTATTGGATACATAATGGACTTGTTAAGCTTAATGGTCAAAAGATGAGCAAGTCATTAGGAAATGTAATCTCAATAAAAGAATTATTAGATAATTATAATTCAGATGTAATAAGATTTGTTTTACTACAAAATAATTACAAATCAGATTTAAATATAGTTGACGGTATATTTGAAGAAGTAGAGAAACATATATATAATTTCTATAAAGTATTTAATGAAATTGATAATTTAAAATATGAGAAGACTATAAAGGAAATTAAACTTCTCTATAATATAGAAGATGAATTTAAGGAATCGATGAGAAATGATTTTAACACAGCAGTTGCTATTTCAAACTTATTTAAATATTTCCATAGTATGAATGGAATGCTTAATAAAAAGCAAGATATTTCTACGTTAAAGCTAATGAAAGAGACGATAGTTAAGACATATGCAGTTTTAGGATTACTACAGAAAAGTCCTAAAGAAGTAGTTGATAAAATACGAAACAAGTATTTAGAAAAGCATAAAGTAACAGAAGATGAAATTAACTTACTCATTGAAAAGAGAAGTAAATATAAAAGAAGTAAGGATTATGAAAATGCAGATTTAATAAAAAAACAATTGTTAGGTAGGGGAATAATTATTTTAGATAGAAAAAATACTACTGAATGGGATGTTTCTTTATAATTACAAAAGTTTAAATAAAGGGATGATATGGGTGGAAATGAATATAAAATTACCTTTAGAGGTAGAACTAATATTTGATAAGTTATATAAAAACGGATGTGAAGGATTTGCAGTAGGTGGATGTATACGAGATAGTTTATTAGGGTTAGAACCTAAAGATTGGGATATTACCACTAATTCTACTCCACATCAAACTAAAGAGCTATTTAATTCCTTAGGATATAAGGTAATAGAAACAGGAATACAGCATGGTACTGTAACAGTAATTATAAATAAAATGCCTTATGAAATTACTACTTATAGAGTAGAAGGGGATTATATAGACAATAGAAGGCCTTCTAAAGTTTATTACACTAGTAAATTAGAAGAAGACTTAAAGAGAAGAGATTTTACTATTAATACATTTGCTTATAATTATAAAGTAGGCTTAGTGGACTGTTTTAATGGTATAAAAGATTTAAAATGTAAAAAGATTAAAGCAGTAGGGGATGGAAATGCAAGATTTCAAGAAGATGCATTGAGGATGTTAAGAGCTATAAGATTTAGTAGTCAGTTAGATTTTTCTATAGATGATCATACAGAAGAAGCTATAGTAAATAATAGTAGATTACTTAAAAATATTAGTATAGAAAGAGTTAGAGAAGAATTTAAGAAAATACTGATTTCTGATATTCCGTCAAAAGGAATAAGAAAACTAATAGAATTAAATCTTATGGAGTATATAATACCTGAATTAATAGAGTTAGTAGATTTTAATCAAAGAAGTAAGTATCATGATAAGGATATTTTTAATCATGTAATGGTAGCTCTAGATAATACTAATAATGACTTGAATTTAAGATTAGCTACATTATTACATGATATAGGTAAACCTAGTACATTTACTATTGACAATAGTGGTAGAGGACATTTTTATGGTCATGAATTGGCAGGGGAGAAACTTACAATAGAAATACTTAAAAAATTAAAATTTGATAGTAATACAATTAATAGAGTTTCAAAACTAGTAAAAAATCATATGAAAGTTCCTCAAATTGAGAAGCCAATAAAAATTAAAAAATATATAAATGAAATAGGTGAAGAAAATTTAGATGTTTTATTTCAATTGATGATTGCTGATAGAAAAGCTTCTTCACCTGAATATAGAAAATATGATGATATATTAAAACTTAAAAGAACTTGTGATGAAATAATTAATAGTAAAGAACCTTTAACTCTTAAGGATATAAATATAAATGGAAAGGATTTGATTTCTCTAGGAATAGCTGAAGGAGAGAATATAGGTATATTACTTAAATATTTATTAGAATTAGTTCTTGAGAAGCCTAATTTAAATACTAAAGAAATACTGATACAGGAAGCTAGAATATACGTAAAGACCCATTTGTAAATAATACTATTATAGTATATAATAGGAATGTATTTTTACTTTGAAAGGAGATAATTATGGAAGATAAAAAAATAATAACAGTATTAGACGCTGAAACTAATGAAAAAATAGAATTAGAATTGGTTGAAGAAATTGTTTTAAATGATGTGAAATATGTATTATTAGCACCAACAGATAATGATGAAGATGCCTATATATATAAAATAGTTAATGTTGATGGTAAAGATACTTATGAAATGGTTGAAAATGAAGAAGAATTTAATGCTGTAGTAGAAGAATATGATAAACTATTTGATGAAACAATGAATGAATAAAAGAAAAACATCTAGTAATCCTAGATGTTTTTTGCTTTATGGCAATAATTTAAATTCATATCCTTGTGCTTTTATTTCTTTTATAACTTCATCTAATATTTCAGTGTTAGTCTTTGATACAGCATGCACTAACATAACACAACCATTATGAACACTATTTAACATAGTTTGTTTTGCGGTACTAGGATCAGGTTGTTTATTTATGTCCCAATCATGATAAGCAAAACTCCAAAATATAGTCTTATATCCTAAATTTTTAGTCATAGCTAAGCTTTTTTCTGAATATTCGCCCATAGGTGGTCTAAAAAATTTAGGCATATCTTGGTCAGTAATATCTTTAAACTTATCTTCAACATCCTTAAATTCGTTATTAAATTTAGTTTCATTTCCAGTCACTGTAGGCATAGATGGATGGGTGTTAGAATGATTACCTACAATATGACCTTCATCTACCATTCTTTTTATTAGTTCAGGATTACCTTTAACATATGGAGAAGTAACAAAGAAAATTGCTTTAACATCATTAGCTTTTAATGTATCTAATATTTTTGATGTATAACCATTTTCATATCCTTCATCAAAAGTTAAATATATAACTTTTTCATCGGTATTCCCTACATATAGTGCATCATACTTGCTTAAGTCAAATTTTATATCCTTATTTACTTCTGGAGTTGTATGGGTTTTGTTGGGCTTATACCACCAACTGATTTTGGTATTATCTAAATTTGTATCAATTTTATTTATGCTAGTTTCGTTTTTTCTCTCAGGAGAAGATGAATTATTTTCAGTAGGATTATTCACCTCTTTTTTTTCAACTTCCGAACCAGGCTTGCCATTGTCCTTTTCTGATAAATTTTTATTTTCTTTTTTAAAGTCGTCTTTATTATCTTTTTTCTCTATAGGTTTTGTTGATGTTACTACTGATTCTTCATTAATTTTAGAGGTCTTATCTTGTATATTTTCATTACTTAAACAACCAAATGCTGTTACTGCAAGAGCTAAACATAAAGTTAAAATTTTTACTTTGTTCATATAATGATCTCCTTTCCCTAAATAAAATTAACCTTACTATTTAGTACGAATATTTATTTAAAAAGTATAGTATTCTATTTAAATAAAATACCTATTATAGTTTTAGCAATAGGTAATAATATATGCAAATAATATTAAGGCAACTTTTGGTTAAATATTATTATAGAAAAATAAACATAATAAAATTGATAGAAAGGAGAGAGAGTATGGATATAAATTTTATTAATAATTTTCCTAAAAAGCTTCAGCCTCAACATCAAAATAAACAGCCTGGTATCGAATCATTGATGAATCCACTACCTATATATGATGATGAAAGCTACATACCATCAAATAAACTAAAAGATAAAGTGGTATTAATTACAGGAGGAGATAGTGGAATAGGGAGAGCAATTTCTGTATTATTTGCTAAAGAAGGAGCTAAAATAGCAATTTCTTATTTAGATGAAGAAGAAGATGCTGTGGAAACAAAAAACATAATAGAAAAATATAACGGTCAATGTGTTTTGCTCCCAGGAGATATAGGGGAGGAAAATACTTGCAATAATGTAGTGGAAGAAACTATAAAATCTCTAGGTAAGATAGATATACTCATAAATAATGCAGCAGAGCAACATATACAACAAAAAATTGAAGATATAACTAAGGAACAATTAGAAAGAACATTTAAAACTAATTTATTTAGTATGTTTTATATGACTAAAGCCGCATTAAAATATATACAACCTGGAGGAAATATAATTAATACCACATCTATAACTGCTTATGAAGGGCATAAGACCTTAATTGATTATTCTTGTACAAAAGGAGCAATTGTAACTTTTACTCGTTCTATGGCATTATCTCTTCAAGATAAACAAATTAGAGTAAATGCGGTAGCTCCAGGGCCAATTTGGACTCCATTAATTCCGGCTAGTTTTAATGAAAGTGAAGTAGGACAATTTGGAAGCAATTCTCCAAGTAAAAGACCAGGTCAACCAGTAGAGTTAGCAGGGGCTTATTTATATTTAGCTAGTGATTTATCATCTTATGTATCTGGAGAGATAATCCATGTTAACGGTGGGACAATAATAAATGGATAAAATCAATAATTATTTAATTAACAATTCTAAAAAAAGAATTTTTTAAAAAAATAAATTAAATTAAATTTAATTTTACAATATACAATATAATACATATTCGTAAATAATAAAATTAGCCTAATTGTTATTTGAATATTTAAATAATAATTCTTCAAAAAAAGTTAATTTAAAAAAGCCTTCATTTTTATGAAGGCTTTGAATTTTCAATAAATTAAGCATGATTAGATCGTTTTTCTACTAATCTTAATTTTCTTGCTTTAAGTTTAACCTCTGGCTCTTTTGGAAGAGCAAATCTTGGAATAAATCTATCTAGACCAGTAAGAGTAAGTATTAATATAGAAAATACAGCTATAAATGCCATATAGTTGTATTTAATTATTTCCATAGCTTTAAATTCGTGTAACGGATATATAGCAGAAGCTATACCTACATAAAAGGTCATATATACATGCCATGGAAATAATTGGGAACCAAAAACTCCAAGTGCATCAGAGAAGGTAGCATTTCTTAAACGAAGTTTATACATTGACTCTTCATCACCTTCAACATTTTCATCAACTATTTCCTTGATGATTGGTCCAATTGTAACTATTTGAGCCATCTCATCTGCAAGAGCAGCATTTCCTAAAATAGAAAGACATCCGTTCCAGAACATAAGTTGTCTTACATTTCTAGATAATTTAACAACTAACTTTGATATAGGTTGGAAAGCGTTCATTTTTGACATCAGCCCTCCAAAGGCGCCAACCCACATCATCATAACTATAACCCATCCACCAGCTTCAGCAAATCCACCTTTAACTAATTCCAAAAATGCAGGTACTGATTCTACAGTTCCAGCTAATAAACCAAGCAATAATGAAGAAATTATTCCTATTGCTAAGCAAGCAAGAGTTTGTATACCTTTAACAGCAGCTACAATAACTAAAATTAGTGGAATAATCATATAATATGGAACTCCAGTTTTAACTTGATTTAATAAATCAATAGCTACTGGTTTTTCTTTTTCTAGAACAGTCCAAACCTCACTAGGTATTGCATTAATTGCATCAGAGGCATTTGTAACAGTTGTAGGTAAGTCCATAATTAAACTTGTAACATAGAACAATATAGCTGTAATGATTAAACAAATTACTGACCAAGCTCCTTGATGTCGTATTCTATCGATAACTTCAACCTTTTGAATCCCAGAACTAACTACCGTAGTATCGGATATAAGGCCGATATTATCTCCAAAACATGCACCACCAGCAATTGCAGCTGTAGTTAATACTATGCTTCCATCAACTATATGACATAGCCATAAAAATATCGGAGCACAAGCTGCAAAGGTCCCCCAAGAAGTACCAGTAGCAACGGATAATACAGATGTAACTAAGAAACCGGTTACAGCAACTGTACGTCCGTTTAATCCTAGATTTAGAGCTAAATTAACGATTGAAGCACCAACTCCAGTAGACATAAATGCTGATGCCATTGCGTAAGCAAGCATTAATATAAAGAATACTAACTGCATACTTTTAACGTTATCAACAGCGCAATCAACTATTTCGTCGAATTTTAGTTTTTCAGTTAACCTTGCAATAAGTGCTGCGTAAATCGTTGCTATTGGTGCTGCAAGTAACGCATCCACCTTTAACATCATGAGTCCTGCCATTACTATGACAGGTGAAAGTTTTAATAATGCTAACATAAAAAAATCCCCCCTGATAAACTTTTGTTAAAATACTAACTTAAAAAAGTAATTGATTTATTGAATGATAAATTTCCCTCTTTAAGCTATAGGTAAATTATAAAACCTTTTTGTTGAAAATTCAACATTTTTTGAAAATTAAGACAAAGAGTTTTTAGAATATTAATTTTGTTGTTAAAAAATGCAAAATAGTAGACTAATAATTGTTATTTTTTCTACAATTAATAAAAAAATAGTAAAAAAAAGCATTAAAACTAATTTTTAGTCTTAATACTTTTACAAAATTACTAATAATCAGATGTAATTTTACTATCTTTATTTACTATAGCTATAGATGCACTAGCACCTATTCTATTTGCACCAGCTTCTATAAACTTCAGTGCATCTTCTGTTGTTCTAACTCCACCAGAAGCTTTAACACCTATTTGCGGACCAACTACTTTTCTCATTAACTTAATATCTTCTACAGTTGCACCATCAGTACTAAAGCCAGTTGAAGTTTTGACAAAATCTGCACCTGCTTCTACAGAAAGTTCACAAGCTTTAATTTTTTCTTCTTCTGTTAATAAGCATGCTTCTATTATAACTTTAACTATAGCTTTATCTTTAGCAGTTTCTACAACTTCTTTTATATCTTTTAATACTAGATCATAATTTCTATCTTTTAATGCACCTATATTTATAACCATATCAATTTCATTTGCACCTAATTCAATAGCTCTAGCTGTTTCAAAAGCTTTTGCTTTTGAATCCATAGTTCCTAGTGGAAAACCTACCACTGTACAAACTAAAACACCTGAATCTTTTAATTCATCTGATGCAAATTTTGTATAACAAGAATTAACACAAACAGATTTAAATTTATATTCTTTAGCTTCATCACATATTTTTTTAACTTGTTCTATAGTGGTATCTGCTTTTAATATTGTGTGATCAATCATTGAAGCAATATTCATTTATAAAACCTCCATTATCTAATAAAACACTAATTTTAGTGCTTTTGAAAAATTTAATATACCCCATAGGGGTATATTAATATAATAAGTTAAATTATAGCAATAGTCAATAGTTAGCTTGCTCATCCATAAAAGCATAAGTTTCCATAGGTTAAATTATATAAATTTATAATAGTTTATCCATATGATGAAAATAATATTAACTATCTATATTAGAGCTTAAAAATTAATATCATCTAATATTTTAAATAATTCACTGTACTTATCTAATTTTGTCTTATCTTCAATTTTAAATCCTGAATTAAAGAAAGTGACATTACCATTACCTTCATTTAAAGAGTTCATTTCTTTCAGTGTTCTTTTAAGATTTTTTACAGTACCAATGTTTCCATCAATTATGTTAGTGTTTGATGGAAATAATTTTTTAAACACATTTTTATAGAAAGAAAAATGAGTACATCCTAATACAATAGTCTCGTAATTATTTAAATCATATTTAGTTAATTGGTCTTGAAGATAAGGTAATACTATTTGTTCATTAAACTCAAATCTTTCCGAAAATTGAACTAATCCTGGGAGAGGTAGTAAATCAACAATATGTTCATTATCTAATTTAGTAATAAGGTGCTGTAATTTTTCTTCCTTTAGAGTTAAAGCAGTAGCAGTTACTAGAATTCGTTTACCTGAATCGTTATTTCTTTCAACAGCAGGTTTTATGGCAGGTTCCATGCCTATGATTGGAACATTATATTTAGCTCTTAAATCTTCTATTGCTACGCTTGTACCGGTATTACAGGCAACAACTATTGCTTTAACATTTTGATTCATAATAAATTCTATAGCATTAAAAATATGTTTTTTTACTTCATCCTTAGGCTTTGGACCATATGGGACATTTAATGTGTCAGCGTAATATATATAATCTTCATGAGGTAACATTTTTAATGCTTCATGTAATACAGTAATACCCCCAATACCAGAATCAAAAAATCCTATCTTCATTCTTATTCCTCCAATAAGTAAAGTTTATATATAAATTTAATATATATGCAATTTTATTATAATACAAAATAGATTTTATTGCTTCATATAATTTAACTATTTTTCAGCAAATATAAATTAATTTAGCAGCAATCAACTAAGAATTAATTTAGTTATCTATAAAATTATTTTAATAGATTGTAATAGTACAAAAGGTAAAGTTTATATGCGTTTTATCCAAGTAAAAGAATAATATAATATCTTTATAGGGGATAGGGGAGAAACTAAGATTCTAGTCTATAGAATTTTAATATAATAAAAAATAGAAGCCACATATATGACTTCTATTTTTTATTATATTAAATTTTCTTTATCATTTCAAAGGTAAAAGGGTCCTTATTAGATTTTTTATTTAATCTGCCTGATAAGCTGTAGGATAATAACAAGAAAATAAATCCTATAGCACTACCATATAATTCATAGTTTTTTATTCCAAAGGATTTAAATAATACTATTCCACCTATAAGACCTAATAGGGTCATTACAGTTGGAAAGAAATATGCCCAAAATGTCATTTTAGAAAATGTTTTATCTTGTATAGAAACTAACACTTCATCACCAACAGAAGCATTTAAACTATTTTCTATGCTTATAAGTACCATATCAGAAGGGCAGCCAGATTTACATCCAGAACAATTACCGCCGCAACCTGACTTTTTAACAAAAGCAACTTCAGCAATGTCACCGTTTACTTTTTTTATACGTCCTTTTTGTTCCATGCTATCACCTCAAAAGAATTCATTCTAATTTTAATAATAAAAGACTTACAATTGTAAGTCTTTTATTATTTATATTATATAACTAATTTGCCACTTCAGCAACTTTAGGTTTACGTAAATTCTCAATTGAATTTTTAGGACATTTGTTTGAACAAATACCACAATTTACGCATTTACTGTAATCAATTACTGGTAAGTTGTTTTCCATAACAATTGCTTCTTTTGGACAGTTTTTTGCACATAATGAGCAAGTTATACAACCTACAGAACATACGTCTATAACTTCTTTGCCTTTAGCTTTTGAATTACATTGTACACGAACTTTAGAATTCTTTGGAAGAATTCCGATAATGCCTTTAGGGCAAGCGTTTACACAAGCACCACAGGCAACACATTTATCTTCTATAATTCTAGCAACACCATCAATAATTTCTAAGGCATCAAATTGACATACTTTAACACAGCTTCCTAGGCCTAAACAACCATCTATACAAGCTTTTGAACCATTACCAGGTACATTCATAGCTTCATTACAATCCTTTATTCCAAAGTATAAGCTTTTTTCTTTGGCAACATCGCAAGTACCTTTACATCTTACATAAGCCACTTTAGGCTCACTTTCTTCAAGAGATACACCTAAAATATTAGATATTTTTTCAGCACAAGCTGAACCACCAGGTGAACATAAATTAGGAGCTGCTCCTTCAGATACTACAGCTTCTGCATATGCATCGCAACCAGCGAAACCACATCCACCACAGTTTGCTCCAGGTAAGCAATCTCTTACTAAAGGGATTCTTTCATCAACTTCAACTTTAAATTTATCGTTAGCATATCCAAGTAGTAAACCAAATAGAAGTCCAAGACCACCAAGGCTTAATACAGGATATAAAATTGCTTTTAATTCCATTAAAAGACCTCCTTATATAAGACCATTGAATCCAAAGAAAGCAATTGCCATAAGACCAGCAGTTACTAGTGCAATCGGTAATCCTTTGAATGCTTCAGGCATGTCAGTATTTTCTTCCATACGCTCTCTAAGACCAGCTAAAAGAACTATAGCAAGCATATATCCTAAAGAAGCTCCTAACCCATTAACTATAGCTTCAAGTAAGTTATATCCCTTTTCCATGTTTAAAACTGCGATACCAAGTACAGCACAGTTTGTTGTTATAAGTGGTAAGAATATACCAAGAGCTCTATATAATCCAGGGTTAGTCTTCTTTACAACTATTTCAACAAATTGTACTAATGATGCGATAACAAGCACAAATGCTAAAGTTGATAAATATTCTATGTGTAATTTTTGTAATATAAATACATTTACAATGTAAGTAATAATTGAAGATAAAACAATTACAAAGACAACGGCAAAACCCATACCTTTAGCAGTTTCTGTCTTTTTTGATACTCCTAAGAATGAACATATTCCTAGGAATTTAGCTAATAATACGTTATTAACAAGTAACGCACTTATAAATATACCTAAAAGTTCCAAATTCATTCACCTCTCTATTGCTTATTTTATAGCTTCAGCGCTTTTTTCTTTAGATATTTTAACTTTATTCATTTTAGATATTTTAACTTGATTCATTATTGAAAGTAAAATTCCTAGAGTTATGAAAGCACCAGGTGCTAATTGCATAATTCCCATTGGTTCATAAGAACTTGGAAGTATTTGAATTCCATATATTGTTCCAGCACCTAATAATTCTCTTATACATGATAATACTGTTAGAGCTAATGTAAAACCTAGTCCCATACCTATAGCGTCAAATATAGAACTCACTACAGAGTATTTAGATGCATAAGCTTCAGCTCTACCTAAGATTATACAGTTAACAACTATAAGAGGTATAAATATACCTAAAGACTTGTAAAGATCTGGTAAATAAGCTTGAACTAAAAATTGTATCAAAGTAACGAAACTAGCTATTATAACTATAAAAGCTGGGATTCTTATCTTATCAGGAATAAGTTTTCTAAGTAAAGAAATAACTGCATTTGAACCAATTAGAACAGCAGTAGCTGCAAGCCCCATACCTATAGCATTTTTAACGCTACTTGTAACAGCTAAAGTAGGGCACATAGCTAGAACTTGTACAAAAACAGGGTTTTCTGTAAATAATCCAGTTTTCAATCTTTCTATAAGTTTCTTCATGATTACTGTGCTCCTTTCAATTGTTCGTTAAATGCTTTTGTTGCAATGTTTACGCCATCAGCAACTGCCTTTGAGGTAATTGTGGCACCAGAGATAGCAGCAATTTGATCATCTCCTGAAGCATCGCCTTTAACAACAGTTAATTCACTATCTGCTTTCTTTTCCTTAAATTTATCAGTAAATTCAGGTTCTTCTGCCTTTGCTCCAAGTCCTGGAGTTTCAGTATGTGATAATATTTTTATTCCTTTTACTGTACCATCAGATGATATTCCTATCATCATATTAATAGGACCACCATATCCGCTAGTAGAAACATTTATACAATATCCTGCATTTGCTCCACCTTTAACACCGCTTTGTACAGCTATAATTTCAGGTGTTGAAGCATTATCAAATTTAAATTCTTGAAAATCTTCTGCATCTGGAAGTATTTCTCTCATTGCAGCATTTTTTGCTTCTTTTTCTTTAGCCATAATCGGCCCCATTGTTACGGAATAGGCAATTCCTAAAATTATCCCAGCAATAGCTGTGATTACAAGAAGTATTCCACCTAGTTTTAAATTCTCTTTCACTTATTTTACCTCCCCGAACGCACGTGGCTTTAAAAATTTATCAATCATAGGTACAAACAAGTTCATGATTAATATTGAATAAGATACACCTTCTGTATATCCTCCAAATATACGTATTACTGCAGTTAAAATACCACAACCAATACCAAAAACTATATGACCTTTTTTAGTCATTGGAGAAGTGGTATAGTCGGTAGCCATGAAACAAGCACCTAAAATTAATCCGCCTGAGAACATTTCTACTAAAGCTTGTTGTACGACAAATCCGTCTCTTCCAAATTTTCCGAGTATTAGTGTTAGTATAAAAGTAGTTGCTATATAACTTACAGGTATGTGAAGCTTAATAACTCTTCTATATAGTAAATAAGCAAATCCTATTAATAATGCTAGTGCTGAAGTTTCACCTATACATCCACCAACATTACCTATAAACACATCCCAAATTTCAGGCATTGCACCGCCACCATTTTTGAATATTGCTAGTGGAGTAACTGTAGCTATGCCATCTAAAGTCCATGTTGTCATATGAACTGGATATGCAGATAATAAAAATGCTCTTGCAGCTAAAGCAGGGTTAACTATATTTTGTCCAATACCCCCAAAGAAGCATTTAACCACTATGATTGCGAATGCACTTCCAACAATAGCTACCCATATAGGGGTTGTTGGTGGCATATTGAATGCTAATAATATTCCAGTAACCGCTGCACTCAAGTCATATATTTTAATTGGTCTTTTAGTAATCTTTTGAAATAAATATTCAAATGCTACACATGAAACAACACAAGTAGCAGTGACTATTAAAGCATTAGCTCCAAAGAAATATATTCCAGCAGCTAAAGCAGGTAATAGTGCAATAATAACATCTCTCATTATAGTACTAACAGTTTCTTTTGATTTTATATGAGGAGATGATGATACCGTATATAATTTATCTGACATACTACCTACCTCAATTTCTTTTGACTTTATATGAGGAGATGATGATACCGTGTTTAATTTATCTGACATATTATTCACCTCAATTGTTTATTTTTTCTTTCTATTATTTAGTATTACTCTTTTTCCTTCACGACAAGTTTGAGTTAAATGACGTTTAGCAGGACAAACATAAGTACAAGCGCCACACTCAATACAGGATAGTCCGTTGCTATTCTCAAAACTTTCGAAATCTCCTCTAGTTACATAACTATTAAGTTTAGATGGTATTAAGAACATTGGACACGCTTCTACACATTTTCCACATCTAATACAGTTAGACTCTTCTGTAAGTTCTGCTTGTTTTGAAGTTAGAGATAATACCCCAGAAGTTCCTTTTATAACAGGTGTATCTAATGTAATAAGGGTTGTACCCATCATTGGACCACCAGAAATTATCTTAATTGGCTCTTCATTAAAACCATTACAAGCTTCAACTAATTCGCTTATTCCAGTTCCTAATTTAACTCTTAGGTTCTTAGGATTTTTTACTGCTTCACCAGTAACTGTAACTACTCTTTCAGTTAAAGGTTTACCTGTAAATAACACATTTCTAATTTCATATGCAGTTGCAACGTTTTGAACTATACATCCTACATCAGCAGGTAGCTTTCCTGTAGGCACTTCACGTTTAGTGATGGCATAAATTAATTGTTTTTCAGCTCCTTGAGGATATTTAGTTTTTAAAGGTTTAACCTCTATATTTTTTAGTTCTGCAACGGCAGATGACATAATTGAGATAGCATCTTTTTTATTATCTTCTATACCTATGTAGCATTTTGCATTTGGAAACATGTGAGATAGTATCTTAACCCCTTCAATAATTTCCTTATAGTTTTCTACCATTAATCTGTAGTCACAAGTTAAGTAAGGCTCACATTCTGCCGCATTAATTATAATGCTATCAATTTTTTTGTCGCTACCTGGAGATAATTTTACATGAGTAGGGAAGCATGCTCCACCTAATCCAACTACACCAGCTTCATTGATTATAGAGATTATTTCTTCATTATTTAGCTTTGTGTAATCATGAGCTGACGCTTCAATTTCCTCATACAATCCATCATTTTCAATAATAACAGACATAATTTTTCTACCATTTGTATGAAGCATTGGAGCAATATTTTTTACAGTTCCGGAAACGCTTGAATGTATTGGAGAAGAAACAAATCCTGCAGCCTGTCCAATTTTTTGACCAACAAGAACTCTATCTCCTTTATTTACTATTGGTTTACATTCACCACCAATATGTTGAGACATAGGAAAGACTAAATCTCCCTTTGGAAGTAATCTTTCAATTGCACTATTTTCAGTTAAGTGCTTTCCGTGTGGGGGATGAATCCCACCTTTGAAAGTTAAAAGTCCCATAATGACCCTCCTTTTGTTATAAATAATACAAATTTTCATAATTTATTATACCGCTTAAATATGTAAGGTGCAATAATTATAAGCAATATAGAGAAAATTGTAAAATATATAAGTGGTTTTTTTATATATTTTTAAAATAATTAAATAAAATTTAAAAATATGTGAAAAAATAAAAAAATAATTTAAAAATCTTGTTGATTTTTTTAACAAAGGTATGCTAAAATAAAATTAAATCATAAACAAGTGTTTATGAAATAAGCATAAGATTAGGAGGTTTAAATGACAAAGNNTTAAATTTAATAAAATCTAACCCTTTAATATCTCAAAATGAGCTCAGTGAAGTTCTAGGGATTACCAGATCCTCAGTCGCAGTTCATATTGCAAATCTTATTAAAAAAGGATATATATCGGGTAAAGGTTATATAATTAATGATGAAAATTTTGTCACTGTAATTGGTGGCGCTAATGTAGATATTTTGGGATTTTCGTCTAATGAATTAAGATACAGAGATTCTAATATTGGAAATATAAAAGTCTCATTAGGTGGAGTGGGAAGAAATATAGCAGAAAACTTAGTTAGACTTGGAATTAATACTAGATTGATAACGGCAATTGGTGATGATATCTATGGTACAAAGATATTAAATGAATGTAGAGATATAGGTATTGATTTAGAACATAGTTTAAAATTAGAAGGATATGATTCATCAGTATACATGTCAATTTTAGACTCAAGTGGAGATATGCATTTAGCTATATCGCAAATGGATATTCTAGATAATATGTCTATTGATTTTATAAAGCAGAAGAAAAATGTAATTGAAAGTTCAAAAATATGTATTATAGATACTAATCTTCCTAAAGAAATTATTGAATATACAGTAAATAATTTTAAAGATACAAAATTTTTCTTAGATACTGTTTCTACTGAAAAAAGTAAAAAAGTTAAAGATATTATTGGAAGATTTCATACTATTAAGCCAAATAAATATGAAGCAGAAATATTGTCTGGCATAAAGATTACTAGTAATGAAGACTTACCAAAGGTATGTGATTATTTCTTAAATAAAGGAGTAGAAAGAGTAGTTATTTCTCTAGGAGCAGAAGGAGTTTACTATAAAGATAAGTCTACATCTAAATATGTGCCTAATTCTAAGATAAAAGTAGTGAACTCAAACGGAGCAGGTGATGCTTTTATTTCTGGGCTAGTTTACAGTTATCTAAATAATTTTGATATTGATAATACAATAAAATTTGCTATGGGATGTTCTTATTTAGCACTATCCCATGAAAATACAATTAATCCTAATATAAATTTAGACAGTGTTAATGAAAAATTAAAGGAGATGGAATTATGTTAAAAAACTATTTAGAAATAAGTGAAGAAGTATCAAAAGCATTAAGTGAGGGAAGACCAGTAGTAGCATTAGAGTCTACAATAATATCTCATGGTATGCCTTATCCAAGAAATGTTGAAACTGCATTAAATGTAGAAAAAATAATAAGAGAAAACGGTGCTGTACCTGCAACTACAGCTGTATTAAATGGAAAGATAAAAGTTGGACTATCTGCTGAAGAAGTAGAATACTTAGGAAAAGCTAAAAATGTTATTAAAATGAGCAGAAGAGATATGCCATTTATAATAGCAAATAAATTAGACGGTGCAACAACAGTAGCAGCTACTATGATAATTGCGCAATTAGCAGGAATTAAAGTTTTTGCTACAGGCGGAATAGGTGGAGTTCATAGAGGAGCACAAGAAACTTTTGATATATCTGCAGATTTAGATGAATTAGGAAAAACTAATGTAGCAGTAGTATGTGCTGGAGCAAAATCTATATTAGACATAGGTTTAACATTAGAATACTTAGAAACAAAAGGAGTTCCTGTTTTTGGATTTAAAACAGAAGAATTACCAGCTTTCTTTACTACTAAATCTGGATTCAAAGTAGATTATAAAATTGATAGTGAATTAGAATTAGCTAAAGCTCTAAAAGCTAAATGGGATCTAGATTTACAAGGAGGAGTAGTTATAGCTAATCCAATACCTAGTGAATACGCTATGGATTTTGATAAAATAAATAATGCTATAAATGATGCTGTAAAAGAAGCAGAAGAAAAGGGTATAAAAGGTAAAGAAAGCACACCTTTCTTATTAGGTAAAGTTAAAGAAATTACTGAAGGACAAAGCTTAGAAGCAAACATTCAACTTGTTTACAACAATGCAAAATTAGGTGCAAAATTAGCTGCTGAGCTTAGCAATTTAAAATAGAAGATAATTTATAAAGAAGCAAGTTCACAAATATAATAATTTGTGAACTTGCTTCTTTTATATGCCTATATTAATGTAGAGAATTTTGTACTAGAGAAAGAAATAAAACTATGCTATTATGAATATTGGGAAAAGTTACATATATTTTATTTGGGGAGGAAGTGACATATGGAGAATAGCTTAGATAACAAGAGAAGGTTTTATAAGACAATGTTATCTTTAGCACTTCCAATTATGATTCAAAATTTAATATCATCATCATTAAATATGGTTGATACTATGATGATTGGAAAATTAGGAGAAGCACAAATTGCATCTGTAGGTCTTGCAAATCAATTTTATTTTTTATTCTCCTTATTTATTTTTGGATTAAATAGTGGATGTGCTATATTTATAGCTCAATTTTGGGGGAAGAGAGATGTTAAAAGTATAAGAAAGGTATTAGGATTATGTATAATCTTAGGTAGCTTAGGAGCGGTATTCTTTACAATAGTAGCATTGATATTTCCTGAAAAAGTTATGAGCTTTTTTACTAAGGATAGTATGGTTATTTCATTAGGAGCAGATTATTTGAAAATTGTAGGGTGGAGTTACATAATAACTGCCATTAGCTTTGCATTTTCTTTTGCATCAAGAAGTATAGGAAGAGCCAAATTACCTATGGTTACTAGTGCAGTTGCACTAATATGTAATACCGTTTTTAATGCAGTACTTATATTTGGTAAATTAGGCTTTCCCGTTTTAGGAGTTAAAGGTGCAGCTATAGCTACGGTTATAGCAAGAGTAATTGAGATGGTACTAATTCTATCTGTTACATATACAAGAAAAACTGCTTTAGCTGGTAAGCTGAAGGAATTTTGCGATTTAAGTAAGGAATTTATATTTAACATAATTAAGACTATATATCCTGTAGTAATAAATGAGATATTTTGGTCTTTAGGTATAACTATGTATTCTGTAGCCTATGCAAAAATTAGTACTAATGCATTAGCCACTTTTCAAATTGCAGGTACAGTTCAAAATATATTTACTGTAGCGGCTTTTGGACTTGCTAATGCTTGTGCTGTAATGATAGGAAATGAAATTGGTGCTAATAGAGAAGAAAATGCTATGACTTTTGCTAAAAGGTTTATTAAAGTAAGCTTTTCACTGGGAATACTCATAGGTGCATTATTGTTTATTTTCTCATCATCAGTAGTTTCAATGTATAACGTATCACCAGAAGTTATTCGTAGTGCTAAGATAATACTTAGAGTATTCTCCTTTGTTATACCTTTTAGAATGATAACTTCACTGTTCATTGTAGGAATATTGAGAAGTGGAGGAGATACAAAATACTCATTAATTCTTGAGATGAGCGGGGTTTGGCTAGTGGGAGTTCCTATTGCATTTTTGGGGGCCTTAGTATTTAAATTGCCTATAGAACTTATAGTTTCGTTAGTGTACCTAGAAGAGATAGTTAAAATATCTTTTTGCTTTCCAAGGCTTTTTTCTAAAAAATGGATACGCAATTTAGTAAAAGATATTTAAAAAACTTTAAAATAGTATAAAATAAGAAAGTCTATACATATAATATGCATAGACTTTCTTTAATTATTTATTTGATTTGTAACAAGTCATAAAGAATTTTAATATGTTTACTGCAGCTAGTCCAACTAAAATATATACAAGTCTACTTAAAAATACAGTAATAGATGGTGATGGAATTAATGAAAAGAATTTCGCTATTAAATTGAAATTAAATAATCCAACTAATCCCCAATTAAAAGCACCAATTATTACTAATACAAAGGAAATTTTGTCTAATAAATTGACTCTATACATAATATTCCCCCTAAAACTGATATTTATATGTTCAGGAATATTCAAAAATAACTAGTCAGTACGCTCGTCTATTTTTCGTTATACTGCGTCACTAGAACTCCATGATAGCTTGACTATCATGAAAACCTGATGCAAAATATATTTCGCATATTTGACTAATTATTTTCTTTAATATACCCTATATAAATATATGTTTTAAATTGTGTTTTAGAACGAATTAAACACGAACAAATATATTACTTTTTTATATTAAGTATGTTATAATGTGAATGATATTATAATAATAATAAATTAAGTACGGAGGAGACTATGAGAAATTTATATAGTTCACCATTTAATAAAAGATATTCTTCAAAAGAAATGTCATACATATTTTCAGACGAAATGAAATTTAAGACTTGGAGGAAACTTTGGATTGCACTAGCAGAAGGCGAGAAGGAATTAGGTCTTAATATTACGGAAGAGCAAATAAATGAGCTAAAAGAAAATATAGATAATATAGATTTTGCAGCGGCAGAAGCAAAAGAAAAGGAAATACGTCATGATGTTATGAGCCATGTTTATGCTTATGGTCTAGTAGCACCAAAAGCAAAGGGAATTATACATTTAGGAGCTACTAGCTGTTACGTAGGAGATAATACAGATCTTATAGTTATGCGAGAAGCCTTATATTTAATTAGAAAAAAGCTTATTAATGTAATTAATCAATTAAGTATTTTTGCTATGAAGTACAAGGATATGCCTACCTTAGGCTTTACACATCTTCAACCAGCTCAATTAACTACAGTGGGAAAAAGAGCTACATTATGGATTCAAGAATTATTGATGGATTTAGAAAATCTAGATTTTGTTATTGAAAATATGAAATTTAGAGGAGTAAAAGGAACTACAGGAACACAAGCTAGTTTTATGGCTTTATTTAATAATGATGAAGATAAAGTTAAAAAACTAGATAAGATAGTTTCTGAAAAAATGAAGTTTAAGGCTTCTTACCCAGTAACAGGTCAAACTTATTCAAGAAAATTAGATTCTATAATTTTAAATACCTTATCAGAAATTGCTCAAAGTGCATATAAGTTTAGTAATGATTTAAGAATACTTCAGAATATGAAAGAAATGGAGGAACCTTTTGAAAAAAATCAAATAGGTTCATCTGCTATGGCTTATAAGAGAAATCCTATGAGAAGTGAAAGAATAAGTTCACTTTCAAGATATATTATAGTAAATTCATTAAATCCAGCTATAACTGCAGGAACTCAATGGTTTGAAAGAACATTAGATGACTCTGCTAATAAGAGGATATCGGTAGCAGAAGGTTTTTTAGCTTTAGATGGAGTTTTAAACTTATACTTAAATATAACAGAAAATATGGTTGTATATCCTAAAGTAATAGCATCTCACGTTAACAACGAACTGCCATTTATGGCAACGGAAAACATATTAATGGAGGCTGTAAAGCGTGGTGGCGATAGACAAGAATTACATGAAAGAATAAGAATTCATTCTATGGATGCAGCAAGAAAAGTTAAAGAAGAAGGGGAGAGCAATGACTTAATTCAAAGGATTATAGAAGATGATAGCTTTAACCTTACAAAAGATGAAATTCTTTCAATTATAGATCCAAGCAAATTTACTGGTAGAGCTAGTGGTCAAGTTGATGATTTCATTCAAGAAGTTGTTAATCCAATATTAAAATCCAATAGAGAATTATTAGGAGAAAGTATTGAAATAAACGTATAGAGCTTATAATAATGTACACTCATAGAAATTAAAGAGTATATAAAAATAAAATTTCATATAAAATTGCAAAAGTGGATTCCCAAGAATCCACTTTTTTGTATATAATCTTATTACATAGAAACTAAAATTATAAAAGAGAATATGAAAAAATAAACTAGTAGATTAAGAGGAGTGAAAATAAAAATATATGAAGGATTTAATTGATAAATTATATAAGACACGTAGCTTAGAAAGAGAAGAGTTCATATTTTTGATAGAAAATTTTAATGCTGAAGTTAGTGAATATCTTTTTACAAGATCTAGATATTTGAGTGAGAAACACTTTGGAAAGGATATTTATCTTAGAGGACTAATCGAATTTACGAATTACTGCAAAAATGATTGTTATTATTGTGGAATAAGAAGAAGTAATAAAAATTCTAATAGATATAGACTTAGTAAGGAGGAAATATTGTCATGTTGTGAAACAGGATATAAGTTAGGTTTTCGTACGTTTGTCTTACAAGGCGGAGAAGATGGTGCTTTTACTGATGATATAATAGTTGATATTGTTAGTAACATTAGAAAGAGTTATCCTGATTGCGCTATAACACTTTCAATGGGGGAAAAAAATTATAAAAGTTACTTAAAGTATTTTAAGGCAGGAGCAGACCGATATTTACTTAGACATGAAACAGCTAATGAAAAACATTATGAAATGCTTCATCCCAATGATCTTTCTCTAGAAAATAGAAAAAATTGCTTATATAATTTAAAAGAAATTGGATATCAAGTAGGTACTGGATTTATGGTTGGCTCACCTTACCAAACAGCAGAACATATAGCTAATGACCTGTTATTTATTAAGGAGTTATCTCCTCATATGGTAGGAATAGGTCCTTTTGTTTCGCATAAAGATACAAAATTTGCAAATTTTCCATCAGGCAGTGTAGATTTAACATTATTTTTAATAGGACTTTTAAGACTAATGCTTCCAAAAGCTCTCATTCCAGCAACAACTTCACTTGGAACTCTTGATAGTAAAGGTAGAGAAAAAGGAATATTATCCGGAGCTAATGTATTAATGCCAAATCTGTCTCCTGTAAGTGTTAGAAAAAAATATGACTTATATGACAATAAAATATGTACTGGGGAAGAGGCGGCAGAATGTAATGTTTGCCTGAGAAATCGTGTAGCTTCAATAGGTTATAATATTGTAGAATCACGAGGTGATTATAATGATATTTCTACTAGGATAGATGAAGGAGAAAAAATATATCCAAAAACTATTGTAACATTATAAAGAGAAGTATTTAATAATTTTGATATAGAAAAAATTAAAACACTTGTTAAAGATGGGATTGAAATAGGGGATAGGAAATAGAATAGGTGTCAAGAAATCTTTATGATAATGTAGATTATAGAGAGGAAAAGGAGAACATTTTAAAATTTTAAATAAATTATTATTTAAAAGCTGTTAACAAAGCATATTTGTTAACAGCTTTTTATATTTATCTATTAACAAGGGCAGACAAGTAAAGTTTAGCTTCCGTACTCAGTTTTATTAAACCGTAATCTTAAGAAATCTTAAGATTTAATTATAATTTTCTTAAAGTTCTTCTTGTAATATTTGTAATATAAGGCATTGAAAAGTATGAAAATACAATATAAAAAATAAAGGGGAATTAATTATGAAAAGAAAAGTTTTAACAGTTTTAATATCGGCAATACTTTGTATATCGCTGGTAGGGTGTAATAAGTCTACAGGAGGAGATTCAAAACAAGCTAAAAATGAAATTAAAAAAACAGATACTACAAAAGAAAATGCAGAAAGAAAATTTGAAGAGTTAGGAATTAAATTCAAGCTTCCTAATAAGTGGGAAGCGAAAGAAAGAAATATAGATATGTATGGAACCTTACCAGAAGAAAATGTAGAAGGACAGCTAATCATTAGTTTTATACTTGATGAGACTATGGATAAGGCACAAAAATTAAATAAGGATTCAGAGAAAATTCCAGAAACAGACAAAGCAAAAATCAAAGAAATTGCAGCAGAAATTATGGATTTAACTAAAGAGTTTAAAGAATTATGTACTGTAGTAAGTATAGATAAGAACAAAGCAGAAGGCAAAGTTCAAAAAGAATTATTCTCAAAATATGAAAATAAGGATTTAATAGGTAAAGAGGGTAACCTTGAGTTTTATTTATTATATAATAATAAACCTGATACTAATGGTTTATTAGAAAAATCTAAGAAAGACTATGAAGAAATACATGGAGAAATTAAAAAATTTAAAAGTTTAATTAAAGTATTTAAACCAGTATCGGAAAAAGAAAAATTAAGCAAATATAAGAAATTCGAATTTAAAACTAAAACTATAGATGGTAAAGAAATAGATAGTAGTATTTTAAAAGATAGTAAACTTACAATGGTAAATATATGGGCTACATATTGTGGACCATGTATAGAAGAAATGCCTGATATTCAAAAGCTTTATGAGGAAGTTAAGGGTGAAAAAATTAATGTGATTGGTCTTATTTCAGATACACCAGATGAAGACAATGAAGAATTAGCTAAGAAAATTTTATCAAAAAAAGCTGTAAAGTATACTAATATTATTCCAGATGAGAGTATTAAAAATAACATATTAAAAGATATTTCAGGAGTTCCTACTACATTTTTTGTTGATAGTGAAGGAAATATTATTGGAGATTTTTTAGTAGGCTCTAATAGCAAAGAAGAGTTTAAGAAAGAAATTGAAGATAGATTAAAAGACATACAATAACAAAGTACCTACCTCATCTTACAATAGGTGAGGTAGGTAGCAAAATTAGAATTCATATATCAATAAAGGATGTGAAATCTATGAATATAAGTAAATTCAATAAAAATAAAAGTGAAGTATTTATAAAATATAGTATCTTAATTATGAGTATTTTATTCATTTTTACTGGAATATATAGAAATGAAGTGAGAATTGTATTAAAAAAAGCAATAAACATATGTCTGGAGTGTATAGGAATTGGATAAAAGAAGAATAACACAAATTATTGCAGCTATAACCACAAATGCAAATATAAATGGATTTTTAAAAGGTAATATATTTAAAGGAAATACAAAAAAAATCTGTGTTCCAGGTCTAAACTGTTATTCTTGCCCTGGAGCTATAGGATCTTGCCCTATAGGCTCTTTGCAGGCTGTCATTGGAACTGTAAGGTATAATTTTTCATTATATGTAGTTGGACTTATGTCTTTATTTGGTATTATATTTGGTAGATTTATATGTGGGTGGTTATGTCCCTTTGGTCTTATTCAGGATTTATTATATAAAATACCGTCTAAAAAGATAAGAGTAAATCAAAAAGTAAATAATGTACTTAAATATCTAAAATATATTATATTAGCATTATTTGTTATAATATTACCTATGTTTTTAGTAAATGAATTTGGAATAAGTCCTCCTTATTTTTGTGAATATATATGTCCAGCAGGAACACTAGAAGGTGGGATACCGTTAATTTCATTAAATAAACCTTTAAGAGGAGCTATAGGATACTTATTTGCCTGGAAGATATTTTTGCTAATTATCATTATTATAGCATCAATATTTATATATAGACCGTTTTGTAGATATATATGTCCATTAGGAGCATTTTACTCATTATTTAATAGAGTAAGTTTCTATAAATATGAGGTAGATAAAAATAAATGTACAAGCTGTAATGCTTGCACATATAAATGTAAAATGAATATAGAAGTTTATAAAAATCCTAATAGCTCTGAATGTATTAGATGTGGGGAGTGTATAAAAATATGTCCTACAAAATCTATAAAAAAGAATTTAAATTTTAAAATCTCAAATATGAATAAGCTAAAATCCAATGAGGTTGATGTAATTAAGAGATCTATGGTAAAAAATAGGCATTAAAAAAGTAGATAATGAATTAAAATGAAATCAATATAGTTTAAGTCAATCTACAAGAACAAGAAGTTGAAATTATATCTAAAAAATAAGAATAATAAAGTTTTAATTAATATAAAAGTTATTGTATAGATTAAATATAAAACATTATAAAAATTGGGTTTCCTATGCTATACGTATGAAAGAGTCAAGGCCGAATGATGTAATAGACTTTAAATCAGTTATTGCTCCTCCATTAGTAGATTTTGTTGTTAAATATAATAAAAATAATCAAGAAGCGAATCTGATGGTCTTTAATATTAAAAATTAAGACTAAAAATCTAATTCAATTTAGATAATAAAAGAATATTAGATGTAGTATCTTTAATATTAATTTTACTGCATCTAATATTTTTTTATTAACAATATTTAGCTATTAACATAATATAAGTATATAAATAGATAATTGTATATGTATAGAACTATTATTGCTTATTTTTTAGAACGTATATTGACAACATATAGATAATAATCTATATTATATACATAGACAGCCATCTATGTAATGATTGATTAAAGTTAATTTAAGGTATGAATAATATTTAAAAATAGTTGAAATGTTATACGATTTAAACAAATAAATATTGTTACTTATGCAGATAAAAATACATCTGTAAAAATAAATTTTATTTAATAGAAGGAGTGAATTAATATGAAAAGAATGATTATATTTGACCCAGCTATGTGCTGTTCGACAGGGGTTTGTGGCCCAAGTGTAGATCCAGAATTATTAAGAGTTTCAACTGTATTAAACAATTTGAAAAACAAAGGAATATTAATTGAGAGGTATAACCTTACTAGCAATCCGCAGATATTTGTTGATAATAAAGTAATAAATGAAATTTTAAACAGACATGGAGTAGAGGTGCTTCCAGTAATAATGGTGGATGGTGAGGTTGTAAAAACAAAAGCTTATCCAACTAATGAGGAATTTTCTAAATTACTAGATATACCAGAAGATTATTTAAAAACTACAATCAAAATAAAATCTAATAATTGTTGTTGTGATGGTGGATGTTGTTAATATAGAAAAGAGGGATACAAATGTTTAGGAACTTTAAAGTATCAGATATAAATCTAACTAAGTATTTATTTTTTACTGGAAAAGGAGGAGTTGGGAAAACTTCAACAGCATGTGCAACGGCAGTAGCCTTAGCTGATGAAGGTAAGAAGATTATGCTCATAAGCACTGACCCAGCTTCAAATCTTCAAGATGTTTTTAATACTGAACTGACTAATAAAGGTGTCGCTATAAAAGAAGTGGAAAATCTAGTTGTTGCGAATTTTGATCCTGAGGAAGCAGCCGCTGAATATAGAGAAAGTGTAATAGCTCCATATAGAGGAAAATTACCGCAAACTGTTATAAATAATATGGAAGAACAACTTTCAGGCTCATGTACTGTTGAAATAGCTGCATTTAATGAGTTTTCAAGTTTTATAACTGATGAAAAAGCAGAAGAAGAATATGATCATATTATATTTGATACAGCCCCAACAGGTCATACTCTTAGAATGCTTCAACTTCCTTCTGCTTGGAGTAATTTTATTAGTGAAAACACTCATGGTGCATCATGTCTTGGGCAGCTTTCAGGATTAGAAAGTAAAAAAGAAGTTTATAAAAGTGCTGTTGCTACTCTAGCTAATAAAGATAAAACTACCCTTATTCTTGTATCACGCCCAGAGGCTTCACCATTAAAAGAAGCTGAAAGAGCATCTAAAGAACTTCAAGATATAGGAGTTAACAATCAAATTTTAGTTATAAATGGAGTGCTTAAAGAATATGATGATTCCCTTTCAACTGCTATTTATAATAAACAACAGGATGCATTAAAGAATATACCGGAAGGAATTAAAAATATTGAAGCCTTTGAAATTCCATTAAGGCCTTATAATGTAACAGGTATTGAAAATGTAAGAGCATTTTTAAAAGAAAGCAATGTTAGATTTAACAGTGAAGAGTTAAATGTTACTGACATTTCTAATTTAAATAATGTAATAGAGGACTTATATACCAATGACAAAAAAGTAATATTTACGATGGGTAAAGGTGGAGTAGGCAAAACTACTATAGCTGCTGCAATTGCATTGGAACTTAATAAAAAAGGTAAGAAAGTTCATTTGACAACTACTGATCCAGCAGCACATTTAAAGTTTGTGTTAGAAGATGATTGTGGTATTACATTAAGTAATATTGATGAAAAGAAAGAGCTTGAAAAGTATAAGGAAGAGGTACTAAGTAAAGCTAGGGAAACCATGAGTGGAGATGATATTGCTTATATAGAAGAAGATTTAAGATCTCCTTGTACTCAAGAGATTGCAGTGTTTAGGGCATTTGCTGAAATAGTAGAAAGGTCGGAAAATGAAGTTGTAGTTATTGATACTGCACCAACAGGTCACACACTGTTACTATTAGATTCAACTCAAAGCTATCATAGAGAGATACAACGCTCACAAGGGGATATTCCAGAGTCTGTTAAAAAACTTTTACCTAAACTAAGAGATGAAAAGGAAACAGAGGTTATTATTGTAACACTTGCTGAAACAACTCCGGTTTATGAAGCTATGAGATTGCAAAAAGATTTAGAGAGAGCTGACATAAACAGTAAATGGTGGGTAATTAATTCAAGTTTCTATGCAGCTAATACAACTAATAATATTTTAAAAGTAAAAGCAAGTAATGAGGTGCAATGGATAAATAAAGTTAATGAAATATCAAAAGGAAACTTTGCACTTATAGAATGGATGCCAGAAGAAATAAAAGGAGATAAACTTTATCGGTTAATCGATTAGAACTAAAATTCCACTACAAAACAATAAAAAATCTTTGTAGTGGAATTTTAAAAATAATAAATCAGATAGGAATTATTTTATAGAAATATAATTATATAAAAAAATAAAATGTTTCAGTAAAAGGAGTGATAAGTATGAGTAAAGAGAAAGCATCTGGAATAGGATTTTTTGAAAGATATCTAACAATATGGGTTATAGCTTGTATGGTTTTAGGTGTGCTTATTGGAAAGTTTATTCCTGCTATTCCAGACTTTTTAAATAAGTTTGAGTATGCTAATGTTTCTATTCCAATAGCAATACTTATTTGGTTAATGATTTATCCTATGATGATGAAAGTAGATTTTCAAAGTATTAAGAATGTGAGAAAAAATCCAAAGGGGCTATTTGTAACATGGGTTACTAATTGGCTTATTAAGCCATTTACTATGTTTGGTATAGCATCATTGTTTTTTTATGTAATATTTAAAGGATTAATTCCTGCAAATCTTGCAAAGGATTATCTTGCAGGAGCAGTATTATTAGGAGCAGCACCATGTACTGCTATGGTTTTTGTATGGAGCCACCTTACAAAAGGAGATCCTGCATATACAGTTGTGCAAGTAGCAACTAATGATCTTATTATTCTTATCGCATTTATACCTATTGTTAAATTCTTATTGGGAATAAGTGATATATCAGTACCATGGAATACACTTATTTTATCAGTTGTTCTTTTTGTAGTTATTCCATTATTAGGAGGTATTTTAACAAGAATATTTATTACTAAAAACAAGGGAAAAGAGTATTTTGAAAAGGAGTTTATTCCTAAATTCAATAATATAACAGTGATAGGATTACTTTTAACTTTAATAATTATATTCTCATTCCAAGGGGATGTAATTATTGAAAATCCATTACACATTATTTTAATTGCAATACCACTTATTATACAGACTTTCTTAATTTTCTTTATTGCTTATATAGCAAGTAGAATACTAAAGCTACCACATAATGTTGCAGCACCTGCAGGTATGATTGGAGCATCTAATTTCTTTGAATTATCTGTAGCAGTAGCAATTGCATTATTTGGAACAACATCACCAGTAGCACTTGCTACAATTGTGGGAGTTCTTGTAGAAGTACCTGTAATGTTGATACTTGTTAAGATTGCTAATAATACAACTGAATGGTTTCCTAAATAAGTAGATGGTATGATAAACAGGATATAACATTTTAATTAAAAACCCACTGTTTAATACAGTGGGCTTTTAATACAGTGATTATTGACACAATATGTGGGAAAGGATATATTAAGAAGATATAAACATCTATATAAAAGAGGTGATTAAATGAGCTTAAATTATGAAGAAAATTCAAAGATTATCAAGGCTGTGTCTGATCCAAATAGATTAAAAATAATTGATATTCTATCCTGTGGGGAAAAGTGTGCTTGTGATATATTAGAGTATTTCAATTTTACGCAACCAACACTATCTCATCACATGAAAGTATTAATTGATTGTGGTCTCGTAGATTCTAGAAAAGAGGGCATCTGGAATTATTATTCATTAAACAGGTCTAACTGTAATAAATTAGTGTTATTCTTTATGAATCTTATAACAGATACGGATGATTGTATATGTAAAGATAAATCAAAATGTGAATGCAAATAAAAGGTAGAAATTTTTATGAGGATTTTAGTTATAGGAGCTGTAGCAGCTGGAACTTCAGCAGCTACAGCCCATAGAAATGACGATAAAGTCGAGATAATTATATATGAGAAAGATAAAGACATATCTAGTAAAGAGGTTGAAAATCTAATAAATGAGGGAGAAGAGGTTCAGATTGTTGATGCAAGAGTAAATAAACAATATAATGAATCTCATGTGGATACAGCAATAAACATATCACATAGTAATCTTAGAGATGAAGTTGATACTTTAAATAAAGATATTTTAACAATAACATACTGCAATAAAGGAGTAACTGGAAATGCAACTCAAAATATATTAATTAACCATGGTTTTAAAGAGGTATATAATCTTTCAGGAGGACATAAATTTTATAAAGAAACTAAATAGATTAATATATTAAAGTATACATAGAAAAGAAATGCACCAACTTTTGTGTCATTCTACAAAAATAAAGGATTTTACCTCTCTTTTGTAGAATATTTATGTCGTGAAATGTAAGTTTCACGACATTATCATATATTTTGGAGGAAAACATGAATTATAATAATAATTATAAACTTAAGTATGAATCATCTAATTTTAATAAGCTTCCCCCTTTTGTTAAGGATTACTTAAATTATCTTTTAACTGTTAAAGGTGTATCTAAAAATACTATAACTGCATATACTTCTGATTTGACTCTTTTTTTGAAGTTTTTAAAAATACATAAAAATCTCTTACCTATTAATTTTGATGGTGATTTTGATAATATACCAGTTAATGACATTGACCTTTCTGTTTTAAAAGATCTTACACTAACGGATTTTTATAGCTATCTCTCCTTTTTAGAGAAAGAAAGAAATAATAGATCAAGTGCTAAAGCTAGAAAAGTTGCTTCGCTAAAGTCATTCTTCAATTATCTAACTACAAAAGCAAAGTTATTACCTATTAATATAACTGTAGACTTAGAGTCCCCTAAGCTTGGTAAAAGAAGTCCTGTATATTTAACTTTAGATGAAAGTAAAGATCTATTACAAGCTGCACAAAATAGAGAAAAAAATTCTGAAAGAGATTATTGTATTATAACCCTATTTTTAAATTGTGGTTTAAGACTTTCTGAACTTTGTAGTATAGATATATCTAAAATTAAAGGAGATACTTTAACCATAATTGGTAAAGGAAATAAAGAAAGAACTATATATTTAAATAAAGCTTCATTAAAGGCAATAAATCGTTATATGCCATATAGGAATGAAATTAATTTTAGAGTTGATAAAGAAGATAAAGATGCCCTATTTATTAGTGGTAAATATAGAAGGATAAATAAAAGAACTGTTGAACGTATAGTAAAAAAATATGTAGGATTAGCAGGACTTGATAAGGATAAATATACTCCACATAAGCTTCGTCATACTTCTGCTACATTAATGCATAAGCACGGGAAGGTAGATGTTAGAACACTTCAGCAAATATTAGGTCATGAAAATATTGCAACTACTCAAATTTATACCCATGTTGATGATGAGAGGCTTAGAACTGCTATAAATAAGAATCCCCTTTCAGATGAAGATTAGAATACTATAAAATTAGGACTAAAAAAGTATAAGTAGATGCCTTTTTGGTCCTTTTAAAAACTATCTTTTATATATAGTCTATTTTGAAATGGTTGATTCCCCTACCCTAATCAACTTTAGCACTGGATAATTTATTTAAAATTTAGGCTATGTTTAAGAATCAACTATCTGTCCGCCATTTTAAGCATTACTTTAATAGTTGGAATGTTACTTTTGTATGGAAATAACTTTATATCGTTATAACCAAAGGAGATACATTTCTTTAATAATTTCTTAAACAGGATATTTCCATAACCCTTTCCACGGTATAGTTTACTAACTGCGTACCCTAAATTACCGACGCCTATACTTTCTAAATACTTACTTGACCTATGTCTAATTCTTTCTATACCAACAGGGTTATCATCAATGTATAAGAAGTAGGTTGTTTCTGGAATCCATCCATCAGTTTAATATGACTTTATAAAAGACCTGCTAAAGTAAGTTAATTATTTTAGTAGCAATTTTAGTAGCAATTTTAATCCTATTCGTAACTCTAAGTAGTTTTTTTACTTATAATAAACTTTGTTAGAAAAATTGATAATACCTTATATAATTTTAAAAATGGGAACAAATGTTCAACCTTCCTATTCTTAGCTATTTTTTTAATAGTATAACTAAATATTTAGCTATAATCTCCATAAAGTGATCAATTGAGCAACTTTGAACATATGTTCGTAGTGCGTTAGAATAATACTAACTTCTTTAATGATATAAAGATGAAACATCCATACCTTACATAATGTAAGTGATAAATTTGTTGTTGATAACCATAATTTAAATGCTACCTTTAAAATATGATAAATACATGTTAAAGGTAGCATAAATACATCTTTATTAAATTAAAAATAGCTTCATTCTTAATGCTTCAAAATAATCACTACAAGTAAATTCTATAGTATTATTATCTTTTAATTTTACATTAGGATAAAAGCTTGCTTTATAAGCATCTGTATGACGATTATAGCAAATTTCTACTTTAAATTCTTCAGGCATTTTTCCTAAGAAAGATTCTTTATTATAATTTTTAATAGTATTCTCAACGGTTTCTTTAATTTTCTCTTCTACTAATACTGGGTGTAAATGTTTTGCCCCAGCACCTATCCCTTCTTTAACTGCTAAACCTTTTATATTTGGATTAGTATTATTAACATCTTTAATTAACTCCTTATCTCCAGATACAAAGATTACTGGAACTCCTAAAGAAAGAGCTGTATAATAATTTAATTTAAATTCACTTGCTAGTTCATTATTTAATTTTATATATCTAATTTTATTGCTACTTATTGTGTGGGCTAATGGGTTACCATTAAATCCAGCACCACAATGGTATCCAATAAATAGAACTCCATCAAAACTTTCATCTAAGCCTTCCATCATACTATAAGGATGATCATACCATCCATTTATTAATTCAGTTTCTTTAGGTAAAAGTTCATGAATTATATTTCTAGCTGAATCATGTGCATCTTTAATTATAATTTCTTTAGCACCAGACTTAAGTGCGCCCTCAGCAGCAGCCTTTACTTCTTTTGTCATTTGTAATTGAAACGTTCTATAATCACTATGATTTTTATTTGTTTCTGTCCAGTCTACTATACCAGAAACTCCTTCTATGTCTGCGCTTATAAATAATTTCAAAATAATCCCTCCTTTTTTAAATATACTTATTCCATTATGGAGGGATATAGTCCTTTATTTATAATGTGATTTTTATTATGTATTTTTTATAAATAATATATTTCAAATTTATAATTTATTAGTTGGTTTTGGATTCATACCAATTTCCAAACTTTTTTATACAACTATCCTCTTTTAAATTGTCATATGCTATAAAATCCTCTTCAGTAAATTCTGCCAGTGTTTTATTGAAATTTTTTGGTTTAAATATGTACCATAAATCAGACCATTTATTTTTATTATCTTTACCCTGTATACTTTTCGAAATTATTCCTGGAGATTTGCTTTCAAAAAAATTCATATTTACTCCATCGTAATATGCCAAGCAAGATCTAAATTCACAATATCTATCCTCTACTACATACATAAGTTTTAATAGTCCTTTTATTCCTATAGTTTCTAACATATGATTAACATATGCTTTAGGAAAGCCATTTAACTCATTTATAAAAAATCCTGAATCTAATGATATACATGGTTTATTTACAATTTTATATGCCTGTAAAACCTTTTGCTTGGCTATTTCTTTTATATCATCACTTCTTGGCTCAATTAACTCAGCGTTATAGGCTAAAACTACTATGTTTTTTAATTCCCTTTGCGCAGAAGCAATTTTCCCTCTATTAGTTGTTACAAAAATAATTTCCTTCATTGTATCTCACTCCACCTCTTTAGTTATACATATCTCATAAAAATTAATGAGTTTAAAATTAATTACAATTATAGCATAGGAATATAGATAAAATAAATTTATTATTATGAGGAATTATAAAATACTATTCTAAAATATGGTAAATCATGATAAGATGATGTATAGTAATAACGTAATTATAAAGTGTTACGAAGTAAAATAATCTATAGTTTTTATAGGAAACATTTTTTACTTTTTTAGTTTAAATGGAGGGGGAAATTTATGAAGGTTATATTTTTAGATATAGATGGAGTTCTTAATTCGGAAGAATTTTTGAAGAATA
The DNA here is from genome assembly GCF_002341865.1 of Clostridium sp. UBA2485. Taxonomy (GTDB): domain Bacteria; phylum Bacillota; class Clostridia; order Clostridiales; family Clostridiaceae; genus Clostridium_J. The sequence continues at coordinate 39,439 of NZ_DDOV01000062.1, read as the reverse complement.
ACCAAGATGAAGTAATTGATAGAAATAATGTAAATGTTTTAAAAAACATAATTGATAAAACAGGCGCAGTTATTGTTATCTCTTCTGGCTGGAGATTATGGTTTGATGAAAATATGATGCCTAAAGATGGATATTCACAATGCTTATATGATATTTTCTGTGAGTTTGATATAAAGTTATTTGGGAAAACACCTGATTTCAGCACCGAAGAAATCCGGACTAAAAAAACTTTTAGTCATGTAAAAGCCAAAGAAATTATTGCCTGGTTAAGCGAACATAAAACCGTTGACAAATATGTTGTGTTAGATGATTTAGATTTGAATAATGAAGAAATTAACTCGCATTTAGTTAGAACAAATGCTATGGTTGGTATTACTGAAGAGGATGGAAAACGTGCAATTGATATGATTAACTTATGAAAATGATTTTGTTATAATAAAAATTACCATAGCTAACATAGTTAAAATATAATAAAGAAAACCAGGTTTTTATAATAAAATAATAATTATAAGAACCAGGTAAAATTATCACATAACATATTTAGAACTGTGATATTAAAAGAATATTAACCATCGCCTCTTTAATTTGTGTTGTTTTTTAAAAAAGTTATATATACGAATATCATCTATGTCTACACCATTATCATTAATTAATAAACGATTATGAGGATTTTCATCATCAAGTTTAAATACTGGAAATTTATCTGAAACACGCATGGATGAAGCTAGTGAGAAAAGTGTTCCTATATATATTCTTTCATCTCCAATCATAACTACACAATTTTGATGTATACCACCACCAATTACTGGAGACATTTTGAAATCTTTTTTAAAGTTTATTATATGTTTTTTCCAGTCATAGTTAGCTATATTTTCATCTGTTATAATTGGTGATTCTTCTAATGTTAAATCATTTATATCTTTTTCCATTCCTTCTATAGTTTCATCTCTGTCAACTAAATAAATTGCAAATTTTTCTTTAGAATTGTTGTTATTATTACTTTTTTCAATATTGAAAGAAACTATTATAAGGATTATTAATGATAAAACTAATAAAAACTTCTTCATAATTAACCTCGATTATATAATCTGTGTATATTAAGGATATATTCAATATTGAACTTCTTATGACCTTTATTTTAATTTTAAATTTTTATTAATTATCAGAAGTAACCTTATTTACTATCAGATTAATATAAATTCATGAAAAATAGATCCACCTCTAGATGGCCTATTCTCAGCCTCTATATTCCCAATAGCTTGAATTATTACATAAAAAATATATCAAGCTCATTTATTAATAATAGGATATTTTGATAAAAATATTTATTTTTAGAAAAGTATTAGACTTATACATAAAATAAAAACAAGAGTACTACAACTCTTGCTGATAAATAATATAAGAAAGTTGTGTAGCAAGCTCTACATGTTATCAATTCCAAGGTAATCTTTTCTAAATGCATCGATTGAATCATAGGTAAGTACTTGCAGCTGTAATTTATCATAATCTTTCTTATATAACTGCATTGCTTCTTCAAATGCATTGGTAAAAGAATTTAGGTCATTTGCTTGAAAATGTTTCATTAGATTAATAGAGATAGTACCGTATTCACTATGCATTAAATCATAAAAATTCTGGCAACTAACACCAGAAGAAAAAGCTAGAAATATATCTGTATGATCTGCTGCATATTGTATTTTATTTTTCCAGTTTGACCAGATTTCTTCATATGTTCCTTTAAGATTGTCTTTTGTTGGAACTGCTTTTTTCAATGTTTCTTCTTCTATTTCATCTTACATATCTTTAACTGTTTTAATTAATTTTGTAGTAGCTTCTTTAATATCAAACACTGATGTTGCATACATAACCTCATTAAAATACTGCTGAAAATATTTTGGAACACGTTTCATAGCAAGCATTTCTTCCAAATAATGCTTAACTCCAAGTTTAAAATAGCTATGATTCAGAAAGCATACAGTATTGGTCAAGTGAGAGATAACATCTCCGGATAATTGTCTTATAGCACCTATTTCTTCCTCAAACATCATTTTACCATATGTAAGAGTAGCATTATCTAGATGTTTCTTCGCTTTTTCAAGAATTTCTGTAGTCATAGGACTGTTTATAATATTTAGAGTCTTTTGCCTTAGCTGTATAAATCGTTCCATATGTTGAGGTTCCCTGCAATAGACAATATCAACATCGATAAATTGTGATATAAATGTATCATCAAATGATGCGATTCTCTCAAGTTTTGCCCATGTTTAACCATAGAAATCATATCCAATGCCATCTAATATAAAACATGTTGAAAATCCTCACCCTTTTTCATTATTTAAAACTACTAATAAATCCAAATCTGATTTTTCATGAAAATCGCCAGTAAAAAAGGAACCAAAAACACCAATCAAATCGATATCATCTTGATATTCTTCCTGAACCTTCTGTATTACAATATCTATCAATTCTTTATTCTTTTGTTTCAGTTGATTTACTGCACTATTATTCATTTTTTTATCCTCCTAACATACAAAATCAGCTTTTATACCTATTTATTCTTTTTATAAGATTTACTTTAATAAAATAATTTTACAATATAAGTAAATAGATTGAAATGTAAAGAACTATTCTGAACTAATTTGTACACTAGTGTTATGTTCTTTATATAGCGCAAAGTATATCCTAAATTTTATTTCTTCGTTGACCATATCCCTAATAGGGATAGCATCAACATTTCGATAAAATCCACTCTAAGGACCAACATGGGTAATTACTCTGTAAATCACCACAATTAAAGTATAGTGATTCTTTGTATGTAATGGTATAATTTAGTTATGTACAATACAATGTTACATATGAAAGCTGTAAAACAACTCAATAAATAGTAATTTGACGAGGAGATTATTTATATAATGGGAGGGTAAAAAATGTCAATAATTAAAGGTTTAGAAAACACATTTAACTCTGTTTTCACTGAATACGACAAGTGGCGTCCGGATTATGTTAAAGAGCTATATGATGATATTTTTGATGTAAAAGAAATAAATCCGTCAAGCAATGTGCTTGAGGTTGGAATAGGAACTGGACAAGCTACGTTGCCAATACTTAAAACAGGTTGTAGTTTAACTGCAATTGAATTAGGTGACCAATTAGCGGAATTTTCAAAACATAAGTTTAAAGATTATAATAAATTTAATGTTAAAAATTTTGCATTTCAAGATTTTGAGTGCCCTCCTAATTCATTTGACCTAATCTTTTCAGCAACAGCCTTTCACTGGATTCCTGAAGATATAGGATATACCAAAGTATTTGATATACTAAAAAGCGGTGGTGTTTTTGCACGATTTGCTAATCACCCATATAAAGATAAGAAACGCAATAACATTCATATTGCATTTGAAAAATATATATGAAAAGTATATGCCAGGTTCATTAGGTGGAGATGAATATAGCGAGGAAAATGCCAAAAATATAGCTAACATAGCATACAAATATGGATTTATAGATGTAAGTTATAGACTCTATCATAGAACAAGAACTTTTACAGCCGACGAATATACATCATTATTAGGTACTTATTCAGACCATATTGCTATTGAACAAACGACAAGAATGAAATTTTTTGATGAAATAAGAGAAGCAATTAATGATAACGCCGGTATTATTACTATATACGATACAATAGATTTACAACTTGCAAGAAAACCATAACTTCCTGTTATGAGCATAACAGGAAGTTCGCTAAATTCCAATTTGTAGAGTTGATGTAATATAATTTTAGGTTCAGTTGTGTCGTATCATTCTTATATTACTCATCAACAAGAATTGAAATGCTCTTGTTTTTATTTTTATAAAAGCACCATAAACGGTCGTTTTAAGAACTAGAAGAATTTGATATTCTTTTAGTTCTTTATCAAATGTTATTCTTTATTTCCAAGCAGTAATTTTCTTATAATTTCCGCATCCTCCTGTCTTTTATTTAATAGTTCCATTATTTTGTTGTTTAGTTCATCTTCCCTATTCTTTAGTTCCTCCTTGTGTTTTTCTTCAATTAATAATATCTTTTTACTTGTTTCAAGTTGTTGCTTTTCTATTTCAAAATTAAATTTTTCCTTATTTTTATTATTAAGTTCTTCTATATCTCTTTGAAATCTTTCTTTTATTTCTTTTAACTCTTTATCTTTGTTTAAAAGTTTAATCTCTATTTCCTCTAATTTAGACTTTAATACAGAATTATCATTATTTAAGTTTAATAAATCACTTTTTAAAGTTTCTATCTCTTCCTCTTTTTCAGTTATAGTTTGTAATGATGACTTAGCTGAAGTTAATTCATTGTTTAAGTGATTATTCTTTTCTTGCAACATATTATTTAATTCTTTTGTTTGAGCTAGATTTTCTTTAACTTCTTTAATAATTTCTTCTTTTTTCTTTACTTCCTCATTTAGCTTAAAAATTTTCTTGTTTTCTTCTCTAATAGATGCCAATTCTTCCTTAAGTTTTTGAATTTCTAAATTTTTCTTCGATAATTGATCTTTATTTGTATTGCCTAGTTCTCCAATTTTTATTTTAGCTTTTTCCATAGAATTTATATAGATGTCTACAATCCTAGAAGTTATATCTTGTAGTTCAGTTATATCATCTGAAATATTTAAATTGCTATCTTTTATGGAGTTTAATTCATAGAACTTTATAACTTGTTCCATAAACTCCTTGTTATTTATGCCCTCCTTTTGGGCTAATTCATTGAATTTTGACTTTAAATCGTCATTTATTCTTACGCTAAAAGTTGTATCCATAATTTCCTCCTGAAATGTTTACTTATTTTATTAAATATTTACACGTAAACATATTAAATATACTTGTAAACTTAATGTTTACAAGTATATTATACCATGGATTTAGAATAAAATGAATAAAAAAGGCTAAAATAAGATTTAAAACTTAACTCAATATAACTTTTATTATATCGAGTTAGAAAATATAAGATTTTGAGTGATATAAAAATGATATAAAAGATGATGTGAAAAAAGTAATTGAAAATATGGATATAGAAGTGATACAAAAAGAGGGAGCAAGTTATATGGAGTAATGGTGAAATTGATGTTATTAAGGATAAAACAGAAGAATTTGTGCCATGTACTGAAAATTAATTAATAAAGTAGATAGTAATCTATAACTTGATAGAATATTAGAAGATTTTAACGAGAAGTATTTAACTATTATAGAAAGAATAAGTCAATTAAAGAGAGTAAGGAAAAATAATTTTTTTGTTTTTTTCTGAAAAGTATTGCAAGAAAAAGTTCCTATTATTTTTTAGTATTATTTCTAGGATTTTTATAGTTTAGCAACAAAAGAAGATGACTATTCCTTTACAGAGTAGTCATCTTCTTTTAATATTTTTTAGTTAGATTTATATGCAATATCTCATACTGTAAGCATGTCTTACAGTTAATTGAACATTATTTATGGTATTCTTTAGTAAAAGTATCATTATGTGAAGAAAATACTTTTATTTATTGCAGTATACCTTCCCTAACCTTGTACCCAATCTACTTAATAATTCATTTGTTATTGTGTTATTATGATATGCCATTTCTTCTGCCGAAATAACACATTCTTTTTCTTGTCCTATAAAGGTGACTATATCCCCCTGTTTTACATCTTTTATATTAGTTACATCAATCATAAGCTGATCCATACAGATGTCACCAACGATTTTTGCTAATTTTCCTTTGATAATGGTTTTTTGTCCAGTTAAAGTTCTTGGTATTCCATCAGCATAACCAATAGTGACAGCAGCTATAATTCTTTTATTTATAGCTCGAAAATTTCTGCCATATCCAACAGTTTCTCCTACATCTATTTTATGAATAGATGCAATTCTGGCTTTGAGAGCAAGTACAGGTTTCAATTCCAGAGAAATTTTTGTTTTAATATCAACACTACTTTGGATACCATAAAGAATAATGCCTGGTCTTACATAGTCACAGCTAATCTCTGGATAGTTTAAAATTCCATAACTAGATTGTAAATGGGTCTTTATATTATGGTGTCCTTGTTTATTTAGAAGTTCTTTTACTTTATAAAAATATTTTATTTGTTGGTTGGTAAAATCCTCATCTGTATCTTTTAAACTATCAGAAACACATAAATGAGAATAAATACCTCTAATGTCTAGATTTTTAAATTTTAAAAGTCCTTTTATTACATCTATATTTCGAAAGTCTAACCCAAGGCGGTGCATTCCTGTATCTATCTTGATATGTACCATAACTTTTTCACCGAAATTATTCAATTGTTCGGCATAATCAGCATCTACCACAGTTTGTATCAGATTGTAAGCTACAATATCTTTAAAATACTCTATATGGGTATATCCTAATATCAATATATCTCCTTCTATACCATTGTTTCTCAAGTGGATGGCCTCATCTAGTGTAGCAACCCCAAATGTATCTATTCCCATTAGGCTTAAATATTGAGCGATTTGAATATCACCATGGCCATAAGCATTTGCTTTTATAATTGCCATAATATTGCATTGGTCTGATATCATATTTTGAATATTTTTTATGTTATGCTTTAAAGCTTTTAAATTTACTTCTATCCATGCTCTATTCATTTGTTTATTCTCCTTCGTCGATTTATGATTTTTGTAGAGAAGTAGGAAAAAATTGTTGTTGAAATTAAAACCACCATGTAGTGTATAAAACTATTATCAACAATTAGCCAAGTGAGTCCTGTTATTTTTGCAAACCCCCTCACTAGTATGATAAAGAGAGGATGAAAAAGGTAAATAAGAAGTGCTACATTTTTTATATTTCCAATTCTTTTTCCTTCTATAGATAACAAGATATGAAACAGATATAACATACATGGAATTAAAAAAATGTACATACTATCATGCCGTTGTATATGATAAATGTGCAAAAGTACTCCTTCTATATTCAGGAGAAGAAATGATAACAGAAAACCTTTTGTGATGACTATAGAATTCATATCCTCTTTTTTTAACCGTATTTTAGTTAGGTATGTACAATATCCTAATAAAATAAAAATAGGAGAAAAAAATATTCCATTCCTTGTATAGTCTGAAAAGAAAAATATACCTTGATAAAATAATTTAAAGAAATTTACTTTTTCCACTATTCCATAATAACTATCTCCAAATAATCCAATTAAATATAAGATTATTGCAACATAAAAAGTCTTTTTATAATGCAGCTTTTTTAATAAGAAATAAATAATCATTGTTCCTAGTATTGAAGCAGGAAGATACCAAAGATGATAGAATGTACCATCAAAAATAATATCTTTTATAATATTAAACAATAGATTAGATTGACTAAAATATTTAGTATAAACATTAATTGGGACATATAAAATAATAGCAAGTACATAAATTTTGCTTATTTTAACTATGTATTTTTTCAGGTTTACATTATTACATTCTTCTTTTAAGCATTGAGGTAAAACGAAATAGCCTGTTATCATAAAAAAGAATGGAACTGCTAACCTTGCCCATATTCTAGTAAAAATAAAATCTAAGTTTCCATTAAAGGAAGTAAAGGGTGATGTGTGGATAGCTATTACTAAAAATGCTGCTATTATTTTAAAATAATTAATTCCTATATACTCTTTTTTTACTCTCATATTCCATTCTTCCATATAGTGATAGCAAAATTAGCTACACTGTTTCCTAATATTTGATAAGACAAATCTTCTGATAGGTATAATTCTTCTAATATTTTGATATTTTTTTGATAAAATGCTTCAATATATCTATGGGCCTTTGATATTTTATTCATTATCTATCGCCGTCCTTATTATTTGTTCTATAATCTCCTCAAATTTCATTCCAATACCTTTTAGCATATTAGGATATCTGCTATGTGAAGTGAAACCTGGAATTGTATTGACCTCGTTAAATACAATTGTTCCATCTGCTTTTAAAAATATATCTACTCTTGCAAATCCTGAGCATCCTAAAACTCTATATATAGTAAAAGCTGCTTTTTTTATACGTTTTGCCATATTCTCTGGTATACGTGCAGGCATACGTATTTTTGATGATTTCAAAGTATATTTCTCAGTATAATCAAAGAAACCTTGCGATAACTCGATTTCATCAATCTCACCTATAATTAGCTCGTGATTTCCAAATATGGCACATCCCACTTCAAAACCTTCAACGTTTTCTTCAATAATAACTTCATTATCATGGGTAAAAGCCAGTTCTACAGCTTGAAGTAATTCTTCTTTTTTCTGTACTTTTGTTATTCCAAATGATGATCCAGATTTTATAGGTTTTACGAATAAAGGCATTTTTAAATATTTTATTTTCTCATATAATATATTTTCATTTAAATATTCTTTTAGAATAACTGATTTCGGAACTTCAATACTGCTTGATTGTACAATTGAATGTGCCTTATTTTTATCCATGCATAATGCAGAGCACAATGTATTGCAACCGATAATTGGTATTCCAGCGAGTTCACAAAGTCCTTGCACTGTACCATCTTCACCATTTTTTCCATGTAAAACTGGAAAGATGGCATCTACCCTAATTTTTTCTATATGTTCTGGGTATAATATAAAAATTCCATGATCACATTTATTTGGTGAAATCATAGCAGGTACACATGTTTTATCATTCATCCATGTATTTTCCATAATCTTGTTAAGTACTCCACTATATAGATACCATGTTCCTTCTTTTGTTATTCCAATTGGTATTGCCTCATAAAAATCTTGGTTTATATGTTTTATAATTGTGTATGCAGATTGTAAAGAAACTTCATATTCTGTAGAACAGCCACCAAATAAAACTACAATTTTTCTTCTATTCATTTTTCATTTCTCCCTTCATAAATAGCTGTATTGATGATAAATATAATTTGTATATACCTACTTAGAATCACTTATAAGATACTTAATATTTTTAGTAGCATCATTTTCGAAAATTTGATTATAGACAGTGAAAGCATCCAAAATATTGAACTGCTTTGTTTGAGGATTACCGTCTGCATTAGCAGTCACTAAAATATATTCTTTATCATCTATTTTTGCTAAACTGGCAAGGCATAATTTAGCTTCTTCCGTATAACCAGTTTTTCCACCTTCGATAATACCGTTATTTATATCTGCTGTATCCATATGCTTGAACATCGTACTTTGAAGAGTGATTCCCTCGGGATTAATATTGGTTGCTTTTGTCGTATAACCTTTTGAAGTATATACTTCTCGAAAAGTACGGTTTTGTAATGCATATTCTAGTAGTTTTGCAATATCATTTACGGTACTATAATGATTTCTATCATGTAGTCCTGTAGAATTAGTAAAATGAGTATCATTCATTTCTAATTTTTTAGCCTTTTCATTCATCAACTTTACATAGTTTTCTTCTGAACCTGCAATTGCCTCTGCTAATCCGATACAACTTTCTGCTCCGGATGGTAATAATACCCCATAAATTAAATCAATTGCTGCCACATTTTCATTAGGTGAAAAGCCAGCCATAGAAGCACCTTCCGAATATAACTTTTTAAACATCTCCTCTTGTAGATAAATTCTTTCGTTTAAATCTGATAAATTTTCAATTGCAAGTATTGCTGTCATAATTTTTGTAAGAGATGCTGGATAGATTCTTTCATCACTTGATTTATCTAATAATATATCATTATCATCTAACCGAATAAGAATGGCATTTGAGCTATATAAATCATTAGCCATTAGACGATTTAAGAAAAATAAAGCTGTGATACATACAGCACATATGCATAGTATTGAAAGAACACATTTTATCTTTCTCTTTTTTCTTTTGCATTTTTTTCTATAAGCTGTCATTTTAATATTCCTCCTTAAATGTAAATTGAAATATTGTCTTATTTTTATTAAAAATTTTTCAACAACATAAAATTCGTATTCCTTACTCTCTTATATTAAAAAAAAGAATTTAAAAAAATTATAATTAAACCTTAAGATTTCTTAAGATTACAATTTACTAAACAACATTATTTCAAAGCATACACATTAATAAAAATAAGCGTATAAGATAAACTGTATAAATCTAAATAAATCAAATTGATTACTTCTACTCTTTTAATTTGATGAAAAGATATAAACATTTTCACAATATAATTCCGGAAACATATTCTCAGGTAGGTTTTCAATTGCTAGTATTGCTGTCATAATTTTTGTGAGATATTCTGAGTAGATTCTTTCATCATCTGATTTATCTAATAATATCTCATTAGCATCTAAACAAATGATAATGACCTTTGAACTATATAAATCATTAGCTATTAGAGGATTTAACTTGAATATTTTTTTGTGTAAACAATGGTTATAGACTTATTAAGCTTTTTTATAGATTTTTTAATATTTTCAAGATTTTAAAATATAGTAAAAATAAAAAAACACTCTTCCTCTATGAATTTTCATATCATAAAGGAAAAGTAGTTCTTAGTTGTTTATTACTCTTAGAATTTTTATATGGAATATAGCATAATCATTTTTACTTTCTGCATGAGCTTCATATTCATAAAGAACTGTGAATAGAATGAATTATGAGGTCTTTAAGAGATAAATTGGGCTATAAAGAAATATGGCTAGTTGGTACAAATAGGTATAAGAATCTTGATGCAGATTTAATAGCTAACTTTAAGGAAGGAAGAGAAGAAAATTATAGAACACTGACCCATGTACAATTTACTTGATGTCTTGAAAGAAGTAAATCTTAGAATTAATTTTACTGATAACAGCATATGAGAGATTAGACAGAAAAATAATTGAAAAATGCCTTATTCTTAAGTGCGGATATAATTATATGTAAACATGAAAGCCAGAGAAAGATCTCTGACTTTTGTGTTTATTATATTAACTTAACACCATGTTCAGGATTCCACTCATATTCCATGATACTTGCTGTATTCAAGGCTTTTTCTTTTCCGAAAATTCTTTCTACAATATATAAGGACATATCTATTCCTGCAGATATTCCAGCTGATAATACAATTTTTCCATTATCTATAAACCTAACCCCTTCTCTAACTTTTGCACTTGAAGGAGCAATTTCTTTTAAGACTTCTAAGGATAGATGATGAGTGGTTATTTCTAAGTTATCAAGTAAATCAGCCTTTGCTAATAAAAAAGCACCAGTACAAACGGAAAGAACTAGTTCTGCATTTTTTGATACTGATTTAATCCAATTAATAATAATAGGATTGTTCATCTCTTTTCTTGACCCTTTTCCACCTGGAATTAAAACAATATCAGGCTCAGGACAATCGAAAATACTATAGTGTGGATTTACACTTAATTTATTATAAGTCAAAATTGATGTTGTTTTTTCTGCTACCGTATAAACATTTAAATTTGTATCACGAGCTGTAATAGAAAATACCTCAAAAGGACCACAAAAATCAAGAATTTCTACATCTTCAAATATTAAAATCGCTACATTTTTAATCTCCTTCATTAACATACCCTCCATATTTTCATCTTCTTTAAAATTTTAGTATATTATTATAAGTTTCTTAAAAATTACCAAGTATACTAAAATTCTAAGCTATAATTTTAAAGTATTCAAGTTAGAAATTCTTTTAATTATATTGAAAACTATAATTATTATCTTATAACCTTAATATTTAATATTTTTACAATATAAAAAGCCTTATTACTTATTTTGTAATAAAGCTTTTTGTATCTACATTTTTTCTACTTCTTTATATTCAACACCAAAAGTATCAACTGTTACTTTTTTCATTTTAACATCTTCTTTTGGTTTGTCTTGTGCAACAGTTTCTACTGTTGCAATTTTATCTACAACTTCTATGCCTTCTATAACTTTACCAAAAGCAGCATACTCTCCATCTAAATGAGGTGAATCTTTGTGCATAATAAAGAATTGAGAACCAGCTGAGTTTTTATCCTGAGCTCTTGCCATAGAAATAACTCCTCTATCATGCTTTAAACTGTTCTCAAAATCATTACTTGAAAACTCTCCTTTAATAGCATATCCAGGACCTCCTACTCCAGTTCCTTCAGGATCTCCACCTTGAATCATAAAATCAGGTATTACCCTATGAAAGATTAATCCATCATAAAAATTGGAATTAGCTAGTGAAATAAAATTTCTAACTGTATTAGGTGCTACATCTGGGTATAATTCAATTTTAATTTTTGAACCGTCCTCCATTTCTATAGTAGCTATTGGATTTTTATCATCCTTACCTTTTTCTGTTTCTACATTATTAGGTGAAGTAGTATTTTTATCATTATTTTCTTCTTTTTTGCTACAACCTATGAATAATGATAAAGATAAAACTATTACTAATAATAAGCTTATATTTTTTCTAAGTTTCATATTTTATCCTCCTTTGCACTTAAACTATAAAATTTATTTTAACATATTAAAGAAAAAATTTGTAATAAAATTATCATTTAAAATCATTATCATAGAATTAAGAAAAAATGGTATGCTAAGATTAACAATTAGCATACCATTTTATTATAAAAATTTAAACTTTTATATTTCCTCAAAAGCTACAGCTTCGTATCCATAATCATCTAAAGCAGTTTTAACCTTATCTTGGTCTAGTTTATCCTCTGATTCTACAATAGCAGTTTTAGAATCTAGATCAACTTCTACAGATTTTACATTTTCAAGTTCTGATAGACATTCTTTAACATGATTAACACAATGCATACAGCTCATACCATTAACAATTATTTTAGTTTTCATATTTATTACTCCTTCCAAATATTATTTTATTTTAAAGCTTTTAAGTCTAAGTGCATTTAATAGTACTGATACTGAACTTAGACTCATTGCTAAAGCAGCAATCATAGGATTTAATAGTTTTCCACCAAGAGCATACCAAACACCCATTGCTACAGGAATTCCTAAAGTATTATAGGCAAAAGCCCAAAATAGGTTTTCTTTTATATTTAGTATGGTTTTTTTACTTAATTCTATAGCCGTTGGTACGTCCATTAAATCACTTCTCATAAGAACTACATCTGCTGATTCTATAGCTACATCTGTACCTGAACCTATAGCTATACCTATATCAGCTTGTGCTAAAGCTGGGGCATCATTGATACCATCTCCAACCATAGCAATTTTTTTACTTTCATTTTGAAGTCTTTTAACTTGCTCTGATTTTTCATTTGGCAGTACTTCTGATATGACAATATCAATTCCAACTTGCTTTGCAATAGCATTTGCTGTCTTTTTATTATCTCCTGTTAGCATAGCAACTTTAATTCCCATTTTATGAAGTTTTTCAATAGCGCTTTTACTATTCTTTTTAACAGTATCTGCAACAGCTATTATTCCAGCTAAGTTATTATTTATAGCTATAAACATAGGAGTTTTACCTTCGCTTGCTAACTTTTCGAAAGAATTATTAAAGCTTTGTATGTCTATATTGTTTTCATTCATAAGCTTTTCATTACCTAGTAATACTGTCTTGCTATCAATTGTAGATATTATACCTTGACCAGGTATAGCTTTAAATGTTGATAATGCTTTTAAATTAATAGCTCTGTTTTCTGCTTCTAAAACTATAGCTTCTCCTAAAGGGTGCTCTGAACCTTTTTCTGAGGAAGCTGCGAGCATTAATAGCTCATCTTTATCTATATCATTAGTTATAATATCTGTCACTTTAGGTTTTCCTTCAGTGATGGTACCAGTTTTATCAAAAACAATGGTTTGTATTTTATGAGTTTCTTCTAATGCAGAACCATTCTTAAATAATACTCCCAGTTCTGCACCCTTTCCTGTACCTACCATTATTGCTGTTGGAGTAGCAAGACCTAAAGCGCAAGGACAAGCAATGACTAATACAGATATAAATATAGTTAATGAGAATACTACATCACCTTTAAAGAAATACCAAACTATTGCTGAAAGAAAAGCTAGTGCAATTACTATAGGCACAAAGTAGCCAGATACTATATCTGCAAGTCTTGCAATAGGAGCTTTAGAACCTTGAGCATCTTCTACTAACTTAATTATTTGAGACAATGCAGTATCTTTACCTACTTTTGTAGCCTTATATTTTATAAGACCATTTTTATTAATACTTGCACCAATTACATTGTCATCTACATTTTTTTCTACAGGTATACTTTCCCCTGTAAGCATGCTTTCATCTATAGATGTAGATCCACTTATAATTACACCATCTACCGGAAGTTTTTCACCAGGCTTAACGATAATTATATCCCCTACTTCTACATCATCAATAGGAATATTTTGTTCCTGTCCATCTTTTTCTACAGTTGCAGTTTTGGGGCTTAATCCCATTAAGGTTTTAATTGCTTCTGAAGTCTTTCCCTTAGTTTTAGCTTCTAAATACTTACCTAAAGTTATCAAAGTTAATATTACTGCAGCAGATTCAAAATATAATTTAGTATGAGCAATATTATGATTTCCACTAAAATATATTTCAAACATAGCATAAATACTATAACCATAGGATGCTAAAGTACCAATCGAAATAAGAGAATCCATATTTGGACTTCCTTTTATTAAGGATTTAAATCCAACTTTGAAAAATTTCTTGCCTATAAATATAACAAAAGTAGTTAGTATAAATTGTATAAGCGCAAAGTTAAAAGGACTGTCTGTAGGATTAATAATTGTAGGAAGTTCTAAGCCTACCATAGATCCCATGGAAATTATAAGCAATGGTACTGTAAATATTGCTGAAAAAATAAATCTTTTATATAGCGATTTTTCTTCTTTATTTTTTCTTTCTTTATCTTCATCTATATTTAAATCATCATTTAGTGGAGTATAGCCAGCTTTTTCTATTGCTTTTTTAATTTCAGAAAGCCTAATCTTATCGCTTTCAAATTCCACCGTAAGCTTTTCAGTAGCTAAATTGACATTGGCAGCTATAACACCATTGAGCTTTTTGCATGCCCTCTCTACCGCTTTTGAGCAAGAGGCACAGGTCATACCTTGAATTTTTAAAGTCTTTATAATACTATCATTTTTAGCTTTATAACCTGCTTTCTCTATAGCTTGTTTTATATCTTCAATGGATACTTTATTTTCATCAAAGGTGATGTTCAATTTTTCAGTAGCTAAATTAACATTTGATTCCTGCACACCATTTAACTTTTTTGTAACTCTTTCTACTGCCTTAGAGCAAGCGGCACAGGTCATACCTTCTATTTTTAGCATCTTTTTAGTCAATTCTATCACCTCTTTACTTATTTATTATCTTTTCTATTAAAGTATCTATTTCTTCAATTTTCTCATCTATATCTCCATTATCATATGCATTTTTTACACAATGTTTTAAATGCTGCTTTATAATAACTGAGTTTGCCTTTTTTAATATAGATTGAGAAGCTATTATTTGATTTGAAATATCAATACAATATCTGTCATCCTCAATCATTTTTATTATACCTTCTATTTGGCCCTTTGCAATATTTAAATATTTAATTGCATTTTTTCTCTCAGGATTTATACTTATAGTTTTATTACTCATAGTTACCTCCTTTTTATTCATAATTACATTTTTATTATACTCTATACCCCTGTAGGGTATACTTAAATAGTAAATCTAATATTATAAATAGTCAATAGTAAAATTAATTACTTTTGCTTTTCCTTGCTTTAACAATTTTCTAGCTTTACCAGGTTTGCATGGCATTAATGGATTTTCTTTATTATTTAATACATATACTAACATAAAGTATATCTCCTTTCAGAGTTATTATCCTTAGACAAGGTTATTATAACTTTGAGATTAGATCTCCAAACTAGGTTGACTTCTCCTACCCATCAGAGATGTTTACAGAGCCTATATAGAGCTTAGAACTAGGATAAACATTCTAAGGTATAATAATTATAATAACGTAGTAAATTAATACTTAGTCTAGTCAACAATGGCTTTACAAGCCTGTCACTTTAGTGATGGGTCGTTGACAAGTTCTAACTACACCGCCCTTTTATTGGATTCTATTGTAGTTTGCTCTTATTAAGATAAATCCATGTATAAATATGTTCCTTTAGAATTTAGTCTATATGTTTATAACATTGATTAGCTGTAGCGGAGAACAGTGTTCTCCATAAAATCCTTGGATATGGAAAAAGAGCTGGCGAACACTGTTCGCCCCTACAATGTTGTCAGCAATTATATTGCTAGTTTAAAATTTATTGGATATGGGGATGATTCATCACAAATTATAAAATGAAAATTATTTTAAAAATAAATTCTCTCTTTTTCTTGGCTATCTCCATTAATATTTGCTTAATTTTTTTGATATTGTTCCGAACTATACTGCACCTCAAGGGAACCCTAAAAGGCTTCACTACTGTTTCCCAGAGGTAGATTAAATTCACAATTCACAATTATTAAAACTAGATGACTTTAACTAATTTTACTTCAAAATAATGTTTCAAAATTTCTCCATTTATACCATATTGATTAATTTGCTTATTTATATTATATTGAAATAATGTATGTAATAAGGGAAGGTGTATAAATTGTTAATTGATAAAAATTCATTTAATAATATTGAGAGTTTTATTGAGCATTTGAAGAAAAATGAAAATATTATCGGTATAGTAGAATATGGTGGAAGAACTTATACAGATATGGAGGTAGGCGGAGATTATGATTTAACTGTAATCTTTGATAAACCTGTGTCTACTAATTTTACAGGAGTTCATTTTCATATTAACGGCATTCCAGTTGACTGTATGATTTTATCTAAAGAAGATTTTATGTTAGATAACCCATTAAATGAGTTTTTGCTTGTTCATCTTAATTGTAATATTTTATACGATAAAAACAATATTACATCAGAATTATTGAAGAAAATTCAAACTACATGGGCAGCAAAAAATAAATTATCTGATTCACAAATATCTCTGTATAGATTTACTTTTAATCATATACTTGATAAATTAGAACATAGACTTCATGATAATGAACTTTATACGAAATATTTTATTTATTCATCTGTTGATTGGTTTTTATCCTGTTATGCTAATATTAAATGCTGGGAAATTGGAAAACCAAAATTGTATTTAAAACTTATTCAGAATCAAGAACCTATACTATTTGATATTATTTCAAGGTTGTATTCAGAAAGTTCCTTAGAAACACAATTTATATTACTTAAGGAATGTGCAGAGTATATGCTGAAAGATATTGGAGGGCTATGGAGAGAAAATGAAGTTTTATTTCATTTATCGCCAGAAGGTAAAAATGACGAAGATGAACAAAATAGACTTTTAAACATCTTGTTCAATTAATAAAGTTAATTTTATAGAATAATTTTAAATTATTGTTTATTAAACTAAAAAAATAATTTAAATAAGGTTGTCTATCTGAAATATGGGGACGGTTCATTACAAATTATAAAATGAAAATTATTAAAAAGAATGAATCGTCACTTCCTCTTGGTTATCTCCATTAATATTGGCTTGATTTTTTTGATATTGCTCCGAACTATACTGTACCCTTCGGCAATTTAGAATTGATTAGCTGTAGCGGAGAACAGTGTTCTCCATAAAATCCTTAGATATGAAAAAAGAACTGGCGAACAATGTTCGCCCCTACAATGTTACTAGCAATTGTATTGCTAGTTAAGACTTTCCTCTTGATTTATTTTATTATATCTTGGAATTCTCCATTTATAACACTTAAAAGATTGTCTGGAGATATCTCTATTTGCATTCCTATTTTTCCGCCGCTTACAACAATCTTTTCTATATCTTTAGCAGTAGAGTCTATAAATGTTTTGTAACTTTTTTTCATTCCTATTGGTGAACATCCTCCTCTTATGTATCCAGTTAATTTCAATATATCATTAACAGGTATCATTTCAACTTTTTTCTCTCCAGCTGCTTTGGATGCTTTTTTTAAGTCTAACTCTTCTTTAACGGGTATTACAAAAACATAGATCTCTTTACTATTCCCTTGGGTTACTAATGTTTTATATACAAGAGATATATCCTTGCCAATCTTTGCTGCTACAGAAATACCATCTATTTTACCGTCATTATTATCATAAGTTATAATTCCATAATCTATATTTTTTTGTTCTAAAATTCTCATTGCATTTGTTTTTGCTTGTGCCATAATTTAACCTCTTTTCGTAAATATATATTACTGCATAAATTTATATCTATAAATGCTAGCTTGTCTTATATAACCATTATAAACATATTTTTATTATAATATATAATTTTATAAAAATATAACCTCTTTCAAAGATACTTAATTTTCCATAATAAAAAAGAGCAATGTTTTGCTCTTTTTTATAACTTACTATAATTAAAATTTATTTGGGAATTGCTTAATTATACCATTTGAAATAACATCAGCAAATTTAATCATATGCTCTTCACCTTTATCAAAGGCATCTATATCTCCTGCCCAATTACTATTTAATCTATTAGTAACCTGAGTTGTTATAAAATCTAAATGTTTATATAGCATATCTTTTAATTCTTTATTTGACCATTCTGGATTTAGATCACTTAAAAATTTAGCAATATCATCTGCATTCTTATGCCAAAGCTTATTATATTTATCTAAATCTTCTTTATTTCCACTTTTAGCAGCATCAACAACTTGGCCTGCAAGGCTAATATGTTCCTTTAAAAGATCTGTAAGCTTTTTGCTATTTTCTGCACCATAATATGGTTTAATTAAATTTCCAATATCCTCTTGGTTCTTAAGAAGTCTATTTAAAACATCACTCTTATCTTCAAGATTAGATAAGTCACTTTTTATAAAATCTCTAGTCCAGAAAACATGTTCAATCCAAAACCTTCTCCCTTGTTCTCTTAAGTTCTCAGCCTTTTTGCTACAACTATCCTTATAAGCAAAAGCACTTTCTACAGCATAAGCTTCCTAAGGTACTGTTAGTATACTAAAAGATAATAAAGTAAACAGTAAAATTGATAATATTTTTTTCATTTTTCTACTCTCCTTTTAGGCGTTTGAAAAAGAATAGCTAATCAAATATACTAGTTGACTAGTTATTTTTTCAAGTTGCTTTAATTTTTAATGTAATAATATTTTGCTCAAAAGTAAAAAAATTATTAAAAAGCAATTTAACTCTTACAATATATAAAAATATATTAATAAATCTTCAAAAAAATAACAAACCAGTATGTTAGCCTATTTTTCATCATACTGCTTGTAGCAGCCCTCTTATAGCACCACTATGAGCAGGTTCTGATGCCTTGTCTGATATGAGGCATATTCAAAAAATAGATAGTCAGTATGCTTATCTATTTTATATCTTTAACTAGCTATTTTATTTCATATGCCTAAAATATACTAACATCTTTGGTCTATTATTTTCTTTCAGATGCCTAAATTCCAAAGATTCTTAAATATTTTTTTAATTATCATATATTAAATCAAAATTAACTTCTTCACCCAATAGCCCGTACTTAATTATCTCTTCTATACTTACGCCATTATAACTTTCCTTCATGTTTGAAAACTTCTTTTTTAACTTATCAAAAAGCTTTATCATATATCTTCTTCTATATGGAAAATATTTTTCTATTTCTTTAAAATAACTTTTACTATATAAATTCTTATTTGCTGCTATAGCAAAATAGATTAATTGTAAGCAATTCTTCTTTATTAACTGTTTTAGCTCTTTTATATTTCTACATTGGAAACATTCTACATCCTCTATTAAGTTAATAGTAAAATTTATTAGTCCATTAGTGATATTGTCTAAATCCCACTTTTCAGCTAACTGAGATATTATAGTCATATGATTATTTTCTAAATCTTCTGTTGCATCTTGCAAATCATCACATATTTGAAGAAGTATTCCATATCCATAACAAAATCTTGCTTCTTCATAACTTAGTTTCCCTTTAACTAAATAGCCATCAGCTAAAACAGAGCTTCCACCCTTTTCTATTGATATACCTAAAATATCGGTTTCATAAGGCGATGTTCTCTTTCCTTGCTGAATCATACTCTTTACTTGACCATTATAAATATATATTAGGCTTTGAAAAACCTCAGGATAAATTTCTCTAGCAAAGGTGTTTTCAATTTTTGATACCAAATCAAATACCCTCTTTTCATATTCATTATTTGGTTCAATTAACTCACCTTTTAATCTTTTTTCTAGTCTTACGTTAGTATTCACTTTTTCTTCTTTTGATATTTTGGGATTATCTAAATAGTTATCTGTATAAGGATATAACATGCTATATCCAAATATTGAGTCAGTAAATGCTACCTTCATCCCAAATAACATTTGAAGTATATTCATTATCCATACATTCCTCATAGCTTGACCTATATCTTCTGTGGAAATATTACTGTCAAAAGTTTTTGCTACATTTATAAACTCCTCTGTACTTTTTAGTAATTCTCTACTCAATAAAATTTCCTTATCTTTACTATTAATTAAAGGAGATTTATTTATAAACTCATCTATTATATTATTAAATCTATCTCTCCATTGATTCTTCCTTGTATCTTCATTAGGAAAACTTTCTATTATCTTTATAATTTCATTAATAAACTTATCTGTCTGTTTTTCCATTTTTATTTTTTCAAAATAACTGACCTCTCCATCTAACTTTGGAAAATCTTTATTTGTGTTCCACCAAACATTTTTATATAAATCATTTAACCCCAATGTGTCTTTTGTCATTAAATTCGTATTCTCCCTCATAAATTATTACCCCTAAAAACAGCTTAAGCAATGGATAATTGAGAATGGACAATTGACAATTCAAGTTGAAATTAACTCTTTACGAATTAATTTCTTTAATTGATTTTTTTACTAGCAATTATATTGCTAATTTTTTATAAGAAGTTACTACGTAACTTGAAAAAAAGATCAATTCAGAACTTCTCCTATAAAGGAGAAGTATCCATAATTCTCCATTGTCCATTGTCAATCCTCAATTGTACAAGTATTACTATATTTATATCTAATCTCTACTCTATTATTACATATATTGCATAAAATTGAAAAATAAAAAGTTAAAGATGTAATTACAATATATAATATAAAATTAAAATAGAAATTTTATTGCCAATTTTTTATAAAAAGTTATTTCATAACTTCAAAAAATAAAATTAAAACTCCTCCTACAAAGGAGAAGTTTCCTAAATTATCTATTATCAATCCTCAATTCTCAATTGCATAGAGCATTTTGCTTTTATTCCTAATTGAAAGATCTAAACTAATTTAAAACACTACTACATAACTTAAAAAGAAATAAATCTAAAACTTCTCTCTAAAAGAGAAGTATCCTAAATTGTCCATTTTCAATTGTCAATTACATATCATGCTCCTTTTTCATTATGAATTTTACTATTTTCTACTTCCTTTTGTTTTTCTTCTAAATAATTGCATATTTCTCTAAAATCACTAATCCATTTTATCTTAGCCAGTTCTCTTAAATCTAGTATTATTCCTGTATCCTTTTGTTTTATATATTCCATATTATAAATTTCTGTTTCTATAAAACCTTTTTTATAATCATATATGCAGGGAACAAAATACTCCCAATTATTTTCAAAATATTTCGTCTTTGCAAAACATAACCTATATATATGAAATATCATCCCTAAGGCTGAAGTTTTTTTAGCAAATTTATGACTGAAGTACTCCTGTACAGGATATTTTTCCTGTATTCTCTCCCAATATAGTCTTCCATTTGGATGAAGATCATATTTATCTAATATTCTACACTTTTCCTCCCCTAATTCCTCTCTCATAATCTTCTCTCTAATTTCTG
The DNA here is from genome assembly GCF_002341865.1 of Clostridium sp. UBA2485. Taxonomy (GTDB): domain Bacteria; phylum Bacillota; class Clostridia; order Clostridiales; family Clostridiaceae; genus Clostridium_J. The sequence continues at coordinate 17,664 of NZ_DDOV01000062.1, read as the reverse complement.
GTCTTAAGCTTTTCAAAGTATCATTATGCAAAGAAATCTCCTCCTTAATACCATAAAACTATAACTCTGTTAAATATATATAGATTTTCTCTTACTACTATTAATAATATATAAAACTTACTTTACCTTAATTCTAATAATAATTCTCTTTGATTTCCAATACTAATTATTTATGAACAAGATATCATCTATAAGTTTTTTAAATAAATAAAAATATAACTTTATGATTTAGGCTATCTAAAATACAATAATTTTAAAAATCTTTTAATTAGCAAAAAATAATCTCTACAATAAGGTTGTCCTTAATTGTAGAGATTATTTTTATGACTTTGAAGTTTTGATTTAATACATTTCACTTTTATTCTACATTAATAATTACATCTTAAATATTCCAAAAGGTTTACCAACTGGTAAAAACTCTCTTCCAAAGTGTTTGTTTAAAACTGCAGCACCTGAACCATAAAATGAAAGTATAGAAATTATAAATTCAGAATATGCAGCAATCTCATGACCAAGCTCTGGCATAATTCCAAGGGAATTCATACTTAACCCTAAGAATAAAAAATCAATAAATAAAAAAATACCAAATAATACCTTATGAGTTTCCATAGCTCCAATAGTCATGAATATAGTAAAAATTAAATACCCTACAAATGCAAAACCTAATTGCTTAGGGTCTACTGATGTAGCAAGTTTTTCCCCAAATACTCCATTTTGGATTAACCATGTAAATGCCATTCCAAACCAAAAAAACGCGTATCCTCCAAAAGCTGTTGCTCCAAAAGTGTTATTGTGCTTAAAGTCATTGATACAAGCAAACAATTGTGCAAAAGCTCCTAAAAATATTGCCCAAGGTAATAATAATGATACTCCTTGAGTAATTCCAAGCTTCTGCGAAGAAGCTACAAGTGTAATTATTGCTAATCCAAAAAGCCCTAGTCCAGATGGGTCAGCAGTAACTATTTTTACTTCTTTTGATTCATTCATAAATTTTCTCCTTAGATTTCATTTAAATTTTATTAAATATTTTAACTAGGAAATTTTATCAAAGAAAATTTATCATGTCAATTAAAAGAATAAAAATATTATGCTTATATAGATTTTAATTCCCATAAGAAAGTTTTTTGAGAAATTAAAAATTAAGATAGTTAAAACTCCAACGTCAAAACATTGGAGTTTTTTTAAATAAATTTTATTTNNGAACATGCGCTCCTCTTAATTTACGATTACCTGGAATTACAAAGCCTTCCTCTTTAATTATAATATCTGCTCCCATTTTGTTTAATTCAAAACAATGATTAATTCTATTTGGATAAACAGTATCTTTTATCATACTATGACTATTTGCTTCTACAAGCATTGCTGTTAATGGTTGTTGAAGATCTGTAGCAAATCCTGGATACATAGAAGCTTTTACATTTATACCTCTTAAATTACCTTCTTTAATTGCTCTTATATAATTTTCTCCTGTTTCAATATGTAATCCTGTTTCTTCAAGCTTGGCTACACAAGATAATAAATGTTCAGGTATAACATTTTCTACTGTAATATTTCCTCCAGCAATTCCTGCACTCATTAAAAAAGTTCCTGCAATTAATCTATCTGGAATAACGCTATGATTACATTTTTTAAGCTCATTTACTCCCTCTATAACAATTGTACTAGTACCTGCTCCTTTAATATTAGCTCCCATTTTATTTAAAAGAATAGCTAAATCTACGACTTCAGGATCTCTTGCAGCATTTTGTAATATGGTTTTTCCTTTTGCTCTAGCTGCCGCAAGCATAAGATTAATAGTAGCACCACTAGAAATTATATCAAAAAATATTTCTGCGCCTTTTAGCTCTTCTGCTTCTACTACATAATAATCATTATAAAATTTAAACTCCGCTCCTAAAGCTTTTAATCCTTTAATATGCTGGTCAATAGGTCTACTTCCAAAATTATCTCCTCCAGGATATCCTAAAGTAACTTTTTTAAATTTTGAAAGTAATGCTCCAATAAAATAATAAGATGCTCTATAAGCTGAAGCTTTTTTAGGATCAATTTCAGCTCCTAATATATTTGTTGGGTCAAGTAATAAATGATCTTCTTTACTAATTATATTAAATCCAATATCTCTGCTTATATCTTCTATCAAAGTTACATCAGAAATATGAGGTACATTTTTAAGTATAATTGGTTCATCACTCAAACAACACGCTGCCATCAATGCAAGCGAACTATTTTTAGCTCCTGGTATATTCACACATCCATTTAAATGTTTCTTCCTTTTAAGCTCTATCCATCGCATATAAAAAAACCATCCTTAATTGTATTCTAATTTCTATTATATTATACCATCTAACCTCAGCTTTGTTAATATTTGTTAACAATTATAAATTTTTATTAATATTTTTTACTATTTATTCATTTTTATTATCTTTATTATTTTTATTTAACATATGTTTTTGTAAAAGGAAACTACTTTAATATAAATTCTTATAAAGCATCTCCATTATACAATTGAGAATTTAAAATTAACAATTATTGATACTTCTCTTTTATAGGAGAAGTATCAATTGATTTCTTTTTTGAAGTTATGTAGTAACCTCTCATAAAAAACTAGCAATTGTATTGCTAGCAAAAAAATTAGTTTAAGAAATTAATTCCTAAAGAATTAATTTCAACCTTAATTGTGAATTTTGAATTGTGCATTGTGAATTAATTAAGATAGTGTCTATATATAATCATAGGTTATGTTATGTATTTAAGTAGGAAGGTATTCATATGTGCGTAAGGTTATGTAGTATTAACTTTAAAAATTAAAAAACCTATAGGAATTGCTTCCTATAGGTGATTTATTACTGTTTAATTATCTTTGGAATCCTCTGTTGTTTTGTTGCTTTCTAGCTCTTCTACAATCAGGGCATCTTTGTGGTTCATTTTCGAATCCTTTTTCTTTGTAGAACTCTTGCTCTCCCTCAGTGAAAACGAATTCTTTTGAACAATCTTTACATACTAAATTTTTATCTGCCATTTTAAACATTTCTCCTTTTTATTTATATTAAGATTTAAAAAACGATCTACTCTATACACCTAAAAAGGGAATGTTTTAATCATATTAAATCTTTATGTTTCAGTTATTTAACTGATAACTTCTTTAGTATATCATGCTTTTTTATACAAGTCAATACTTCTTTAAAAGAATTTAATAAGTATTTTTACAGTGTTCCTGCTTTTACCATGGCTTTGCAAATTCTCTTCTGTAATCATCACACCATGCTATTAATCTTGGTCTTAATTTGGCTAACCAATCTGGATCTTCCACAAAATCACTATCTTTCATAGACCTCATTAAGATTGCAAAGGATAATAAATTATCATACCTTTTAAGCTTTGGTATTAATTCTATATACTCACCTTCTATTTTTTCAACGGAACAATATCCTTTTAAAAAAGATTTTAAAATTATTTTTGACTTGCCATCTTCAAGCTCATCTAACTCTAATGCCCGCACAATATCCATCATATACCAATGATATATACTATCATCAAAATCTATGATATTAAAAGAACTTGAGCTATCATTCCAAAAAACATTATCTAACTGAAAGTCATAGTGAATTAACCCAAAATTTTCATTAGATATTGGCATGGAATTTAGCCATTCATAGACTCTTTGCAACTCATTTACTGCTGATTTCTCCTCTGGAAAATCCTCTAATATACTTTTCACATATTTTAGCTTATCTTTCCAACTATTACGAATATAGTTTTTAGGTTTATATTTTTTAGATAAATTGTGAAGTTCAGCTAAAGATTTCCCCCATATTTCAAGTTGTTCTGTAGACATTTCAGTAATATCTAAATTTTTACCTTTTACAGCCTTAAATACCACCGCATAGCATGTTCCTATCTCTGTTTCTACTGTTTCAATATACCTTCCGTTTATAGATTTAACAGGACAAGCAACCGAATAGCTATTCTTATTTAAATAGAGTACAAAATCTAATTCAGAAGTTATTCTTTCTATAGAACTTTCATCTTCATGAGAAAATCTTAAAAAATACATCTTATTATTATATTTAAATCTATAAATAAAATTAGTACTAGCACGCCAGAATATAACTGTATTCTCATCATGGTGCCAATTATTTAAAATTTCTTCTGCAGTTCTATCTGTATCAAGAACCATTTTTTTTAATTGCATCATAGTTATATCTCCCCTACATTATATTCTTTTTTTCATTTTTCTATTCATATTTATTTGAAATTGTCTTTGACTCTTACTTAATCTTTGTAGTTCACCTAATTGCTTTTTGTAGCTTTCAAATCTCTCATTGGTAATGATTCCATCTTTAATAGCTCTTATAACTGCACATCCTTGTTCTTTTTCATGAGTACAATCTTTAAATCTACAATTTATAGCTATACTAGTTATATCTTGAAAGCTATCCTCTAGTGCATCTTCACTTCCCCATAATTGAAGCTCTCTTAATCCAGGAGTATCAATTATCATGCATCCTGAATTATGAAAAAATAGTTCCTTACTTGTGGTGGTATGTCTACCCTTTCCATTTGAGTTACTAACGGAACTTATTTTTTGTTTTTCTTCTCCTAGCAAGTAATTAATTATAGTTGATTTTCCTACACCAGAAGATCCAAAAAACACTACTGTTTTACCTGATAATAAATACTCTTTAAAAATATCCATTCCTAAATTTTTTATAACACTTATCGGATGAATTGGTATATCCTTTGCAATCTCTTGTACTCTGTTTTGATAATCAGTAATATCATCACAAATATCCACTTTATTTAAAAGGATAACAGGGCTAACACCACTGGCATAGGCTAAAGTAATATATCTTTCAATTCGATTAATATTAAAATTTCCATCTAATCCACTTACAATGAAAGCAGTATCTATATTGGATGCAATAATTTGCTCCTCAATTGATCCTCCAACAATAATTCCATTTTTTATCTTTCTTCCACCAGATATAGGTAGTTTTCGTGCAAAATAATTTTTTCTTGGTAACACTCCATATATTATGGCCTCACTGTTATTTTCAATTAATTTAATTACTACCCAGTCGCCTACTGCTGGAAAATCTTTCTTTAAAGCTGCTTTATATCTAAACTTACCAGCAAGTTTTGCACTTATTATTTCTTTTTCAAAGTGCACAAAATAATTATTTTTCTGCTCTGATAACACTCTTGCAGGAAAAAACCCCTTAGTTAAATAGTCTTTAAAATGTTCTTCAAAGTAATCATTCCAACCTAAAAGTTCTAAATTCATATACTCACCTTCTCTATGAAAATAATAAAATATATGAAGGCTTAATTTTTTAAACAAAGCAGTATTAAGGTTTCTTGGAACAACTTAATATTTGACTTCTTTAAAACATATAGAAAAAAATTACTATGTTTTATATAAAATAAAAGTTATTTTTCCTTCTACATAATCAAATAGAATGGGTTTTTACTTAAAAATAAGTAAAAAAATTCCACAAAGAGATAACCCCTTTGTGGAATACCTAGAATTTTTAGCATAAAAAAAACAGGCTAACCTGTATCCTGTTAATTGCCTCTAATTAATTAGGCTGAAAGGTTATACTTAGACTTTCACAAAAGACACCACAAATAAAGGAAAATAATTCCCCATTTAAATTGCCTTTTGTTTCATATGCAGTTAATTCATAATCACCTCAACTACTACTGTCATAATAACACTCCTTTCACCTATTATATTTTAAGCTTTCAAATTTATTATATTATAATTTTTCTGAAATTTCAATAATTTCTCTATATTTTCTTTAATCCTTCATAGAATTTCTATCAATTTAGAAGCGCCATAAATATTGAGGACTAAATAAAAACAGAACCTGCTAATAAGTTTTCTATTAGCAGGTTCTGCAAACAAATATTACGAAAAATAGTTTATAATACTGACTATCTATTTGGGCAGATGATTTATAGTACTTTTACTATCTCATCATATCCTCTTCTAGCTCTTCTAGGATATAATGTTTTATCTTCTTTTAAATATCCTAGTGCTATTGTCATTACTATTGTTTTATCTTCACTTAATTCAAATTCTTTTTTTATACCTTCAAAATCAATTCCACTCATAGGATGAGAGTCTACCCCAAAATTTTTAGCTGCATACATTATAGACATTGATAATAATCCGCCGTTACTTTCAGCAAATTTAATTTTATTTTCCTCTGAAGTTCCATATAGATTATAAGCGGCTTGCTGTGTATTCTTAACTGCTTCCTCATCGTCATTTACAATTTTACGAAACTCTTGCCATACTGGATTATCCTTACTATATCCATTTTTATCTCCAACTATGATTAAAGTTACTGGCGCTTCTAAAACTTTTGGTTGATTATTTGAAAGTTTATAAAGCCTTTCTTTAGCTTCCTTTGATCTTACTGCAATTATACTCCAAGGTTGAAGATTAAAAGCAGAAGGTGCAAGCACTGACAAATCTATTATCTTCTTTAAAAGTTCCTCACTAATGTCTTTGTTAGTGTCAAAGAAATTTATTGCTCGTCTTTCTTCATATACTTTTTTTAAATCCATAAAAAATCCCTCCTATTTATCAAAAACTCCATTATTATAATCATCTATTGCTTTAATTATTTCATCACTGGTATTCATTATAAAAGGTCCATATCTTGCAACTGGTTCTCTAAGTGGATTTCCACTTATATATAAAAATCCGCCTTCCCCTGTAACTTCTATATTCCCACCACCAGTTATAAAGCACATATTGCCAGATTTTACAGCTACATTTTCTCCTTGTGCTTCTACGTTTATCTCTCCACTATGAGCATATAAGAGAACTATTTCCATTCCTTCCTTTTCAAATCTTCCACCATTAATTCTAACATCTATATAATCTACTGGTACTGTGGGATTTGTAGCTCCATTTTTATCTTTATAGGTTCCTGATATAAGTTTTACTAGAACCCCTTTTTCCTTTATAACAGGAATTTCTTCATTACTTATATGCCTATATTTAGGTTCAATCATTTTCTTTTCCTTTGGGAGGTTAAGCCAAAGTTGATATCCCCATAATTTTCCGTCTTCCATTACTGGCATTTCCTCATGAAGTATTCCTCTTCCAGTAGTCATCCACTGGACATCTCCTGAATTTAACACGCCTTCGTTTCCTTTTGAATCTCTATGCTTAAAACTGCCCTCTATCATATAAGTTATAGTTTCAATTCCTCTATGAGGATGCATAGGAAAACCTGCAATATAGTCACTTTTGTTATCACTTCTAAACTCATCAAGAAGATAAAAAGGATCTGCATTATCTAAATTTCTACTTCCTATAACTCTATTAAGTTTTACTCCAGCTCCATCTTTAACAGCTTCACCATTTATAATCTTTATCATAGGATTACCTCCTCTTCCATATTGTATATATTTTCTTTATTAATTATTCTTTATTGACTTTCTTATAAAATTAATTGAAATTATTTAACTTACCTTATGTAAGTATTGTACTAAAAGTAAGTATATATTGTCAAGTAAGTTTTTAATCTTTTTATATTTACTTTTATTTTTATAGAAATTAAATTATAATTGTAGTAGTAACTCTTTAATAAATTTAAGCATTTATAACATACTAGAATAAGAGGTGATATGATGAGTGAATTTCATATGTGTCCTAAATTTGAATATGCTTTTACATTACTAGGTAAAAAATGGACTGGACTTATAATAAAAGTACTTTTAAGTGGTCCTAAACGCTTTTCTGATATAAAAACTATGATTCCAGAGCTTAGTGATAGAATGTTAGCAGAAAGATTTAAGGAATTAGAAGGAGAAGGATTAATTAAAAGAATAGTTTACGCTGAAACGCCTGTAAGAATTGAATATGAACTTACTGAAAAAGGTAAAGAACTTGAAAAAACTATGGTAGAAGTCCAAAACTGGGCTGAAAAATGGGTATAGAGAATTTCTGTACGGATTTTAAAAATTAAAGTTACTTGATTTATAATTGCTGCTACTTATACAATTGAGAATTGACGATGGACAATTGACAATTATTGATACTTCTCCTTTATGGAGAAGTTTTAAATTAACTTCCACCCCTGGGGTATATAACATATTAAAAAATATTAGAGAAATTAAAATGCCTGAATAAGCCTAAAACATAAACTAAACTCTAAAATATACCCCTGGGGTGCAGTATGATATAAAACAATATTTAACACCTTAACTAATATTTTAATTATATTAGTTATCTCCATTAATATTGGTTTGAATTTTTAGGTATTGTTCCAAACTATACTTCACCTCAGGGGAACCCTAAAGGGCTTCACTGCTGTTCCCCAGAGGTGGAGAAAACTAGCAATTATATTGCTAGTAAAAAATAGTTAAAGAAATTAATTCGTAAGAATTAATTTCAACCTCAATTGTCAATTGTCCATTGTCAATCTTTCATTGAAAATATCTACTTTACTCTTGACTTAAAACCAACTTACTTCTAGAATTAAGTTAACTTGGTATACTTGGAGGTAAGCTTATGTATGAAAATTATTCAATGCCTATATATCAAAAAATAGCTTTGGATATAGCCAGTGGCATATATAAAGGAGATATTGAGGAAGGGAAAAAATTACATGGTCGCTCCACTTTAGCAGGAAAATATAATGTTTCTCCTGAAACTATAAGAAGAGCAATAAAGCTTTTAGAAGATGTGAATGTAGTTCAATCATCTAAAGGAAGTGGAATAACTGTTCTTTCAAAAGATAATGCTTTTAAATTTATAAATAAATTTCAAAATATAGAAAGTATTGCTTCTTGTAAGACTACCCTTGCGGACTTAATTGCTAAAAAGCGAAAACTTGAAGATGAGATAATGGAAACTATAAATAAAATAGTAGACCACTCTGGCAGATTAGGCAATATAACTCCAGTAACACCTTTAGAAATAAAAATTCCCGATAGCTGTAAGCTAATCGGTAAATCTATTTCTGAAGCTAAGTTTTGGCAAAACACAGGAGCCACTATTGTAGGAATAAAAAGAAATAGTTCTCTTATACTTTCTCCTGGTCCTTATGCAACCTTTAATAAGGGAGATGTGCTTTTACTTATAGGTGATGAAAAAGTATATAATTCTGCAGAAATATTTTTATCCGATGATTAGAAAGTATATCCAACTTAAAGTTGGACATACTTTCTAATCATCGGATTTTTAATTTAATTCACAACGTAAAATGCAAAATTCACAATTATGGATATTTCTCAGCAGCGGCTGAGAAATTTAGAATTAATTCTCATATTAATTCCCCAACCGTAGCGGTGAACATTGTTCGCCATAATATTTTTATATTAATATTAAATTTTGATATGTATAAAAAAAGCAACGAACAATGTTCGCCGCTACAAAAATCTATTAAAGAAATTAATTCGTAAAGAATTAATTTCAACCTTAATTTTCAATTGTCCATTGTCAATTCTCCATTGACTAAGTACTACTTAGATATTAATCCCTGTTCTATTAAGAAATCTTTAGCTACTTTTTCAGGTGATTCTCCAAGTTTATCTACTTTATAGTTTAAATCTCTCATTGTATCATCATTTATTTTACCGGAGAGCTTGTTCATAACTTCTTCAAGCTCTGGATGTTTTTTTAATGTCTCTTCTCGTATTATAGGTACTGCATAATATGGTGGGAAAAAGCTTTTATCATCCTTTAATACCTTTAAATCAAAGGCTTTTAACAATCCATCTGTTGCAAAGGAATCTATAACATCACTTTTCTTATTATCTATTGCAGTATATCTTAGTCCACCATCTACAGGTTTTAAGTCTTTAAAGCTCATATTATAATCTTTAATAAGACCTAAATATCCATCCTGCCTATTAGTAAATTCTATTGTCGGACCTATTACTAAATCATTACTTACCTTTGCTAAATCTGAAAAGCTCTCTAAATTATATTTCTCGGCTGTATCCTTAGTTACTGCTAACACATAAGTATTATTAAATCCAAGAGGATCAAGCCATTTTATATTATATTTATTCTCAAATTCTTCTGATACTATATCATAAACTTTATTTGGATCATTTACTATATCTTTTTTCAATATATTCACAAGACCTGTTCCTGTGTACTCTACATAGGCATCAACTTCTCCAGCAGTCATGGCACTAAAAGCAATATTAGTTCCACCTAGATTTAATTTTCTTTCAACTTTCAAATCAGTATCATTTTCAATTAAATCTGCTAGCATATTTCCTACTATAAGTTGTTCAGAGAAGTTCTTAGAAGCAATAACTATTTTATCGTTATTTCTACTAAATGCAAAAATAGTACCTGATACAATCACTATTAATAGTAAAGCTGCTATTAAAGGATTCTTATTAGATCTCTTTCCATTAGATACCTTTTTTATTTTCATAGTACCATCAGCCATCTTAATTCCACTAGGCGCTACTACTTTTTCCACTTTTCCAACTATGAAGTCAATTACTAAGGCTAATATACAAGCAGGTATAGCTCCAGCTAAAATCATATAGTTATCTACCGTTTGTATTCCTGAGAACACCATGTATCCTAACCCACCTGCACCAACAAAAGCTGCTATAGTCATAAGTCCAACTGCTGTTACTGCAGAAATTCTTATTCCTGCCATTATTATTGGAAGAGCTAAAGGGATTTGTATAAGTCTAAGGATTTGCCCTTTGGTCATCCCTATTGCCTTTGCAGCTTCTAGCATATCTGGATTTATATTAGTAAGACCTGTGTAAGTATTCTTTATTATAGGTAATAAAGAATATAGCACTACCATTAAAATAGCTGGCTTACTACCTATTCCTATTATGGGAATTAAAAATCCTAATAGTGCTAAGCTTGGTATAGCTTGAATGAGGTTTGCTAACATAAGTATTGGCTTAGAAGCTTTTTTAACCCTTGTTATTAATATACCTAAGGGAATCCCAATTAATATGGCAATGAATACTGCAAATACCGTAAGTTCAATATGTTCTAATAAAAGCTGAAAAATTTGCCCTTTTTTATCTACTAAAAATTCTAAAAAACCTTGCACTAAGCATTCACCTCCATGTCTATGAATTGTTCACTCAACACTGAAATTAAACTGCTTCTAGTGACTAATCCTACAAGCTTATCTTCATTATTTACAACTGGAACATATCCAATTTCATATTTATTCATAGTTTCTAATATATCTATTAAGTTATCTTCATCGTGTACACGTATAACGTTCTTTTCCATAACATCTTCAAGTTTTAAAACCATATTTGGATTTTTCTTTATATTTTTCAATGTAACTAATCCATTTAGAGTTCCATTTTTATCAGTTATTAATAAGCTGTCTACCTTCATACTTCTCATAATTTCGATTCCTTGAAGTATTGTTCTCTTACTACTTATTCTAACTGGATCTTCAATCATAATATCCTTAGCTTTTATATACTCAGGATTATTCCAAATTTTATTCTTTCCTATAAATTCTTCAACATATGTTCCTATTGGATTTCTTAATATGTTTTCAGGAGTATCATATTGTAATATTTCTCCCCCACTCATAATGCAAATTTTATCAGCAAGTTTTAATGCCTCATCCATATCATGAGTTACAAACACTATAGTTTTTTTAACTTCTTGATGAAGATTAAAAAGCTCTTCTTGAAGATCACTTCTAGTTATTGGATCAAGAGCACTAAAAGGTTCATCCATTAATATTATTTCTGAATCTATAGCAAAAGCTCTTGCAACACCTACCCTTTGTTGTTGTCCTCCACTTAATTCACAGGGATATCTATCTATAAATTTATCAGGATCTAATCCAACCATTGACATAAGTTCTTTAGTCTTAGCCTCAATCTTACTATCATCTAGTTTTTGTAACTTTGGTACTAACTCTATATTTTCTCTAACAGTCATATGAGGAAATAGACCTGTTTGTTGAATTACATATCCTATTCTTCTTCTTAATTCAATAGGATTTTCACTCTCTATATTTTTTCCGTCTATAAAAATTTCTCCAGATGTAGGTTTTATAAGTTTATTTATCATTTTTAATAAAGTAGTTTTACCGCATCCACTAGAACCAATAAAAACTACGAACTCACCTTTATCTATTTTTAGACTTATATTTTTCAAAACAGATGTATCCTTATAAGATTTTTTTATATTTTTAAATTCTATCATATTCTTCCTCCTTTTCTACAGAATATTTTACACTTTTCAACAGTAACAACTTAATTGTAGCATAAAGTTGTTACTTTTGCAAAATTCACTATTGGTATAAGAAAAATTTTATAGTTAGTAATACTATAGAATTTAGTATTTTCTAAGATAGCTTGTACTTATACATTAAAATTAAAAACCTATGAGAATTATAGAATTATNNATAATTCTATAATTCTCATAGGCCAAATTTTCAATATGCCTTACATTCTTTTAAAATTATTCTGCTGGAGCTACAAAGGTTCTACTTGCCAATTCTTGATCTAATAAATATAAAGAAGGACCTTCCACAAGTTTTAATTTAGAAATAACTAAATTTACAGTTGCTTCTTCTTCTATTTGTTCATTATTGAACCACTCCAGAGCACTAACAGTAGCATAGTCCTTTTCTGCCATAGCCATATCAGTAAGATCATAAAATCTTTTAGTAACTAATTGTTCATGTTTCAACGTTTCATCAAATATTTCTTGTAAAGAATTAAATTTTGTTTTGGGTGCTGGAATCTCTTTTAGTTCTACAGCAGCACCTCGTTGATTTATATAATTAAACAGCTTCATAGCATGAAATCTTTCTTCTTCATTTTGCACTAAAAACCAATTTGCGAAGCCATCTAAATTTTCATTATAACAATATGCTGCCATGGATAAATATAAATGAGCTGAATAAAATTCGTAATTGATCTGGTCATTTAATGCTTCAATTAGTTTCTCACTAAGCATAAGTACACTCTCCTTTTTTATTGTTAGTATTTGATTAAATTTTTTTTCTATTCTATACAAATTCGATCATCTGATCATATATGTAAATATTTTTAACTTTTGTTATTTATCAATGCTTTTTAATTATAACTGCTCCTAAACCTATTATTAATATTCCTATCCCCAATATTGATTTGGATGGGAATATATTACCGGTTTGAGGTAGTAGCATATTGATATACATTTTATCTTTAAACCCTGTCTTTACTTGTTCTGCAACTAAAATATCCTGTATAGATGTATCAAATGGCTCATAATATTTTTCAATATAACTAGTTAAATTAGTACTAATATCAATGTCAATATTTGAAATTTTATTTGTTTTTGGTGTTTTTACGTAAAATTCCCTATCTACAATCACTGTATCACCAACAGCTTCTCCATTACCATATACCAATGTTGCATTTTTACTTAGTAAATTTATTTTTATTTCTTCCGTTCTTTCAATATCTCCCTGTATTTTTATTGGTCCAAAATAATTAAAACCTTCCTTCTCAAAGGCAATTTTATTTATGGTGTCTTTATTATATTGAAAAGTAATCAAACTTTCTTCTTTATTTTCTTCTGCTTTACCTATAAGATATTTAACACCTTGTAATATTCTCTTATCTGCTATATCCTCTTCTACTGAAAATTTTATTATATCCCTATTAGCTTCTGTATAATGCCAAAGAGCTAATTGAGTTACTGCATAAGCTTCTTCTAAAGAGTAATAATTTTTTGGATCAAGACCACATTTTTTTGATAACATCTCTGGACTGACAACTGGAAAGCCATTTACAAAAACCTTATTTAGCTTATTTCTATCTATACTACTTGATAATTCTCCTAATTTATACTCTGTTCCATCATAGGAAGGGTATTTCTTATACATATCAATACAATAAGCATATAAATCTTTATTTTCTTTACTACTTATTATAAGAATTGTATCCTCTCTAATTCTTTTACCATTTTTTACATAAGAAAAATGCACATTAGCACTTTCTTTAGTAGGTCTTTTAGAAATAAATTCTCTTGCAACATCCTGAGCTTTAACAATATTGCAACTGAAAATAAATGCTACTAAAAATATTGTCAAAAATCTTTTTAGTTTTTTCATTTTTTCATCTCCTCAACAATTAATTGATCTTTAATAAAATTTTCCACATGTATTTTAATGAATAAATTAAGTTATATTTCTCTTATAAACATCTATAAAACTTCACTAATAAGCATGTTTTTTTTATTATTAGTTATATATAAGGTAATTATTCCTAAAACTTACCTCTTCCCCCTAAAGTAAATAAAAAGTAACTCTTACTTAACAAAAGTAAGAGTTACTGATTTGAAATTTTTTCGAATATTAATGATTTTCCTATTATTTTTTCTGTTTTTTTAGAGTATATTTTAAATTTTCACATTGGAAACCTATAAGGTCTCATCGAAAACTAAATATTTTTGTGATTTATTAACTGCTGCTTAACAGGTAAAGTAATTATAAAATTACTGCCTTCATTTATTTCACTTATTACTTTTATATTTCCTCCGTGCAATTCAACTAATGATTTTACCAAGGTAAGACCTATTCCACTACCTACCTTCTGCTTTGATATAACATTATTTACTTGTCCAAATCTATCAAATATTATTTCATGATATTCTTTCGCAATACCACTTCCATTATCCTTTACTGATATTTCGATGAAATCATCTTTATCATATATGTTAATCCATATAGTTCCACCTTCTTCAGTAAATTTAACAGCATTAGATATTAAGTTTATAATACATCTCTCTATGTCTCTAGCATCACATTCAATAAATTTTTCTTCAACTTCTGGATCTATTATAAGCTCTATACCGTTACTTTCTACAAATTGTTTCATAGACAATGCTATATCTTCTACTAAATATATGATATTTTCCTCATTGATATTTAATCTGTAACTTCCAGATTCAATTTTGGAGGTATCTATAAGCTCATTAATAGTATTTAAAAGACTGTTGGAATTACGCTTTATTATACCAACATATTTACTTAATATATCTTTTTCTAATACTACATCCTCTTTACACATCTTTTCAAATAATTGAACTGCAGATAATATTACATTTAGTGGACTTCTAAGCTCATGAGATAAGTTAATAAAATATTTATTTTTAAACTGTTCATTTTTTATGAGCTTTTTATATAATTTATCATTTTCTTCAAGCTTATTGTTTAGCTGAATAGTTCTTTGTCTTACTAAACTTTCAAGTATGGTTACATAGTTCCACACTATGTATATAACTATTAGAATTAATAAAGTATATAATAGGTATGCCCACCAAGTTTTCCAAGGAGGTCTTAAAACTGTAATAGGTATTTCCGTAACTTCACTCCATATACCATTACTATTTCTTGCCTTTACTTTAAAAGTATATTTTCCATGTTTAATATTAGTATAGCTAGCATAATTTCTATAATTCGAATATACCCACTTCTTGTCAACACCTTCTAATTTATAGGCATACTTTGTTTTAGTTGGGTTTTCATAATTTGGTAAGAAAAAATCTAAAGAAAAATTCTCTTGATTATGATTAAGTTTTATTTCATTCCTGATATCCATAGGTTTACCATTTATAGAGAAAGACTCTATCACCACTTTAGATGAATAATATTCTTTCGATAAATCTTCCGTATAAAAGCTATTTAATCCATTTACCCCACCAAAAAACATTTCTCCTGATTTACTTTGAAAATATGAATATCCATTGAATTCATTGCTTTGCAAACCATCGTTAATGTTAAAATTTATAATTCTATTATCATATACATCTATTTGAGCCAATCCCCCATTTGTACTTACCCATGGATTACCAAATTTATCTATTAGAACTCCGTAAACGTAATTATTACAAAGACCATCATCCTCAGTATATCTAATAAATTCTTCTTTCTCTTTATTAAATTTATTTACACCATAATGAGTTCCAATCCATAAGTTTCCATTTTCATCTTCTGTTATGGATTCTATACTATTATTACTAATGCTATTGCTATTTTCTTTATCATATTTATAATTCTTTATCTTATTAGTTTTTCTATTAAATTTAATTAATCCACCTTCTACTCCACATCCTAGCCACAAAATCCCATTAAAATCTTCATAAATTGCAGAGATATAATAGTCTTTTACCCCATTACTACTAAGTAGCCAATTATAATTAGTAAATTCTTCTTTTTCCTTATCAAAAGAATCTAAACCATGACGTGTACCAATCCATATAATCCCTTCACTATCTTCATATATATATCTTACTTCATTGTTTATTAAACTATTTTTATTATTGTTATTATTAAAGTATCTAGTAAATTTTTCTGTAGTCTTATCAAATTTATTTAATCCATAACTAGTAGCCATCCATAAATCGCCGTCTCTATCTTCAGTAATTGACCAAATACGATTATGACTAATGCTTTCGTCATTATTAGGATCATTTGTATATTGTTTTACTTCTCCATTTTTTCTATTAATAGAATTAAGCCCTCCACTATTAGTACCAATCCATATTACATCTTTATCATCTACATATATTCCATTTATCATATTGTCATTTAAGCTATTTTTTTCAGTTGCATTCTTTTTATAATGGTTAAACTTAGAAGCAGGATTTAGCATACTTATACCGCTATATGTTCCTATCCAAAGCATACCAGCTTTATCTTCATGTATATTTAATACATTATTATCTATTAAACTATCTGAATCATAATATTTATTTTTATATGTGAAGAAGTCATCAGCATCCCTGTTGTATTTACTTAATCCGCTTTCTGTTCCTATCCATAAAATTCCCCTGCTGTCCTGAAAAATAGTTTGAATAGAGTTAGATTGTAATTGATTCTTTTTATTACTGCTTTTATAATGTGTAAATTTATTAGTTTTTTTATTATATTTGCTTAATCCACCTATTAAAGTACCTATCCAAATATCTTTATTTTCATCTTCATAAATTTCAGTTATATAATTATCACTAATGCTATTCATATTTAAGCTGTCATGAGTATATCTTATAAATAAATTTTTTTCAGTATTAAAGCTATTTAATCCATTCTTAGTTCCAACCCAAATTAATCCATCACTGTCTTCATGTAATGAAGTAATAAAATCATGACTTAAACTATTACTATCATTTTTATCAAAGGAATATCTTATAAAGGTATTTGTTTTTTTATCATATTTATTTAATCCCTTATCTGTTGCAACCCATATATATCCTTTACTATCCTCCATAACATCCCATACATTATAGGATGATAAACTATTGATATTATTAGAATCATTTACGTATCTAGTAATTTTGTTTGTATAGGTATCTAACCTATTTAATCCTTTAGTAGTACCTACCCATAGAAAACCCTCGTTATCTTCTATAATTGAGTTTATGTAATTAGATGTTAAGCTGTTATCATCATTAAGATTATACTTATAAACTTTAAATTCATGACCATCAAATCTATTCAATCCGTCTGTTGTACCAAACCACATATAGCCCTTACTATCTTGAAAAATGCACTCTACGGAAGATTGAGATAAGCCATCCTTAATAGTTATTCTTCTAAACTTAAAGTTATTTTCTATAGCTTGTACAAGAAATTCATTAAAAAATAAGCTAAAAATTACTGCAATAATAAATACATTTAATTTTTT
>NZ_DDOV01000098.1 GCF_002341865.1 Clostridium sp. UBA2485 | reverse complement strand
AATGTGAAAGTAACTGGATCTAATCAATTATGGCAGATGGATATCAAATATAGTTTTATAGCAGGAACTAAGAAAACAGCATATATAACATCAATAATAGATGTATTTGATAGAGAAATAATTTATCATTCTATAGATTTATCAGCTACTGGTGAAGTAGCTAAACAGGTAATGTTAGGAGCATTATATGCTAGAGGAATAAAGGATAATACTAAAGGGCTAGTGCTACGCACGGATAATGGAAGCCAGTTTATTAGTGGCACTTTTGAGGAAGCATGCCTTAAAGAAGAAGCAGTACATGAACGAATTCCAGTAAGAAGTCCTAATTATAATGCCTTTATTGAATCATATCATAGATATTTACAAGAAGAATGCTTAAAAGGAAAAATATACCTGGATTTAAATCATATAGCTTCAGAACTAAATGATTATGTCTACAGATATAATAATAAGAGGATACATTCCTCAATAGGATATGTACCTCCTCATGAGTATTATATTCAAAATATAAGTTAATTTGAGCATGAGTTAACTATGTCCATTTAGCGGGGAGCTATCCGAGAATTGTGGATATTTCTCAGCTTTACTGAGAAATCAATTATTTTATCTGTTTTCTAAAGTTACTACGTAACTCCTTATAATAAAAAAACTAGCAATACAATTGCTAGTGAAAAGTCAGTTAAAGAAATTAATTTACAAAATTAAATTCAACCATAATTCTTCATTCTTCATACTTAATTCTTAATTCCTTAGTCTCTCCACAGTATTAATTAAATTTACCAATTTTTGTTCCAAATCATACTGCACCTCAGGGGAACCCTAAAGGGCTTCACTACTGTTCCCCAGAGGTTGAGAAAACAGGTAAAGAAATTAGTTTGATTAAAACTAATTTCATCCATAATTTTCAATTGTCCATTGTCAATTTTCAATTGTTTAACCTTCCCATTTATCTTTCCATCTTTCTAAACCTAACTTTTCTCTATAGTTATTAATGGCTTTGTGTATAGTCTGTTCTGCCAGTACGGAACAATGGATTTTTTCTGAAGGAAGCCCATCTAATGCCTCAATTACAGATTTGTTTGTTAAATTCCACGCTTCTTCCAAGGTTTTTCCCTTTATAAGTTCTGTAGCAATGCTGGAAGAAGCAATAGCAGATCCACAACCAAAGGTCATAAACCTAACATCTTTTATAGTATTGTTTTCTACTTTTATATATATCTTCATGATATCTCCACAGTTAGCATCTCCAGCTTCACCTATGCCATCTGCATCAGGTAAGGTTCCTACATTTCTAGGACTATAAAAATGTTCTAATAATTTATCACTATACTCCATAAAAATCTCCTTTTTAGAAAATTACTTAAGAAATTTTTATAATAAATTAGGATATTTGAAATTCCAAATATCCTAATTTATTATATCTCTACAATGCTTAAATAAACTAATAGATAACTTATTTTATACCATATTATGTGACATAATCCGTTGCTAGTAGTACTATTAACAAAATCTATCAACCTAATAGCATAAAATAAACTTCTCATACTTTATTAGTTCTTTATTTTAAACATCTTATAATATTTCGTCTATAATTCCACCACCAACAACAATATCTCCATCATAAAATACAACTGATTGACCTTTTGTTATAGCTCTTTGTTTTTCTCCGAACTTAATTTTCACTTTATCATCATCTAATTGAGTTATTGTAGCAACTGCCGGCTTTGCAGAATACCTAACCTTTGCAGTAGCCTTGATTTCACCTTCAAATTTTTCAAAAGGAATCAAGTTAATATCTTTTGCAATTAATTCTGTTTTAAATATATCCTCTTCATCACCAAGTACCACTTGATTTTTTTCTGGAATTATATCTGTAACAAACATAGGCTTGCCTAATGCAATCCCTAATCCTTTCCTTTGACCTATAGTATAGTAAACTATACCCTTATGTGTTCCCAATACATTTCCATTTTTATCTACAAATTTTCCTGGATTTAAAATCTTACCAGTAAATTTTTCAATAAATCTTCCATGATTATTATCTGGAACAAAACATATTTCTTGAGAATCTTTCTTTCTAAATACTTCTAGACCGATTTTCTCTGCAATTTCTCTAATTTCAGTCTTAGAATATGCTCCACAAGGCATTAAGGTATGTGCTAATTGCTCTTGAGTTAAAGTATAAAGAGCATAGGTTTGATCTTTCTTATCATCTTGTGATCTCTTAAGCAAATATCTACCATCTATATTTTCTATAGTTGCATAGTGACCTGTTGCAATATAGTCAGCACCTAATGCCATAGCTTTTTTCAATAACTCCTCAAATTTTATATGTTTATTACACATAATGCATGGGTTAGGAGTTCTTCCACTAAAGTATTCATCAACAAAATTGTTAATTACAAGAGTTTGGAAAG
Source organism: Clostridium sp. UBA2485 (assembly GCF_002341865.1). Taxonomy (GTDB): domain Bacteria; phylum Bacillota; class Clostridia; order Clostridiales; family Clostridiaceae; genus Clostridium_J. The sequence continues at coordinate 14,016 of NZ_DDOV01000098.1, read as the reverse complement.
GTCTTTTAAAGTTCATTACATAAAATGGAATGTCTAATTTATCAGCTACCCTTCTAGCATCCAATACTGCAGATAGTGAACAACATCCACCTTCATTCTCTGCATATTCAGGATCATCAGGAGCTAGTTTCATCATAATCCCTATAACTTCATATCCTTGCTCTTTCAAAAGATATGCTGCAACAGAACTATCTACTCCCCCACTCATTCCTATAACAACTTTTTTTTTCATAATTATTTCACCTATTCTCCGTGTACATTAGCATGTAACTCATCATGATCTGTTTCTTTAAAATCCCATGGAGTTAAGCCTTCTTTAACCCTATAATCATTTATTGCCTTATGAATTGCTTCTTCTGCAAGTACTGAGCAATGCATTTTTATCGGTGGAAGACCATCTAATGCTTCTGCCACTGCTAAATTTGTTAAATCCCATGCTTCTTCAACAGTTTTTCCTTTTATAAGCTCTGTAGCCATACTTGATGAAGCTATAGCTGAACCGCATCCAAAAGTCTTAAATTTAGCGTCTACAACTACATTATTTTCTACTTTTAAATAAACTTTCATTATATCTCCGCATTTAGCATTTCCTACTTCTCCTATGCCATTTGCATTAACAATTTCTCCAACGTTTCTTGGATTTGTAAAATGATCCATTACTTTTTCGCTGTATATCATTATTTTTCCTCTCCTTTTAAAAAGTCATCATATAACGGTGACATATCTCTTAATCTTTGAACTATTGAAGGAACTTTCTCTAATACGTAATCCACTTCTTCTTCTGTTGTCCCATCACCAATACTTAGTCTTAGTGAACCATGAGCTATCTCATGTGGTAATCCTATTGCTAGTAATACATGTGATGGATCTAATGATCCAGATGTACAAGCGCTTCCACTTGAAGCACAAATTCCCATTGCATCTAGCATTAATAGTACAGATTCACCTTCTATAAATTTAAAACATACATTTACATTACCCGGTAATCTTTTTTCTCCAGATGGTCCGTTTAATTTTGTATATGGTATTTTAAGTAATCCATCTATAAGTTTATCTCTTAATGCTATTAATTTTCTACTGTGATCTTCCATATTGTGTACTGCAAGTTCAATTGCTTTTCCAAGTCCAACTATTCCTGCTACATTTTCAGTACCAGCTCTTCTATTTTTCTCTTGAGCTCCACCATAAATTAAATTGTGGATTTTTATACCTTTTTTAATATATAAAACACCGACACCTTTAGGTCCATAAATTTTATGAGCAGCTAATGATAATAAATCTATATTCATATCTTTTACATCTACTGGTACATTTCCTATTGCTTGAACTGCATCTGTATGAAAGAATACTTTCTTGTCTCTACAAATTTGACCTATTTCTTTTATTGATTGAATTACTCCAATCTCATTATTGGCAAACATTATAGTTACCAATATAGTCTTATCTGTTATAGCATTTTTTAAGTCCTCAATATTTATTAATCCTTCTTCATTAACATCTAAATATGTAACTTCAAATCCATGGTTTTTCTCAAGATATTCACAAGCATGTAATACTGCATGATGCTCTATTTTAGTTGTTATAATATGGTTTCCTTTATTTTTTTGAGCAAAAGCAATACCTTTTATAGCCCAGTTGTCTGCTTCAGATCCACCACCAGTAAAGTAGATTTCACTTCTATCTGCATTTATGGCTTTGGCCACTCTATCTCTTGCCAAATCTAAAGCTTTTTTAGTTTCCCTTGAAATTGAGTATATAGATGATGGGTTACCATAAAATTGTGTAAAATATGGAATCATTTCATCTAAAACCTCTGGTTTTGTGTAAGTTGTCGCTGCATAATCCATGTAAACAGTTTTACTCATGATTAGTTGTCACTCCTTTTAATTTGGAAATATCCATATAATCTTCTACTATATCTTTAAGAGTAATAGACATTGTAACATTGTCTATACTATCTTTAATTTTTTTCCATACTAATCTTGTGGCACAACAATCTATGTTGTTGCAGGACTCTGTATCTAGACAATGGGATATTTCTATTGGTCCTTCTAGCACCTCTAAAATATCATAAATTCTTATTTCATCTGGCGCCTTACCTAACACATATCCACCCATAGCACCTCTTATGCTCTTAATAAGTCCTGATTTTCTCAATGTAGAAAATAATTGCTCTAAATAGTATTCTGATATATTTTGTCTTTCTGAAATGGTCTTTATTGAAACTGGTTCTTTCCCATAGCGTATAGCTAAGTCAACCATAGCTTTAACACCATAACGACCTTTCGTTGATAATTTCATTCCCTCACTCCTTAATGTTGAGTGTTTTACTACACTTTGATAATATCAAACCAGAGTAATCATGTCAACAATTAATAATTCAATGTTTCTATTATTTGTACCAATTATTATAGTATTTAATATTATGATTATAAGGGTAGTACTATATAGCTATAAATGCTATATATGAAAGGAGGTAAAAAATGAGTAGTAAATATAATAACGTATATAGAAAACTAGTAGTAGGTGTCAACAATAAAGTACCTTTAATAGACGGTACCTTAGTAACTGGCATAAATTTTGATAATGCTGCAACTACACCTCCTCTTTTCTGTGTATTAGATGATATTATTCACTTCTCACCTTACTATTCTTCTGTTCATCGTGGTGAAGGATACAAATCTCAAGTTTCCACTATGCTATATGAAGAAAGTAGAGACGTGGTTGGTAAGTTTGTAAATTATGACCCTAATTATATGCAAACTATTTTTGTAAAAAATTGTAGTGAAGCTATAAATAAACTTTGTAACATCCTCTACGAAGACGATGAAGATAAAGTAATATTATCTAGCTACATGGAACATCATTCCAATGATCTACCTTGGAGAGCAAAGTATAAAGTTGATTATATAAATATTGATAACGCTGGTAATTTAGATCTTAATGATTTAGAAAATAAATTAATTAAATATCAAGGAAATATAAAACTTGTAACTATAACTGGCGCTTCTAATGTAACCGGTCATAAAAATCACATCTATAGTATTTCCAGGTTAGTTCATAAATATGATTGTAAGCTATTAGTAGACGGTGCTCAATTAGTTCCACATGCCCCTGTAGATTTAAGACCTTTTAATTGTGATGACCATATAGATTTCATAGCTTTTTCTGGTCATAAAGTCTACGCTCCTTTTGGTTCTGGGGTGTTAATAGGTCCAAAAGAAACTTTTGAACATTGCCATCCAGATCATGTAGGAGGAGGAACTATTTCCTTTGTAACTCCTGACTATGTGAGGTGGGCTTCATCTCCTGATAAGCATGAGGCAGGAAGTCCAAATGTTCTAGGTGCATTAGCTATTGTTTCCTCTATTAGAAAATTATCATCTTTAGGAATGAAAAACTTGGAAAACTATGAGAGATATTTAACAGAATATGCTACTGCTAACCTTTTATTAATTCCTTATGTAACTCTTTATGGAGACTATTTAAATTTTAATGATAAAGTTAGCATAATTTCTTTTAATATAGAGGGAGTTCATCATGGAACTTTAGCTAAAATTCTATCTTATGAATTTGGCATTGCAGTAAGAAGTGGCTGTTTTTGTGCTCAACCTTATATGCAGAAATTACTAAATGTAAGCCAAGAAGAGATTGTTAGAAATATGTCCCTTCCTAAAGAAGTTTATCCTGGTACTGTAAGAATTAGCTTTGGCATGTACAATACTATAGATGAAATTAATAGACTTTTATATGCTATAGATGAAATAGCATTAAATAGAGAGTATTATATAAAGAAATATCGAAATATAAAAATAACACTTTTGGATTAATAAATAGCCGTGGTTCAAAGCCACGGTTTCTTAGGGTAAAATTATGTTTAATGGCTAGTTTTTTTAATCTATATTTTAAATAAATTATAGGATTTAATCTTTATAGGTAAAAAGCCGCGATTAAAATCACGACTTTTTTAACATCTTTATTTTATCAATAAATTTAAGATTTCATCCTCTTTTATGTTAGAGAAATACTCACTTATTTGAAAATTAGATAATACTTTTTTAATTTCACTTTCTTCATGATTTTTACCTATAAGAGATTTTTCTATTTCACCTACATCTTCCTTACCAAAAAAATCTCCAAAAATCTTCACATCTTTTATTACACCTTTTTCAACTTTTATATTAACTTCTACAGTACCACCTGCAAATTTTTCCTCATTATAAAAATCATATTTGGGCGACTGTCCAAAATTCCATTTCCAAGTTTCGTATTTAGATTTTTTTAGATTTTCTACATCTCTTATTTCTCTTTCACTTAACCTCTCAATAACTGCATTTTTATCATTTTTTGTAATATACTCAAATATCAGTGTTTTAAATTCTTCTACTGTAAGAGGTGATTTTAAATGCTCACTTATATTTGTGACTCTACTTACAACTGATTTTACCGCTTTATCAGAGAATTTTACTGGCTTTGATATTAATGCACCACTTAAATTGTTCATATTAACAGAAAATAGTATACAGCCATGATGCATCATTCTATTCTTATGCTTACATTGTGCATTTCCAACAACTTTTTTTCCATCAATAATTAAGTCATTTCTACCAGAAAATTCAGCTTTTATACCTAACTCTTTTAAAACACCTATGATAGGCTGTAAAAACTTTTCAAAATCAGTAAAACTTTCTCCGTCATCTCTAACTATAAAAGTAAAATTAAGATTTCCCAAATCATGAAATACAGCGCCGCCACCACTTTGTCTTCTTACAACCTTAATATTATTAGTTTTAACATAATCCACATTTATTTCTGACAGTGTATTTTGATTTTTTCCTACAACTATACAAGGCTCATTTCTCCATAAAACAAAATACTCATCATTTTTTTCTTTTAATAAATACTCTTCTAAGGCTAAATTAAAATATGGACTTATACATGTATTATCTATATATCTCATAACTGTTTACCCCTTGTAAATCTATTTATTTATGCTGTGTATCGCTTCTCCATTTAAAGCTAGTATCGCTTCATAAAAGGCTTCCCCTAAAGTAGGATGACTATGAACTATATCTTTTATATCATAAGCCTTCATTTTTTTATCTATAGCTAAAACCCCTTCATGGATTAAATCCGAAGCATGAGGTCCCATAATGTGAATTCCTAACAATGTATTATCTTCACTATTACATATTGCTTTAACAAATCCTTCTCCTTCTCCAAGTGCTAGTGCTTTTCCATTAGCACCGAACAAAAATTTACTCTTTTTATAAGGTATGCCTTTTTCTTTAGCTTCTTCTTCGGTAATTCCAACTGTAGCTATTTCCGGGAATGTGAATATACAATTTGGAATAGAAGGATTGTGGATATCTTTATTTAATAATATCTTTTCTACTACTTGTACACCTTGGTGAGAAGCAGCATGAGCTAATTGGCATATTCCATTTACATCACCTATAGCATATATGCCTTTTATTGAAGTTTCATAATTCTCATTAACTTTAATTTTTTTCCTATCAAAATCTACTCCTATTTTATCTAGGTTCAATCCGTCAAAGTTAGCTATTCTTCCTTTAGCCACTAGCACCATATCAGCCTTAATTTCTACTTCCCCTTTTTTACTGTCGCACTTTATAATAACTTCTTCTTCTCCACTAATACTTTTCACAACAGTAGAAGTCTGTATTTGAATTCCCGTTCTTTTAGCCATAGCTGTATATCTCTTAGTAATTTCTCTATCCACATCATATAATATGGAATCTCTTGCTACTATAACTGTTACATTAGACCCTAATGCATTAAAAATACTAGCAAATTCCATTCCTATTACCCCGCCACCTATAACAGCTAAAGTTTTAGGAATATGGTCAAAATCTAAAAGTTCATCACTGGTTATAACCTTAGAATTATTAATTCCTTCTATATATGGAATTTCTGATTTGGAACCACTAGCTATAATTATGTTCTTTCCCTTTAATATTGTTTCACCTTCTTTAGTTATGACACTGATAGTATTATTATCAATAAAAGAAGCCTCTCCACTTATAAATTCTACACCATTTCCTTCTATAAGTTTCTCAATACCGCCAACTAAAGTATTTACAATTTCACTCTTTCTATTTTGTATTTTTTCTACATTTACTTCATAGTTGTCAACTTTTATACCAAAATCCTCAATATGATTTAAATTATTTAAAAGTTCAGCTGTTCTATATAAGGTTTTAGTCGGAATACATCCTCTATTAAGACAAGTACCTCCGACTCTATCTTTCTCTATAACACATACTTTTGCACCTAATTGAGCTGCTCTTATGCCAGCTACATATCCACCAGGTCCACCGCCAATTATAATAATATCCTTTATATCATCCATATAAATGCCCTCCACTATTTTAAACAATTAACAATTCTAGTCAAAATCCCAAAACTTTGTAATCAATCATTTATAAAAATTTAGTAGTTTAAGTAAAGGCGTGATTAAACATCACGCCTTATTTTTACCACTTTAATATAGGAGTTCTAGCTGCTTTAACTTGGTCTAGTCGTCTCACTGGTGCATTATGAGGTGCATCATGTAATAATTCTGGATTTTCTTTTGCCTCCACAGCTATTTTTTTCATTACCTCGATAAATTCATTAATAGTTTCTATACTCTCACTTTCAGTTGGCTCCACCATAAGTGCTTCTTCAACTATTAATGGGAAATATACTGTTGGAGGATGAACTCCATAATCTATCATTCGTTTTGCCACATCTACTGTAGAAAGTCCATTAGGATTATCTTTTAATCCTGCAAAAACAACTTCATGCATACATACTTCGTCTATAGCTACCTTATAATAATCCTTTAAGCCTTCTTTTATATAGTTAGCATTTAATACTGCATTTTCAGATGCTGATTTTAAACCATCACTACCCATACTCAATATATAAGTATAAGCCTTTACTAGCACACCAAAATTACCATAAAAACTTCTTATTTTTCCTATAGATTCCGGTAAATTATAATCTAATGAAAATCTATTATCTTCTTTTTTTATTAACGGAACTGGAAGAAATTTAGCCAGTTTTTTATTTACTCCTACTGGTGCTGCTCCTGGTCCCCCTCCACCATGTGGCGTAGAGAAGGTCTTATGAAGATTTAAATGACAAACATCAAATCCCATATCTCCAGGTCTTGCAATTCCCATGATGGCATTCAAATTTGCACCATCATAGTACAATAATCCACCTGCTTCATGAACTAAATCACTTATAAGCTTTATATCTTTTTCAAACAATCCTAAAGTACTAGGATTTGTAAGCATAAGTCCAGCTATCTCATCATTTAATACACTTTTTAAATCGTCTATGCAAACTCTGCCATGTTCATCAGATTTGATTTCTACTATATCAAATCCTGCTACAGCCGCACTAGCTGGATTTGTTCCATGGGCTGAATCAGGAACTATTATTTTATTTCTTTTATAATCTCCTCTGCTTTCATGATAAGCCTTTATAAGTAAAAGACCTGTAAACTCACCATGAGCACCTGCAGCTGGTTGAAGAGTATATTCATCCATGCCGGTAATTTCACAAAGTCTTGAAGATAAATCATACATAAGTTCTAATGAACCTTGTACTGTATCCTCATTTTGATATGGGTGTATTTTTGAAAATCCTGGTAAACTTGCTATATCTTCATTAATTTTTGGGTTATATTTCATAGTGCAAGATCCTAATGGATAAAATCCTTTATCTACACTATAGTTTTTATTTGAAAGAGCAGTATAGTGTCTTACTACGTCTACTTCGCTAACTTCTGGAAGATTTAAATCTTCCGCTCTTAACATATCTTTTGGTACTAAGTTCGCTATATCTATATCAGGCACATCTAAAGCAGGAAGTCTATAACCTTTTCTACCCTCTGATGATAGTTCAAATATAATTTTATTATACTTTTTCATTATATCTCCTCCATCACTTTTACTAATGTATCAATTTCTTTTCTTGTTCTTTTCTCTGTTACACATAAAAGCATTGAATTTTCATAATGAGGGTATGCTTTAGCTAAATTATATCCACCTAATATATTTTCATTTAATAACTTCTTATTAATTTCACAAGTTGAAGTTTCTGATTTCATTGCAAACTCTTTAAAGAATGGTTTATTAAATAATGGTTTATATTTGCCACTACTTGTTAATGCTTCATAGGCATAATGAGATTTTTTAATACATTGAGTTGCAATTTCTTTTATTCCTTCTTTCCCTAAAGTAGCCATGTATACAGCTGCACCTATAGAAATTAAAGTTTGATCTGAACATATATTGGAAGTAGCTTTTTCTCTTCTTATATGTTGTTCACGAGCTTGTAATGTTAGAACAAAGCCTCTCTCCCCATCTACATCCTCTGTTTGACCTGCTATTCTTCCTGGCATTTTTCTCATAAGCTTTTTAGTAGTATTTAAAAATCCTAGGCCTGGTCCACCAAAGCTTATATTAGCTCCAAGACCTTGTCCATCACCAACTACTATATCTGCACCAAGTTCACCAGGACTCTTTAATATACCTAGTGATATTGGATCTACACTCATAATTAAAAGTGATTTATTACTATGAACTAATTTTTCTATTTCTCCAATTTCTTCTATGATTCCAAAGAAGTTAGGACTTTGTATAATAACTGCTGCTATATCCTTATCCAAAGCGCTTTGAAGTTTTTCAATATTAGTTGTGCCTTCACATTCCTCAATTTCCACCATATTATAGCCTTTAAACTTTAGATAAGTTTTAAGTACTCTTCTTGTTTCAGGATTTACTGTAGAAGAAACAGCTATAGTTTTTCTTCTTGTTGCATCTATAGCCATTACTGATGCCTCAGCAACAGCTGTAGCTCCGTCATACATAGCTGAGTTTGAAACTTCCATGCCTGTTAAATTACAAATCATACTTTGATATTCAAATATACTTTGAAGTGTACCTTGGCTTATCTCTGGTTGATATGGAGTGTATGCTGTATAAAACTCAGATCTTCCTATTAAATGTTTTACTGTAGCAGGTATATAATGATCATAACTTCCAGCTCCTAAAAAACAAGTAATATCATCTGTAGATTTATTTTTTCTTACTAATTCTTTTATTTTATTAGTAACTTCTATTTCTGATAGGGATTTTTCCAAATTTAACTCTCTATTTAACTTAACTTCATCTGGTATATCTTTAAATAAATCCTCCATAGATTTTATTGAAAGAAAATCAAATATTTCCTGTATCTCTTTTTCTGTATTAGGTATATAAGGAAACATATTATTCCTCCTTATCACAAATATTTTCGTACTCTTTTGGACTTAATAACTCTTTAAATTCACTTTCATCTTGTAATTCCACTGCTATCATCCAGCTTTCATAAGGATTTCCATTAACAGTTTCTGGACTGTCAGTTATTTCTTCATTAAACTCAACCACATTACCACTAACTGGTATATAAATATCAGATGCAGCTTTAACAGATTCAACTACTCCAAAAGCGTCACCTTTAGAAAATTCTGTTCCTTCTTCTGGCAACTCTATAAATACTATATCTCCTAACAATCTTTGAGCATAATCGGTAATTCCAATATAAGCCTTATTTCCTTCTACTCTTATCCATTCATGATTCTTTGTATATAATAAATTATCTAAAACTAACATCTTAAATTCCCCCTTATTTTTGTGTTTTTTTACTATAAAATTTCTTATTAATAACTACAGCTTTTAATTCTCTGTTTCTTACTTTAATAAATATTTCGTTGCCTAATGCTGAATATTTTTCATCAATTAATGCAAAACCTATATTCTTTTTTAATGTAGGTGACATGTAGCCTGTAGTAACATGTCCAATATCTTTACCATCTACTATAACTCTATAACCATGCCTTGCAATTCCTTTATCAAGCAATTCAAATCCAACTAATTTTCTTTTTACTCCATCTGACTTTTGCTTTACTAATGCATCTCTACCTATGAAATTATCTTTATTAAGTTTTACAAAGAAACCAAATCCCATTTCTAATGGCGTTATTGTAGCATCCATTTCATTTCCGTATAATGGTAGAGTCGCTTCAAATCTTAAAGTGTCCCTAGCACCAAGACCAATTGGTTCAACTTCTAAATCTTTTCCTTCTTCTAAGATAGCTCTCCACAATTCAACTAAATTTTTAGGTTCAGTATATATTTCAAAACCATCTTCTCCAGTATATCCTGTCCTTGAAACTAAGCATTTTTTACCTTTAACTTCTACGTTTCTTTTAAATTTAAAGAAACCTATTTCTGATAGATCTATAGAAACTAATTTTTGAAGAATTTCTTGTGCTTTTGGTCCTTGAAGTGCCAACTGCCCAAATTCATCAGAAATATTATTTAATTCTACATCATAGTTTCCTTTATTATCCAACATCCATTTATAATCTTTTTCCATATTGCTGGCATTTACTACTAAAAAATATTCTTCTTTTGAAAATCTATAAACAAGCAAGTCATCTACTACACCACCAGTTTCATTACACATGAAGGTGTATAATACGTCATTGTCTTCTAAGGTTTTTACATCATTAGTTATAAGATAATTTACAAAAGTTTCTGCATCTTTTCCCTTGATGATTATTTCTCCCATGTGTGATACATCAAATAATCCGGCTTTCTCCCTTACTGCCTCATGTTCTTCTAAAATTCCCTTAAACTGCACAGGAAGTCTGTATCCTGCAAAATCAACAACCTTTCCTCCATAATTTTTATATTCCTCTATTAGAGGGGTAGTTTTTAATGTATCCATCTTAATCCCTCCTACTATTATAGATTTACTTTTCGGAATACGTTTACACCTCAATTTTATGAAGTATAACATTATAGTATGCCTAAAGTTATTTAATCACTAATTACTCCCTCAAAATATAATGTAAGGAATCTTTAGTAACTTTTTACTCTACAATAAATATTATAATATTTATTTCACAATAATTCAAACTATTCTAACTAATTATTAATATATTTTTAAAATTTAATCATGTAAGTTAACCATTGAATAAACATATTTTGATAATTTATTAACAATTTTTTCTTTTTTATTATATATATGAATGATTATAATAAATTAATTATATATATATCTTTATATCAAAGACCTCCCAATTCTTATAATAATTACTATTTTGTCTATTCTTTAACTGTATATATTAATAATTAATGATTATTTTAACGAAGTTAATATTAATATTTTATTAATTCTTAACACTATGTTCATTTTCTTAGTAACTATACCCAAAGAAAAATCTTTCTATTGGTAATATAGGATTATATGTAAAAAAGCCGCAACTATATAGTCACGGCTTTTTTACATATAATATAATTTTTTCTTAATAGTTTTCAACTTGAAGTTGCTGTAATTTGCACCTATTTATATATTGATTTAATATTATATTTCCTACCATAAGACAAGCTCTTATAGAATACATCATATCTTTTTCATATTCTTTTAATTTATTGTCTTGTATATATTCTTTATGAAGATTTTCAATAGAGTTTATTAAATCTTCAGTGGATATTTCATCTTGTAAACACCTACAACTTGGCATTGAATTTATTTTCTTAATATATCTTCCTATATATACCATTTGATGAAATTCATACAAATGATGCTGAGGTATAGTACCCTCATAGTTACCATTATGAGGATAGCAGAAGAAATCACAAACAAAATGCAGGATTGCACCTAAGTCTCTTAAAAATTTATTATAATTTATGCCTTCCTCAATATCTCCATAAATTTTATTAATTAAATTATATGCATATTCAGTATATGCTTCTTTTGTATGATTTCTCATAGTAGTTTCAATTTTTATATCTGGTCTTATATTACCATAAAAAAAGTTAATCTTTTTAATATTTACATCTAATTCTTTTTCAAATCTTGGTGTAAAATGTGATGCTAAAATTATATGTGTAAATACATTCATTTTCATTACCTCTTATCTAAATTTGTATAAGCAAATTAAAATTTATATTAGGTTAATTTTTAATAGTTGTTCATATGAAAAATAATAAAACAAACTGATAATCAATCTATAACTAAATTTAAAATACAATTTTCTTAATTTTAAAACCTAACACTATTCTTATTATATTAATAATAAAACTCATTTTCAAATTAGAATTTTATTAGAAAACATTATCATTCTTAATAATTTAGCTACTTTATTGTAAGTCTTTATGTTTTATAACTATTTAAGAGATAAAACTTTTTAGATTACATTAAACATAATAAAGCACTATTAAATTATTAAAATTAGATAATTTAATAGTGCTTATTTAAAACTATAAAAGTTTATTAATAAATCTTTTAATAAAAGTGTATTTTATATAAGTCTTTTTATTTATTCACTTTCTAAAATATTTGCTAATTCTGCGCTATCTAAATTTATACTACTATTTTCCCTTTCTACTACATTAATAATGGCTTTTTTATCCTTATTTTGATTTTCTTCTTCCACACTTTCTATAGCATCATTTTCTTCAGCTCTATACAAAGCCTTCTTAAATCCTAATATAGAAACGAATAATATTGATGCTGCTATACTTATACAAACCCATGATTCCATTTTGTCAAATAAAAATCCAAATATCATTTGTCCTAGTGGAATAGCAGCCATAGCTCCTGTGTTAATTACGGCTCCCACTCTTCCCATCATAGATAGTGGTACAATCTGATTTATCATAGTTCCTGTAGCTATATTCACAATAACTATCACTAGTCCAATAATAAACATATCGATACTCAAAGTAATATATGGTATAAAATTGCTATTAAATAAATCTAAATATAAAGATGATGATATTATTGCCATTATGCCCATAAGTATAGATGTAATAAAAATATTTAAAAATAGTATTTTACTTAATTTAAACTTTTTAGAAACTGTACTACATAAAAATGGAGCAATAATCATAGCTACTACAATGATTGATTGTAAAGCTCCATATTGATAGTCATTAATTTTTAATATTTCTTTTGAAAGATATGGTAGACCTATTGAAAATATAGGATTAAACGCAAAATTAATTATTAAACTTAAAATAATTATATTAAATATTATTTTTTTATTTTTGATAAAACTAACACCATCCATAAAATCTTTAGAAAAAGATTTTATATTTATTTTTTCAGGTTTTTTATTAACTTTCGGTATATTTATAAACATCTCACTTATTGAAGATAGAATAAAACTTATTGAATTTACAATCAATATTATAAACATATCAAAAAATCCTAATAAAAGTCCTGCCAATAGCGGTGCTATAAAATTACCTAAGTTCATAATAAAAGAATTTATTCCATTTGCATCTACCAATTCTTCTTTTTTAACAAGAGTTGGTATAACAGTATTTATAGCTGGATTAAATAATGTTGATACTATAGACATTAAAATGACTAAAACATATATATGTGATAAAGACAACTCTCCATTTATCTTATATATAATAGCAAAAATCCCAATGATAATACCATTTAGCATATCTAACAATACTATAATTTTCTTTCTATCAAACCAATCAGCAATTACTCCTGCAATAGGTCCAAGAATTAATTGGGGTATTAAAGTTATAGCTAATACTGATGCAAATTTAGTAGCAGAACCTGTAATTTTAAGTACATAAAGTGAAAGTGCAAAACTTTGCATTTGGCTTCCTATTAATGACACTAATTTTCCTAACATTAATAAGAAAAAATCCTTATCTTTTGGCAATTCTATTTTCATTTTATTTGCTCCTTTTGATGATATTTTCTTTAATTCTTACCTCATCATAAGTACTTAAGTTAAATCGTATGCTTCTTAGGAATTTAAATTCTAAGCAAATAGTTTATTATAATAAAATTCTTTTGTTTACCTTAATATTACCATACATTATATTACATTTAAAATTATTTTTTACATTTATTCATTTTTTGCTGCAATCTTTAGCTAATTATTTGATTTAGATGAATCGAGTAGGAGCTGAATAA
>NZ_DDOV01000104.1 GCF_002341865.1 Clostridium sp. UBA2485 | reverse complement strand
GAGGGTAGGTTGTTGCCAGGTAATGCTAACTAAGTAAAACTTAGCTTAGCAATATTCCGCGATAGCTCAACGGTGGAGCACTCGGCTGTTAACCGATAGGTTGGAGGTTCGAATCCTCTTCGCGGAGCCATTTTTATTAAAAATATGAAAAGCTATATAAGAAGAATTACAATTAAAATTCTTTTTATATAGCTTTTTATTTTGTCTTTATTTTCAAATTTATATAAAACAACTAAAAAAATTTCAAATTCTATAAACTTTTTACAATATTTAACGATAACTGTATAGAAAAGATAAAATATGAAAAGCAAATTTTTAATCAAATTATCAGCAGATATACATTAACTACAGGTAATAGAATTGGAAGCAGAAGTGTGGAAAAAAATTTTTCACCAACTTCAATAAGTTGTCCAGGAAATAATGTCTATTCTGGTATAACTTCCATGAATTTAAGTAATGATTCATCAATACCTAATAGTGCTATGATAAGATCTATCACTGTTGAAGGACAGGGAGTTTCTACAGGAAACACATTTGCTGAAATAAAATCTTCAAAATTAGGATGGACAAAGGCAAGATTAATTTCAAATAGTGCAAACTTTATAGGATATAAATATTCTGACCAAATTAAGGTTAAAGATAAATGGGAATTAAAGTATGTTTCTTCAGCATTAGCCAAAACAAAATGGTCAAATTTAAAAGCATCAATTAGCTATGATTATGATAAAACAGAGGATTGGGATTAATACAGATTTATGCTTAATTAACAATATTAAAAAATGTAAATAAATCATAAAGGTTTATCGGTATTAGAAAATATGTTGATAAACCTTTATTTAGATATTATATTAGAATTTATTTTAGGAGATTAAAATGAATAGGATAAATGATTTAAATGATATAAATACCTTGTCAAGTATAATGTGGATGAGAAATGCTCGAAAAATAAATAATGGAAGAAATGTAAACAATACAAATATTGTAAGTAGAACAATGCAAGAACTTGTATTTTCTAAAGGAGAACAATTTAATAACGTATACAATGCTCAAGGAAATAGTCTTTATGATGAACGAAACATACTTAAAATTAAAGAAAAAACTCCTTGGTATGGTAATTTCGGAGAAAAAGGTCTTAAACCTCTAAGTCCTGATTATGAGACAACGGTTAAAAAGGATAGAGAAAATCTTAATAATGAATTAAATAAATTGTTTAAAGAAAATGGAATAACTTTTGAAGAAGGAGAAAAATTTTCAATTGAATTAGATTCTTTAAAAAATCTAAAAATAAAGGGTTTGAAAGATGATAAAAAAGCAGAAAAAATAAAAAATCTTATAGAAAATTCAAAATGTACTGTAACTAGTAATGGTAAAACTTTTAAGAAAAAGATGATTGGTGAAATATATGATACTATGTACTCAGCACGGAATTTAAATGGAGAAATAACTCACCAAGGATATGCTAAAAATGAAGCAGATAATTTTATACATGAATATTTTGGTCAAAGCATAAAAGACTTATCCTATGATAAAAGCAGTGGAAAATACCTAGGCGCAAATAGTGAATTGCAAAAGGTTTTAGATGGAGATTATAGTAATCTTATTGAAGCATGGTTAGGTAAAGCAAGAAAAAATAATCCAGAGTACAATGGAGGATCAGGAACTTGTATAATGTTAACAAAACCAATTATAGAAAATTTAAAAGAGATAGTTAAAAATGGACAAAATAGTATACCAGACTTTAACTTCTCAATAAATTTTGAAAATGGGAAATTAGATGATGGAAGATTATAAAGTAATAGTAAATTATTGGATAGATCATTATAAATAATTTTAAATATAAGAAAGTGCAGAAAGCATTAATTAATTAGTTTTCTGCATTTTCTTAATTTGATAAATATTATAATGAATTGGTGAATCTTATGTGATATTAATAGATGCAATTTGAAGATATCTAATAAATTCATATACTGAAAATGACGAAATCAAGATAAATTTATTTTAATGTATGATAAGCATAAATTTCAAGTTTATACGATATATTAAGGGTTTGAATCCTCTTCGCGGAGTCACTTCATTTTACCTTTCGCTTTAAAGTTTTTCCATCACAAACAAATACGATAGTTCCATCTTTATCAGTTCGATATAGTGTTATATTTCTATTTTTTAGTTCTTTTAATATATTCTTGCTTGGATGACCATAATCATTTCCAAGTCCGCAAGAGGCAATAGCTATCTTAGGATTAACTTCATCTAAAAATTTTGGAGTAGAAGAGGTTTTGCTTCCATGATGGCCTAATTTTAGTATATGACATCTTATATCATAACCAGAAGATACGATTTCATTTTCAATCTCCTTCTCAGCATCACCAGTAAATAAAAATGAGAAGTTTTTATATTGAAGCTTTGCTACTAAAGAATAATTATTCAAATTTTTATAGTCACTTTTATTAGGAGAAATAAAGGATAAAGAAGTATATTCATCTAGATTTACTACCATAGGAGAAGTTATAGGAAGAATTTTCAAATCATTTCTTTTTAAGCTTTTTATTAGATTATAAAAGCAAGTAGTGTTTGCAGTGACTTTTGGAGCATAAAAATTTTTAATTTTGAAAGTATTTATAACTTCTGGTAATGCACCAATATGATCTTCATGTGGATGAGTGGCTATAATATAATCTAAGGATTTGACTTGTTGGCTTTTTAAATATTTAATAAGTGCTTTAGAATTACTTTCTGTGCCTCCATCAATTAGAATATTCTTATTGTTAACTTGAATTAATATTCCATCACCTTGCCCTACGTCAATATAATGAATTATAGCCTTATCATTATAAGGAATATAATCTATATACACTTTATAGGATATAGTAAATATTGAAATTACAATTGATATTAAAATAGATAAATTAACAAATTTATTTTTCATTTATTCCTCCTACAGGTTAATTATTAAAATTATAGACCAATTAATAAGTTTATAAACTAAGAAAGTATTTTCAGTATTTTTCAATATAGTTTCTTTATTAACTATACTTTTAAATGGATAATATTATTGATATAATAGTTATGATTAAACATAAGGACGGTGATAAAATGAGAAAATTCTTTTTTGTAGCAAAGTCCGCAATATATATTTTTTTTACAATGTTTTTGCGACCAAAGTTTGAAAGAATTAAAAAGAAGTCTAGAGAAGAAAGTGAAAAGTTTATATATAATCATGCAAAAAAATGGGCAAGATTTACTATGAAAGCATCTAAATTAAAAGTTAAGGTAATTGGTAAAGAAAATTTACTTAATGAGACTTGTCTTTATGTGGCAAATCATCAGAGTATCGTAGATATTCCATTAGTAATTGATTGTATTGATAGGCCATTAGGTGCTGTAGGGAAAAAAGAATTAGAAAATGTACCATTAGTATCTTATTGGGCTAAAAATATACGATGTGTATTTTTAGATAGAGATAATCCAAGGGAGGGATTAAAAGCTATTCTTGAAGCTACAGAAAATCTTAAGGATGGACATTCTATGCTAATTTTTCCTGAAGGAACGAGAAGTAGAGATGGTAAGTTAAATGAATTTAAAAAAGGAAGCCTTAAATTGGCTACAAGAGCTAATGTGCCAATTGTTCCAATTACTATAGATGGAACATATAAGGTATTAGAGGGAAGTAAAAAGGCTAAAAAAAGTGATTTAGATTGTAAAATAGTAATTCATAAGCCAATATACCCTAAAGAATTATCTAAGGAAGATCAAAGTAACTTAGCTCAAATATGTAAAGATATTGTTGAGAATGGATTTAATATGTAAAAAATGCTACTTAGAGTTTCTAAGTAGCATTTTTAATAAGTAAAAAAGTTTTATTGATGATGGAGAATTTTAAATATCGTAGAATTAATATAGTGTTATTGTTTAGTTATACTGTTAATACTATAGATTTTAACCTACTCATAGCTTCTATACTATATTTAATACCTTGGGTACCCATACCAGAAGCTTTTACTCCAGAAAATGGAAAATGGTCTGGTCCTCTTTCGGATTTATTATTAATTTGTACTGCTCCCACTTCAAGTTTATTTGCAACATAAAAGGCATCATTTATATTCATAGTAAATACAGAAGATTGTAATCCATATTGAGAACGGTTAGCTATATCTATAGCCTCTTCCATAGATTTTACGCGAATTACAGGAAGTACAGGACCAAAAGGTTCTTCCCAGGCAATTCTCATATCTGTGGTTACATAGTCAAAAAGTGTAGGATATAGCAAATTCCCTTCACGTTTATTTCCAATAAGTAATTTAGCTCCTTTATCAATAGCATCTTTCATAAGTTCTTCAACAAAATCACCAGATTTAGTATCAATAAGAGGAGTTACTGCACAATTATCCTTCGGATGGCCTACCTTTAAATTCTTAACATTATCTAAAAGCTTTTCTACTAATTTATCAGCTATTTCTTCCACCACTAATACTCTTTTTATGGCAGTGCATCTCTGACCAGCATAACTATAAGCTCCTGATACTATTTCTCTTGCTGCATCATCTAAGTCAGCATCCTTTAATACTATTGCAGCATCTTTTCCACCAAGTTCCATTATCATCGGTAC
This sequence comes from Clostridium sp. UBA2485, assembly GCF_002341865.1. Taxonomy (GTDB): domain Bacteria; phylum Bacillota; class Clostridia; order Clostridiales; family Clostridiaceae; genus Clostridium_J. Next base: position 13,624 of record NZ_DDOV01000104.1, on the reverse strand, counting down.
CATTCCAGCAATTTCAGCAATATGCTTACCAACATTAGTAGAGCCAGTGAAATTTATAAAATTTATTTCTGCTCTAGTAACTAAATAATCACCAATTTCAGAACTTTTACCAGTAACGGTATTTAGTACTCCATTAGGAAGACCGGCTTCTTGAAATACCTTTGCTAGATATAGTGCACTAATTGCACCTTGAGTAGGTGGCTTTAATATAACACTATTTCCAGCAACTAGAGCAGGAGCTATTTTTGCTGCGGATAGATTTATAGGATAATTGAAAGGTGAAATTGCTAATACTATTCCAAGAGGAACTCTTGTAGCAAAAGACATTTTATTTTTCTTAAATCCAGGAAAATTATCAGCACCAATAGCTTCACCTTCAAGATTTTTACCTGCATCTGCAGTATATCTAATAAAAGCTGCAGTTCTTATAATTTCAGATATACAGGACTTTTTATCTTTTGCAATTTCCCACATGAGTACTTCTGCCATTTCTTCTACTTGTTCTTCTAATATTGTTGCAGCTTTATGAAGTATAGCAGCTCTTTCACTAACAGGAACTTCTCCCCAAGATATTTGTGCTTCTTTTGAATTTTTTATATATACATCTACATCATCTTTTGTCATAGCAGGAATAGTACCTACAAAAGAATTATCCACAGGGGAATAGATATCAATAGTGTCTTTAGATGTTACCCAACCACCATCATATAAATTACAGAAATGATTGTCTTTCTTTATACATTCAAACAAAAATATCACCTCATAACATTTAGATATAATTAGTATTATCAATTAATAGCTAAATTATAAAATAAATATTAAGAGCATTTTTATATTTGAAAGTTACTATAAATAAAAATGTAATATCAGAAGTTATATTAAAGCATCAATATGGGAATTCAATGTAAAAACTTAAAATATACTTAAAAAATGAAATTTCTATAAAAATAACTTAATAGCTTAAAAATTAAGGATTAATAATTTAAAAATTATTGTTGACTTTGTTCAGTGAGAAGCAATTCCAAAATATTAATTTTTTTCTCAATTTTTGAATTCTCTTTTTTAATACAATTGATTTTATCCTCAAGATTCTCTGTTTTATTTTTAAGACACTTTAAATCATTTAATAATTCCTTATTTATATTTTGTTTTTTATCAATAGTAGGTTCAAACATTTTTTTAATGGTACTTTGTTTGTTGAAATTGAACACTATGTTATTGTAAACTCTATATATGGATTTAGAAATTCTCCTAACTATTATTAATAGTTGAGTTGATAAGAAATCAATAATTTCTTGAAGTTTTTTCATAAGCTTCACCTCACTAATATTTTATATAAAGAACTTATAGAAAGGCAAGGTAAACTATGAAAAATAGTAAAAGATATTTAGAAAAAATTAATAAATATATATTGGAATTAGATAATGAAAAAGAAAAACTGGAAATTGAAATAAAGAAAGAAAAACAAGTAATAGATGAAAAAGAGGAACTTTATAAAAAACTAGATAAAAAAGGGGATGACCTTAAAGGCAAATATGAATTATTAAAAAGTTTTTTAATAAATAGAGGACTAATTTTTGAAGTAGAAAATAAATATGATTTAACTCAGTGGGACAATCTATATTTAGAAAGACTTTCTTCAAATTATGCTATTAAAAATAAAAAAGGAGATACTATAAAATTTATAGAGGAAGATATAAATGATATTTTCGATGAAATATTAAATAGTAATATTTCTGTTAGTATTTTAGTTATAAGAGAAAATATAAAAACTGTTACTATTCAACTTAGATTCATCAAAAATGAATAATTTTATCTTCTAATTCATCTGTTTTTATTGGATTTTTTGAAAGTAGTGCAGAAACACAGGTAATGTAATTAGATGCTTCATCATTGCTCCATTGAATTTCTTCATTTAATGAATACTTTAATAAACATGATACATCTATAGATAGGGCTTCTAAAGAGTACCTTAGTTTTTCAGGATTTATACATTCTTTGCCCTTAGTTTTTTCACAAGGATCACAGTAAAGACATCTGCCAGATACTATAGCTAAAGAATGTTTATAACACTCCTCAATCTTTAACAGTATATTATCTAAGTAAAGTCTACCGGAGAAATATAAAGTATTAAAGTTTTTCCCCATATCATCCTTATAATCCTTAACTTCAGGTATTATATTTAGAAGATTGTTATAATATTCATCCATTGTGCTTTTACATATATCTCTTATATAAATTTTCGAGTGTATTAAATATACATAATTATAATTTTTTAAAAGTTCTAATTCGTTAAAATTAAATTCAGGACAAGACCAAACGGTACCATATTTTTTACATTGCTTACAATATCCTTTTATCAATTTAGGATTATGGAATTTAATCAATTCTTCTATAGTTAATTCTTTAAATCTATAGTTTATATATTTTTTTATACTCATATTATCCCCCTAGCATATAAGAAATAATAAAAAAGCTGAAATAATTCAGCTTTTTTATAAAGGTTATATTTTAACGTTAAACGTCATCGCGATCTCTGTCTCTTCCCAAGAATGAAAGAGCATATAATCCACAAATACCAACTATTGCATAAATAATGCGACTAAATTGGCTTATTGAACCAAAAGTACCTGAACCGGCAAACAGTGCAGCTATTAAATCAAACCGAAATAGTCCGACTAATCCCCAGTTTACTGCGCCTACTATAACAAGTATTAGTACGATTGTGTCTAGTGTTCTCATATAACACATCTCCTTTTTCTAAAATATTTACATTTCTTATTATTTACAACTATTGATAATTTATAACAATAAGAAAAAATATTTTAACAAAATGAAGATAATTTATAAAAAATTAATAATTATTCTATAGTATCTCACATAAATTTTAACATAAAGTAAATATAATTTTAAGTATAAATTTAAATAAAATCTATTAATTGGTGAGGGGATATTATATAATGTTATTAACTGTTTAAAAATAACATAACAAGAAGTGAGGGATAAAAGTGGAAACATTTAAGCTTATTTTAGGAATTTTACTTTTTTCTATTGTAGCATTGATTGCTTATGGAGTACTTAGAACATATGTATTAGATAAGATTAAAGTGAATAAATGGATTATATTAATAATAGCCTTAGCTGTATTTATAGTACCAACATTACTTTGGCCAACAATGCCTAGCTACGTTGCTAGATATATAATTCCAGGAATTTTTGTAATTTTATTTTTATGGTTTATGGATTTGTCAGGGTTCTTAAAACATTATGATAAACCACAAGATAAATCATATAATCAATATAATAAAAGTAATAATACAGTTATTAAACCTAAAGCAAAACCAAACAGAGTTAATAAAAAGAAATAAAATTAAGAAATAGTAAAATAAGTAAGATAAACTTTTCTCTAAAAGTCTATCTTACTTATTTTATTTAATAAAAGAAGGAGTTTTAAAGAAAAAGAAGAATTTAGTTAAATATATCTTAAGTTTAATAATATAAATTAGCTATAGTTATATGGCATTTAAGGATGGGGGCATATTATGGCAACTTGGATAGCACATTTAAGAGTAGCAGAAAAAATTTTGGAGAAAAAACTAAAGGTAAATGATGAGTGTTTTACTGTAGGAAATATAGGACCGGATAGTGGAGTACCTAATGAGGATTGGTCTTCTTTTAATCCATCTAAGGTCATTACTCATTGGATGGAAGATGGAAAAAATATTAATGCAGAAGGATTTTATACTAAATACTTAAAAGATTATGAGAAAAATAATTTAAGCAATAAATTCTCTTTCTATTTAGGTTATTATGTACATCTTTTAACAGATATATGTTGGCAAAAAAATTATGATGATAAAAAGGCTACAAAATTATATAGAGAAGGATTAGAAAAAGACAAAAATTTTATATGGATTATTAAAAAAGATTGGTATGGACTTGATTATTTATTTTTAGATAAAAATCCAAATAGTTTGTTTTTTACAATTTTTAAAAATGTAACAGAAGTTGAAGATTATTTAGAATACTTCCCAAAAGGAGCTTTTACAAAGCAAGTAAAATACATAAAAGAATTTTATCTAGGAGAAAATAATGAAACAAAAGAAAATTTTATATATTTAACAGAAAATGAAATGAATGATTTTGTAGTTAAATGTATTCAATATATAATAAATGATTTAAGGTCTAAAGGTTTCTATCTGGAAGATTAATAGGTACTAAGATTTATTGGTCGTAACAAAGATTGAAAAATATTAACATATTAACTAAATAAAAAGAGTTTTCATATACTAATAATATATAAGTATTTAGGAGTGGTATATTGAAAACTCTTATATTATTTTATTCTTTAGACGGATTATTAAAAAATTTATCCAAAACTATGAAAGAAGAGATAAATGGAGATCTATTACAGCTAAAAGACGTAAAAAATAATACTGGCATCTATGATAAAGCTCCATATAAAAGTTTTATAGAAGATAATCTTAACTTAGAAACTTTAAGAGAAGATATAAAATCCTATGAATTAATTGTATTAGCAGTACCTAATTGGTTTTATAAATTACCTATAGGATTAAAAAGAAATACTTTAGGAAATATCTTGTCCGGCAAAAAAATAGCTTTGTTTACATTAGGAAAAGATTTAAAAAATATACGAGATAAAAATGAGCTATTTTTTGATAGTGATATATTAGGAGAGATGAATTTAGATATAATTGAAGCAAAAGATAAAGATGGAATTAATAAATGTAAAATTTGGGTTAAAAAAATGTATGAAAAGGGAATTGATAAAACAATGTATACTTAAGATAAAGTAGTTTATTTAAATATAGGTAGTAAGCAGGAACATTTCATATAGATATTGTTTAAACTGACATATTTGATATAATAAATACTAGATTAAATTATATCTTTTTATTAAAATTATAATATGAAATATAAGTGTTATATGATTTCCTAAAAATATTGTAAAATTATCTTAATATGATACAATTTATATTAAGTTAATTTTTATCAATAAGTTATAGATTTTATTCAATGAAAGACTGAGTAAGTTGCATTATACTGTAGATTATAAAGCAACTATAAAATTAAAACATTTTATTAAATTTTATAGATAAGCTACAGTTATTTCTGTAGCTTTTTAAGTTAAAGCATAAAGATATAATTTGTGAATAAAATTTATAGTAGATTTTAAATTTTAAATTTTGAGATGAAGTTTTATAAAATTAAGATTAAGTGTTTCTCTATGATAATAGATTATAAAAAATAAAGGAACAATTAGCTATATATTTAAATTCTAAGAAAAGGAGAGATAATTATGAGTTTTTATGTTTATAATACAATGACGAGAAATAAAGACGAGTTCATGTCTATAAAGCCTAATAAGGTAGGAATGTATACTTGTGGACCTACAGTGTATAATTATGCTCATATAGGAAACTTAAGAACTTACATATTTGAAGATGTTTTAAAAAAATCATTAGAGTATGTGGGATACAAAGTAAAACATGTAATGAATGTAACGGATGTTGGACATCTTCAATCTGATGGCGATGAAGGTGAAGATAAAATGGCTCTTGGTGCATCGAGAGAAAAGAAAACAGTTTGGGAAATCGCTAAATTTTATGAGGATGCTTTTTTTGAAGATTGCAATAAGTTAAATATAAAAAGACCAAATGTTGTATGTAGAGCAACAGAACATATAGATGATATGATTAAATTTATTCAAGGGCTTGAAGAAAAAGGATATACATATCAAGCTAATGGAAATATGTATTTTGAAATAGAAAAATTTAAAGATTATACAAAACTTGCTGATTTAAGTATTGACGAATTAGAAGCAGGTAGTAGAATAGAAGTTGACCCAAATAAAAAAAATCCATTAGATTTCGTCCTTTGGTTTACAAATTCTAAATTTACCAATCAAATAATGCAATGGGATTCTCCATGGGGAAGAGGTTTTCCAGGATGGCATTTAGAGTGCTCTGCTATGTCCATGAAGTATTTAGGCGATAGAATTGATATACATTGTGGAGGAATAGATCATATACCAGTACATCATACAAATGAGATAGCTCAATCAGAAGCTTACAGTGGTCAAAAATGGGTAAATTATTGGATACATGGAGAGTTTTTAGTACTTGATGGTGGGAAAATGTCTAAATCAAGTGGAGAATTTTTAACTTTAAAGAGATTAGAAGATAAAGGATTTTCACCTTTAGATTATAGATATTTTTGCTTACAGTCAAGATATAGAAAGCAGCTAGTATTTAGTTTTGAAAGTTTAGAAGATGCAAAAAAATCTTTTAAAGCTCTTAAAAAGAGAATATCCTTAATATTAGAGAATATAATTGAAAGTGAGTCAATAGATAAAGGAAAAATAGATTCATATAAAGAAAATTTTAAAGCTCATATAAGTGATGATTTAAATATAGCAAATGCCTTTACAGTATTATTGGATGTGTTAAAAGATAATCAGCTTAACAATAAAGAAAAAGCGACGTTAATAGAAGAGTTTGATAAAGTATTATCTCTAGATTTAATGAAGATTGAAAAAGATTTATCTAATGTAGATGAAGAACTAATAAATAGATTGATTGATGAAAGAAATCAAGCTAGAAAAGCTAAGGATTATTCAAAGGCTGATGAAATAAGAAATCAACTTTTAAACATGAATATTGAAATATTAGACAACAAAGAAGGTACAACTTGGAAAGTGAAATAAAAATAAATAGATAATCTTGATAGAGTTAGATTACTAAAATTTTAGTAATTTAACTCTATATATTAATTATGGAAGTTTTTTAAATAAGTGTAATTTTTATTATAGATTTATTCACTAAATTATTAAATTATAGAAGGAACAGTGATGAAAGTATGAAAAGGTTGTTACATTTAGGATTGGATGTTGGTTCAACAACAGTTAAATTAGTGATTTTAGATGAAAATTTTCAAATAATATACAGTAAATATGAAAGGCATTTTTCAGATATTAAAAGTACTATATTTAATTTAATAAATGATGCCTATAGTTCTTTTCCAAAGGAGAGGATTACTGTAAATGTAACAGGTTCAGGAGGATTGTCTGTATCTAATTGGTTAAATATACCTTTTGTCCAAGAAGTTATTGCATGTAGTAAAACTATAGAAACCTTTGCTGATGATGTTGATGTAGCTATTGAGCTAGGCGGAGAAGATGCAAAAATAACTTATTTTAAAGATGGAATGGAACAAAGAATGAATGGAACCTGTGCAGGGGGAACTGGTGCGTTTATAGACCAAATGTCCTCACTATTAAAAACAGATGCAGCGGGGTTAAATGAATTAGCTAAGGATTACAAAACTATTCATCCTATTGCTGCAAGATGTGGAGTATTTGCAAAGTCAGATATCCAGCCATTGATAAATGAAGGGGCATTAAAAGAAGATATAGCAGCTTCTATATTTCAATCTGTTGTCAATCAAACTATTAGTGGACTTGCTTGTGGAAGACCCATAAGAGGAAAGGTAGCTTTCTTAGGTGGTCCATTATATTTCTTGTCAGAGCTTAGAAAAAGGTTTGTGGAGACTTTGAATATTAAGCCAGAAGATATTGTTTTCCCAGAGAACTCTCAATTATTTGTAGCCATGGGATGTGCTATATTATCAGTAAAAAGTGAGCATATTACATTTAAAGAGTTATATGACAAACTAGAACTTTTAAAATATTGTGAAGGTCAAGAAGTACAGAGATTATCGCCACTATTTAAGAGCCAAGAGGAATTAGAAGAGTTTAAAAATAGGCATAATTCTTTTAAGGTAAGTTCAAAAGATCTCAATAGCTATAAAGGAAAATGTTATTTAGGTATAGATGCAGGTTCAACTACCACTAAAATAGCATTGATTGATGAATATAAAAACTTACTATACTCTTATTATGGAAGCAATGAAGGTAATCCTCTAAAGCTTATTAAGAGTGCATTATTAGATTTGTATAACAAAATACCTGAAGGAGCAGAAATTGTAAACTCTACTGTAACAGGCTATGGCGAAGCACTAATTAAAGCAGCATTAAAGATTGATATAGGGGAAATAGAAACGGTAGCACATTATAAAGCGGCAGAACATTTTTTACCTAATGTAGATTTTATATTAGATATTGGTGGACAAGATATGAAATGCTTAAGGGTAAAAGATGGAGTTATTAATTCAGTGACCCTTAATGAAGCCTGTTCAGCTGGATGCGGCTCTTTTATCCAAAACTTTGCTCAATCTTTAAATATGACTGTAGAGGGTTTTGCTAAAGAGGCATTACTTGCTGAAAACCCCGTAGATTTAGGTTCAAGATGTACTGTTTTTATGAATTCTAGAGTAAAGCAAGCTCAAAAGGAAGGAGCAACGGTAGGAGATATTTCTAGTGGACTTTCTTATTCAGTTATTAAAAATGCTTTATTTAAAGTTATAAAGATTAGAAATCCTAAAGAGATGGGAAAAAATATTATAGTTCAAGGTGGAACTTTTTATAATGATGCAGTGCTTAGAAGCTTTGAATTGATTTCAGGTAGAGAAGTAGTTAGACCAGATATAGCAGGACTTATGGGAGCTTTTGGTTGTGCGTTAATATCGAAAGAAAGATATGTAGAAGGTAAAAATTCTACTATTCTTCAAAAAGAAAACTTAAGCAATTTTAAATCATCATCAACTATGAAAAGATGTGGCCTTTGCAGTAATAATTGCTTATTAACAGTAAATGGTTTTTCTGATGGAAGGGAATTTATACTAGGAAATAGATGTGAACGAGGACTAGGATTGGAAATAAAAAAAGATACAGTACCTAATCTATATGAGTATAAATATAAGCGAATGTTCTCTTATAAGCCATTGAAAAAAGAAGATGCAATAAGAGGAACAGTTGGAATACCTAGAGTTTTAAATATGTATGAGAACTATGGATTTTGGTTTACTTTCTTTACGAAATTAGGATTTAGGGTAGAGTTGTCACCTAGAAGCTCCAAGTTAATTTATGAAAAAGGAATTGAAACCATACCTTCTGAATCAGCATGTTATCCTGCAAAGCTTAGTCATGGACATATAGTTAGTCTAGTAGAAAAAGATGTAGATTTTATATTTTATCCATCTGTAGTTTATGAACAAAAGGAACAAGAAGAAGCTACAAATCAATATAACTGTCCTATAGTTATATCTTATTCAGAGGTTATTAGAACTAATATTGACCTCTTAAAAGAGAAAAAAGTACCTTTCTTAAATCCTTTTATATCTCTTCATAATAGAGAGGCTTTAGTAGTAAGGATGGAAGATACACTAAAACAGTATAAAATATCTAAACGTGAGATAAAAGAAGCATTAAATTTAGCTTTTATAGAAGATGAGAGTATAAAAAGAGATTTAAGAGCGAAAGGTGAAGAAACTCTAAAATATCTAAAGGAAAGCGGTAAAAAAGGTATTGTACTTGCAGGAAGACCTTATCATATAGATCCAGAAATTAACCATGGTTTAGACAAGCTTATTACTAGCTTTGATATGGCAGTGTTAACAGAGGATTCTATTGCCCATTTAGGGGAAGTAGAACGACCTTTAAGAGTGGTTGATCAATGGATGTATCATTCAAGATTATATGCTGCTGCTAGTTATGTTGCTAAGGAGAAAAATCTTGAGTTAGTACAATTAAACTCCTTTGGATGCGGATTAGATTCGGTTACTACAGATCAAGTCCAAGAGATTTTAGAAAATAATAATAAGATTTATACAGTACTAAAGATTGATGAAGTAAATAATTTAGGTTCAGCAAGGATTAGAATACGTTCTCTAAAAGCTGCTATTAATGAAAGAGATAAAAAGGGAGTAATTCCTATAAAAATTATTGATCAAAGTCCAAGAGTAATATTTACTAAAGAGATGAGAAAAACTCATACTATATTAGCACCTCAGATGTCTCCTATCCATTTTCAATTTTTAGGTCCTGCTTTTTCTTCAGAGGGATATAATTTTGAAATATTAGAAAAGGCTGATGATAGAGTTGTTGAGGAAGGTTTAAGATATGTAAATAATGATGCCTGTTATCCATCTATACTAGTTGCTGGGCAATTTATAGATGCATTAAAATCTGGAAAGTATGATTTAAATAATACTTCTATTGTAATAACTCAAACTGGTGGAGGATGTAGAGCTACAAATTATATAGCTTTTTTAAGAAAGGCACTAAAAGATGCAGGATTTGAAAATATACCAGTTATATCTTTAAATGCAGTTGGACTTGAATCTAATCCAGGATTTAAATTTACATTAGCATTATTAAAAAAGGCAGTTATGGGAATTTTATATGGAGATTTACTCATGAGAGTTTTATATAGGGTAAGACCATATGAAGAAAGACAAGGTTCAGCTAATGAACTTTACAATAGGTATGTAGGTATATGTATAGAAGCTGTACAAAGAGGAAATTTCAAAGAGTTTAAAAAAATAGTTAATAATATTGTAGAAGATTTCGATAATTTAAAGATTAAAAATGTTAGAAAACCTAGGGTAGGACTTGTAGGTGAGATATTAGTAAAATTTCATCCAGATGCTAATAACTATATAGTTGATATTATTGAATCAGAAGGCTGTGAAGCAGTAATGCCAGATTTAATGGACTTTTTCTTATATACTATAAAAGACTCAGAATTGAAAAGTAAATATTTGGGATTTAGTAAAAAAGATAAATATTTAGCTAGAGTTGAAGAAATGTATATAGAATTTTATAGAAAGCCAATGAAAGAAGCGCTGGAGAATAGTAAAAGATTTAATCCACCTAAAAGCATATCTCATTTAGCTGAATTAGCTGAAAATGTATTATCACTTTGCAATCAAACCGGTGAAGGGTGGTTTTTAACAGCAGAGATGATTGAACTTATCGAAAGTGGAGCTAAAAACATTGTTTGTATGCAGCCTTTTGCTTGTTTACCTAACCATGTAACTGGTAAGGGCATGATAAAAGAGCTTAGAAGACAATATCCTCAGTCTAATATTGTAGCTGTAGACTATGATCCTGGTGCTAGCGAAGTAAATCAGTTAAATAGAATAAAACTTATGCTATCTGTTGCCTTTAAAGAATTGGAAGAAGATATGGTAGTAGAAAAAGCACTAAAAGAAGTTGCTGCTTCTAATGAAAAGAAAAAATAATAAAAATCACCATCAAAATTATAATTTTGATGGTGATTTTTATTATTTTTAAACAAGGATTTTTATCAAATAAAATTAAAAATGTTCTCCATTTTCATAGTACTTACATTCTTCAAGGGGAATAAATATAATATCTACATCATCATATCCCATAGAATAAACATAGTTTGTAATTATCTTAGCTACATCATCTTGGACTTCTTGTCCTCTATCAAACCAAGAAACTTCAACTATAGGGTATCCACTTACTGTTTCACCGTCTTTTATAAATACAGATTCTATAGCTTCAAGTGTAAAATAATCTCTTGGACATCCTATTAGTAATTGTAACTCATCAATTAAATCTCTACTAATAGAAACTATTTTTTTAGGTTCAATAGCTCTAAATCTTAATAATGGCATAATATTTCTCCTTAAATTACATAATTTTTATTAATAATTAATAAAAGTATAATTCTTTTATCAATAAAGTTCTAGTAAAAATATTATAAAAATTATTCTTAAAACTCCAAAAGCTTTGAGGTTGGAGTTTTAACCATAATTTTTCATCTTTAATTCTTAATTCTTAGAAAAGAATTTTTGTTATGGAAATTAAAATCATGTATAAGTTAAATTTCCATTAAGGAGTCTTATATTTAAACTCTCTATATTTTTAAGCTTTAATTTAAAAAACTTTTAACTTGCCTTTATATTTTATAATTTCTAAGATTTTGACAATCTAATGTAATAGGGTGAATTAAATTAATTGTTGGATATATGTCTACAATAAATAACTTTTTAATATAAAAATACAAATAAATCTTTATTGCATTGTATTTTAAACATTGTGTAGAGGAATAATAAAGGAAATAGGTGTCAATATTAGTGATGTAGTTGTAAAAAAATGTAATTAAATATTTTTTGAAAACTACATAATATATGTAATTTTTTGAAAAGTGTGTGATAACATATAGGTAAAAAATGGAAAAAGGTAAGGGGGAGTACCAATGAAAAGAGTAGTTTCTATTAGCTTGTTAGTAGTGTTGACAATGATAAATATCCTATTTAACTTTAATAAGGATAATGAATTTAGTAAAAAAGTAAATGCATTAGAAAAAACACAAATGGAAAAAATAGAAGTGAATTTTAAAGAGGAAAAGATCTTAGGTGAAACTATTGATATTAATCTTAGGATCCCTAGATTAGTAGGGCTTATAAATAAAGATTTTGAAAATAAACTTAATGGACAAATACTAGAGAGTATAATTAAATTTAAGAATAATACAGAAGAATTAAGCATTATAGACCATAAATATGCCAAAGAAAATAGATATGATATTCCTAAATATAATTGTACTGTTGATTACAAAGTAAACTATATAAGTAATAATTTAGTAAGTTTAACTTTACAATTTATTAAATTTACAGGTGGAACATATGCTATTGAAGAAAATATAACTTATAATGTGGATATAAATAAAGGAAAGATATTAAATTTAGATGATATCTTTTATGAAAAAGATAATTATGTAGAAATAATCAATAGAAATATTAAGGAAGAATTAAAAGAAAAAGAAAATATATACTTTGTTGATAAGTTTGTTACTGTAAATGAAAATACTAAATTTTATATAGAACAAAATAATATAGTAGTATATTTCAATATGAATGAAATTTCTCCGTACGTTATAGGAATACCAGAATTTAAAATACCATTAAATAACTTTAGTTTACAAATGGAATTATAAAATATAGGTAATTATATTTTATAATATAATTCTTCAGCTTGAAAAATGTTATATATAGTTAAAAAAATGAATAAATATATTGTATCAATATATAATAGGTGGTTATAATGTCAAGATGTGAATTAACTCCTGAAGAATTATCACTGTTATTACTAGCAATATCAATAGAGTTGTCAAGGGGATTAACAGTAGAACAACAAGTTGCTCTTGGAAATATATTTTTTTCTTTAGGGCAAAATATTTTTTTGATTAGCTCGGTGTTAGCTTTAAAACAAAAATCTAATGAGAATTCATCAAAAAATAATGGAAATAATAATATAGATATAGAATCAGAAATAAAAGCTTTAAAGAAAAAAATCAAAGAATTAGAAAATAAGACATAGAAAGAATAAAATAAGTTTTAAATATAAAATAATATATTTAAAATAAAAGCTAGCCATAAGGCTAGTTTTTATTTTATGAATAAAACAGTTCCAGGCGTGTCAATGTATATAATTTAGAGAAATATTAAATAATATTAAGATATAATAAAATAAATTTAAATATTTAGCGGTATAAGCGGTTCATTTATTATTATAAACTGATAATATTATTTTTGTCGTCAAGGACAAGACATACGAGTGTAATTTAAGAAATTAAAAACAGTATGAAATAATATCTTGACATATGAAAAGTTGTATGATAGTATTTAGAAGCTATTTAATAACAATTCAAACTTGGTCTTTGAAAATTAA
>NZ_DDOV01000105.1:280-2747 GCF_002341865.1 Clostridium sp. UBA2485 | reverse complement strand
TAAGCGCCCATGCTGGGCGCACAAATAAAAGAGACTACTTTTAAGAATAGTCTCTTTGTATTTTAATTAAGCATCTTTCTTTATTTCTGAAATTATTTTATTAACTATATCACTAGGAACTTCTTCATATCTTTCAAATCTACTTCTAAAACTTCCTCGTGCACCTGTCAAAGATCTTAAATCATTAGCATAATTATAAAGTTCAGCCTGTGGAACTTCTCCTACAATTTTTTGCCCCTTTTCAAAAGGTTCCATTCCAAGAATTCTTCCTCTTTTCTTATTGATGTCAGCAATTACATCTCCCATATAGTCATCTGGAATCATAATTTCTATATGCATAACCGGTTCTAGTAATACAGGTTGAGCTTCTTGTAATCCCTTTTTAAAAGCTAAAGATGCTGCAATCTTAAATGCCATCTCTGAAGAATCCACAGGATGGAAAGAACCATCGTGAAGAGTAGCTCTTAATCTAATAACAGGATATCCTACTAAAACTCCATGTTGAATGCAATCTCTTAATCCTTTTTCAACGGCTGGAATATACTGTCTTGGAACAACTCCACCTACTACTGCATCAACAAATTCTAATTCTTCCTCTCCATCAGTTCTAGGTTCAAATTTAATCTTAACATCACCATATTGGCCGTGTCCTCCAGATTGTTTTTTATGCTTACCTTGTGCATCAGAGAACTTTTTGATAGTCTCTCTATAAGGTATTTTAGGTATTTCAAGCGAAACATCAACACCAAATTTTGATTTTAATTTACTTACTATAACATCTAAATGGGTTGTACCTAATCCTGATATTATAGTTTCAGCATTTTCAACATCTCTGGATATAGAAAAAGTCGAATCTTCTTCTAGTAGCTTTGATAATCCATTAGATATTTTATCTTCATCACCTTTAGCCTTAGTAGCTATAGCTCTTGAATACATAGGAATTGGGAACTCTATAGAATCAAAAATTATAGGTCTTTCTTGCGAGCAAAGAGTATCTCCAGTATTAGTATAATTGAGTTTAGCAACAGCACCTATATCTCCTGCTTTAACCTCCGTAGTAGCATATTGTTGTTTTCCTTTTAAAAAATATAAGGTTCCAATCTTCTCATCTTTTTCTTTATTAGAATTATAAACAACAGTATCAGATTTAGCACTTCCTGTAATTACTCTAAACATTGAAAGCTTACCTACAAAAGGATCTGCAATAGTTTTAAATACTAATGCTGAAAGCGGCTCCTCTTCATCTATTTTAATATTTGTATAACTATTATTCTTTAAATCTTTTGCCATGTATAGAGTGGTATAAATTGGAGATGGAAAACACTCTACTATATCTTCAAGCAATGTGTCTATACCTATGCAATTTAGTGCAGAACCACACATTATTGGAGCTATTTCTCCCATTGAAGCTCCTTTTATTAACCCATTGTAAATTTCTTCCTCACTTAAATGTCCATCATTAAAGTATTTATCTAATAAAACTTCATCAATTTCTGCAACGGCTTCCATAACCATTTGCCTACATTCATCAATTTTTTCTATTAACTCTACAGGTATTTCAGCATCTTCCATTTTTTGAGTTTTAGAATTGAATAATCTTGCTCTTTTTGAAATAACATTAATAACACCTCTAAAGTTATTTTCAGAGCCTATAGGGTATTGGATAGGTACAACTGACATACCAAATTTATTTTTTAATTGGTCTAAAACTTTTTCAAAATTACTATTTTCTCTATCTAATTTATTTATAAAAAAGGCTCTAGGTAATCTCTGCTTTTCAGCATAATCCCAAGCTTTTTCTGTTCCGACTTCAATGCCTGATACTCCACATACAGCTATCATAGCCATATCTACTGCGTTTAAACCTTCTATCATTTCTCCAACGAAATCAAAATATCCTGGAGTATCTACTAAATTTATTTTTACCTGTTTCCATTTACAAAGTGCTACTGAAGTTGATATTGATACTTTTCTTTTTTTCTCTTCAGCATCATAATCACTAATTGTAGTTCCATCTTCAACCTTGCCGAGCCTATCTGCTGCACCAGTATAATATAATATTGCTTCCATTAAACTTGTTTTTCCAGAGCCACTATGCCCTATAATTCCAACATTTCTAAGATTATTAATTTTATACTCTTTCATGTGCTATACCTCCCATTTTCTCTTTCAGATTATCCAATATAATTTATATATTCTATATTTTGGCGATTTTCCCTCTAATTTTTTATAATATTCCAAATATTTAAAATATATTTACATTTTTGAGGAAAAATATATAAAATTAATCAGATTCAATTTTCAAATTATCAACAAATTGTTAATAACTTTAATAAAAGTGTTATTAATTAATTACTCACATAAAAAAGTATATTTAAGATTCAGTCTAGTTATTCTTAAAAATAAAAAAACAGCTCTTTTGAGCTGTAATTTATACAAAAAAATAAAATGGCTCCGCGAAGAGGAT
>NZ_DDOV01000105.1:0-123 GCF_002341865.1 Clostridium sp. UBA2485 | reverse complement strand
CCACCGTTGAGCTATCGCGGAACATTGTAAAATTCGCTATAAACATCATACTACTTCGTCAACTACATTCGCTCTGGTACTCATTTACTCTAGTAAACTCTGCTCCTCACTCATTTGTTTCCT
>NZ_DDOV01000099.1 GCF_002341865.1 Clostridium sp. UBA2485 | reverse complement strand
A
This sequence comes from Clostridium sp. UBA2485, assembly GCF_002341865.1. Lineage (GTDB taxonomy): Bacteria > Bacillota > Clostridia > Clostridiales > Clostridiaceae > Clostridium_J. The sequence continues at coordinate 28,095 of NZ_DDOV01000099.1, read as the reverse complement.
TTTCCACCATAATTGTGAATTTTGCATTGTGAATTGTGAATTAAAATATTTAAATATGTAGCTATATTTAGCTATACATTAATTTTTAAGACAGTTTATCTATAATTTATTATAGGAGGAAAATTTATGCAATGTAACAATTGTGGAAGTGAAGTTAAAAATGAAGAAAGTTTTTGCAGTGAATGTGGTGCAAGAATATTAACCGAACAAGATTACATAGATATTTTTAGAAATAAAAATAATGAAATGATAGATGAATCTTACATAAAAGAAGAAAATGTAATTGATTATAATAAAGTTTTTGATACTATTACTAAAGAAGAGATAGCGGCATTTATAGGGAAAAAAAGCAACAGCTATTATTTAGATAAATGGGTTAATTTAAAGCTTTCAAACAAATATGTTAGCTGGAACTGGTGGGCATTTTTTTTATCTTCTTATTGGTTGCTATATAGAAAGATGTATCTATGGGGATTTATTACTATAGTTATAAATTTTGTTTCTATTGGTGGTGTTGTAATTGGAGAAACTATTATACCACCTCTAGTATTATCTATTATATTGGGGCTTTTTGGAAATAGCATATATTATAATCATGCTAAAGAAAAAATATATAAGGTTAAGAAAAAAAATCTGCCAAAAGAGAATGAACTTAAAACAATAAAAAAGCGTGGGGGAATTAATTTAGCGCTTGCATTAATTATGTTTATATTAACATTGTTACTTTTTTATGCTAGCATAGTATTATTTATATCAATAGTGTCAGAAATAGCGAGTTAGATATATATATAAATAACTAGTTAATATGTGAGTTATTCTTTATATGACTTAAGTCTTTATATGACTTAAGTCTTTATAAGGTTTCATTAAAAATATTTAAAAATTATACTTTTAAAATAAATTAACTTATCAATAACTAATCATCTAACGAATTTTAAACTAGCAATTTTATTGCTAGTTTTTTCATTTAAATAATTTAATAGCATCATTATATGAAAGCATAGATTAGATTTAAAAGTAATACATATATATAGATATACCAGTTCTAAATTTAATTTATCTCTAAAAATAATTGATATTTTTTGGTATTATATTTGAATCTATTGAATTCAAAATTCACGGTTCACAATTCACAATTGTGGATATTTCTCAGCAAAAGCTGAGAAATTTAAAATTGATTAACCGTAGTGATAAGCAGTGTGTGTCATATATTATTGAATAAATATTAAACTATAAGACGTATTAAAAAGAACTGGCGAACGCTGTTCGCCCCTACAATAAAACACTAGCAATTGTATTGCTAGCTAAAAAATTCATTAAAGAAATTATTTTGATCAAAAATAATTTCAACCTTAATTGTGAATTGTGAACTGTGCATTGAAATACTCAAGGGTATAGTTATATTTGGCTATATATTAATTTTTAAGGTAGTTTATCTATATAATATACAGGTCTATTAACACAGATTATAAATATGATATAATAATTTGGTGTCTTGTCTAATTTAGGCTAAATTAGGTTAATTTTAGATATTTTACAGAGAAAGGAGGAAGAGTATGTATTGTTCACAGTGCGGAAAAGAAATTCAACAACATGTAAAATTTTGTCCTAATTGTGGAAAAGAAATTTTAAGTAATAATAATATAAATAATGAATTTTCACACTTTAAGGATGAAACTAATTATAATTATTCGACCAATATGAATAACGGTATTGGAGATAGTTTTAGTAGAGTATCAGAGAATGAATTAAGAACTTTTATTGGTGAAAAAAACACAAATTATTACATAGAAAAATGGAATTTAATCAATCAAACTAATAAAAGCGTTAGTTGGAATTGGGCATCATTTTTCTTAGGATCATTATGGTTATTATATAGGAAAATGTATGTATGGGGAACTTTAATGATAGCAGTTTCTATGGCAATATCATGGATGGGAATACCTTTTGGATGGCTTTTATTAGCTATATTAGTGGGCATGTTTGGAAATAAGCTTTACTTAGAGGAAACTCGAAAGAAAATTATTGAAATTAAGACTATTACTAGTGATTTAAATAGCCAATATCAAATGATAAAATCAAAAGGTGGTACAAACTTAGCATTACCGATAACAATAGCAGTTATAGGATTTTTAATAACAATATTTTTAATAATTTTAGGTACAGCAATAGCTATGGAATTTTATTATATGTAATAATTAAGAAGGGTATTTACAAAAGTAAGGTTAAGGTACATTTGTAAATACTCTTTTGATTTGATAAGATATTATTAGAAAATTCAGAATAAAATGAAAGGAGCTAAGGTTATGGATGAAAAAAAGCTTTTAAAAAGCTTATGTGAAGGACATGGACCTAGTGGTAGAGAGCATTGGTTATTTGAGAATATTAAAGAAGCTTTTTCAGAATTTGGTCAGGTTACTTTAGACAATTTAAATAATACTATTATCCATAAGAAAGGTAATGGAAAAGGAAAAATAATGCTTATGGCTCATGCTGATGAAGTATTCATGGTAGTTACAGCTGTTAGTGAAAATGGATTTTTGGAGTTCAAGGAAAATGGTTTAGATCCTAAAGTTTTAGTTTCTCAAGAAGTTATAGTTCATGGAGAAAAACAAATTTTAGGTATAATTGGAGTAAAACCTCCTCATTTAATGAAAGAAGAGGATAGAAAGAAAGCAGTTACTATCGATAATCTTCGAATTGATACGGGACTTTCTACAGAAGAACTAAAGAAAGTAGTTAAACCAGGAGATTTTGTAACACTAAAAAGAGAAGTTAGAGAATTATTAAATGATAATATTGCTTCAAAGGCAAGTGATGATAGGGCTTCAATAGTTTCACTTTATACTTGTGCAAAAGAACTTAAAAATATAAACCATGATTTAGATGTTTATTTTGTTGCTTCAGCACAAGAAGAAGTTGGGCATAGAGGGGCTAAAACAGCTAGTTTTGCTATAAGACCAGATATAGGAATTGCAATAGATGTTGGATTTGATGATAGTAAGCTTGGAGATACTGGCTGTGGAGTTAAATTAGGTGGTGGTCCTATGATTACTGTTGGACCTAATATACATCCAAGATTAAGAAAGCATCTTGTATCAATAGCAAAGGAATATAATATACCGCATCAAGTTGAGATATGTCCTGGATCTACTGGTACTGATGCTTGGGACATACAAGTAACTGCTGATGGTATTCCTACATTGCTTCTTTCAATTCCTCAAAGATATATGCATACTTCTGTTGAAGTTGTAAATATGAATGACATTAAAAATACAGGAATACTTTTAGCAAAATTAATAGAAAAGTTAAAATATGAAGATTTGGAGGGAATACTATGTTTCTAACAGAGGAACTAAAAAAAGGTGGATTACTGGATAAATTATGTTCTGCACCGGGCCCTTCAGGTTATGAAGGTCAAGTTAGAGAAATTATAAAAAAGGAAGTAGAACCTTATGTAGATGAAATAAAAGTGGACAAGATGGGTAATATTGTAGCACATAAAAAAGGTAATGGCAAAAAGATAATGATAGCTGCTCATATGGATGAAGTAGGGTTTATTATTACTGGATATAATGATGATGGTACTTTAAAGTTTAGAGCATTAGGTGGAATTAGTACTAATGTTATTCCTGCTAAAACAATACTAATTGGTGATGGGAAGTTACCAGGTATTATAGGTGCAAAGGCAATACATCTTCAATCAAAAGAAAATAGAGAGAAACCTTTTGGCTATGATGACTGTTGTATTGATATTGGAGCTATAGATAAGGACGAAGCAAAAAAACTAGTTGAGCTTGGAGAATATGCAGTATTTGATACTGAATATGATGAGTTTGGAGATAAACTACTTAAAGGAAAAGCTTTTGATGATAGAATGGGGTGTTTACTACTAATTCAAGCATTGAAAGAAAATTATAATGGAGATATTTATGGAGTGTTCAATGTTCAAGAAGAAGTTGGAGAAAGAGGGGCATATATCTCAGCTTTTAATTTACAACCAGACATTGCAATAGTTTTAGAGGGAACTATATGTGCAGATATGCCTAATGTCTCAAAAGATTCAAGAGCTACAGAAATAGGGAAAGGGCCTGCTATTTCTATAATGGATAAAACTAGTATTTTTGATAGTAAGCTTGCAGATGAAATTATGAAAGTAGGAGATGAAAAAAATATTCCTTATCAAAGAAGAAGAGCAATAGCTGGAGGAAATGATGCAGGAATAATTCATACAGTAGGAGAAGGAGTTTCTAAAATTGCTACTATTTCAGTACCTTGTAGATATATCCATTCATCAGTATCTGTAGCTTCACAGGAAGATTATATAAATGCTTTAAAGTTGTTAAAAGAATATTTAAAAATATTATAGGGAGGATAGATTTATGGACATATTATTAGAAAAGCTAATAAAAGCTTTTGGTACAAGCTCTCATGAAGAAGGCGTAAGAAATGTTATTTTTGATAAACTAAATGAATTAGATATAAATTATGAAGTTGATAAAATGGACAATGTTATAGTTAAAATGGGTGCAAAAGTACAATGTGAAGAAGATAAGCTTATGTTTGTTTCTCATATGGATACAGTAGGCTTAATTGCAACAGTTATTGATGATAAAGGGTTTGTGAAAGTTGGGAATTTAGGAGACTTTAAAATTAATAATATTATCGATAGCTTAGTAGTTTTTGAAAATGGAACTATAGGAAGAGTTTGTAGTGATAAAAAGTCATCAGAGATAGATGATGTATATATAGACTTAGGAGTAAATAGTAGGGAAGAAGCACTAAAGAAAATAAAAGAAGGAGATGTGGCAGTATTTAAAGGTGAAATAGTAAAAATAGGAGACAATATATCAGCTCCAGCATTAGATAATAGAATTGGATGTTATATGTTACTAAAAATAATAGAAGGATTATCTAAAGATAGAGAAAAACTAGGTGAATTAAATAAAGAGTTTTCTTTTGTATTTTCTACTCAAAATATATTAGATGGTAGAGGAGCAAGAGCAGCAGCATACTCTATAAATCCTATGTATTGTATAATTGTAGATGCTGAAGAATCCAGTGATAATTTAGAAGGAAAGGGAAGATTTAAGCTAGGAAATGGTGTAGGACTTCATGTTTTTGATGGAAATTTAATAATACATCATGAAGCTAAAGAAATGCTTGAAAATGCTTGCAAAAAAGCTAATATTGAACCTCAGTATGTATTTAGTGAGAAAGGCACAGATGGTGGTAGAATTCATAGAGAAACAAATGGAATAAAAACGGGAGTACTTTCCGTTCCTGTAAGATATAAAAATAGTATAGCAGAAATGGCAAATATTAAAGATATTGAAAAAGGAATAGAAGTATTATGCAACGTAATATTTAATTAAATTTTATACTAAGTCACATTGAAAAAATAATTATATAGTAAGAGCAATTGAATATATTTTTGTAATAATATTTATTTTTTAAGTATAAAAATTAAATATTTGTATAAAATAATTTCATAAAGATTTTGCATGGTAATCAACATGTTACACAAATATCTATAGTTAAATATTTAAAAAGATATTCTAATTTTTAGGATATCTTTTTAAACGTTTAAAATTATAGTTTTTTTGAAAAATTCTTCATAAGATATTGAGTCTAAACTAATTAGCTATTTAAAATTTGTTATTTGTCTGTAAGTTTGTTTTAAAAGTAGGTAAATTTACTTTTTATAAAGTCAAATAAAAATTTAATATTCTTTACACTATAACCATTAATTTAATAGTATTTTTACTATTGAAAATCGCAAAATAATAGAGAATGAAATTTATTAAAGAAATAGGAGTGTAAAGTAATGAAAAATGAAACTAAAAATATGAAAAATGATTTAGAAAGCTATGATAATAATTCCTCTACTGAAGAGCAATTAAAAAATTTAAAGGGAAACTATGAAAAAGCAAATAAATATATAAAACATAATAAAGAACATATGGATGATTCTGCATTGTCAAATATAAAGAAAAAACAAGATAATAGAGAAAATCAAATGGATCAATTACAGTAATTAAAAACTCCAAGAAATTTTTCTTGGAGTTTTTAATTATTGTAATTTTATCTAAAACAAAAATTTTAAATTTCTATAATAAATTTTTTTCTACTTCTTCAAATCCTATTCTTTCTATCATTGAAGAAAGTCTTTCTAGTGGATTGGCATTTTCATTGTAGTAAGTCATAATTTTATCTAACATTGGAAGTATTTCTTCTTCCTTAAATAATTTATTCAGTGGTTCACCCATTTTAGCTCTTCTGCCAAATCTTCCCCCTAGGTATAGTTTTACACCTTCAGATTTCTTTTTAATAGCTCCAAGCCCACAGGCAGTTGCACATTTACCACAGTGTACACAAAGGTCTTCTTTATAAACTAATTTTTTATTTTCCTTTACTAAAGCACCTTCTTTGCATGCTTTAATACACTTTCCACATAGTACACAGTTATTTTCATTAATTTCAATATCAACGTGAGGTATTATTCCTATGTCATTTAATTGCGCCTTACCACAATTATTAGGGCAACCTACAACTCCTATTTTAAATTTTGCAGGCAGTTCTCTTCCAAAGTATTCATTATGTATATTAGAAGCTAAACCTTGTGTATCTAAAAGTCCGTGAACACATACCGTACCTTTACATGCTGTAATTGGTCTTACTTTCTTACCGGTACCTCCATTAACTAAGTTATTTTCTGCAAGTTCTTTTTTTACAGTTTCTATATCTTCATGTTTTATGTATGGAATTTCAATACATAACCTAGTAGTTAATCCTAAATATCCTTTTCCATATTTTGAAGAAATTTTTGATAGTGCTGATAGTTGATCAGAAGTAAAATTACCTGCATTACTTAATATTCTAATTGAATAATATCCTTCTTGCTTTTGAGCTATAATAGCTTGTGATTTTAATACTGTTTTTTCTTCAGTAGAAACCTTAATATCCATAAAAAACCCATCCTTTTACGTAATATAAAAAATAAATTTAATACTAAAGATTAATTAAATTTAAGTTTCTTAGGTAAATTTATAGCCTCAATATAATGGAAACAATATAAAATTTATATTTACACAATAATAAGAACCCATAAACTTAAAATTAATATCTATATTTATTTTAACATATTTAATTTATTTAATAAATGTAGCTAACTCTTAATATAATTTATGCCTATATAATAAAAATTTATATTGACAAAAGATCATATTGATAATAATATGAATGTATTAAGTGTATTAGTTGATATAGTACACTTAATACAGAAAGGTGGTGAAATATTGATAAATATAGATAGTAGAAGCAATATCCCTATTTACGAACAAATAGTGAATGGAGTTAAAGAAAATATATTTAAAGGTATTCTTAAACCAGGAGATAAATTACCTTCAGTAAGAGAAATGGCTTCAATGATTACCACTAATCCCAACACAGTAAGTAAAGCTTATTCGGAACTTGAAAGAGAAAAGATAATAGAAACTATAAGAGGTAAAGGTACATATGTATCTTTAAGCTATAAGCCTAAAATAGATGAAGATAAAATAAAAACAATTAAGGAAAATTTAAAAAAGACTATACTAGAAGCTCACTATATGGGAATGGATAAAAAAGCGGTAATTGACATGCTAGAAAATATTTATAACGAATTTAGGGGGGATTTAAATGATAGAAATAAGTAACTTGTATAAGAATCTTGGCAATAAAGAAATTTTAAAAAATATAAATTTGAAGATTGAGAAGGGAAGTATATTTGGAATTATAGGTCCTAATGGTTCAGGAAAGACCACTTTAATTAACACTATAGTAGGAGCTTATAAAGCAGATAGTGGAAGTGTAGAGATGATGGGAGAACATATTTATGAGAACATTAATATGAAAGAAGAAATAGCTTTTGTGGAAGATGAAAATAGTATTTTTTCTAATTATAAAGTAAAAGATGTTATAAGTTTTTATTCAAGAGCTTATAAAAATTTTAATAAGGAAAGATTTAACACTTTAAATGATATTTTTAAGATAGATGAAAAATATAGAATTTCAAAACTTTCTAGAGGAATGAAAAAAATTCTCTTTATCATGATAGGTTTTAGTATAATGCCTAAGATAATAATTTTAGATGAACCTACTATAGGATTAGATCCATTGATAAAAAATCAGTTTATAAATTTAATTCTAGAGGAAGTAGCAGAAAGAAATACTACGATTTTAATTACATCTCATAATCTAGATGAACTAGAGAGAATTTGTGATTCAATAGCTATAATTAATAAAGGAGAAATTAAATATACAAGTTCTTTAGATAATATGAAGGAAAATATTAAAAAGCTTCAAGTTATGTTTAAAGAAGATACATTTTTAGATTTAGAATCATGGAGTGAAGTAATTAAGGTAAAAAGAATAGGTAGGGTTCATAGTATAGTGGTTAAAAACTACACTAAAGAATTAGAAGCAAGGCTGAATAAGTGTGGTGCTACTTATATTGAGGAAGTAAGCTTAGGTCTTGAGGAATTATTTATAGATACCATGGGAGGTGAAGGGCTTGATAAATAAATATTTTAACAAAGCAATATATTTCCAGGATATTAAAGCCTTAACTATATATTCAATGATTATTTTAATTATTGCTCCAAGGTCATTTTCTTCAAATGATCACTATAAAAATATAATAAGCCAACCAATGATAATACCCTTAGCAGCAATATATATAGCTATGATAGCTGCAGCTTTTGGATGGGACAAATTTAAAAATATGAGATTTCTGTCTGTCCTTCCTACATCAAAGCTTCAAATATTAATAACTAAGATTATAGCAGTATTAACTGCTATATGGATACCTTTAATATTTGATTATGCTATAAGATTATTAACATACTTTAATGATGTGGAAAAATATAAAGCAATTAATATAACATTTCATAATATAAATTTATTTCTTTTATCTCAGCTAACTCTAGCTTTTATAGTAGTAACTATAGCATTATTATTTCAAGGTTTAGTTGGAAATAGTATTTTAGCTTTAATTTTAAGTTTTGTATGGGTACCATATAGTGCAATTACTCCAATAATGCTTTCAGATTTGCTTTATAATAAAGTAAAGTTTATAAGTGAAATATTTGCATATTTATTTACTCGGCTACTAAGGTTTATAGAAATATTAATGTTGAAAGGCCCATTAAATAAATTTTCATTAAAGATTATATGTTTATTATTAATTATTATAGCAATGTGGATAGCAATTATATGGTTATTTAAGAAAAATACTGTAGAAGATTATGATAAGGCATTTACTGTTAAGTTTAGTGAAGTAGTATTTAAGCTTTGTACAGGAATATTTTTATCTATTATAGTAATGATTATTATAGCGATAATACTAACAGCAAGTAAAGGTAAAGGAAGTTATATTAATCTTTTAACAGAGAGCAATAAACTTGTAATAAACTTAATAGGAGTAATCGTATTACTGATTTCTTATAGAATTCAGGGAAGATTAATAAATAGATATAATAATAAATAACTTGTATGGAAATAATTTCTAGTTTCTTTTCTTAGGAGAAGAAATTAGAAATTTATTTTTTAAGCTAAGAAGTAGTTAAAAAATAAAAAAGAATAAAAGAGGGAAAAATCTCCCTCTTAGCTATATACTTAATTTAAATGTAGTATTAATAGATGAATTCATATGTCTTAATAAAATGATATTTCCATTTTATGATTTAAATCCTTTAAAATTTTTTCCCTCATTAATTTTAAAATACGTAACATATCACCGGTTTCAACGGTCTCATTATTATCACTTAAGAACTCTCTTATTTCTCTAGTATTTAATTTTCTATTTATAGTTATTTCATGTTTTACTATTCTTTCTGCTAGACCACTTAAATAAATAGTACGTCCTGTAAGTAAGGGCTTTTCCATTATATCCTTTAATACATCTAATCTACGCTTTAATCCTGCAACTTTCATTGGTTGAGGAGTAAGTTGATTTTTTTTAGGTCTTAATCGTATTAAATAGGGACTATTTATATCTAAAGTATAACTTTCATTTGTGCTACAAATATCTCCAAGATACTTATAGTATACATCTTCATTTATAGTTTGAAGAAGGGTATCTTTAGTATAATTAGAGATATTAATAATTTTATTTTTTAGATTGATTATTTTATTATCTAAATCAATTTGATGAGTTTTTAATGTAAGTAATTCAGAATATTCTTTTCCCATAACTCCTTCAAATAATAAAATAAATATTGCTTTATCACTTCCATTAATTAGTTTTCCAGATAGAACTTTTTTCAATTCATTTCGCGTACAATATCTATTTTTTAAGGCTTCACTAGATATGAGATTTCTAATTTCATCTGCTTTAATTGAAAAGTTCATAATACCTTTTTTTATGTTCATCTCTTCTGCATATTGTATGTATTTTTTTATAAGACTGTATTTAGAGGTAATAGAATTATAGGTTTTTGCGTTAAAATTTTTTAGTGTATTTTTAATTTCATCTTTAGTAAAGTCATATAAATCCTTTTTAAACACACGTTCTTCAAGCTCTAGTACATTTTTAAATATATTAATATACTGGAGTTTCATAGTATTACTATATTTTTTTTCAATTTCAGCAATAAAATGTTCTTTAAAATTACTATTTGCGTATTTTAAATTATCTTTTAAACTGGTCATCCATACAATACCCCTTTCATTATGTTGCCAATCATATGTAAACCAAATTATAATCAATTATACATTATAATAAAGGACTATTCTATATACTAAATTTAAAATCAATGTATATTTCACAGTATATTTCACAATTTATAATTGTGGAAAATTCTTCTTAATAGCAGAAGTCCTAGATAGATCTCTTTTTTAGTTATAGATTAGCTTCTTATGATAAAAACTAACAATGTAATTGCTAGTAAATAAAAAAAGGACTGATAATATAAAAATATTATCAGTCAACTAAAATAAAATTGTAGATTACAGCTACTTAGCTGCATAATAACATCTCTTTGGAGATTCTATTTTCTCTTCATCTTTTAATTTTTTTATTGCTTTATCAACGTCTTTTTTGTCTATTCCAGCTTTTTCTGCAATTTCTCCAGATTTCATAGGTTCTCCATTAGTTTTTAGAGTTTCTAAAACTTTTTCTAAAATATCCATATCTAAACCTCCAAACAATAATAATTATTATTTAATAATTATTTCAATAGTTATATTATAGCATGGATTTTTACAATATCAATATTGTTTTGATAAAATATGCCGAACTTTATTCAATTCACAATTTGCAATTATGGATATTTCTCAGCTACCACTGAGAAATTTACAATTATTTATCTGTAACGTTGAACAATGTTCTTCACATAACTAGCAATATAAGTACTAGTTAGAAACATATTCAAAGAAATTATTTTGCTAAAAAATAATTTCAACCTTAATTTTGAATTGTCAATTTTGAATTCTCCATTGGTGAAGCCACTGAGGTGCAGTATGCTAAGGAACTATATATGCAACATTAAACAATACTTTAATTACATTGCTTATCTCCTCAATACTAGCATAAAATTACTAGTATTACTCCGAACTATACTGCACCCTTTAGCAATTTAAAATTGATTAACCATATTGAAAAAAACTAGCAATTGGATTGCTAGTTAAAATATTTATTTTAAAGAAATTATTTTGCCTAAAAATAATTTCATCATTAATTGTCCATCGTCAATTCTCAATTACATAAGTGTAAGCTTAAATAATTTAATATCACAGTTCTATGATTGTATAGATTAAATTTATAATTGATGCCTATATTATTAGCCTTTAGACATATCATAATTTCCTGTGTTATTAAATTCTTCTTTAAAAGCTTTATTTGCATATGGCTCAAATTCTTCTGCTAATTTATCGAGCTTACTCATAAATTCACTATCTTTAATCATCATTTCTGCACTAGGATGAGTAGGTTTAGCACCAGTTAAAGCTACAATTTCTCTAATTTCTTTTGGATTGTCTATCATAGGACAAGGCAATAATAAATTTTTATTATAAGGATGTCTTTTTCTAAGCTCTTTAAAGTAATCATTTTTAAGTGCTTGTAGTAGAGGTTTATCCTTTACATTTTCCGTAGCAAAGTGAGAGAATATACAAGGTTCCAAATCTTCTTTAGAATTTATATGGCAGTAATACTTACCAGCAATACATCCACCTACGTAAGGTGCATCATTAAAGAAGTCAATAGGAAATATTTTTTTACTGCCCCTTATATTTCTAGTTCTTTCACCAAGTTTCAATCGCTGCTCTGGAGAAAGCATATACTTCATATCATTTAGTGGATTATCACCTATAGGCATAAACATAAAATACCATATCATTCTAGCACCTTTTTCTATAAGTATATCTATAAATTCTTCTGAAGTAACAGAATCTATATTATTGTTAGCTGTAGCCGCAGAAGCACCAAAAGGTATACCTTTTTCTTTTAATAAATCCATACCCTTCATTACAGAATTAAAGGTTCCAATGCCTCTTCTACTATCTGTACTAACTCTATCTCCCTCAAGAGAAAGCATAGGCATAACATTTCCAAGCTCGGCAAGTGTATCTACTAGTTTTTCATTAAATAAGCTTCCATTTGTAAATGGCATAAAATACATATCGTTGTACTTTCTATAAATATCTATCATATATTCATTGAAGAAAGGTTCGCCACCTAGAACAACTATATAATATATTCCAAGATCTCTAGCTTCTTTAATTAGTCTATCAACTTCTTCAAAAGGAATATCATCTTTTTTACTGTAATTAGCAGCGTAACAACCTGTACACTTTAAATTACACCTCATAGAAGGACTAATTAAAATTGTAAAAGGAATTTTAGTATTGTTATCTTCACCTAAAGATTCTCTTTTAGGAACACCGTACCAAAGAGCATTTCCTACCATATTAGTAAAGAATTTTTTTAAACAGTTTTTATTAGTATTTTCTAAAATATCTACCATAAATTCTTGAATTTGTGGAGAGGTGGAATACATATCATAAACATCTTCTACTATTTTTTTACTAAATTCGTCTCTAGCTGCTTTTTTAACTATACCAAATAGTTTATCAATATTTTTTTCAGGATTTTTATCCAATAGTTTTATTGCAGTTTTACAAACTGTCTCCTTTGCTTTTCTTTCAAAATTATCCTTAAATTCCATTACATATACCCCCTAAGGAAATAATATTATTATATTTTTAAAATATTAGATTAAATATGTATAACCATAATTTAAGTAAATACTAATATTTATGACCGAAAGTCATTTTTAAAGACTAACTTGTATTTTATATTAAGTATATGATTGAAATGTAAGAATAATTAGTAATAAAATTTTTAATGTATGATATAAATCTAATACCAAATACTTATAAAAAATAAAAATGAAGAATTGATTTGCGGATCAACTCTTCATTTTTAATTCTTATACTTAATCTTTTAGTGTTTCTTTAAATAATTTATAGTATAATTCTTCTTTTCTATCATTTTTTAATTTAAAATTTTCTCTTACTTCATTAACCAATTTTTTATCAATTTCTCCTATTAACAGTCCTTCTATGTCTTTAAGATTACATAATTCTCTTCCAAGGGGATCCACTATCATGGACCAACCATTATAGATTAATCCATTTCCTTCTCCTACACGATTTATTCCTGCAATATAGCATTGAGCTTCAATAGCCCTTGCTTTAAGTAATATCTTAAAATGTTCTATTCGGCTTTCAGGCCAATTAGCTGCTACTGTGATGAGATGAGAATTTTTAGAAGCTATTTGAAAAATTTCAGGAAATCTTAAATCATAGCAAATAAAAGGTGAAATAGTTATATCATCTATATTACATGTATTTATTCTTTCTCCACTTATATAATGAAAACTTTCTTCACCAAAAGAGAAAGGATGAATTTTACTATAACTAGTTAATAGTTCACCATTGTTTGAAATTATTGAATAAATATTTTTCCCCATAATTTTATTCTCTAATAATACTTTTTCAATATGACCAAAACCAATGGCGATATTATATTTTTTTGCAAAAAGTTTCATTCTTTTTACAGAGAAATTATCATCTTCTCCTAATTTTTCTGTATTCATTGTAAAACCTGTTAAAGTCATTTCAGGAAAAAGAATTAAATCTACAGATTTAGCTTTTCCTTCAGATATAAAAGTTTCGCATAATCTTAAATTTTTTTCTTTTTCTTCCCAAGCCATATTAATTTGTGCTAAGGCTAATCTCATATAAATCTCTCCCTTTAAAAATTAACAACTAAAACTTATATATACTGGTTATAAAATTAATATATATGTAAAATATTTATGGTTTTAGTATTACAATTAAAACTGTTGAATTCACAATTCATAATGTAAAATTCACAATTGTGGATATTTCTCAGCAGAAGCTGAGAAATTTAAAATTGATTTATTTTAAAGTGATATAGTTAGTTTTTATGATAAAAGTTAGGAGTTGTATTACTATTAAAAAATCTATTAAAGAAATTAGTTTAATTAAACTAATTTTAACCTTAATTGTGCATTGTGAATTTTGAATTGTGCATTATTTTAAGTTGTCAATTGAAATATTTAATGGCGTAGTTAATTAGTTATAAATTAACTTTTTAGATAGTTTATTTATAAGTCACCACACTATTCTATCCAAGAGTATTATAAAAATGTCTTTATTATACTATAAGAATAATTTAGGAATGTTATAATAAAAATATATTATAGTATCATTATATTATAAGGACTTAATTTATTTAATGGTTTTAGACAGCTTTTCTAGATAAGGAGTGTGTTATGTGTATAACTAATTATATAATCAAAATGATTTTAAAGTATAAGCAGCATAATGTATCGGCTTTGGCTTCTCAATTAGCCTACGATATGCTACTTTCCTTTTTTCCCTTTTTAATATTTTTACTAACACTTTTAGGACATAGCTCACTTGATGCTAATAATGTTTTAGTGGCACTTCAAACCATAATGCCTACAGAGGCATATGTATTGGTTGAAAATACAGTAAAACAAGTATTACTAACAAGAAATAGTGAATTATTATCTTTTTCACTTATATTTACCCTATATACTGCATCTAGAGCTTTTAGGGCTATAATATATGGGCTAAATAGAGCTTATGAGGAAAAAGAAACTAGAAGTTATTTTAAAATACTTTTGATTTCAGTAATCTTTATGATTGGACTAGTATTTGTAATTATATTTATATTGAGCTTTTTAGTTTTTGGTCAAATGATAAGTGATGCAATTAAGAAGTGGTTAGGCATAGAATTGGCCTTATTTAATTATGTCCATCTGCTCAGATATCCATTTTCATTAGTGTCTATGACTTTTGTTTTTGCGGCTATATATCATTTTATTCCTTGCAGAAAATTAAAATGGATAGAAGTTTTGCCGGGAGCAATTTTCACTACTATAGGATGGATAATTTCAAGTTTAGGGTTTTCCTACTATGTAAATAACTTTAATAACTATTCAGCTATTTATGGTAGCATAGGAGTTATTATAGTTTTAATGATATGGCTTTATATAACTTCTATAATAATTTTATTAGGTGGAGAATTAAATGCTATTTTAAGTCATGAAAAAGAACTAAAAAGAAAACTGTCTATCAAGTAATTTTATATTTTATAAGGGAATATATTATTAATAGGCTATCAAATCATATGATTTGATAGCCTATTTAAATTATTAAATTGATAAATATCCATAATTATTGTGCTAATAATAAAATCTTTAAGCTAGTTTTATAGTTGTAAGCAATTTATAAGGGGGAGGGCATGTATCCATTAAAATTCAAGCCTGTTTACTTTGAAAAGATATGGGGAGGACGTGGACTGGAAAAGTTTAAAAAAGATCTTCCTAGAGGAAATATAGGTGAAAGTTGGGAGCTATCTTGTCATAAAAATGGATTAAGTATAATAGAAAATGGAATTTATAAAGGAAGAACTTTAAAAGAGATTATAGAAATTGAAGGAGAGAAGCTGTTAGGAGGAAATATAGATTTAGAAAATTTTCCTATACTTATAAAATTTATAAGTGCAGAAGATAATTTATCTATACAAGTACATCCTAATAATGAATACGCTAGAGCTGTAGAAAATGAAAATGGTAAGTCAGAGTTATGGTATATACTTAAAGCAGAGGAAGGTTCTAATATAATTCTTGGAAATAGAGCTTGTAGTAAAGAGGAATTTAAAAGTGGAGTAATTAGTGGAGATCTGGAAAAATATTTAAATATAATTAAAGTAAAAGAGGGAGAGGCTTACTATGTCAATGCTGGATTGCTTCATGCTATAGGAAATGGAATAGTACTAGTGGAAATTCAGCAAAGTAGTGATGTAACATATAGGGTTTATGATTATAATAGGGGAAGGGAAATTCATGTAAATAAGGCTTTAGATGTAATAAATTTAGACATAGTAGGAGAGCGGTTAAAAGAAAGTAAAGAAAATTTTAAAGGATATAATAAAATTAATTATGGGGATATGGAGTATTTTTCTGTGGAAAAATATGAAATAAATAATATTTTAGAACAGGAAAGTTGTGAGGAAAGCTTTTATGTATACATTTGTATAGAAGGAAAAGGCGTTGTAGCTTATAATAATAGTGAAGAGTGGCTGAATAGTGGAGAAGTTGTATTAATACCAGCTACTTTAGGGAAATACTATATAAGTGGTGATTTAACAATTCTTAAAATAATCATGAATGTATAGATTTAGGAGGAGTTATATATGAAAGTTAAAAAAGCTATTATTCCAGCAGCAGGACTAGGAACTAGGTTTTTGCCTGCAACTAAGGCAATGCCAAAAGAGATGTTACCTATAGTTGATAAACCTACAATTCAATATATTATAGAGGAAGCAGTGGAAGCTGGAATTGAAGAAATACTTATAATAACAGGACACAATAAAAAGTCTATTGAAGATCACTTTGATAGAGCTGTTGAGTTAGAGTTGAACTTAAAAAATAGTGGCAAAGAAGATTTGTTAAAATTAGTAAATGATATAACAAATTTAGTAAACATATATTATGTAAGGCAAAAAGAACCTAAGGGGTTAGGTCATGCTATTTCTTGTGCTAAAATCTTTGCTAAGAATGAGCCTTTTGCAGTGCTTTTAGGAGATGATGTAGTAGATAGTAAAACTCCTTGTTTAAAGCAGCTTATAGATGAATATGAAAAATATAATTGTACAATATTGGGAGTACAACAAGTAAATAAAGAAGATACTAATAAATATGGTATAGTTAAGGGAATAAAGCTTTCTGATAGACTTTATAAAGTAGAGGATTTAATTGAAAAGCCTAAAGTGGAGGAAGCACCTTCTAATGTGGCTATATTGGGAAGATATATAATAAACCCAACTATATTTGAAATCTTAGAAAATACGAAACCAGGTAAGGGTGGGGAAATTCAGTTAACAGATGCACTAAAAACTCTTATATCTAAAGAAGATATGTATGCCTATATTTTTGACGGAAGAAGGTATGACGTAGGTGATAAACTAGGATTTTTACAAGCTACAGTAGAATATGCACTAAAAAGAGAAGAATTAAGAGAAAATTTTATGGATTATTTAAAAAGTATAGTTAAATCATAGTCATAAAATTACCCCATAAGCAATAATATTTTATAGAAAAGAAAATAAACTATAAAAGTAAAGTGGGGGAATTAAAATGGGAAAACAATATCGTGGAAAAGCATTATGGAAATTACCATCTAGAGGTAGAGGAACTTGTCCTATATGCAAAGCTGAAAGAATAAAAGTTTTATATGATATAACTTTAGAAGACGGAAGCAAAATAAAAGTTTGTAAGAGATGTCAACATAAAAAAGTTGACACATTGCCAATAGTTAATTGATACTAGATAATTATCATTAGAATTGAAAGTTTAAAATTGTATTAAAGTGTTAATAATAACAATTTAATATTTGCTAATTATATATTAATAAAACCGTAACTTTTAGCTACGGTTTTATTAATTGAAGAGAAAATTAAATGATGAGTTTAAAAAGTGTGACAATTTGTCACACTTTTTTTAGAATAATGGATCCTTAGGTTTTGGTGCTATATCAAAGAATAAGTAATCAATCATTTGATTTACAGTTTCTTCTTCATCAAATTTTAAATACCATACATCATCAATAATCTCAGATTTGCAATATCCATCCACTGGAAAACGCTGTTGCTCTAAGGCTATGCCAGATTTAAGTACAGAAGTTCCTAAAGACATCATTTCTGTTTTTGTTAAGCTTGTAGTAAGCATAGGTGCAATACTAGAGATAGTTTTTGGAAGTTGTGCTACATCAGACTTTAATGCTTTATTTAAAGTGGTTTCTAAAACTTTTCTTTGTCTTTGTGTTCTAGCAAAATCTCCGTCATCTAAGGCTCTAATTCTACTATAAGATAAGGCTTGCATACCACTTAATTTAACTTTTCCAGATCCATACAAAGTATCTACTTGTTTACCTGTAATTTGAGAAGCATCACTTTGATATTTATTTATTAGATCTGCTTCTTCAGCTGTTACTTCAAGTTCAATACCTCCGAAATAATCTATTACGTCAACTACTGATTCAAAATTAACTGCTACATAATCCGATATGTCTGTACCAAAGTTTTGATTGATAGTCTTAATAGCTAATAATGGTCCACCATAAGCATAAGCATGATTTAGTTTATCATATCCACGATTTTCTATGTTCACATAGGAATCTCTCATTAAAGAAGTAAGTTTAAGCTTATTATGCTTTGTATCTACAGTAAGTATCATAATAGCATCTGAACGACCTTTATCTTCTGTAGACCTACTATCAATACCAAATATTGCTATATTAGTAATGCCTTCAGTATGATCAATGTTACCGTCGCTATCATTATTCTTAGGTTTAATTTTTTCAGTATTTATTCCAAGTTCTTTTTTGTCATTGGTAAAGTCTACTGTTTTAATTTTATCTAATAATGAATAACTATAAACATAAACTGCACCTAAACACAGTAATAAAACAGATAAAGTTATAAATATTATTTTCTTAATACTCTTATTTTTTTTCATAATATAAACTCCTACTTTTATTATTATATTTTTATATTACTACAAATTTGAATCTAAAAATTATTTTTTTAAAATATCGATACTATAATTATAATACAAATTTCGATAAACAGCGAAAAAAATGTTGAAAAATAGATAAAAATTTTTCTAAGTACATTGTTAATTTTATTGTAAAATATAATATGTTATAAAAATATGATATTTCATAGTCGTAATATAATTAAATACTATGTGGGGGCCGAGAGGATATGGTTTTAACAGAAAGCAAAGATATAGAGTTATTTGAGTTCTTATCAGAAGCTGTAATAATTTTAGGTGAGAATGACAAGCTTTTATATTGCAATACAATAGCTAGCAACTTAATAGGATACAATAACTTTGTAGATATAGAAAAGCAGTTGCTATATGAAGTTATGACTATTGATAGTAGTGACGGAATAGTTATAGATTACGGTACCTTAAGAAAAAACAATATTTTAAATAAGGTCACAAAAAATATAATCTTTGAATCAGGAGAAAAGGGAAAGTTTAGTATTATATCTAGGAATATTAAGTATAATGAAGAAAATGCTTTTATAATAATTATGCAGAAAATTTCATCAATAGAAGAGGAACAGTATAATAGTAAAACATACATAAACTCTATAAATAAGGTAATAAAAGAGGATGAAAAGCTTCAACATATTTATAAAAGTAAAGAAGATATAGAGAATTTAGGAAAAAGTTGCAGTTCATTAAACTGCGATATGATGAGAAAAATTTTGGTATATTCTCCAAATATAATTATCATTAAAAAGGATGAAGAAATTATTTTTGCAAATAAAGAAGCACAGCATTTTTTAAATGTAAACAGTGAAGAAGAGATAATAGGTAAAAAATTTTACGACTTAATAACCTTTGATTCGACATTAAAATTAGATTATAGAAGTATTTTTTCTGAACTTAATCATTCAAAGAGTCAGCTTCCGATATCACAAGTTAAGCTTAAAACTTATGATGGCAAAGAAGTATATGGAGATATATTTTCAATGTCCTTCTTTGAGAATGATGAAGAATTTAGTGTGTTAATAGCTAAAGACATAAGCAAAAGGGTTCATATGGAAGAAAAGCTTATAAAAAATGAGGAATATTATAAAAGGTTATTAGCATTTTTACCTTACGGAGTAGCTATTCTCAATAATGGAAAAATTACGTTTGTTAATGAATCACTCGTAAATATGCTTAATGAAAAATCTATGAATGACGTGATAAATAGTAATGCTTCCAAATATATACCAGATGAGTATAAGCATTTAATGTATGAAATGGGAGATCATATATTTAATGAATTAAAACAGATAGAATTTAGACAATTAAGTTTAATGAGAGCTGATGGAACTGAATTAGAGGTAGAAGTAGGGGCATCGCCTTTTATATTCGAAGACAGCTTATCTGCTATTATAGTTATTTATGATGTTACAGAAAGAAAGAATGCACAAAGAGATAAATATAAGCTAGAGCAAGCTTTAAAATATGATAGACTTAAAACTGAATTTATAGCTAATGTTTCTCATGAATTAAAAACACCTTTAAATATCATATTAAGTGTTGTGCAATTGCTTCAGCATAAGCATAGGGAAAACGGTTTAGTTGGAGAGGAATCAACAACTAAGAGATATTTATCTGTAATGAAGCAAAATTGTTATAGGTTATTAAGACTTATAAATAACTTAATAGATATTACTAGAATAGAAGTTGGATATCTAAAAATGGGTTTTGGAAACTATGACATAGTGAAAGTAGTTGAGGATATTACTATGTCAACAGTAGATTATATTGAAAGCAAGGGTTTAAGTTTAATTTTTGATACAGATATAGAAGAAAAAATAATTGGAATAGATAGAGAAAATATGGAAAGAGTCATATTGAATTTGTTATCTAACGCTATTAAATTTTCTAAAGAATGTGGGCATATATGGGTAAGTATTTATGATAAGGGAGAAACTATAGAAATATCTGTAAAAGATGATGGAATAGGTATTTCAGAAGAAATGCAGGAGAGTATATTTGAAAGATTTGTTCAAAGTGATCCATTATTTACAAGAAACCATGAAGGAAGTGGCATAGGATTATCATTGGTAAAATCAATTGTTGAGGCTCATGGTGGACAAGTTTCTGTTAAAAGCAAAGAAGGACATGGTAGTGAATTTATAGTAGAACTTCCAAATATATTGTCCAAAAAACAGCCTAAAATTATTGAACATAATTGTGCTCATGATTATAACGTAGAAAAAATTCAAATAGAATTTTCAGATATATATAGTTAAAGACACCATATATCTTTAACCTAAATCTAATGTATATATCAAAATAAACGTCATTTTTTAGTATTTTAGTTGGAACTATTAAATTCACAATGCACAGTTTACAATTCACAATTATGGATATTTCTTAGCAAAAGCTGAGAAATTTAAAATTATTTATTTTTGAAGTGATATAATCAATTCTTATAGAGAGGTGGCAATACATTGTTAGAAAAAATAGTCTAAGAAATTAATTCATAAAGAATTAATTTCAACCATAATTGTGAATTTTACATTATAAATTATGAATTGAAGAAAGGTATTAATTAAAATATTTTTACATTATAAACACATAACTACAGTTTAAATAAAAATTCTATAAATAATTAAAAAAAGTTTTAAATAAGTATTGACATTGATAATCATTATCATATATAATTTAACCATAGAGATTATCTTGATGTTTAAAAAGTTAATAAAGTTAATTATTAACTGAATTAAATAGGTGAATTTAGTGTACGCCATAACCACTAAGTTTACCCCCTAAATAGGAATACAAACAAGTTCTTTAAACACTAATTCAAAAATTGTTATATGTTCAAAGTTAAACCCATAATTAAAACCCTATACTTTTTAAAATATAAAGGAACTTGTTTGTATTAAAATATTTAGAATATCTTATAAGATGATTTAGCAATTCTTCCCAAATCGTTAATCGTGAATTTAGCTTTATACTTAATAGAGATTCTAAAAATTAATTAACTGTAAAGATAATACCTAATAAATCTTTAAAAAACATGATAAAATATTTGTTACGAATAAAAAAGCCTTCTCAGTGAAGGCTTTTTTGTTGGCAAAAAACGAGTTGTAATACAATTAAGAATTCAGTAATATAATTTGTTGTCATATACATATCCACTTCTTAAGATAACTGATTAGGT
Organism: Clostridium sp. UBA2485; assembly: GCF_002341865.1. Classification (GTDB taxonomy): domain Bacteria; phylum Bacillota; class Clostridia; order Clostridiales; family Clostridiaceae; genus Clostridium_J. Next base: position 5,754 of record NZ_DDOV01000099.1, on the reverse strand, counting down.
ATCTCCAAAAAATAACTAGTTAGTATACTAGTCCAGCATAATTTGTTCACAACTTCACCTATTAACATATTATACTTTCTTATCTCATACAAAATATCCCTTCTATCTTTAGCTAGTTATTTTATTTCAGACGCCTTATATAAAATATATAGTCATAATCAATATCATATTATTCAATAAATGCTAAAAAATAAAAAAATATTTTTCTAAACTATAGATAAGAAAATTTAATTTTAATTAATATATTAATAATGTTTATAAAGATAAAATATGGATATAATTTTAGAAAAATGAGAAATACTTAATGAAAATTCATTTAGTATTAAAGTAAGTTGGAGGGAAATTATGAATAGGATTGTTTTAGTTGGAAGAATAACCAAAAAACCAGAAATAAAAGCTCTGGATGAAAATAGCAAGGTTTTCACTAGAATTATGCTAGCAGTGGATAGACCATATAAAACTGCGTCTGGAGAAAAACAAGTAGATTTTATTCCAATAGTATTATGGGGTAAAAAAGCTGAAATTGTTTGCGAATACTTAGATAAAAATAGTATGATAAGTGTAACTGGAAGGCTTCAAACTAGAGTTTTTGAAAATCATGAAGGACAAAGAAAATTTATATCTGAAGTTATTGCAGATGAGTTCCAATTTATGAGTTACAAAAAACAAAATGAAAATATAGGATAAAAGAAGAAAATAGTACTAAAGCTTTATTAAATAATGATAAGTATTTAATAAAGTATAAGAGTTTTTTGTAAAATGCCCTTAATAATTACACAAATAGATATTTTTATATGTTAACTGTAATTTAAAAAGGCAGTGATATTGTCGCTGCCTTTTTAAATTGTATGAAATAAAATAACTAGTCAATATATATACTGACTAGTTATTTTTGAATATACCTAATATATGTTTTCTTGCAATATTTCTTTTAGAGCCATATAATTTTCAATAGCATTTAGTAGTTTAACAGATTTACTTGTATCTCCCATTAATATTCCACCAATTACTATATCATCTTTAAAAAATAATTTTTTATAAGTTTTATTTTTTGTATCCTTAAGTTCTAAAGCTTTACCTTCAGTTTGAGAGATTGTTCCACAAGAGAAAATTTCTATATTCATAGCATTAAAACTAATTGGGCTTTGGAAACCAACAAAATTTTTATTATCTCCTACTGCATTAGCTCCAGCAGTTTTCCCCATTTCTATAGCAGCAGGCCAGTTTCCATAAACTATTCCGTTAATTTCTGCTATATCTCCACAAGCATAAATATCCTTAATAGATGTTTCCATTTTTTCATTAACTATTATTCCTCTGTTTAATTTGATGTCTGTACCTTCTGCAATAGTTTTATTAGGTACAATACCTACAGAGAATAGAACCATATCTGCTTCAATTTCTTCACCATTATTTAACTTCACAATCTTTTTATTATTTCTATCTTCTATTACTTCAGCAGCAGCACCTAAAACCACATTAACTCCAGAGTTAATTACTGCTTCCTCTAATATAATACTACCTTGAGTATCTAGTTGCTTTGTTAGCAGATGTTTTGCAAATTCTACCACTGTTACTTCTTTATTATCTCGTTTAAATTCCCAAGCTGCTTCAAGTCCTAATAATCCTCCACCTATTACAACAATTTTGTTGGAACTAGTTAATTTATTCTTAATAGTATTAAGGTCATCTAATCCTCTTAATGTGAATACATTAGATGTATCGGCGCCTTTAACAGGAGGAATAAAGTTTTTACTACCATTAGCTATAATTAACTTATCATATTTTATAATAGCATTATCACTAGTTAATACAGTTTTTTCATTAGGATTAATTTTTTCTACTTTAGTATTTAATGTTAATTTTATATTATTTTCTGAATACCATTCATATGGAGAAATATAAAAATCTTTATCATCAAGTACATCTACAATTCCATCTGAAAGAGCAGGTCTATAATAGGTTAGATATGGTTCAGAAGAAATTATTTCGATATCACAAATCACATTTCTTTTTCTTATAGCTTCAGCAGCGTAGTATCCTGCAATACCATTTCCAACTACTACATATTTATCATTGCTTTCTGATTTAAAAGTGATTAGCTCTTCAGTAACTTCAACAAATTGTTCAGAATTAGCTCCACATACAGGACAAATTTCTGGTGCAGTATCTCCTTCGAAAATTTCTCCACAAATTACGCATTTCCAACGTTTTTTGCTAGTAGGTCTACTATTCTTAACACCTTTTTTTATATTTTCTTGAATTCTTGCTGCAAAACTTTCACCAAAACTATAAGCTTTAGTTAAATCTTCATCAGTGGGTTTAAAAGATGCCCTAAGTGGCGGTAAGGTATTTAGTCTTAATTGTTTAATTCTCTCCATGACATTAGGAACACCTTCTCCACTCCATCCATATGAACCGAATGCAGAAGCTATTTTTCCGCCATGAACTAGAGGATTTAATGAAACTAATACATCCCAAATTGGTTTTAGTGCATCTCCATTTATAGTTGGGGTACCAAATAATACTCCTTGAGAAATATTTATTTTATCTAATATTTCATTGATATCATGATGAATTACATCAAAAGTGTGGACATTAAAACTTCCAGAAGCTTCAATTGCCTTCTTAATTTCTATAGCTAAACTTTCTGTGTATCCATAAGCAGAAACATAGCAAATAGTTACATCAAGCTTGTCATTCCCAGCTTTAATTTCTTCGCTCCATATTTTATAAAGATTGACTATTTTTAATGGTTCATCTCTAAGTATAGGTCCATGTCCAGGACAAATCATATCTATTTTTAGGCCTTTAATTTTGCCAATAGCAGATAATACGTGACTTTTAAAAGGTCCCATAATTACATCAAAATAATATTTTAAAGCTTCAAGATAGTCATTATTATTTTGATTTAAATCATTAAAAACTTCTGGATTACAATAATGACAGCCAAAAGAGTCACAGGTTATTAATAATTTATCTTCTTCTACATAAGTATATATGGTATCTGGCCAATGTAAGAATGGAGCGGAAATAAATTTTAAAGTTTTATTTCCAAGATTCAAAGAGGCACCATCTCCCACAGTAATTGAATCAAAATTTCTATGAGCTATGTTTTTTAAAAAGTTTAAAGCAGCAGGACTTCCTACAACTTTGGCATTTTTGGCTATTTCTAATAGTTTAGCAACACTTCCAGCATGGTCAGGCTCAGTATGACTTATAACTATATAATCTAGTTTTTCTACATCTACATTTAAAGATTTTAATCTTTCAAGGTACTCATCGAAAAATTTAATTTTAACTGTATCAAATACAGCTGTCTTTTCACTGCCTTTAACAACATAAGAGTTGTATGTTGTACCGAAAGGAGTGTACATAACTACGTCAAAAATTCTAAGATCAGGATCTAATGCTCCAACCCAATAAATATCATTTTTTACTTCTAAGGCTTTCATAAACATATCTCTCCTTACATTTATTACACTATTATAAATATACATGTATTTAAACGATTACTACTTGTGCTATATATTTAAGAAAATTGTTGTTAGTAAATATTATAAATAAATTGAGAATATTTAATTATATTATATAACTATTTGTTAATAATTAATAGTATTTAAGTATTTTTTAAATACTATTAATTATTAAGAAAAATATACAGATTGACAATGTCCTATAGCAAAATGCTAAAATATTATTTTAGAAAGGAAGTGAAGAATCTGGTTTTTGAGAGAATTTTATTAATCTCTATAGTTTTTAAAATTAATTTAATATTTAAAAATCAGATATATTTATGGAAATAACAATTTCAACCATAGGTGCATTAATTGCATTAACGATTTCGATATTTCTTATATTTAAAAAGCTTCATCCTGCCTATAGTTTAATGTTAGGAGCTATAATAGGTGGCTTATTAGGAGGAGGAGGCCTAGAAGGAACTACTAATCTTATGATTGATGGAGCAAAAAATATAATGCCAGCAGTACTTAGAATTATATCCGCAGGAGTTTTAGCAGGAGTACTTATAGAATCGGGAGCAGCTGTTAAAATATCAGAAACCATAGTACAGACTATAGGAGATAAAAATGCCCTTATAGCATTATCTATTGCAACCTTAGTATTAACTGCTGTGGGAGTTTTTATTGATGTTGCAGTTATAACTGTAGCACCAATTGCACTATCCATTGGTGCTAGAAGTGGTTTTTCAAAACCATCTATATTACTTGCTATGATAGGTGGAGGAAAAGCAGGAAATATAATATCACCAAATCCCAATACTATCTCAGTATCACAAAATTTAGGAGTACCTTTGACATCAGTTATAACTTCAGGGATAATTCCTGCAATAGCTGGATTTATTGTAACTTGTATATTAGCGAGAATACTAATAAACAAAGGAAGTAAAATAGCATCTTCAGAAGGAAAAGATAGAGATGGTAGTATGCCTAGTTTCTTTTCAGCTATCATAGGTCCATTAATATCAATATTTTTACTTGCGTTAAGACCTATAATGAATATATCCATTGACCCACTCATAGCGTTACCATTTGGAGCAATATTAGGAACGATAGTTATGGGTAAAACAAAGCAATTAAAACTTTATGCAGCTAGGGGATTAGAAAAGATGAGCTCTGTTGCAATACTTCTTATAGGAACAGGGGCGTTAGCTGGAATAATAGCTAATTCGCAGCTAAAAGACTCCATAATAGGTATAGTAGATACACTAGGACTGCCAGCTTTTTTATTAGCGCCTATAGCAGGAATATTAATGTCTGGTGCTACAGCATCAACTACTTCAGGAGCAACAGTGGCATCTTCTGTGTTTGGGTCTACTTTAATTAACTTAGGAATTAAACCACTAAATAGCGCGGCTATGATTCATAGTGGAGCTACAGTATTAGACCATCTTCCACATGGGAGTTTTTTTCATGCAACTGCAGGAAGTGTATTTATGGATACCAATGAAAGATTTACTTTAATTGCATATGAAAGTATTATAGGACTTATAATGACTATTGTTTCTACAATTATTTATGGAATATTATAGAATTTGGAGGATGTTTTATGACTTTAAAATTTGTTTTAGCTCCAGATTCCTTTAAAGAAAGTATGAGCTCAAAGGAAGCCTGCGATGCTATGGAAAGAGGTATTAAAAAAGTTATAAATGATGTAGAGTGTATAAAGGTACCTATGGCAGATGGAGGAGAAGGTACATTAGAAGCATTAATAGAAGCTACAAATGGTGAAATTTATGATGTAGAAGTGATGTCACCACTAATGGAAAAAATTACGGCTCAGTTTGGTATATTAGGAAATAGCAATACAGCAATTATTGAGATGGCAAGTGCTAGTGGTATTATGCTTGTGACTAAGGAAAAAAGAAATCCTCTAATTACAACTACCTATGGTACAGGGCAACTTATTAAAGCAGCATTAGATAAAGGAGTTAATCATTTAATTATTGGAATTGGTGGCAGTGCAACTAACGATGGTGGTGCAGGAATGATCACAGCATTGGGAGCAAAACTTTTAGATGATAATGGAAGGGAATTAGATGTAGGCGGAGGAGAACTTTATAAACTTCATAAGATAGATATTTCTAATCTTGATTCTAGAATTAAAGATTTAACTGTAGAAATAGCTTGTGATGTAAAAAATCCTCTTATAGGTCCCAAAGGTGCATCCCAGGTATTTGGCCCTCAAAAAGGTGCCACAAAGGAAATGGTTGAAATTTTAGATAGATCATTGGAG
>NZ_DDOV01000012.1 GCF_002341865.1 Clostridium sp. UBA2485 | reverse complement strand
TTTTCCTCATCATATTTATATATCATACAGCCAACTACCGTTTCTGTAGGCCCATATTCATTAAATATTTCTATATTTTTACCAAAGCTATTGTAAACTTCTTTTGCTAAGTTTACCTTTAAGTCTTCTCCACCTACAATAAATCTCTTTATGCTAGATTTTGTATTATCCATATCCTTTAATAGTGTTAAGTGTGCAGGGGTAAGTTTCACCACCGCTACCCTATTTTCTCTTAATATTTTATATAGAACAAATTCTGTTTCATCACTGTCATAAATAATAATCTTATTGCCTGAAATTAATGGTGTAAATATAGATGTTACAGTTAGATCAAAAGATATTGAAGAATATAGTGCCATTGCTTCATTGTTATCCTTTAAATATATCTTGTTAGCCCACCATATATAGTTTGTGAGCCCTCGATGTTCAATCATTACTCCCTTTGGCTTTCCAGTTGATCCTGATGTATATATAATATAAACTAAATCATTTAAATCATTAGTTTTTGCTAAATTAATTTTGCTATATCCATCTAAATTTATATCACTTATATTAATTGCATTTCCTGCAAACTTAATTTCTTGTTCTACTTTAAAATTAGTTAACAACGTACTACTCTTTGAATCTTCAAGCATATAATTTATTCTCTCTATTGGATAACTAGGATCAATAGGCAGGTACGCTGCTCCTGTCTTTAAAACTCCTAAAATACTAATCATGAGTTCTATTGAGTGAGTCTCCATAATTGCTACAATTGATTTCTTGTCTATTCCGTTTTCTCTTAAGTAATTTGCTAATTGATTTGATTTTTCATTAAGTTCTTTATATATTATTTTCTTATCCTTAAACTCTAAAGCAATCTTATTTGGAGTTTTTACTACTTGCTCTTCAAATAGCTCATATACTGTTTTTTCAGGATAATAACTAGCTGTTGAATTAAAATCATATACCTTATAACCAATCTCTTCTTTAGCAGCAAGCTTAACCTCATTAACCAAAATATCGTTATTCATTAACATTTGTATAATTATGTTAACAATGGATCCATACATTATTTTTATTTCTTTATCAGCATACTCTAGTGCTTTATAGTCGAAATTTAATTTTATTTTACCTTCTTCCCACTCTTTTACCGTTAATTGCAGTGAGTAACTTTGGTTTCCACAATAATACTCTTTAACTTCCATGTCTATTCCATCAATATCACTATCATATTTTGAATTATAATAGTTCACACACATTTTAAATAAACTATCATAACCATCCTTACTTAACTCCAAATCTTTGATTAAAAGATCATATGGATATTTTTGATTTAAAAGACAAAGTTTTAGCTCTCTATTAACTAATTTTATTAAATCTTCTATTTTCACCTCAGTATCTAACTTAAATCTAAATGGTACTGTGCTTGTAAACATACCTACCATATTCTTTTGAGCTCTACTAGTTCTATTAAATACTGGAGTACCTATTACTATATCTTTTTTATATGTAATTTTATTTATGTAAACAAGTAATATTGTCATAAAGAAAGTATTTAATGAGCATTTTTTTTCATCTGCAAACTTCTTTATTTTATTTGATAACTCACTATCAATGTTAAAACATTGCCTTTTTCCCTCTAAACTGTTAGATGTTTTATATAAAAACTCTTCAGCCACATCTGAAAACTTATTTTTCCAGAATTTTTTGTTTTTTATAAACCTTTCTGAATTTAAATACTCTTCTTCTTCTTTTATATAATTTAAATATGAATAGCATTCATCTATACAGATTTCTTCTTTATTTATTAGCTTTCCATATATTTCACATATTTGTCTTTGTATAAGAGAAATAGACCATCCATCAGATATAATATGGTGAATATTAAGTAGAATACCGTACTCCTTTTCACTTATTTTATATATTGCAAAATAATATAACTTATTATCTTCTAATTTGAAATTTCTTTTAAATAATCCTTCTGACCATTCTTCAAATTCTTTTCTAGGATTTTTACTTTTGCTAAAATCTAAAAAATCCATAGTTTCATATTCAAACTCTCCAACATATTGAATTGGCTCATTCTTTTTCTCCAGAAATCTTAATCTTAATCCCTCATTATTATTTATTATAAAGTTAAGTGTTTGTTTCATTATCTCAACATCTATAGTTTCATTTATTTCTAAACATCCACCAATATTATGAAGTGGAGAATTCACATGAACTTTCTCTATATACCATATTCTCTTTTGAGAATGAGTTAAATTGTAATACTTTCTATTTAATATCATAAAATTCTCCTTATTTATCTATCCTAATTTGAAAATTTTCTCGCTACTTAAAGTATTATTTATTATATTAACTATATTTTGTGCATTACTATTTATAAAAAAATGATTGCCGTCAAAATCATAAAACTTTAATTTAAAATCTACATGATTTTTCCATGCAAATATTTCTTCTAAAGTTATGTCATCTTGTCTTCCATTTAAAATTGAAACATCACATTTTATTTTTTCACTTTTTCCTTTATAAATATAATTTTCAATTATTTTAAAATCATTTCTAATTATAGGAATAAATAAATTTAACACTTCTTCATTTTCTAGTAATTCTTCTGGAGTTCCACCAATTTCTATAATTCTCTTCATGAATTCATAATCAGGTAATTCATATATATTCTCTTTTTCTCTTATCATACTAGGTGCTTTATATCCTGAAAAAAATATATGTTTAGGCTTTCTTAAATTATTTTTGATAATTTTATAATATAATTCATAAGCTAATAAACTTCCCATGCTATGTCCATATATAGCGTAATCTTCATTAATTATAATATTCTTCATATAATCATATATATCATCTACAGCTTCTTCTAAGCTGCTATAATAATCTTCATTAAATCGTCTTCCTCTACCTTTTAATTTTATTGGATATAAGTTTATAGACGGCTCTAAAAATTTTCTCCAAGAATAATACATACTTTCCGAACCACCAGCATATGGTAAACAAAATAAATTCATTTTTATATCGTCACCTTTCTATTGAGTTTAATTTACAATATTCATTAATTAAAATACTTTGATCAACTTTTATAATATTTTATAAAAGTATTATCTAAACATTAAAATTATTTTAAATGAATTTAATGATATCGATAATCTTCAGACTATCCTTATAATATAACCATCTTTTAACTTCAAAGCTCTACATATTTTTTAATTCATTTAATTTATTTAATTAACTTATTATAATGCAATGTTCTGTAATAATTTTACAATTAAGTAAAATAAAAAACATTTATAAATAATTCTTGTTATAATTAAATTCTGACACAAAATATAACTAAGGGCATACGTAAATGTCTCAAAAGTCAATTACACCAAATCAATTGTAAATATACAATTCTTTGATCAATTAAATTTTTCTTTATGCCTATCTAAAATACAAATAAGACATTTATTAAGTAAATGCTATATTTTCAAACTATTATAATGCAAAATATCATAAATATACTTAGAACTTTCTTATTAAAAATATAAAGTAAGCATTACTACATCTCCCTTTGTTACAAAACATTCCAAAAAAATTTATATAACTTTGCATTTCTTATTATATAACTTTTTAATGGATTATTTTGTCACTTTATGTATCTTTTTTTCATTTTTTATAGTCATTTACTTATATTTTTTTACATTTTTCTTAAATTAGTGCTTATTTGGTTATATTATATCCATTTTTTTATAATTTAAGTTTAACTTTTATAATATTTATTATAAAAGTTATTTTTTTTAGACATTGAGGTATATAATTAGACAAAATATTCTATATATTCAACTTGTATAATATTATCTTTAAACCTTCAGATATATCCTTATAAGTAATATCAGAAACTATAATTATATTTCATTTTCACCTAATTAACTCTTTTCTTTTTCTCTGGTCTTATATTGTTGTATATTTTTATTACATTAAGCTCTATCTTTATATTAAAGTAAGCGTCAAAGTTTTAGCATCCTTAATATATTCAAAAATAGTATTAAAACATCCTAGTAAGGCAAAAGTAAGCTTTACTAGGATCAATTTATTTCTTATCTTTAATTTTCATGTTTTCAGAAATCTTATCAGACCAAGGCATAAGGTTCTCTAAGCTCTTTTTCAAGTTTATATATTTGCTCACAATAATTAAACCCTATTACTCCTCTAGAATTTTTTAGGGCAAGAGCTTGATCTAGTGCCCTGATAGTCGTATAAAATTACTGGCTTTGAATTGGTGTTACTCATATATAACCACATTCACTTTTAATGCATCGTTGGGGTATAATTGCCATTAGTTAATCTCTTTTTATCATTTAATATTTTTTAACAACACCATTATTTTATTCAGTTATTAATCATTTATCAGAAGTAGTGCAATTATCATAGTACTGAAGTACAAAGTATACGTTAATTGAACATACTTAAATATTTTTTATGACATTAAAACTCTTTACTTGATATCCATTTTATTTTCATGAAAGAAGTCCTTTATACTTCAGTGATTTTTATATAGTTAAAATAATTCATAATGTCGACTGCTATAAATGTGCTTAATTCATCATTATGTATGATTATGAAATAATTTTATCTTAGTAGTTAGTGAAAATTTATTATATAAATATCCATTTAAAATAATAGTCTTATTTAAGATGAACATTGAGTTAAATTATATTTTAAGTTTTCAATAATTTCCATTTCTATTTTTGAGTTAAAACCATCTACGGTTTTTGTAGATTTTCCTGTTGTGCCGTCAACTGCACCAAGCTCAATAATAAATTCTAAATATTCATAGATTTCATCATAATCTGGCATCAATTTTATATTTGTGTAATACTCCATATAAGCAATTAATCCATATGCTCCCCAGTTCGATGTTGTTGATATTATCAAATGGTGAACTTCGATAATAGATGGTATAATATTAAGTTTTTCCTCTATAATTGTCCGTAAATTTCCCATGCCTATTTCATTTCCTCCGTCACCAATTCCAATCTTTAGGACATCTTCATTACATTGTAAAAATAACTCATCTAATGGCAGCGTAAATTTAGAAATTTCTTCTCCTTTCATATTATAATATCTATTATTTTTTGTTCTTCCACATCTTTCTATAGATACAATACTTACAGGATTATATTTTAAAAGAATTTCTGAGACTTCGTTCATTAATAAATGATAGTCATTATTAAGGTAAATTACTTTTAAATTTTCTTTAAAATTAAAAAAATTTCTACAAAATTCATCTGTAATTATTATTGGATTAAAATTAATCTTTTTTAAAGCCTTAGCTAAAAAAAATGCACCAATCGGACCATCTGTCTCAGCAAATCCATTTTTAACAAATCCTGTAATAATAAATATAGTTCCTCGATTACAAAGAAATAATTCTTCTATCGCTTTTTTACAAAACTCCTTATCGATATAGCTTTTTAAAATATTCATCCCTCTTTTAGAATATTTTAATATGATTTTCTCTATTTCTAAATTTTGAAAATTATTCATATTCAGCGACACTCCCCGTTATAGCTCCTCTATATTTGCTTTACCTAAATTTTGCATATTGGACTACCTCATGTACAAGACCACGAGGATTCTTTTAGCGTAGTTTGATATTTAAGTTTCCACCTTAACAGGCAACCCTTATACGCTTGGGAGAGTCCAATTTCCCATTATCCCTCATAGTTTGCACTAAGTTAGGAATACATTTTTCTGATTTTCTAAGTATATTTAGACTTCCATTTATATCTGAATTTATAAGTCCGTAACCACTTACAAATAGTCCTCTTACTACTCTTCTTGATTTATCGTAATTCTTTTTTGTTATAGGTTCTAAGTCAAATGCAGAACAACCACTTGTATAACTTTCTTCTTGAAACTTTATTACTATACCTTGCAATTTAGCTTTATAACTTATTAATTCAGCTAAACGCTGTATCGGAATTTGAACAAAGGTTTTATTGAAATCCATATTTTGTTTAATTCCTTTAAGTTTACCTATAACTATTTTGCCAACATTATTTTCAATAGCTTTATCTATTATAGACTTGCTAACTTTGTGCATATAGTCGTTAATGTAGTTATTTCTGTACCGTCTAATCTTATTAATTCTCTTAGTATTTTTAAATTTATCAGAACCATATTTAAACATTTCTATTGATTGTAAATATGCTATTTGCTTATTTGTATAAGCATTAACTGATTTAAGTTTTTTCCCACAAAAGATATATTGATTTAATCCATCTTTTAAAGTCAATGTTGCTAAATTATCTAATCCTAAATCTATAGCCATTACATTGGTTTTATTATTTGCTAATTCTTCTTTATTGTAAATCACAATTAAAGACCAATATTTTTGAACTTTGTCATAATTAAATCTTACTTGTTGTAAGCTATTCCAATTTATAATGCTTTGAAGTTTTTTAGGAACCTCAAAATTAAGACTTTCCACATTAAATAATGACTTTATAGCTTTTGATAATGATAGTTTTAATAATCCATCATTGTGTCTTATAGCAAGATTAGTAAAAATAATTTCATTCTTATTTTTATCAGTATTTTTAAACTTAGGTGGTCTTGGTTTTGCTTTATATTTACTTGGATTAGCTCCAAAATCTTTAACACTTGCAAAATAAGACTTCCAATTCTCTTCTAACACTTTAAACATCTGTTGTCTTGTATGACTATGCAAAAAATCACAATGCCAGTTGCTTTTATATTCTTTTTCTATATCATAATAATTTTTAACACCCTTTTCTCTTAAATTATAGTTAATAATGTTATATAACTTTGTTGTATGATAAGATAATTCTTCTATGATTTCTTTTGTATATATTCATGCCTCATTACAAATCTGAGTTACTTTAGCTTTTTTAAGTTCTTTTTAAGATAACTAAAAACTATAGAAATATTTTTTATATACTTTAAATTGCCAGCATAGTTGTAAATATAATATTATTTATTTCTAACGTTGACAAGGTGAAAATCATCTATATTTAACGTTTGAGCAAATTTATGGACTTTAATTCCTAATCTTTTGTGATTTTTAGGGTAGATAACTCTATTTGTTTTTAGTGCTCCTATATAACTATATCCAGCTTTCTTGGATTCTTTGAATATATCTTTACAACTATACCAACTATCACACAAAACATAACCTTCATTTTCAAGGGGTGGAAGTGATTTGATTAAATTTTGGGGCATTTCAATTTTACTCATAGTACTTTTATCATATATCTATAGAATAGGGAAGTACTAAATCATCACATGATAATAAATAAACTAAAATTTAATGACCGTAAACAACTTTACCTTCTAAATGAGAATTATGAAAAGAACATTTTTCTATAACATTTGTATCCTTTGGCAAGAGCTTAGTCTTTTCGGATATTATATCATCAATTATAAAATATCACTAGTGTTTAACTTTTGGAAAATACTTCTATTAACTTTTTATAATTTAATAATCTTTACAAATAAATTGTTAAATTAATCATATAAGGAATATTACTCCTATGAAAAAGGGCAGAACTTGCCTAATATTATAGCATACATGGAATTATATGGTTTTATAGTATATATTAACTGCCTAACCATTTACTCCAACAAAATAAACTGGTATCCATTAATTTTGTAAGTAAGTGCTTTATTAATCTTTTTACTGTTAATAAATCTAAAGTTGTTTTTCATATATCTTGTATTAGTTTTAATACTATGAATGTTATTATTGCAGAGATAATTTGCATCATAACTGCATTAAGACTATGACCTATAAAATTTTTAATTTTAAGATTCTGCTTAATCCATTTGAAGAATCTATAAGTTTTATGTTTCCAAACCCTTTAAGTTTCTCATTTACAGGAAACTTATCTAAAGCACTTGAGATTAGCTCATTTAATACTGGAACATATACATTATAATCAATATAATTATTATAGTTATATAAAGTTCCTAAGCTAACACTTCTTATAAACTCTTTTAATTTAGAATCTGAGTGCATAAAATCATTGATATCTCTTAAACTATCTAACTTTGCTAAATGAAAATAGAGGTGAGTTTTTAAATGATTTGATGTAGTATTATAGTTAATATCTAACTTGTAAGTTGATTTTTCAAAGTATTCCAGTTAATCATGTCTAATAATTTTTCAAAAATAGTGATATAATTATTTATAGATAGTCAGCTCCTTCTTTGTTTTTTTATGGTTGTGGGTAATTATATTAAAACAAATTTGCTGACTATTTTTATTTATTAAATTATGTTAAATTTTCAAGTTTAATACTTAATATTATTATCAACAGGTTTTTATATCTAATAATTAAACACTAGTGATATTTTGTATTATATTAAACTAAAAAAACAAAAGCTTAGGTGAAAAGAAATCCTTCTTTTCATCTAAGCTCTATTTTTATATTAAATTTTAAAAGCAAAAGAATAGTTGTTATAAACTCCTGCATCTAATCAAATATTTTTTCTTTAAGTATTTTATAAAAAGGTTTCTTATTTACATGATTATTAGTTATTAAAGGCTCACATAATAATTGTTCTTTTTCATCACTTATGATTATTGATCCTACCATTTCATCTTTGTTAACTGGTGCTTTTAAGGTATTAGGAGCTTTTATTTCTACTTTTAGTTCTTCACCTTTTTTTGTAAGCATGTTTATATCTTTATCTACAGATAATTCTAAAGGTTCTTTTCCATCTTGAGTATCTATTTTCTTAACTAACTCACCCTTTGAAAATAGTTTTTTATATTCATAATTTTCTTTAACATAATTAAATATTTTTTTAGTTTCTTCCCATCTTGGAGTACAATTTAAAGTCACTATTATAATGTCTCCTCCATCCATATTTATTGAAGATACTAAACATTTTCCAGCTTTTCCTGTATACCCTGTTTTTACTCCATTAGCGTTTGGCATCTGATATAGTAATTTATTTATGTTTTGATAATCTCTTGTGAAATTATATTGCTCTTTAGAAATAGATTTAGAAGAAACTATTTCTTCAAATTTAGGAATTTCTTTTGCCTTTTTAGTAGCTATTGCTAAATCGTAGGCTGTAGAATAATGATACATGCTATCTAATCCATGAGGAGATTCAAAATGGGAATTTATCAATCCAATCTGCAAACAATGTTCATTCATCAATTTGCAAAACTCTTCTACAGATCCTGAAATTCCTTCTGCTATAGCAATGGCCGCATCATTACCGGATTTAAACATAAGTCCATATAATAATTCATGAAGTGTTATTTTTTCATTTTCCTTATAACCAACAGTTGATCCTCTTATGCTGGCAGCATTTTTTGATATAACAAACTCCTCATCTAAAATTCCATAGTTTAGAGCTACTAAAGCTGTGATTATTTTAGTGGTACTTGCTATAGCTATTGAAGAATATGCATTTTTTTCATAAACTACCCTTCCACTGTTGCCATCTATAGCTATTGCACTTCCTGCATTTACATTTAACTCCTTACTATAACAGGTATAAGACATTGATGAACTTACGATTAATGATATTAAAACCATAGAAATAAATCTTAAATAGAACTTTCTCATTGTATCACCTCAATTGAATAATTAATTACCATTTTAAGTCTAATTATGAATAACTTTCCCTCTTATGGCTAGAATATTAACAATAGACTGGAGGATAATTTATGAAAATTTTTTTTATACTATTATTGATTTTTACAATGATATTATTATTACCTATTCCTCTAAAAATAAAACTTATTTATTTAAACAAAAATTTTCAATTATGGATTTATAATAAACAATTTAATTTAGATAAAAAAGAGGACAGGGCTAAAATTAAGAAAGTAAATAAAAAGCTTAAATATAAGGATAAAATTCACAGTAAAAAGCTTACCATTAACCATTATAAGAGAATACTAAGTAATTTAAGAAAAAATAAATATAAAATTATTATTAAACTATATACTAAAATAAATTATTCTTTTGAAGATGCTGCAGCAACTGCCATAATCTATGGTTTCCTTCATCAAGCTTCTTCTCTTACTTATGGAATCTTAAATCACTTTTTTTATGTTAAAGATTTTAATACTGAAATAAAGGCTGAATATAATAAGTCTTATATAAACTTAGAAATAAAAGGTATAGTTTTGTTTAATTTTGCAAAACTTATATATATCTACTATATAATCAATAAAAGTATTAAAGATGAAAATATGTTACATCAATGTAAAAAACTACAAATTAAGGAGGAGACATAGATGGAAAATCATCCAATAGAAAATTTAATGAAAAGTACAATGGAAAACATAAAAGACATGATTGATGTCAATACTGTAGTAGGTGAGCCAGTAACGGCTTATGATGGTACAGTTATAATTCCTATATCAAGGGTATGCTTTGGATTTGGTTGTGGAGGTACAGAATTTGAAAGTGTAAGAAATAGTAATTCATCTCAACATCCTTTTGGAGGAGGATCTGGTGCAGGGGTAACAATTAAACCTGTTGGATTTTTAGTAGTTAAAGGTGACTCTATAAGATTACTATCTGTTGATCACCACAATACTTATGATAAAATAATTGATACTGTTCCTCAATTATTTGATATGGTTAAAGACCTATTTAAAAATGATAGCGAAGGTAATGAAGATACTTCACAACAACAACATCAACCTCCACAACCACCTCAACCACCTCAACAGCCTTAATCCTAGGTCTAACAATGATAAAATATAAGAACCATGTTTCCATGGTTCTTTTTACTCTTCATCTTCAAAACTATCTAGACTTGGAATTTCCTCTATGTTTCCAAAATCAAAATGTTTTAGAAACTCATCAGTAGTAGCATATAAATTAGGTCTTCCTACAACCTCTTTTTTTCCTGTTTCTTTAATTAGATTTTTTTCTATAAGAGTATAAATTGCTCTATCGCTTTTGACTCCCCTAATCTCTTCAATTTCTACTCTCGTAATTGGCTGTTTATAAGCAATTATAGCTAAAGTTTCTAAAGCTGCTTGAGATAAAGATTGCCTTACATTAGTTTTCAGTAATTTTTGAATATAATCAGAGTTTTGAGGCTTAGTTACAAATTGATATTCCTTATTGTTTTTTATTATTTTAATTCCTCTTACTTCTTCTTCTCTATATAATTTCATTAATTCTTTCATTAGCTTTTCTGTATAATCTACAGAACACTCTATTATAGATGCTATAGTATTTACACTTAATGGATCTCCACTAACATAAAGCAATGATTCTATAATGGAATAATACACTTTTTTATGAGACACTTCTTCTATTTCTAATTGATTATTATCATATTTACTCACTATCCTCTATCCTTTCTATGTATATATCATAAAAATTTTTTTCCTGTATAACCTTCACCGTTTTTAACTTTATCAATTCCAACAGTGCTAAAAAAGTAACAATAACTTCAGTTTTGCTTTCATATTTACGAATAAGCTTTGTAAAATAAAGTTTTGAAGAAGAGGATGTTAAACTTTTTAACTCTTCCATCTTATCTTCAATTTTAAAAGTTTCTATTTGAATCTTATCTTGGAAATTTGAGCCTATATTCATCTTGTTCACATAATTATTTATTAGTTCATTATATAAATTATATAAATCCAACATTGTTACATTTTTAAGTAAATCTAATGGATTTTCTTTTTTACTGTTTTTTTCTTCAATTATCTCTGGTTTTTTGCTAAATACTGCCCCTGTTTCCCTCTGTTTAGATGCTAAAAACTCAGAAGCTAATTTATATTTTTTATATTGAACTAACTTTTCAATAAGTTCCTTAGCTGCATCTTCTTCATTTTCACTTTCTTCAACTTTAGGCTTAGGTAATAAAAGCTTTGACTTAATTTCAATAAGTGTAGCAGCAATAACAATAAACTCTGAAGTTATTTCTAAATCCATTTCCTTCATATCATTTAAATATTGTAAATACTGGTTCGTTATTTCCATTATTTTTACATCATAAATATCCATTTCATTCTTTTTAATTAAATGTAACAATAGATCAAAAGGACCTTCAAAGTTAGTTATTTTAATACTTAATGCCATAAGAATACTCCTTTTTTATATTAGGCATCTTTTAAAAATTAACTAGTCATCATGTTAAGTTTTGCATATCATATATCATCAAAAGCCAATGATATTATCTCTATTAGTAGAACCTTCTTTCTCATCTGATAAAAAATATTTCTTTCATTTTAACTAATTATTTTATTACAGTGCCTTAAGTTATACTTTATTATTCAGTTTAAACTACTGTGTTCTATGTACTATATTAATTAAAAAATTTATTATTTTTAATAAGGCAATTGAAAAATTCTCAGGCTTCGCTGAGAATTCACTGCAAGAGTATATTGAGTAGTATTATTAATCCTCAATTATATAAAAACACATTAATTTCTAAAATAATTTCTCTCTAGTATTATAGCATCTTTATAGTTAAAATTCATTATTAAAGTAAAAATCCTAGGCATAATGCCTAGGATTTCACTTTAATATTTTTTATAAAACAACTGATTATTGTACGGTATCTTTTATTAATTATTTTACATGTCTTAAATTGCTTTATCAAACAAATCAGAAATACTATTTTTAATATTTTTAAAGAATTCAGATTGTTTTGCTTCTCTATCACTATATAACTCTACTTTTCCTAATAACTTATCCCCTACATAGATCTCACAATAACCTACAATGTCACCTTCTTTATAGTGCTTTCTTGTGGTATCTATAGTAGTTTTTTTCACTATTTCTTCTTCACTATTTTTCTCCATTGTTACTTTTAAATTGTCTTTAGCTTTGGCTATAAAGAAGTTATCTCCTTTTTTATTTAGAGCTACTCTTTCGATTTCTTCATCTTTTCTAACTGCATCTTTGCTTTCAAATTTGGCAAATCCATAGGTCATAAGTTTACTTGCATCTGCATTTCTTATTTTATAAGTTGGAGAACCCATAATAATTGCAAGCATTCTTACATTATTTCTTACAGATGTCGCGGAAATACAATACTTTGCTTCCTCTGTAAATCCTGTTTTCAGTCCATCACAGCCTTCATAGAATCTTACTAATTTATTATGATTTACTAATTCTATCGGACTTTTACGACCTTCACTTATAGTTTCCATATAAATTGAAGAATAATTTAATATGGTAGGATGCTTTAATAATTCCATAGACATAATAGCAATATCATTTGCTGTAGTTAAATGTCCATCAGCACTTAGTCCTGTGCAGTTTCTAAAAGTTGTATTTTTCATTCCTAATTCTTGTGCTCTTTTATTCATCATTTCAACAAAAGCTTCTTCTGTACCACCTATTTGCTCTGCCATTGCTACCGCAGCATCATTTCCAGACGCAATAGCTATACCTTTTAATATCTCTTCAACGGTTCTAACTTCACCTTCATCAAGTATCATGCTACTTCCACCCATGGATTTTACCTTAGCACTACAAACAATTTTATCATCTAATTTAAGCTTACCAGAATCTATAGCCTCCATTGCTAATAACATAGTCATAATTTTGGTAACAGATGCTGGTGCAAATTTCTCATTAGGATTTTTTTGAAAAATTACCTTACCACTAGAAGGTTCAATTAATAATGCTGATTTAGCATCAACCTCTACAGCATTTGTAGCTGCTTCTTTATTTTTTTTCTCCTCAGCTTTTACTGGAATAACTAAGAACTGGCTTAATAATGTAAAACTTAATAATAAGCTCAATAGAGTTTTTTTATTTTTTTTCATTGTTATCCTCCTTAAGTAAAAATTATCTAAGCTTATTTTTACCTAAAATAAGAATATTATCACAGAATTCACTAAAATTTATATAATACAAAAAAATACTGTACAAAGTTAATACATTTAATAAAAATTGATATTACTTAAAATTGTTACTAATCAGCTAAATCTATTATTTGTCTATGTGTTGTAAAAATTAATAATTTAATCACTATGTGTATTTAACAAATAAAATCTTTTTATTAAATATCTAATATAGCTTTAAATTATATAATAAATTTTCATCCTTTATTTTATCCAAGCTTTATTTTTATAAAAAAATAAAGCTTTCTGTGCAATACAGAAAGCTTTTTAACTATTTTATTACATCATATATTAACGGTATATTATCTTCATAATTTGGAGATATAACATAATTACTAATAACTCCAGCTTTAGCTTTTTCTATATTACTTTCATCATTGGAATGAATATATGCTAAAACTTCATTTTCTTCAACTTTATCTCCTCTTTTTTTATTTAAAACAATTCCTACAGCTAAATCTATTATTGACTCTTTAGTTGCTCTACCTGCACCAAGTTCCATAGCAACTATTCCTAATTTTTCAGCATGTATTTTTTCAACAACCCCAGCTTTAGGACTTAAAACTGGTATTACATATTTTGCTTTAGGAAGTTTTGAAACATCATCAATTACAGATTCATCTCCACCTTGAGCTTTAACAAATTCCTTAAATTTTTCTAAAGCTTTACCATTTTTTATTACTTCCTTAAGCATCTCTCTTGCTTCATTTTCATCTTTAGCTTTTTCTGCTAAAACTACCATATGGCTCCCTAATGTTAAGCATAATTCTTCTA
Source organism: Clostridium sp. UBA2485 (assembly GCF_002341865.1). GTDB lineage: Bacteria > Bacillota > Clostridia > Clostridiales > Clostridiaceae > Clostridium_J. Next base: position 3,721 of record NZ_DDOV01000012.1, on the reverse strand, counting down.
AATCTTTAGGACCATTGCCTTTAAGTGTATTTATAGCTTCTTCAACCTCTAATGCATTCCCTATTGCTAAACCTAGTGGTTGATCCATATCTGATAATACTGCTATAGTATTTCTATTAACAGACTTTCCTATTTTAACCATCTCAGTTCCTAATTCACGGGCATTTTCTACTGTTTTCATAAAGGCACCTTCTCCAACCTTTACATCTAAAACAATACAATCTGCTCCAGAAGCTATTTTTTTGCTCATTATACTAGATGCAATTAATGAGACATTGTCTACTGTAGCAGTAACGTCTCTTAGTGCATATACTTTCTTATCTGCTGGTGCTAAATCAGCAGTTTGACCACCTACAGCAATTTTAATGTTATTAACATTATTTATAAATTGTTCTTCACTGATAGCCACTGAAAAGTTTTTGAAAGTCTCAAGTTTATCTATTGTACCACCAGTATGACCTAGACCTCTTCCTGACATTTTAGCTACTGGAATATCAAGTGCTGCAACCATAGGTGCAAGTATTAATGTAGTTGTATCTCCTACTCCACCAGTACTATGTTTATCAACCTTAATTCCTCTTATAGGACTCAAATCTATAATATCTCCTGAATTAACCATAGCCATAGTTAAATCAGCAGTTTCTCTTGCATTCATTTTTTGAAAATATATTGCCATAAGCATAGCTGACATTTGATAATCTGGTATTGTTCCCTTAGTATAGTTTTCTACTATAAAATTTATTTCTTCAGTACTTAATTCTTCATTATTTCTCTTTTTTAATATTAAATCGTACATTCTCATAGTATATTATTTCTATCGTGCACAATAAAATTTTATGCCAATAAAAATATTCCACCTCCTTAAGTTACATGTTCTTTACTATTTCCTTTACTAAGGATATAAATTTGCTCATTGCTCTATTTGCTGTTTCAACTACTTTTGAATGATCTAATGGCTCCAAATTATCTGCTATTGCCATGTCAGTAATGCAAGATATTCCTAAAACTTTCATAGACATATGATTAGCCACAATAACCTCTGGTACCGTGGACATTCCCACTGCATCCCCGCCTATTTTTCTTAACATTCTAAGCTCATATGGTGTCTCATAAGTAGGACCTGTTACTGGGCAATATATACCTTCCTGCAGCTTTATATTTAGTGTACTTGCTACATTCTTAGCAATAATTCTTAATTCTTTATCATAAGCATTAGACATATCTGGGAATCTTGGCCCTAATTCTTTATAGTTTTTACCTATTAGTGGATTATCACCCATCATATTAATATGATCATTAATAAGCATTAAATCCCCAGCCTCAAATTCTGGATTCATGCCTCCTGCAGCGTTAGTAATAATTATCTTATCAATTCCTAAAGATTTTATTACTCTTACTGGGAAAGTCACAGTCTCCATGGAATATCCTTCATAATAATGAAATCTGCCATTCATTGCAAGAATACGTTTCCCCATTAAATCCCCAATTATCATTTCCCCTGCATGTCCTTTTACAGTAGACTCAGGAAATCCTGGAATATCTTTATATTTAATTATAGTAGTATTAGTTATGTCCTTTACTATTCCACCTAGACCACTTCCAAGTACTATAGCTAAGTCAATTTTTCTATTTTCTTTATTTAGAATATATTCTCTAGCACTATTAATTTTTTCTAATAATTCCATATTTCCCTCCAAAGTTTTTTAGTTAAGCATTTCCTTTAATGTTTAAAAGGAAGTGCTTAACTAATATAAATTACATTCTTGCTATTATTTCTTTTACTAATTTAATAAATTGTGACTTTACTTTAGCAGAAGTTTCTATTACTTCATTATGATTTAATGGCTGATCTAATATTCCTGCTGCCATATTTGTTATGCATGAAATTCCTAAAGTTTTTATTCCACAATGTCTAGCTGCAATAACTTCTGGAACTGTTGACATTCCTACTGCATCTGCACCTAAAATTCTAGCCATCCTCACTTCTGATGGAGTTTCATAAGTTGGACCTGAGAACATCATGTATACACCTTCTTGTAACTTTAAGTTTAGGTCACTACTAACTTCATGTGCTAGCTTAATATAATCTTTTGAATATGCTTCAGACATATCTGGAAATCTTGGTCCAATCTTATCATCATTTTTTCCAATTAATGGACTATTTCCACAAAAATTAATATGATCATTAATAAGCATTAAATCTCCTGGTACAAATGAAGTATTTACTCCACCAGCAGCATTTGTAACTATTAATGATTCAACTCCCAAATTTTTCATTATGTATATAGGTAATGCTAAAGTGCTTATATCATATCCTTCATAATAATGGAATCTACCTTGCATCATTATAACATTTTTACCATTAAGTTTTCCAACCACAAATTGTCCTGCATGACCTTGTACTGTAGATACTGGTAAATTAGGTACTTCAGAATACTTTATTACAGTTCTTTCTTCTACTGTATCTGCCATATCACCAAGTCCTGAACCTAATATTACTCCAATTTCAGGCTGAAAATTTAATTTACTTTTAATGTAATCCACACTTTCCATAACTATTTTAATATCCATATTAATTCCTGCTACTCAAAATATGGACAAATATACCCATACCAAGATTTTTACTACTTCAATGTGTCTGATTTTGTTCTATAGAACTACTTTCATTTGATATAACACTCCATAGTCGTAAATTCCGAACTAGCCATCCGTACATATCTACAATAACTTATTTATGCTATTTTGTAGATTTTAGCATCTCTTAAATTAAAACTTGCATTTAAATCTCTATCCTCTTCATAACCACATTCACATTTATAAATTCTATCAGAAAGTTTTAAATCTTTTTTAATACAGCCACATTCATGACATAATTTACTTGAAGGATAAAATTTATCTACAATTCTTAATTCAATACCCATCCAATTACACTTGTTAGTTAATTTAGTTCTAAACTCAAAAAACTTTTGCCCTGCAACTGCCTTAGATAAATGCTTATTTTTCATCATTCCTCTAACATTTAAATCCTCTATAGTTATGAAACTTGGATTTTGTTTCACTATATCAGATATTACTTTATTAATATAATCAGTTCTAACATTAGACAGCCTTTGATGAAGTCTATGTACCTTAGCTATTTGTTTTTGGATATTTTGTCTAGTAGCTTCCTCCTTTTTATTTTTATCTCTTAATTTTAACCTTTCATATTTCCTTGAAAGCTTTCTTTGTTCACGTTTTAATTTCTTTTCTAGTTTTTTTACTGTTACAGTTTTATTTATGTTTTTCTTAAAAGTTCTATTAGAAATAACTGCAAACTCTTTTAATCCTAAATCAATGCCAATACCATTATTTATGGAAATATTTAGGTTTACAGTATCAGTTTCTACTAATACTGATACGTAATATCTATCAGCACTCTTAGATACTGTTCCACTTTTAACATTTGCATTTGTTGGTATATATCCATATTCTTTTAATCTTACATTCTTCAATGATGGTATCATTATTTTATGTCTGTATACTTTCCAATCCCCTTTATTGTTTTTAGGAAAATATAATTTAACATCTGATTTATTCTTCTTTTTAAACCTTGGAAATTTAGATTCACCTTTAAAAAATTTTTTATATGCAAGTTCAGCATCACATATAGCCTTTTTACGTGCCTTTGAACCACATTTATTAATCCATTGATATTCTTCCAATACTTTAATTTCATTGTTGA
>NZ_DDOV01000079.1 GCF_002341865.1 Clostridium sp. UBA2485 | reverse complement strand
CGTATTAAATAATCAAGGAAAACCATTAATGCCATGCAAACCTAGTAAGGCTAGAAAATTATTAAAGCAAGGCAAAGCAAAAGTAATTAAAAGAGAACCATTTACTATACAGTTATTATATGGCTCAAGTGGGTATAAACAAGAAATTAATTTAGGTGTTGATTGTGGAAGTAAAATGATAGGATTATCAGCAACTACTAAAACACAGGAATTATTTTCAGCAGAATTAGAGTTAAGAAATGATATAGTGGATTTATTATCGACTAGAAAGCAAAATAGAAGAACTAGAAGAAATAGATTAAGATACAGAAAAGCTAGATTTCAAAATAGAGTAAGAAGTAAAAATAAAGGATGGTTAGCTCCATCCATAGAAAATAAAATAAATACTCATTTTAATATAATAAATAAGTTATATAAAATGTTGCCAATATCAAAGATAATTGTTGAAACTGCCCAGTTTGATATTCAAAAGATTAAAATCCAGATATACAAGGTGAAGAATATCAACAAGGTGAACAACTTGGATTTTGGAATATTAGGGAATATGTGTTATTTAGAGATGGACATAAGTGTCAACATTGTAAAGGAAAATCAAAAGACAATATATTAAATGTTCATCATATAGAATCTAGGAAAACAGGAGGAGATAGTCCAGATAATCTTATATGTTTATGTGAAACTTGCCATAAAAAATATCATCAAGGTAAATTGGAACTAAAATTAAAAAGAGGGAAAAGTTTTAAGGATGCTGCATTTATTGGTATTATGAGATGGAGCTTTTATAATAGATTAAAAGAAATATATCCTAATGTAAAAATGACTTATGGATATATAACTAAAACTACAAGGATAGAAAACAATCTATCTAAAGAACATAGAGTTGATGCCAGATGTATAAGTGAAAATCCTTTAGTTAAACCTTTAGATTATTGCTATTATATAAAACAAGTAAGAAAACATAATAGACAAATTCATAAAGCTAACATACTTAAAGGCGGTAAAAAGAAATTAAATCAAGCTCCATATGAAGTAAAAGGATTTAGATTATTTGACAAGGTTAAATATGATGGAAAAGAATGTTTTATTTTTGGAAGAAGGAGCAGTGGATATTTCGATTTAAGAAAATTGGATGGAGAGATAATTCATAGAAGTGCAAATTATAAGAAGATAAAATTACTTGATATAAGAAAAAGTTTATTATGGGAAAGGAAGGTGAACTTGGGGTAAATTCCTCTCATGACTGAAATCACAAGTATCTTTTACCCCAAATCTCATGAAAAATAAAGCAGCAGAAAGAAATTTTAAGAAGATAAGAAGTGAGTTTAATCATATTGAGAATATAGTAAAACATAGCAAATCTCATAATCTATGGGAACATGAAGCAGCTATAAGAAAAAAACTTAGAATGTTAAATGAATACAATGGATTAGATGTTAAAGAATATAAAACAGTTTACAATAAATATCTAGAATTATTAAATTATGCGTCGCAAAAGCTTTTACAGGATTATAATTATAAAAATAATACAAGTTTTAATTTTAAAGATATAGTGAAAGGGAAAGAAGGAGCATATATTAAATCAGGAATTATGGGACTTCTTATTACGGAGCATATTCCTAAAATAGTGGCTAAGGAATTTGAGGATATTTTTCCTTTAAACCCTAAGGATGAGTATAAGGAAGTAAGAAAACTTAAAAGAAAGTTTTATCTTCACCTTGGTGAAACAAATACAGGAAAAACCTACAACTCAATACAAAGACTTAAAAAGTCTTCAAAGGGTATTTATCTTTCTCCGCTAAGAATACTTGCTTTAGAAAATTATGAAAGACTCAATAAAGAGGGAGTTAAATGCAATTTAATAACTGGTGAAGAAGAAATTATAATTGAAGGAGCCGCACATATTTCCTGTACTATAGAGAAACTAAATATAAATGAAGAATACGAAATAGCTATAATAGATGAAATTCAGATGATAAATGATGATCAGAGAGGAGCTTCATGGACTAGAGCGTTATTAGCATTAAACTGTAAGGAAATACATATTTGTGGTGCTATAAATTCAAAAGAATTATTAATAGATATATTAGAGGACTGTGGAGAAGAGTATGAAATAAAGGAATATAAAAGAAACATACCTCTTACTGTGGAGTATAAACAGTTTTCTTATAAAGATGTTGAACCAGGAGATGCTCTAGTAGTATTTTCTAAAAAAAGAGTTTTAGAATTAGGAAGCTTTTATTCAAATTTAGGAATAAAGTCAAGTATGATATATGGAGATTTACCGCCGGAGGTTAGAAGGAAGCAGTATGAACAGTTTATAAATGGCGAAAGTAATATGCTAGTATCTACTGATGCTATTGGTATGGGAGTAAATTTACCTATAAGAAGAATAGTGTTTATCGAAATTAAAAAATTTGATGGAAATGAAGTAAGATATTTAAATTCTCAAGAAGTAAAACAAATTGCAGGAAGAGCTGGAAGAAAGGGAATTTATAATGAGGGATTCGTAGCTTCTTATGGTAATACACAAAAATTTATTAATGATAATTTAGAAATAAAAGATGAACTTATAGAATCAGCAGTTTTGGGACCAAGTGAAGAAATTTTAAAAATTAAAACCTTACCTTTAAGGGAAAAATTGGCACTATGGAGCACTATGGAAGAAAGTATACCCTATTATAGAAAGATGGATATAGGAGAATATTTAGTTATTTTAGATAGTATCAAAAATTATAAATTAGACGAAACAATTCAATGGAAACTTTTAAAAATACCTTTTGATGTGAGTAATAGAGATATTATGAATTGTTTTCTTTATTATATGGATGAAATATTCATTTCTAAGAGTAAAAAGATTACAAAACCTACATATAAATTTAAAGATCTGTATGAACTAGAAACCTATTATCAAAAAATAAATTTATATTATTCATTTTCTAAAGCTTTTAACTTAAATTTTGATGAAGAATGGGTTTATGATGAAAGAATTAAGGTTAGCGAAGATATAAATCATATATTGGTAAGAATATAGTTTTATAATATAATACACAATTCAAAATGCACAATTCACAATTAAGGAGGAAATTAATTCTTTAAGAATTAATTTCTTTAGTGATTTTTTTTACTAGCAATACAATTGCTAGTTTTTTTATAAGAATTTACTATGTAACTTCAAAAATAAATCAATTCAAAACTTCCCTTATAAAAAAGAGGTATCAATAATTGTACATTGTATAAGTAAGGGAGGGTTCATTCTATAATTTGTAATGAACCGTCCCCTATATCTAGAACCAATAAAAATTGGCAAAGGACAATTGACAATTGATGTTGAATTTACTTTTAATCAAGTTAATTTCTCTAACAGATTTTTTATTAGTAATATAATTACTAGTTTTTTATAGGAAGTTATTGTGTAATTTTAAAGAGAATCAATTCTAAATTTCTCAGCTATTGCTGAGAAATATCTATAATTGTGAATTTTGCATTGTGAATTGTGAATGCAATAGTTTTAATTATAATACTAAAAGCATCAATA
>NZ_DDOV01000052.1 GCF_002341865.1 Clostridium sp. UBA2485 | reverse complement strand
GCTATAGCCAAGTGGTAAGGCAGAGGCCTGCAAAGCCTTTATCCCCAGTTCAAATCTGGGTGGCGCCTCCAAAAAAAAGCATTGCTAAATAGCAATGCTTTTTTTGGCTTGATATAAAAATAAATTGATTACCCTTAATGTTAAGAGTGTATTTTATCTCTCTTTTTAACTATATATAAAATAAATATTTTCTAATATAAATAATAATCCCATAAGTTTAGGAAATATGTACATATTTCCTATCAACTTTATATGCTTTTAATATTTCATTTTATATTTATATGTAAAATCCTTTTTAAAAGAAAAACATACAAATAAATTTAGATATCTAAAAAGAAAATACTACCTCTATCAATTAAGTTATTATCACTAAGATAAATAGGGGTTATATTGTGCTTATCTAAAAATGCCAATACTTCACTGCCATATTTATAATTTTTAAGATTTCCATAAAAAACCAAGTGCTTTTCATCTAATAGACCACAACTACCACCTATAAAACCGTAATTCAGTCCAGGGAGTTCAATATCCCCAGGAGGAAGTAACAATATATCTACATCTGTTTCTTTTAAAGCTCTTACAATTGACCTATCACTAGTAATAATTGCATTATTATTAACTATTGCAGTAGAGCATTTAGTGTAACCTTGTTTAACATTAATAAGAGTTTTATTTGTCATGTATTTCAATAAAAATTCATCAGTATATTTAATATTATGTATAAAATACTTCTTTAGATTTACTGCATTTAAAGTAATATCATAGGGGTATTTTTCATTTAGCTCACTTTTAGAAAATATAACATCAAAATTAAAATCATTTTGTAATAAATTGATGAAAGTTTTGTCCATGCTAAGGTGTGTCATTAACATGCTTTTTGAAATAGTATGAATTAGCATATCTGGATGACCACATACAGCATCATATAGTTTAGTGCTAGGAGGACATTTTAAAACTTTACAACCTAAAGTCTGTAAGGCTTTTATTTCACTATTAGAAATCCTAAAGTCTACTATAGCAAGTTTCATTTTATCACCTCAATTCGAATGTCGATAAATGTTTAAATTATTAATGCATATCCATTGTAAGAAAACGCATAATAAGATAGACAAATAATTTTTAAAATTATATTAGCATTTTAAAAATTAATTTACAAGTTATAGCTTTTGAGTTGTGGTAATTAAGCCATGTTATAAAGGAGTGAGCTATATGTTATTATTAACATTAATACAGGATGATAGCAAAGAGTATATAATAGATGAGATAAGAAATGCCAGAAATTATTTTAAATTAAAGAATGTAACGGTAGGTATTTCAGAAAGCTTAGAAAACAATCTTCATATTGTTAAAGTTTATTGTGATGATGAGAATTTTGATGAGAAGTTTCATAGAATGTTTAACTTATATATAGGTACTGTACTTTTTAAAGTTGTTATAAAGGAGTTTTGTAAGAAAAATATTTCAAAATATTTATCAGAGAATTTTTACTTTTTAAGAGGTGAGGATATAAAGGAAGTAAAAAATATGATAATTGATGTATTTGAAAATGAAAGCAGCAGAATAGATGATAATATGATATATTATATGAATAGAAAGAATGAAATCATAGATAAAATTGTTCTTTGTTTAGAGGATAACAATGAGGTGAATATTAAAGGCTTTTTAACTTTTAGAATGAAAGAAATAGCACATGATTTAGAAAGTATAATAGATAAGATAGTTGAAAAGTTTATGATAGAAAAAGAATATAATGAATTCATTAAGCTATTGAAATATTTTGTTGATGTTCAGGAAAGTAAGATAAATGAAGTTAATATTATGATAGATAAAGATGGAGATTATCTAGTGAAAGATGAACTTGGAAATGATATCTTAAATAACTTAATAAATGAACTTTATGATAGCAGAATAAATTCAAAAGTAAGTTCAGAGGATTTAATAATAAGTGGCTTAATTACTTCTGCTCCTAAAAAAATAGTCATACATTGTGTGGAAAATTCCAGAAATAAAGAATTAATAGAAACTATTAAAAATGTATTTGTTGAAAGAGTAGAATTCTGCGATGATTGTGCAAAATGCACACAACTTAAAAATAATATAAAGATATAGCTTAAAATTGTTGACAACTAGAAAAACATATATTATAATACTACTTGTTGAATAAATGAATAATGTTATTAATTAAAGAAGAAACAGCCGTTTCTCACCTTACAGTTAAGCTAGTAAGGTTAAACTGTAAAGTGAATTTGTGTATTACAGAGGGCGGCATTTGTCGCCCTCTTATTTATATAATTTTATAACACCTGGAGGTGAAAACTATTAGTAAAAACAAAGACTTTATAATGAATGAAGATATAAGGGAAAAGGAAGTAAGAGTTGTTAGCAATGATGGTGAGCAATTAGGGGTCTTAGCAACTAAGGAAGCCCTAAAAATTGCAGAAGAGAAGGAACTTGATTTAGTAGTTATTTCTCCAAATGCAAATCCACCAGTATGCAAGATTATGGACTTTGGTAAGTATGTTTATGAGCAACAGAAAAAGGATAAAGAAGCTAAGAAAAAGCAAAAAATCATAAACATAAAAGAAGTTAGAATGAATGCCACTATTGAAGACCATGATATTGAAATCAAAGCAAACCATGCTAGAAAATTCTTATTAGACGAAGACAAAGTTAAAGTTACTGTGAGATTTAGAGGAAGAGAAGTTCAAAACTCACATGTAGGACATCAAATATTGAACTCTTTTGTAGAAAAGCTTGGAGATGTGTATGTAATTGAGAAGCCTGCTAAACAAGAGGGGAGAAATATGATACTGATATTAGCTCCTAAAAGAGCATAAACANNTAGGAAAAAGCAAAAGATTGTTAATGTTAAAGAGATAAGATTTAGCCCTACTATAGAAGAACATGATATTTCTATAAAGGCTAAAAGAGCTAGAGGTTTCTTAATGGATGGGGATAAGGTAAAAGTAACCGTAAGATTTAGAGGCAGAGAAGCTGATTATGCTCATGTAGGAAATAAGATATTAAAAAGTTTTTTGGAAAAAATGGAAGATATATGCGTAGTGGAGAAGCCTGCCAAACTAGAAGGAAGAAACATGGCTATGGTTTTGGCACCTAAAAAAGCGTAATTCTGGAGGGAGGATCTTATAATGCCAAAAATGAAAACTCATAGAGGTGCAGCAAAAAGATTCAAGAAGACAGGAACAGGTAAGTTAAAAAGAGCGAAAGCTTTCAGAAGCCATATATTAACTAAGAAAAGCGCAAAAACTAAGAGAAATCTTAGAAAAACTGGATATGTTTCAACTTCACAAGAAAAAGCAATGAAAAAATTATTACCATACTTATAATCGAAGGTGAACTAGGAGGTATTTTAAATGGCAAGAGTAAAGGGAGCTGTTAACGCTCGTAAAAAACATAAAAAAGTATTAAAACTTGCAAAAGGATACTATGGTGGAAAAAGCAAGTTATTTAAAACTGCAAATGAGTCAGTTATAAGAGCATTAAGAAATGCATATGTAGGAAGAAAATTAAAGAAAAGAGATTTTAGAAAACTTTGGATCGCAAGAATAAATGCGGCTACAAGAATGAATGGACTTTCTTACTCAAGATTCATGAATGGAATGAAACTTGCAGGAGTAGACATCAACAGAAAAATGCTTTCTGAAATAGCTATTAATGATCCAAAAGCTTTTGCAGAATTAGTTGAAGTTGCTAAAAAACAACTAGAAGCTTAATTAAATATTAACTTTAAAATGTAGCCATAGGCTACATTTTTGTATTATAAACTAATTTTAAATATTAATATGGAAATACTATAATATACTAAAAAAAAAGTATATAATGAAAATGACTATAGTTTAAATTCAGAGAGAATTGAGGTGTTTTTAGTGGAATTAAAAATGAAAGATGTTTTAAAAAAGAGACAATTTACTCCTATGCAGGTATTGGCCATTGGATATGCAGTTATTATATTTTTAGGTGCAATGTTATTAGCGCTGCCTATATCAACAAATGCTAGAGTATATACGCCTTTTTTAGACTGCATATTTACGTCTACTTCAGCAGTATGCGTAACAGGACTTATCACAGTGGATACAGGAACCCATTGGAGTTATTTTGGTAAAACAGTAATTATGATGCTTATTCAAATCGGAGGCTTAGGATTTATGTCTTTTGCTACTATGTTATCATTAATTATAGGTAAAAGAATTACCCTAAAAGAGAGATTAGTAATGCAAGAAGCTATGAATTCGACTTCTCTTCAAGGTATAGTTAAATTAGCAAAATACATATTAATATTTACTTTTTCTATAGAAGGATTAGGAGCACTTTTATTAAGCACTCAATTTATTCCTGAATTTGGATTTTTAAAAGGGATTTTCTATAGTATATTCCATTCTGTTTCAGCCTTTTGTAATGCAGGTTTTGATTTAATGGGTAATTTTAATAGTTTAATTAATTATAATGGAAATGTAGTTATAATTTCTACTATATCTGCTCTTATAGTTACAGGTGGATTAGGATTTTATGTTTGGAATGAGATATATAATTACAAGAATATCAAAAAGTTATCACTTCATTCAAAATTAGTAATATCTATGACTATTGCATTGATAATAGGTGGTGCAATTTTATTTTTCTTATTTGAATTTTCAAATGAAGCTACAATGAAAGGAATGAGCTTTAAGGATAGAATATTAGCATCAATTTTTGCATCAGTTAGTCCTAGAACAGCAGGATTTAACTCTATATCTTTAGCAGATATGACTATACCATCCATTTTCTTAAGTATTATATTGATGTTTATTGGAGGGTCACCAGGGTCAACAGCAGGTGGACTAAAAACAACGACTGCTGGTATATTATATATGACAGTTAAATCAGTTATTAAAGGTCGAGAAGACACAGAGATATTTAAAAAGAAAGTAAGTAAGGATACGGTTTATAAGGCGTTTTCAGTTATGATTATAGCCTTAGGTTTAGTTATAACGGTAACAATACTTCTTTCTATTACGGAGCATCAAACTGGCGTACCTTTTGAATATTATATATTTGAAGCAACTTCAGCTTTTGGAACAGTTGGATCCACATTAGGATTAACTCAAAAGTTAAGTGCTATAGGAAAGATAATTGTGGCCTTAACTATGTATGCTGGTAGATTAGGACCATTAACATTAGTTTTAGCAATTTCAATTAATAGACGTAAGAAAGCTTTAGCTATAAAGTATCCGGAAGATAAAATATTAGTTGGGTAGAAGGTGGAAATTATGATTAAAAAGCAATTTATTGTAATTGGATTAGGAAGATTTGGAACATCTGTAGCAGAAACATTATACTCATTAGGAAATGATGTATTGGCAGTTGATGTTGATGAGGAAGTTATACAAAATATATCAGAAAAGGTAACTCATGCAGTTCAAGTTGATGCAAATGACGAGCAAAGCTTAAGAGCATTAGGAGTTGGAAACTTTGATGTTGCTATTATAAGTATAGGTTCAGATATTCAAGCCAGTATATTATCTACGCTACTTGTTAAAGAACTAGGCGTTAAGCATATCATTACAAAAGCTAATAATGCACTTCATGCTAAAGTACTATATAAAATTGGAGCAAACAGAGTTATATTTCCAGAAAGAGATATGGGAGTAAGAGTTGCACACAATTTATGCTCTTCAAATATATTAGATTATATTGAACTATCACCAGACTTTAGCATTGCTGAGATTGTAAGTCCACAAGAATGGCATGAAAAAAGCTTAAAAGATCTTAATTTAAGAGCAGAATATGGAATAAATGTTATGGCAATAAAGAGAAATAATGAAATAGACGTTTCTCCTTCTGCTGATGAAATTATTGAGGCTAATGATATAATTGTAGCTATTGGTGGTAATCAAGAGCTAAATAATATAGAAAAGTTAGTAAGATAGGAGAAGATAATTTGCAATATATTAGTAGCAAAGAGAATTCACTAATAAAGCAAATAAAGAAATTAAAAGAAAAGAAACATAGATTAGAAAATAAGGCTTTTTTAGTTGAAGGCTTTAGATTTATTGAGGAAGCATTAAAGTCATCCTTTAATGTAAAATATATTTTTATAAATGAAAATGCAGATAAAGAATACTGTGAAAAATATATAAGCGTACATGAATGTAATGCTGAGATTTATATTGTAAGTGATATAGTTTTTAAGACCTTAACTAGCACTGAAACACCACAGGGAGCAATTGCGGTAGTGGAGAATAAAGTCCTTAATTTAAAATACTGTGAGGGATTTTATGTATTAGTAGATAAGGTGCAGGATCCAGGAAATTTAGGTACAATTATAAGAACTGCTCATGCAGCAGATGGACTAGGAATTATATTAACTAAAGGTACAGTAGATGTATATAATGAAAAAACCTTGCGCTCAACTATGGGATCTATATTTAATATTCCTATTATAGAAGACAAGGATTTAAGCCTTGTTAGGGAGTTAAAAAATAAAGGTTATAAGCTTATTACAAGTTCTCTTGATACAAATAACAACTTTTATGATATAGATTTAAGCGGTAAATGCATTATTTCTGTGGGAAATGAAGGAAAGGGAATTAGTAAAGAAATATATGAGCTTTCTGATGAAAAAGTTAAAATTCCTATGCCTGGCGGTGCAGAGTCATTAAATGCATCAGTTGCTGTATCTATTATGATGTATGAGACTGTAAGACAAAAAAATGTTATTAAATAGTATTGAAATTTTATACAAACATAGGTATAATAGGTTTTAAATTAAAAATTAAATATCTTAAACTGTGAAGGAGAGAGTAGGTATAAGGTTACATACAGGGAGTAAAGGTCATAGATTGAAAGCCTTTATATGATAAATTTATGCTGAAGTTCACTCTTGAGTTCTAATTGTGAAAATAGGTTTTTATTAAAACATTATAAGTAATGATTAGCGATTAAAATCGATAAATTTACTAAGAGGGTCTATTTTATAGTCCAATTAGGGTGGTACCGCGGATATTCCGTCCCTTTTTTAGGGGCGGTTTTTTTTTTTTCAAATATATATTAGAGTAATTTATGTTAAAAGATATAGATTATTCAATGAAATTAATGTTGTCTAAGAATTTTAATTAATCATTGTTATTTGAGAATTAATAAAAGGTAATAATTATTAATTATAAGAAAAATATGAAAGGAGATTTTAAAATGAGAGAAAAATTAGAAGATATTAAGCTGTCTGCTCTAGATGAATTGAAAACTGCCGCTGAGAAGGTTCAACTTGAAAATATTAGAGTGAAATATTTAGGTAAAAAAGGAGAGCTTACTCAAATATTAAGAGGAATGGGAGGCTTATCACCAGAAGAAAGACCACTTGTAGGTAAGGTTGCTAACGACGTAAGAGAAACATTAGAAAATGCTATTGCTAAGGCAACTGAAGAAATCAAAAATAAAGAAAAAGAAAAAAGACTACAAAGTGAAATAATTGATATTTCTATGCCAGGAAAAAAACAAACTATAGGCAATAGACATCCTCTTGATTTAACTTTAGAAAAAATCAATGAAATATTTCTATCAATGGGATTTTCTATAGAAGAAGGACCAGAGGTAGAAAAGGATTATTACAACTTTGAAGCATTAAATATACCTAAAGACCATCCAGCTAGAGGAGAACAAGATACTTTCTATATAAATGATAATGTAGTTTTAAGAACTCAAACCTCCCCAATACAAATTAGAACAATGGAGAATCAAAAACCACCAATAAAAATGATAGCTCCAGGAAAGGTTTATCGTTCAGATGCAGCTGATGCTACTCATTCACCAATATTCTATCAAATAGAAGGATTGGTTATAGATAAAGGAGTAACTTTTGCAGATTTAAAAGGAACTTTAGAGCTATTTACTAAGAAGATGTTTGGAAATGTTGAAACTAAGTTTAGACCACATCATTTCCCGTTTACTGAACCTTCAGCAGAGATGGATGCTACTTGCTTTGTTTGTAATGGCGAAGGATGTAGAGTTTGTAAAGGAAGTGGATGGATAGAGATACTAGGATGTGGTATGGTGCATCCACAAGTTCTAAGAAATTGTGGAATTGATCCAGAAGTTTATAGTGGATTTGCTTTTGGATTTGGTCTTGATAGAATGGTTATGCAAAAATATGGAATTGATGATATTAGATTATTATACGAAAGTGATATGAGATTTTTAAATCAATTTTAATAAAATGTTAAAGGAGGATTACCAATGAAAGTTCCAGTTAAATGGCTTAAAGATTATGTTGATATAAATATTTCCCCTAAGGAGTTGTCAGATAGACTAACGCTATCTGGTTCTAAGGTAGAAGAGCTAGTTGTTTCAGGAGAAGAGATTTCAAAAGTAGTAACAGGAAAAATAATAAAAATAGATAGACATCCAGATGCAGAAAAACTTGTGGTTTGTCAAGTTGATATAAAGGCTGAAGAACCAATTCAAATAGTAACTGCAGCTACAAATATGAAGGAACAAGATATAATTCCTGTAGCATTACATGGGTCAACATTACATGGTGGACTTAAAATTAAAAAGGGTAAATTAAGAGGCGTAGTATCTAATGGGATGTTCTGTTCAGAAGAGGAACTTGGAATAGCAGGAGATAAACCAGTTCATGGTCTTATGATACTACCAGAAGATACTCCAATAGGAGCAGATATAAAAGAAGTAGTTAATATAGGAAGTGCAGTAATAGAATTTGAAATTACATCAAATAGGGCAGATTGTTTAAGTGTTATAGGAATAGCAAGAGAAACAGCAGCAACATTAGGAACTACTTATAAAATGCCTAATTTAGAATATACTTCTACTTGTAGTGAAAATGTTAAAGATGATTATAATGTAGAAGTAAAAGATGACCTTTGCAGAAGGTTTATGCTAAAAGGAATTAAAAATGTAAAAATAGAGCCATCACCACAATGGATGCAAGAAAGACTATTAGAGGCAGGAGTTAGACCAATAAATAACATTGTTGATATAACAAATTTTGTTATGTTAGAGCTTGGTCAACCACTACATGCTTATGATGCAAGAGAAATAGCAAGCAAAACTATAGTAGTTGAAAGAGCTAAAGATGGTGAAAAATTTACTACTTTAGATGAAATAGAAAGAACTTTAGATAGTGATATATTATGTATTAAAGATGGAGAAAGAACTGTTGGACTTGCAGGAATAATGGGAGGATTGAACTCAGAGATAAAAGAAGACACTGAAATGGTTATTCTAGAATGTGCAAACTTTGATGGCATCAATGTAAGAAAATCATCTAAGAAGTTAAATTTACGAACAGAAGCTTCAACTAAGTTTGAGAAAAATCTAGATCCTAATTTATGTGAAATAGCAGTAGCTAGGGTTGCTTCATTAGTAAATGAATTAAATGCAGGAGAAGTAATGGAAGGAGTAATAGATGTTTATCCAGAGCCTAAAACTCCGCATTATTTAGAAGTAGATTCAAATTGGATTAATAAATTTTTGGGTATTGATATATCCAAAGAAGACATGAAGAAGTATTTAGATAGATTAGGATTAGCTACAGAAATTAAGGAAGATATATTAGTTGTAAAATCTCCTACTTTTAGAAGTGATATTAATATTAAAGAAGATATTGCAGAAGAAATAGTAAGAATTTACGGGTATAATAATGTACCTTCTACAATAGCATTGTGTGAAGCTACAAAAAGTGGAAAAAGTGAAAAACAAAAACTTGAAGAAAAGGTTGTAGATTCATTAATAAATAGTGGATTAAATCAATCTATAAGCTATTCTTTTGTAAGCCCAAAAATTTTTGACAAATTATTAGTTTCTGAAGATAGTAACTTAAGAAAGTCTATTTCAATTAAAAATCCTCTAGGTGAAGATTTTAGTATAATGAGAACTACTACATTAGCATCTGCTATGGAGGCATTATCAAGAAATTATAGTAAAAGTAATGAAGAAGCAAGATTGTTTGAAATAGGAAAGATATATATACCTAATGAAGATGAAAATAAGCTTCCAGAAGAAAGAAATATAATTACAATTTCAATGTATGGAAATATGGACTATTTAGATATTAAGGGAGTAGTTGAAAATGTAATTGAAGAACTAGGAATCGGAAGTGTAAGCTTTAAGAGAGAATCAGAGAATCCAAGCTTTCATCCAGGAAAAACTGCTGCACTATATATAGGAAAAGAATATATAGGTGTTATAGGTGAAATTCATCCTGATGTAGCAAACAATTATGATATGGATATAAGATGCTATATATCTGAGTTAAATTTAGATTTATTATTAAAACATGCTAAAGTTGATAAGAAGTATGTTCCATTACCAAAATTCCCAGCAGTAACTAGGGATATAGCACTTTTAGTCGAAGATGGAATATTGGTTCAAGAAATAGAGGAGACTATTAAAAAGCAAGGCGGAAGCATATTAGAAAGTATTAAATTATTTGATGTATATAAAGGTAAACAAATACCAGAAGGTAAGAAGAGCATTGCTTATTCAATAGTATATAGAAATAAAGAAAAGACTTTAACGGATAATGAAGTTAACAAAGTTCATGATAAGATTTTAAGAGCACTAGAGCACAAGCTAGGTGCAGAGTTAAGACAAATTTAATTAATTGATAATAAAAAATGACCATTGATTATTTAATTGGATAATTTTTAAGAAAAGTGATTTAGTCACTTTTCTTTTTTATGTAAAAAATTAATTATGAACTTTTATATGAATAAAGAAGTATATATAATTATTTCATTATGTAAGATTTATGTAAAATTTTAAAGTATACTTTATATAGCTTATAAAAGTTTTTTACATAAATATTAAAGGTTAATATTTATTGACTTCGAGGAAAGTAGGTTAAACTAGAGAATAATCAAGAAAACAGTGGGAATTATAGCAGTATTTTATTATTTTGGTTTATTTCATAAAGGTTTTATGATAAAATAAGAACAACTATAATCTTTAAGAGGGTGTTTTAGTGAACATTATAACAGTTAAAATAAATGGTATGGAATATAATTTAAAAGGTGAAGAAAATGACGAGTATTTACATATGGTAGCCAAATTTGTGGACAAACGTATTCGCACCTTAATGGAAAATAATTCTAAGTTAGGCTCAGGGGATGCCACTATATTAGCTGCTTTAAATATGGGAGATGAACTTTTAAAGAATAAAGAAAGCTACGAAAGGTTATCTGAAAACTTCACAAAAGCGAGTAATGACAATAAGTTTTTAATTTCAGAATTAGAGCAAATGAAAAAACAGGTTGAATCTTTAGAGAATATTAACAAGGAGCTTCAAGAGCAAGTTGAAAGTTTGTCTGGTAACCAAGATCTTAGATTAAAAGAAGAAATGCAAAAAATTGATTCAGAGATGGAGGTTATGACAGAGGTTTCAAAAGAAATAAAAAGTGAAAATGAAAAGCTTACTATGTTAAATAAAAAGCTGGCAGCTAGAAATAGAGAACTAAGATCGGATATTTGCGATAAAACTAGAAATATTAAAGAATTAGCAAAAGAATTAGATAATAAAAATGAAGAATTAATAAGAGAAAAATTAAAAAAGAACTCATTATTAAAAATTAAAGAATAGCTTTTGATAAGAATGAAACATTTAACCTCCAGTTGCTAAAAGTATGGAGGTTAAATTATTATAAATAAAGGAGAAAAGGTTATGTGCAAGTATGATATTTCAGTAGAAGAAATGTGGTTAAGCTATTTAGAAATTTTAGGTGAGAATGAAAAAACTACGAAAAAAAATTATACTGCTTGGCATTTTTGTAATGATGAGAAATCTGCCAATGAGTTAGCGGAACTTGTTTTGGAAGGAACAAAAAGAGGAACAGCTTCTTTATACTATTGGTATAAAGAAGAAGGAGAAGAACTGCCAAAAGTTGATGAGTATAGCATAATTACTAATTGGCAAGATATTGCTAAGTGTATTATTAAAACCACTAAAATAGAAATTATCCTTTTTAAAGATGTAACAGAGAAGTTTGCTTCAATAGAAGGTGAAGGCGATAAATCTCTAGACTATTGGAGAAATGTTCATCGAATATATTTTGAAGATGAATTAAAAGAAATAGGAAAAGAATTTAATGAAGATATGGAAATAGTATGTGAAGAGTTTGAAGTAGTATATAAATAAAAATTTTAAAATATAAATATGAATAAAGAATTTTCTTTGTAGCATAAAACTCATAATTAATCAAATAATTATGAGTTTTTTATTTAACAACTTTTTATATTTAGAAAGTTGTTAAATAATTTTGATAAAATAGTTTCTAAAATTAATAATAGAGCTATTTGTCTTATTAAGATAAACTATTTTATTTAAATAATTAGTGATAAAAACTACTATGATTGCATAGTTATATTTTAAGTAGCAAACATAGGAGGATTATCAATGAAGGTTTTGTTGTGTGCAAGACAGGATTATTTAAAAAGTTCTGCTGGTGACTCCATCATTGTAAAAAAAATTTACAAAAATTTAAAGCAGTTAGGAGTTAATGTTGATATAGATAGAGGAGAGTTATATGAATATAATGATTATGATATTATTCACTTATTTAATATCAATGTTCCAGGAGAGATATATAGGTATTATAGACAAAGCCTAAAAGGAAAAAGTAAAATTGTGATTACTCCTCTTTATTTTAATATGAGTAATTATTATAACCATATAGGAGAAACTGAAAAACTAAAATTGTGGAATAGTTGTAATATATATAGAAGAGAACTTTTAAGAAAAAGTCATATGATTTTTTGTAATAGTAAGTGGGAATTAGAAAATTTAAAAAGAGATTTTAAGTTTGATACTCCTTGTAAGGTAATTTATAATGGAGTGAATATGTTAGAATATGAAGACGTACCACTTTATAATTTTACAGAACGACATGACGTAAATAATTATGTGCTATCTGTAGGAAGAATATATGAGGCAAAAAACCAACTAATACTTTCAAAGGTTTGTAATGAGTTAAATTTACCTTTAGTTTTAGTAGGAGGAGTTTCGAATAAAAACTATTTTAAAAAATGTTTAGCTTATAAAAATGTACAATACTTAGGTTTTATGGATAACTATAATGTATATAATGCTTATAAATTTGCTAAAGTTCATGCATTACCTAGTTTTATGGAGCTAACAAGTCTTTCTTCTTTAGAAGCAGCGGCAAGTGGATGCAATATCGTAGTAACAGAAGAAGGAGCTTCAAGAGAATATTTTAAAGATTTAGCTATATACTGTAATCCTTATGATGAAAATTCTATAAAAGAAGCCATAATTAAGGGATATAATAATAGAAAAAATAATGACTTAAAGGAATATGTATGTAAAAGATATACTTGGGAAAATACTGCTAAACAAATATATGAAGAATATTTGAAATTAATAAATAGTTAGTGGACTTTTTAGTCCACTTATTTTTATTTGTAGGAATTTGCATTTTTACTGTTTAATATGGTTTAAACTATATTTATAAATAAATAGATAATATAAATAGGTTTTTATTTTTATAAATAAAAACTATATAATGGAATAAAAACTTTGTCTTATATACTTACTATTGGTATAATTATATTCGTAATTATAAGCTCAGTAATAGGAGAGATGAACATGAGGAAAATAGAACTATTAGCACCAGGTGGAAGCGTGGAAAGTTTACATGCAGCAGTGCTTTCAGGGTGCGATGCAATATATATGGGCGGAAGTAAGTTTTCAGCAAGAGCTTATGCTAATAATTTTGATGATGAGAAATTAAAAGAAGCAGTAGATTACTGTCATATATATAATGTTAAGGTTTATATAGCTGTAAATACTTTAATTAAAGAATCCGAATTTGAAGAAGCTATAGAATATGTTAGATTTTTATACGAGGTTGGAGTAGATGCAATATTAGTTCAAGATTTAGGTCTGTTTTATGCTATAAAGAAGCTATTACCAAATTTTGAAGTTCATGCTTCAACACAAATGACAGTTCATAATGGGGAAGCTGCCTCATTTTTGAAACAATTAGGCTTTAAAAGGATAGTACTTTCGAGAGAGCTTTCATTAAAGGAGATTGAATATATATCTAAAGAATTAGATATAGAGACAGAAATATTTGTTCACGGTGCGTTATGTGTTAGTTATTCAGGGCAATGTCTTATGAGTAGTATTATAGGTGGAAGAAGTGGAAATAGAGGACGTTGTGCACAGCCTTGTAGATTACCCTATACACTAATTAATAAAATTTCAAATGAAACAAGAGAAGGATACTTACTAAGTCCTAAAGATATCTGCACTTTTGAAGATATCAAAAAAATTATAGAAAGCGGAACTTCTTCTCTAAAAATTGAAGGGAGAATGAAAAGAACCGAATATGTTGCAGGAGTGGTTTCAAGTTATAAAAAAGCTATTAATGCTTTTTACGAAAATAATGATTTTGTAGATATTAAAGGTGAATATAATAATTTGGCTCAACTTTTCAATAGAGAAGGGTTTTCTAAAGCATATATGTTTGGAAATGTAGGAAAAGATATGATGGCATATAATTTTCCTAAGAATACTGGTGTGTATATTGGAAAAGTAGAAAAGGATTTGACCATTAAGTTAGAAGAGGATATTCATCTTAAAGATGGAGTTAGAATAGGAGAAGGTGGATTTACCGTATCCGGTATAAAGATAGGTAAGAATGAAGTACAATATGCTGTAAAAGGAGAAAAAGTAATATTAAAGCCTACTAGATATAAAGAAGGAGATATGTTATATAAAACTTCTGATATAGAACTTTCAAAAGAACTTTCAAAGATTTATGAAAATGTATATGGTAAGAAACTTTTAATAGATGTAAAAGTGGAGTTTATAGTAGATAAACCAATAAAGATTATCACGAATTTTGAAGGAAATAATTTTATTGTAAAAGGAGATTTAGTTCAAAAAGCAATAAAAAGGCCATTAGATAAGGTGAGTATAATTAAAAATCTTCAAAAGTTAGGAGATACTCCATTTGAATTTAATAATATTGAATTTAAAGTCTTTGAGGAAGGATTTATACCAGTGTCTTCAATTAATTCTGTAAGAAGAGATTTAACTGAAAAAATATTAAGCTTTATAAAGGAAGGCTACAGAAGAAAAGATAAATTGAAGTTAACTGTTAATAATATAGAAAAACAGCCACAAAAAGGTAAAGTTCCTGAACTTTTAATTGTAGTTAGCAACTTGCAACAATTAAAGGCAGCTTTAGATAGTGGAATAGAAAATATTGCAGTGGACTTTTTCTTTAAAGGTAATCAGCTTAAAATTGAGGAAGTTAAAAACTATGGAAAGTTTAATTTATATATAAAAACTCCGAATATAATTAAAGAAGAATTTGAAGGTATTTGTGAATTTATAGATAAAAATTTAAAGGATGTTAAAGGTATAGTAACAGCTAACTTAGGTATTATAAGTAGGTTTAAAGATAAAACATCTTTAATTGGAGATTATAAACTGAATATATTTAATAGCTATAGTGGAGAATTTTATAATCAATATTTAGATGGAGCTTCAATAAGTGTAGAACTTAATAATAAAGAAATAAATTCAGTTGTGAAAAATACTAGTATTGCATCTCAAATAATAGTTTATGGTAAATATGAGCTTATGGTTAGTGAATATTGTGTAATAGGAAGTACATTTGGAGGAAAGTCACTATGCTCTAATTGTGCTGTCAATTGCGCTAAAGGTAACTATATTTTAAGGGATAGAAAAGGTGAGGACTTTAAAGTGTTAACAGATAAATACTGTAGGAGTCATATATTTAATAATGTTCCTGTTAACTTAATTCCTAATATGAAGGAACTAAAAAAGAACAATATACAAAGCTTCAGAGTAGATTTTATAGATGAGGATTATAATAAAACAAAGGAAATTTTAGATATAATTAAAAAGGAAGAGTTTTTAGGAGATTACACAAATTTTACAAGAGGGCATTATAAAAGAGGAGTAGAATAGAGAAAGTTGGTGGTACAATGCAGGATAAAACTTTAAGAGTGTTAGAATACCGAAAAATAAAAGAAAATCTTAAAAAATATACAAGAACATCCGCAGCAAAAGATATTATAGATGAATTAGAACCTTATGATAATATATATGAGGTAAAAGAGCATTTACAAGAAAGTAAGGAGGCTTTTCAATTATTAACAAAAAAAGGCAACCCTCCTTTTGAAGGAATATACGATGTTAGAGAAGCTATAAAAAGAGCAGAAAAAGGGTCAGTGCTTTTACCAGAACAGCTTATTAGAATTGCATCTATGCTTAAATGTGCAAGATTATTTAAGGATTATATAGCTCATAAGGAAGAGGAAGAAAGCTATAGAGTATTAGAAGATATATGTATAGGTATTGTTCCTCTTAAAAAAGTAGAAGATGAAATATTTAGAGCTATAATTAGTGAGGAAGAGATAGCTGATAGAGCATCTCAGGAGCTTTATGATATAAGAAGAAAACTAAGAGAAAAATCTTCTTCTGTAAAGGATAAGGTAAATTCATTAGTTAGAAGTAATTCTAAGTATCTTCAAGAACATTTATATACTATAAGAGGAGATAGATATGTTCTTCCTGTAAGAACTGAATATAGAGATGCAGTGCCAGGTCTTATACATGATCAAAGTTCAAGTGGTGCTACTTTATTTATTGAACCTATGGGTTTAGTTAACTTAAATAATGAAATAAGAGAACTTACATTAAAAGAAAAAGCAGAGATAGAAAGAATCTTAAGGATATTATCTCAAAGTGTTACGGACAATGTTGAAGTTGTTGAAAATAATGGAAATATATTATGGGAATTAGATTTTATTTTTGCAAAAGCTAAATATGCTAGTGAAATTAATGCTATTTGTCCGGAAGTAAATAATGATGGAATTATAGATTTAATAGAAGTTAGACATCCACTTATAGATCCTAAGGTAGTAGTACCTAGTGATATATATTTGGGAAGAGAATTTACTTCACTTGTAATTACTGGTCCTAATACAGGAGGAAAAACTGTAACTCTTAAAACTGTAGGACTTATTCAATTGATGGCAATGAGTGGTATCTTAATTCCAGCAAGACAAAATTCTGCAGTAAGCTTTTTTCATAAGGTTTATGCAGATATAGGAGACGAGCAAAGTATAGAACAAAGCTTATCTACTTTCTCTTCACATATGACCAATATTGTTGGAATTATAGAAAATGCAGATGATAATTCTCTAGTACTATTTGATGAGTTAGGTTCAGGTACAGATCCTACAGAAGGAGCAGCTCTTGCAGTTTCAATACTAGAAAATTTAAGAAAAAGAGGATGTAGAGTGGTTGCTACTACTCACTATAGTGAGCTTAAGGGATATGCATTAAAATCCATAGGAGTAGAAAATGCTTCCGTAGAATTTAATGTTGAAACCTTAAGACCAACATACAAATTACTTATAGGTATACCAGGAAAATCTAATGCTTTTGAGATTTCAAGAAGACTAGGGCTTCCAGAATACATTATAGACAGTGCAAGAGAA
Organism: Clostridium sp. UBA2485; assembly: GCF_002341865.1. GTDB lineage: Bacteria > Bacillota > Clostridia > Clostridiales > Clostridiaceae > Clostridium_J. The sequence goes on along the minus strand of NZ_DDOV01000052.1, from coordinate 441 downwards.
AATATTTCCAAGGATACCTTAGAATTTGAAGAGCTTATTCAAAGCTTACAACAAAAGAGTATTAAAGCTGAAAATGATGCAAGAATTGCTGAAATGTTAAAGAAAGATGCAGAAAAGCTTAAAGAAAGATATGCAGAAAAGCTTTATAAATTTGAGAAATCTAGAGAAAATACGCTTTATGAGGCGCAAAGGGAAGCAAAACAGCTTATAAGAGAAGCTAAAGAAGAATCTGATACTATTCTTAAAAATATTAGAGAGCTTGAAAGAATGGGATATAGTTCGGAAGTAAGAACAAAACTTGAAGAAGAGAGAAAGAAGATTAAAAACAAGCTTGAAAATGTAGAATTTGCATCACAAAAAACAGAGGAAGCTAAAGGAGAAAAGCTTAAGTCTATTAATGAAGGTGATGAAGTCTATCTTCCAAAATTAAATCAAAATGTT
>NZ_DDOV01000025.1 GCF_002341865.1 Clostridium sp. UBA2485 | reverse complement strand
ATTATGGAAATTAAAATCATGTATAAGTTAGATTTTCATTAAGGAACCCTATATAGGGATACAATGTAAAAACTTAAGATATACTCTGGAAAATAAATTTTCTACAAAGATAGCTTAAATCTTTAGAAATTAAGGATTAATAATTAAGAGTGAAGAATTTAGGATGAAATTCACTAAGTGTGAATTTCTTAGAATAAAATTTATTCTAAAAAACCCCAAAGGCTTTGACGGTAGAGTTTTAACCATAATTCTTCATTTTTCATTCATGATAAAAATTTTATTATGGAAATTAAAATCATGTATAAGTTAAATTTTTATTATGGAATCCTATATATATTCTAATAGAGAAGATTAGCTTAATATTTTTATCCTAAACGTCTAATTCTTTATTAATATTAAATATTTCACTATAAGACATTATAGAACCATTGATATAATAGGATTCTTAAATAGTTTTATACCATTTATTTGTAAAAAATATAAATTATAGTGAAATTTACATGAAAAAAGTCTTTAAAATTGTTAATTATTATGGTAGTATTTGTTTTGGAAAGCTTTAGCATATATGTTATCTGCATTGATTATTTAGCTATTCTCAATGAAAGGTTACTATATTATGTTAGAGTTTTTTTAATTGTAAATAATGTGAATTAAATTGACTAACAAAATAGATTATTACATATATAAACATTTAGATTAACTTAGTAAAAATTCTTTAAGATAACTTTCTAGGTTTAATAATAAAAGGTTATAAAGTATTTATCCAATTAGAAACATTGACTGTAATTATAGTCGTTAAATCTAGTTATGCTCTAGTACATATCATTTTTATGTAATTATTTAAGTGAGAAAAAATAATTATATATAAAGTAATGAATCTAAATGAAAGGGATAGATTTATATATAGTAATAATTATTACTATTAACTAAAACTCTTTATAAAAGGTGAGATGATAATGGAAGATATAAAAGGTAAAAAAAGCAAAGTGAAATTAATCAGTCTTAGTGCCATAATTATATTATTTTTAGTATATCTAACTGGATGTAGAAGTGGTTTATTGAAAAAGGACTCAAAAGAGAAAGACACTTCTCCATCTAAGATAGAGACAAATGAAAGTATACCTAAATATGACGGAGAAAAAAGTAAGGCTATTTCTTATGTATATACTACAAAGAGAGAATTAACCCTTACTTTTAGTGGTATGGGTGATGAAAAGATGATGAAACAGCTTCTTGATGAACTGGACAAGTTTCAAATAAAGGCAGTATTTTTTCTTCCAGGAATGAGAGTAGCAGAAGAACCAGAAATTGCAAAAGAGATATTAAAAAGAGGGCATGAGATTGAAAATAATACCCTAAATAGAGTGGATTTAACTGAGTTGAGTTATCAAAATATATATAAGGAAATACAGAAAACTAATGAAATAATTAAAAAAGAAACAGGAGTAAGTCCAAAGTATCTGAGAACTAAGTCTGGAAGCTACAATGATGATGTATGTCTAGCTGCTGCACAGAGTGGATTGGAAGCTATTATTACCTACAGTGTTAATCCTAAGGACTGGGATATGAAAAGTGCAAAAGAGATTGGTGATTATGTAGCAAAATATATTACTCGTGGAGGGATAATAGCTTTAAATGCTGATAAAAATCCAGCGGTCGTCCAGTCAATTCCATTAATTGCAAAAGCCATTGATGATGTAGGATATAAACTAGTGCCTTTAAGTAAATTACTTGAAGGTAGCTATGAGAGAAAACCACTTCAGGCTATAAAAGGATATGATGCAGCTAAAATAAATGGAAAGATTGGAGAAAGTCAATACGACATTGTATATAAGATAAATACAGATAAAAAAGAAATTGCCCTCACCTTTGATGATTGGGGTAGAGATATTACAATAACAAAAATATTAGATACTTTAGATAAATATAATATTAAAGCTTCATTTTTCTTAAGAGGCAATGGAGTTGAGAAGAACCCGAATTTAGCAAAAGCTATTGCTGAAGCAGGACATGATGTTGCTAATCATACTTATAGCCATCCAGTAATAACAAATATAACACCTGAAAAATTACAATATGAGGTTGTAAAGTGTCACCAAGTACTTACTGAAGCAATTCAACAGCAGCCAAAGATGTTCTTTAGACCTCCTACTGGAGAGATTAATGAGGCAACAGCTAAAATAATAGCAGATTGTGGATATAAAACAATTTCTCTATTTGATGTAAGTCCACATGATTGGGATGTAAAGAATAGTGCAGAAGATATTGTAAACTTCATTCTTGAAAACACAGATAAGGGAAGCGTTATCTTACTTCATCTCCAAGACGAGATTAGTACTGTGGAGGCATTGCCAGTTATAATTGAGGATTTGAAAAATAAGGGCTATTCCTTTGCTACAATATCTGAGCTTATGAATAAATAGAATATAAAATTACATTAAGTTAATATAGAAGTCTAATATGGAAACTTAAGATGTATTCTGAAAAATAAATTTTCTATAAAAGTAGCTTAAATTCTTAGAAATTAAGGATTAATAATTAAGAATGAAGAATTTAGGAGAAAATTCACATTTAGTGAATTTCTTAAAATAAAATTTATTAAAAAAACTCCAAAGGCATTGAGGTTGGAGTTTTAACCATAATTCTTCATTTTTCATTCTTCATTTTTAATTGAAAGTAAAAAAAATTTGTGAAAATTAAAATCATGCATTAAGTTAAATTTTCATTAAGGAACTCTATATAAGATATAAGATATTTTTAATGTTACACAAATAGTTAAATTTATAATGTAGATTGGAGATATATTCTTGTTTAGAAAAAATAATAAAAAGAAAAAAAACGTAATTGAGGTGCTGTCTGCTCCAAAACCAGATAGACGTATCATTTCAAATGCACCAGATCCAGAAAACATACGAAAATTGAAAGATCGTAGAGGATTAAAAAATATTGAATTAGAAGATAGAGCGTATGAAGTAGATGACATACAAAAACTACATATGTTAAGTCTGAGGTATATAGCAGATTTTGATGTTATGTTAGTTAATCATAATGAAAAAAATAGAAGCAAAATAAAAGCTAAAGCTCTTGATATTTCTTCAACGGGTATTCTAGTTGAATTGGAAACTACAGATGTTGAATTTAATGTAGGAGATGAATATAAGATTAAATTTGATCTTCCACCGGGCACTATGCCAGAGGGATTTGAGTCTAAAGTTAATACTAATGGCAAGGTGGTGAGGCATTTTATTAAGCAAAATGGAGATGTGGATAAACTTCATGTGGCTTTTGAATTTGAGAAAAACCTTTTTGACTATTTTCAAAAAAAACGATGGGGCTATTCTGTATATACTGCAAGTACTATTCTATTTGTAGTAGTATCAATCATCATGCTTATGCGTGTTGAAAGTGTTATATATTTCAAATACAATATATTCTTATACTTTTATAGTATCATTGCAGCAGCATTCTTACTATCCCGATATTTTTTCGGAGCGTTATATAGGAATGTGCCTATAAATCCTAACTACACTCCAGGAGTATCAATAATTGTGCCTTGTTTCAATGAAGAACAATGGATTCAAAGAACTATTTTAAGTTGCATTAATCAGGATTATCCTATAGATAAATTAGAAGTGATTATTGTTGATGACTGTTCCACAGATAGATCTGTGGAAAAAATAGAAGAGATAGCAGAAAAACTTTATAATGAGGCAGAACGTTATAAACTCAAGGAACGTTTAAAAGTATTAAAATTATCTCAAAATGGAGGTAAGCGTGTAGCATTGAGTAAAGGTGTTGAAAGGGCAAAACATGATTTAGTTGTCTTTGTGGATTCTGATAGTTTTTTAGAACCTGAGGCAATAAAAAATCTTGTTCAACCTTTTCAAGATCCTAAAATGGGCGGTGTTACTGGTCGTACAGATGTTGAAAATAAATATACTAACTCAGTTACAAAGATGCAGACCGTTCGTTATTATATTGCTTTTCGTATTATGAAAGCAGCGGAATCATATTTTGACAGTGTAACATGTCTTTCCGGTCCACTATCCTGTTATCGTAAGGAATTAGTAATTGAGCATAGAGATGCTTGGCTGAATCAGAAATTTCTTGGACAACCTGCTACTTTTGGAGATGATCGTAGTATGACCAATTTTATTATGAAAAATCATCGTACTGGGTATCAAGATAGTGCAATATGTTCCACTATTGTTCCGTCAGATACAAAGGTTTTCTTGAAACAACAGATGCGATGGAAACGGTCATGGTTGCGTGAATCTTTAAGAGCTGGTTCTTTTATATGGAGAAAAGAACCTTTTATGGCATTATTTTTTTACATAGGTCTAATAGTACCTATTGCTGCGCCAATAGTAGTGCTGTACAACTTTATTTATGTTCCTATTGTTCATAACGTATTTCCAACTACTTTTATTTTAGGAATTTTACTTATGGCATTACTTATGAGTTTTGCACATTTATTATTCCGAAAGAGCAAGTTATGGATTTTTGGAATAGTATTTTGTCTTTTTTATGAAGTAGTACTTTTATGGCAGATGCCAGTTGCTTGGGTAACATTTTGGAAATCTACTTGGGGAACGCGAGAAACACCAGAGGATATAAAAGCAAAAAATAAAAAAGCAAGGAAAAAGAATAATAAAAAGAATGATAAAATTAAAACAAGCATTTAATTCTAAAGTACTATTGAAGCATTAGACTTTTAAGATTTCTTTTTTAAAAGTATATTTTGCGTCAGATAAATAAGTAGATTTTCATGATAGTTTAGGTTATCGTGAAGTTCTGATGAAGGAGTATGAATATAGGGTTCCTTAATGAAAA
>NZ_DDOV01000005.1 GCF_002341865.1 Clostridium sp. UBA2485 | reverse complement strand
GTTAAAGGGCTATTATTTATGAGGAAACAATTTATTTTATAGGAGGGAAAAATGAAAATAGCTATTGGGGTATGTGAAAAAATTAATGGAATATGTACAACCATGGGATGTTTTAAAGCTTTAAATAATAGAGAAAAACACTTTAGTACATATAAAAATGAAAATTTAGAACTTATGTCCTTCTTTACCTGCGATGCATGTTCGAATAATTCTGATAAAAATTTAATGAATATTGCTGAAAAATTAGAACAAGCAGGAGTAGAAAGACTTCATTTTGGTGTTTGTGTTGTTAAATGTGAAAGTCAAAGAACTAAAGAAATAAAGGCAATATTTGAAAAACACCATATAGAAGTAGTAGAAGGCACTCATTAAAAATATTAATAAATGTNNTCCTGTTACAATTACAACTTATAATTATGCTAAAGAACCTGTAAAAGTTACATTTGAAAAATCACCTGAAAAGGTTGTTGCAGTATATCAAAATTCAATAGAGACATTACTAGCACTAGGATTACAAGATAAAATTATTGCTACTGCTGGGTTAGATCATGATGTTAAAGAGGAATTTAAAGATGCTTTTAGCAAAATAAAATATTATGAAAAAGTACCTACAAAAGAAGAAGTTATCGGATTACAACCTGATTTCATATTGAGCTGGTATTCTCTATTTGGTGAGAAAAAACTTGGTGATGTAGGATTCTGGCATGAAAGAAATGTAAATACATATATATCACAAAACAGTGGTGTTATTAGCCCAAATACACTACAAAATGAATATGATGATATTTTAAATATGGGTAAAATTTTTGATGTAGAAGATAAAGCTAATGAAATAGTTAACACAATGAAAAGTGAAATAGACAAAGCTAAAGATTTTGTTAAAGGCAAAGAGTCTGTTAAAGCAGTGATTTTAGAAGTACAAAAAGATGGTGTATATAGAGTTTATGGAGAAGATAGTATAGGTGGAGACATAGCAAAACAAGTCGGAGCAGATTTGGTAGCAAAATCTAATGGTAAAATAGGAAATGAAGATTTAATAAAACTTAACCCTGATGTAATTTTTACTGTTTATTATGGAGAAGAAATTGATAGAGATTCTGCATTAAAATCTATTATGGACAATCCTGCACTTTCAAGCGTTTCTGCTATAAAATCAAAACGTGTTAATTCTATAATGTTAAGTGAAGTTTATTCTAGTGGTATAAGAACACTAGATGGTATAAAAACAATTTCAAAAGGATTATATCCTGAGTTATACGGAAATAAATAAAATGAAAAAAAATTATAAAGATAATACACAAAATGGATTACTTAATGGAACACCTGCTTATATAGGTGTTTCCATTATACTTGTAATTATATTGATTTTTTCTATTCTAATAACTGTCACTATGGGTTCTGTGGATATTTCCGTAAAAGATGTATATGAGATCATAATGTACAAACTATTTAGCATTGGAAATCCGGAGCTTTTATCAAGTGGCCCTGTATATGATATTGTTTGGTTTATAAGGCTTCCAAGAATTATTTTGGCAGTTGCTGTAGGCATAGGTCTTTCAGTATCTGGAGTAACCATGCAAGCAATTGTAAAAAATCCTCTAGCAGATCCTTATATATTAGGAATTTCTTCTGGTGCATCTCTAGGAGCTACATTAGCTATTATGCTTGGGGTAGGTATCTTTTTTGGTAGTAATTATGTAGGTATATGTGCTTTTATAGGTGCATTTGCAATATCAATACTAGTATTAACCCTTGCAAATGTAAATGGAAGAGCTAATTCAACAAAACTTCTTTTAGCTGGTATGGCATTAAGTACTGTGTGCTCAGCATTTTCAAGTTTTATTGTATATTTTTCTAATAATAAAGATGCTGCACAAACTATAGCCTATTGGTTGATGGGAAGTCTTGCCGGTGCAAAATGGGAAAATATAATAATAATTTTTCCACTTGTAATATTGGCTACATTATTTTTTATTACCCAATATAGAACACTTAATTTGATGTTACTTGGTGATGAAGTTTCTATAACTTTAGGTACAGATTTACATAAGTATCGCCAACTCTATCTAATCATCATATCTATAATAATTGGGTTTATAGTATACTCATCAGGAACGATTGGATTTGTAGGACTTATTATCCCACACCTTACAAGAATGGTATTTNNAAAAGAATTATTATATTATCAGCATTGATAGGAGCTATATTTATGGTTTGGGCAGATGTACTATCTAGAATCATAATACCTGGCAATGAACTACCAATAGGAATATTGATTTCTATAATAGGTGCTCCAGTATTTATATATCTTATGGTAAGTAAGTCATATGGATTTGGAGGTAATGCTTAATGGAAGTAAAAACTTTAGATTTAGAAGCTTATTTAGGAGAAAATCATATCTTAAAGGGATTAAACATTCATGCAGACAGAAAGGAATTTGTAGGCATTATAGGACCTAATGGTAGTGGTAAAAGCACACTTTTAAAATGTATATATCGAACTTTAAAACCTTCTACAGGCGCTATATTTTTAGATAATAAGAATATCAAAGATTTTTCTATGAAGGAAAGTGCAAAAAAAATGGCTGTGGTGTCTCAACATAATAATTATAATTTTGATTTTTCTGTTTCAGATATGGTTTTAATGGGACGATCACCACATAAAAAATTTATAGAAAAAGATAATACTGAAGACTACAAAATTATGGAAGAGTCTTTAGCTAAGGTAGGTATGTCAAGTTATGTTAATCGAAGTTTTTCAAGTTTATCGGGAGGAGAAAAGCAAAGAATAATCCTTGCAAGGGCTTTAGCACAAAAAACAGAATGTCTTATTTTAGACGAACCTACAAACCATTTGGATATAAAGTATCAACTTCAATTTATGGCAACAGTAAAAGAGCTTGGTATCACAGTTATATCTGCTATTCATGATTTAAATATCGCTGCTTTATATTGTGATAAAATTTATGCCATGAAATCAGGAAAAATTGTTAGCTATGGAACGCCAAAGGAAGTTCTAACTGAGGAGCTAATAAAATCTTTGTATGAGGTTGATGTTAAGGTTATGGTGGATAAAGAAACTGATATTTTAAATATCATCTATAGGTCACCTTATATAAAATAATAAACTTTAGTAATAGGTATTTATGTTTTATAAAATTGACTTCTTACTTTTTTAATATTATATCTTTTAGTTTATATAAGCGTTTCTTAATAATTATTCTAAAAAATATAAGAAACCCATCTATTTAAATATAGATGGGCTTTTGTTTTATGATGATGCTCTCATAGGTTCATCACAAGATTTATCGTTATTTTTAACATTAGTTTTCTTCTTAAGTCTAACTTCTGGCTCTGTAGGTAATCCAAAGTTAGGAATAAATCTATCTAGACCAGTACGAGTAAGTAATAGTAATGATCCTACTGTAACCACTGCCATTATATTATATTTAATGAATGAAAATGGTGTAAATGTATACAATGGGTATACAGCATTTGAAATAGCTACGTAAAAGCTTAAATATACATGCCATGGAATCAATTGAGATCCAAAAACTCCTAATGAACTCGAGAATATAGAGTTTCTTATTTTCAACTGATATATTGCTTCTTCGCTACCTTCAACATTATCATCTACTAATTCTTTAATTATAGGTCCTATAGTTACAATTTGTGCCATTTCATCTGCAAGCAACATATTACCAATTATTGATAACCATCCATTCCAATGCATAAGTTGTCTAACATTTTTAGACATGCGTACAACAAGCTTTGATATTGGCTCAAATGCTTTCATTTTTGCCATTATACCTCCAAATGCACCGACCCACATCATCATAACGATTACAGTTTGTCCAGCTTCAGAAAATCCGCCTTGTACTAACTCTAAAAACCCTGGTAATGTAGTAGTTCCTGCAAATAATCCAAGAATAAATGAAGATATTATACCTATAGATAAACATGCTAATGTAGATATTCCTTTAGCAGCTGCTATTATAACAAGAATTAATGGTATTACCATATATATAGGTACTCCATCCTTAACTTGATTTAATAAATCTACTGCTGCTGGTCTTTCTTGTCCTAGTGTAGCCCAAACCTCTTTTGGAATTGCATCTATTGCAGAAGCTGCATTAACAGATGAATCATTTGGAAGTTTTAGAACTACACTTAATATGTAGAAACCTATAGCTCCAATAACGAAACACAAACCAGCCCAGACAACTTGTCTTTTAATTCTATCCATTATTTCTACTTTTTGAATTTCAGAGCTAACAACTGTTGTGTCAGATATTAATCCTATATTATCTCCAAAACAAGCTCCTCCTGCTATAGCAGCTGCTGTCACCAAAATATTTCCATCAACTATATGAGAAAGCCATAGAAAAATTGGTGCACATGCTGCAAAAGTTCCCCAAGATGTTCCTGTTGCTATTGACAATATTCCAGTAACCATAAATCCTGTAAGAGCAACAGTTCTTGCTGTTAGTCCAAGTCCTAAAGCTACATTAACTATAGCTGCCCCAACTCCAGTTGCCATAAACGCTGCTGCCATCGCATACGCAAACATCAGTATAAAGAATACAAATTGCATAGCTTTAACGTTTTCAACTGCGCAATCTACAGCCTCATTAAATTTAATTTTTTCTGTCACATATGCCATAATCACAGCCCAGCAAGTTGCAAGTGGAGCCGCTATTAAGACCTCCATTCCACCCATCATCAAGCCTATTAAAACTGCAATTGGTGAAAGCTTCATAATCCCGCTTAAAAAAGTCAATTCAAATTCCTCCTTTTGTCAACAAAAATCGTCAACTTAAATGAAAATATTTTACATATTTTTCACAATTAAAATTTTTGTATAAATACATTATATTAGTATAAATAAAATAATTCAATATTTTATAAGAATTCTAATAATTTGTTAATAATTTGTATACATAATATGAAAAAAACAACATTTCTTTCAATTAAATGGTATAAAGTATTATTATAAATATAATTTCATAATAATATGAGTATAATTTTAATTAAAAATTTTTAGAATATAAAATTTAAAATATAAAATATTTGTATTATTGTATTGTAATACCTAATATGAATAAATAAAAATGCCAAAAATAAATTTCATAATTGTGAAAAAATTATGTTTTCAATAAATTTTAAAGTAAATTATCCATAGTTCATTTTTTGTTTAAAAAAAATTCACATAATTTTATGTCTCAAATATTTTTATACATTTATCGTTTATAATTATAATTAAAAGTTTAAAATTTATCAAGGATTTTTTCAATAAATTTTAAATTGTTTTAAGTTTCTTACTATAATCATTGTATTTTCCCTATTATATTGACAAAGTTTATACAATTACTATAGTATTATTTGGTCAAAATTTAGCGAAAATTTGGTTTATAAATTTAAAAATTTATATAACATTGAAATTTTATGTAAGAAATGGTAAAATTAATTTAAGTATATAAAAAATAACTGTTCAAATGTAAGAGATATATTTAATGTCAAATAAAAAAGGAATTTAATAGTGATCTAGCTATAATTAATTCTTATGATGGAAATATTCTACAAATGAACAAGCATATCAATTAATTATTTTTTCAATATAATTTATATTAAGGAGAGATTTTTATGACAGAAGTTTCTTACAAAAAAAGTGAAAACAAATTTATTAGTAAAACATTTCTTTACATGACTATGGGGTTAGTTGTAACTTTTGCTATTGCATATTTAGTATCAACTAGTGAAGCTTGTATGAATTTAATATATTCTAATGGTGCTTCACTTTTTGTAGTATGTGCTATAGAAATCGGATTAGTTGTAATAATAAACAAACAGTTAGAAAATATTTCTACTAATACAGCTCTTGCATTGTTTTTATTATATTCAGCTGTTAGTGGAATAACTTTTGCAACTATATTTGCTCTTTATGACTTAAGTTCTATTATAACGGTGTTTATTATAGCTGCGATAATGTTTTTCTGTTGTAGTATGATTGGTTTAACATCAAAAAGAGATTTATCAACTGTAGGCAGAATTTGTATTATGGCACTTGTAGGAATTATTGTAGCAAGTATTGCAAATTTTTTTATAGGTTCAACTGGACTTTATAATTCAATAAGTTACATAGGATTATTTTTATTCTGTGGCTTAACAGCATATGATATGCAAAAAATTAAACTTATACATCAAGATTCTTATGAATTTGATAAAGAAAATTTAAATAAATTTGCTGTAATTGCTGCTCTAGAACTTTATCTTGATTTAATAAACTTATTTATTTATCTTTTAAGATTAATAGGAAAACGAAGATAATATAAAAAATGTCCTAAATGCAAAAATTTAGGACATTTTTTTATTGAATAGATAAAATAGTATTAAATATTATTTATTTTTTTAACTAAGGGATGCTCTATCATTTTTTAAGATAAGAAATTACAATTATATATTTACTAAAACTAGTATCTGAATAATCAACTATATTCACAATTTTAGGAAATTGAATTTTCATATTAATACTTAATAGTGTTGAATCTGTAAAAATCATAGCAAGAATTGCTGAATAGTACTATGTGGTACAATTTACCTACTGTTAAAAATGGATATGTATATCTTGTTGATAATATGAAATGGAATTCTGAAGATGCTTTTACAAGAGAAAAATTATTAGAAGAACTTCCTAAAATTCTAAGAAAATAATTCTTCTCAGCCTTAAGACTCAATGAATTTACATAGTTTCAATTGATATATAATTTAATTATACGTTTATGATCGTAATCACTTAAATTCGCTGCACTGCTAAATTATAAATAATTTAATAGTCCTATTTATAATAATTCATGTAAAACCCATAACTAATCAGCATGTTGACTAGTTATGGGTTTCACATGAATTAAACTATAAGATTAAAAATAGTAACTAATTCTATCTAATATTATTCCAAAACATAGAATCATTATAGCTATGAACATTAATACATTTTGAAATTTAATTACCTTAAACTTTTCTTTCCATTGTTTCTCATATATTAACGTTCTCCTAGAGTCTCGTTTTAGTATAAGTCCTGAAAATATTAATAATCCAAATGCTCCTATAATAAATAAGGTACTTTTCATAATATCTAAGGTACCTTTAATATCAATCCCATTTACTAAAATAGAGCCTAAGCCGGATATTATTATTAATACTAAAGAAACAATCATACCTACTAAAATCGATTTAATTATATCTTTAAAATAACTCATAACTTTACTCATAATAAAATCTTATCCCCATCCTTTGTATATAAAATACAAAAAAATATTCACTAGTTAATTATTTATTTCCTTATAGCTAATATAAATGACATGCAACTAAATGATTGGGAGCTACTTCCTTAAGTTTTGGCGCTTCTTTTTTGCATATATCCTTCACATATTTACATCTTTTCATGAACTTACATCCTTGTGGAGGATTTATGGGACTAGGTACATCTCCTTCAAGCATAATTCTCTCTCTTGCTCTTTCAACTAAAGGATCCGGTATTGGTATTGCAGATAGAAGTGCTTGAGTATACGGATGAACTGGATTTTTATATAGTTCTTTACTATCTGTAAATTCCACAACAGCTCCAAGATACATAACTGCAACTCTATTTGATATATGCTTAACCATAGCTAAATCGTGAGCAATAAACAAATAGGTAAGTCCCATATCCCTTTGTAATCTTTTTAAAAGATTTACAACTTGTGCCTGTATAGATACATCTAAAGCAGATATTGGTTCATCACACATTATAAACTTAGGTTCTACTGCTAAGGCTCTTGCTATACCTATTCTTTGTCTTTGTCCTCCTGAAAACTCATGAACAAATCTATTAGCATGTTCTTTATTAAGTCCAACTAATTTTAATAGTTCGTTTACCCTCTCTGTTCTTTCACTGGAATTTGATGCTAATCCATGTATATCTATACCTTCAGCTATTATATCTCCTACTGTCATCCTTGGATTTAAAGAAGCATATGGATCTTGGAAAATTATTTGTACTTCTTTAGCAAAAAGCCTCTTTTCCTTTCCTGATAGCTTGTGTACATCCCTTCCTTTATAGAAAACACTTCCATCAGTTTTGTGATACATTCCTGTGCAGGTTCTTCCACAGGTTGTTTTACCACAGCCGGATTCTCCAACAAGTCCTATAGTTTCACCTTCATATATATCAAAACTTACATCATCCACTGCTTTTAAAACAGCATTCTTACCTACTTTAAAATATTTCTTAAGGTTTTTAACCTCCATTATTAGATTATTATTTGCTTCCACTAATAGACACCTCCGCTTTAAAACCATTCTCTATTTTAGGAGCCATTGGATGATAAATCCAACATGAAGCAGTATGTTCTTCCTCAAATTCTGTTAATGGTGGTTCTTCCCTTAAGCATATATTCATGCAATATTTGCACCTTGACGCAAACCCACATCCCTTAGGAGGTTTAATTAAGTCTGGTGGTGTACCTTGTATTGATACTAGTTCTTCATTCCCTTCACTATCAAGCCTTGGTACCGCTTTAAGTAACGCCCAAGTATAAGGATGCTTGGGATTATAGAATATCTCCTCATAACTTCCTTTTTCTACTAATTTACCAGCATACATAACAAATATCCTATCAACTAAATTTGCCACTACCCCAAGATCATGAGTAATTAATATAATAGACATTCCTAATTTTTCTTGCAGATTTTTTAAAATATCTATTATTTGAGCTTGTATAGTAACGTCTAATGCAGTGGTTGGTTCATCTGCTATAAGTATGCTAGGACTGCAGGCAAGTGCTATTGCAATCATAGCCCTTTGTCTCATACCTCCAGAAAACTCATGGGGATATTGATTAATTCTCTTATCTGCATTAGGTATACCTACTAACTCTAACATTTTTTGGGCTTCATTTAATGCTTCTGCCTTACTCAATTTTCTATGAATCATCAAATTTTCAGCAATTTGTTTTCCCACTTTCATGGTTGGATTTAGAGCCGTCAATGCGTCCTGAAAAATCATGCTGCATTCTTCTCCTCTAAAATCCTGCCATTGCTTCTCTGAAAAATTTAATATATTTTCACCTTTATAAATAATTTCGCTTCCCTCTTTTATTTCTCCTGGAGGAGATTGAATTAAGCCCATTATAGATTTTGCTGTAACTGTTTTACCGCATCCTGACTCTCCAACTATTGCAATACATTCCCCTTTGTCTACATCAAAGGACATACCTCTAACTGATTGAACTTCCCCAGCATAGGTGTGGTATGATACTCTTAAGTTCCTAACTTCCAATTGTTTTTTCATAATTTCCCCTCCTATTATTGACGAAGTCTTGGATCGAGTGCGTCTCTAAGGCCGTCACCAAGCAAGTTAAAAGCAAGTACTGTAATACATAGTGCAAGTGATGGGAATAAAAGCTGTGTTGGATAAAATGCCATAACATCTCTTCCATAAGCTATAAGTGAACCCCAGCTTGTATTTGGAGCTTGAAGTCCTATACCAAGGAAACTAAGACCTGCCTCTGCAAAAATATATGATGGTATACTAGATGCTATATTTAATATTAATACTCCTATGGTATTAGGAATAAAGTGTTTTATTATAATTCTCTTAGGAGATGCTCCTAAAACCTGTGCTGCTAAAACATATTCACTTTCCCTTAGCTGCATTAACTGTCCTCTTATTAGCCTAGCTGTACCGCACCATGAAGTAATGGTTAAAGCAATAGTTAATGGTACATAACCATTACCGAACACCATCGTCATAAGAATTATTAATAATAGCTCTGGAACACTTGTGATTACCTCTATGACTCTCATCATAACTTCATCAACCCATCCTCCAAAATATGCCATTACGCCGCCATATAATGATCCTAAAATTACCTGTATTATAGTTGCTACAACTCCTATGGCAATGGATATTCTGCCAGCAAACCAAACTCTTGAAAATAAATCTCTTCCAGTTCTATCTGTACCAAACCAATGTTCTGCAGAAGGAGGCATGTCTCCTAATTCACTATTCATTTGTATGAATTCTTTTCCATTGATATATGGTCCTACTATAACCATAATCATTCAAAGTACTAACACCACTAGTGAAGTCATTGCCACAGGATTTTTTTTCAGTCTTCTCCAGGCATCTTGAAAATAGCTTATATTAGGTCTATTAATCACATCACTGTCTGCATTTTCACATCCAATTACTTTAAAATCGTCAGCCTTAAATTCAGCCATACAGCTTCCCTCCCTATCTCTTTCCACCAGTAATTCTAATTCTTGGGTCTACCACAGTGTATAAAATATCTGTTATAAATATACATATAATATACATTGCTGTGATGATTATGGTATGTCCCATAACCATTGGTAAATCCTGAGCTTGTACCGCAGTTATATAGTAAAGCCCTAATCCTGGTATTGAAAATACTCTTTCGATAAAGAAAGCACCTGTTATACATAGAGCTAATGTCATAGGTAAATAGGTAACTAATGGTATAAAAGAATTTCTAAGTATATGTCTTGTTACTACTTTTGTATTTGATAATCCCTTAGATCTAGCCGTTAATACATAGTCTTGATTTACTACATCTAACATAGATGTCTTTAAAAGTCTTGAATAGGATGCAATATATCCAAAGCATCCAGAAAGTGTAGGTAAAATTGTGTATTTCCATCCTCCAAACCATAAATCTTTACCTCTAGGCCAACCTATTATCGGAAACCATTTTAAATTTCCTGCAAATATTTTTTGAAGCCCTAGAGCAAAAATAAAACTTGGAACAGATATAAATAAAATTGCTACTGTTACTATGGTACGATCAATCCATGTTCCCCTATTCATTGCAGCAAGAATTCCTAATATAAGTCCTAAACTAAGTCCTACTATAACTTGTTGTATACCAAGTCTTGCAGATGCAGGAAGTTTTTCTTTTATTACAGATTTAACAGTCTGCCCTGGATAGACTATTGATTGTCCAAAATCTCCATGAAGTATTCCACTCATAGTTTTCATATATCTCTCACCAACCGGCTTATTATATCCATATTTTTCATACATTGCTTCTTTTATATTATCTGGTAATCTTTCAACTTTTTGCATGAGTGGATCTCCAGGAATTGCTTCAAGCAAGAAGAATGTAGCTGTTGCTATTATAAATAATATAAGTAACATTTCTAAAAACCTTCTAATGGTATAACGAATCATAAAGCACCCTCC
Organism: Clostridium sp. UBA2485; assembly: GCF_002341865.1. Classification (GTDB taxonomy): domain Bacteria; phylum Bacillota; class Clostridia; order Clostridiales; family Clostridiaceae; genus Clostridium_J. Next base: position 34,314 of record NZ_DDOV01000005.1, on the reverse strand, counting down.
TTATTTAATTAATGCACAGGACTTTTTAGACCCTGTGCATATATTATTAATTTCTACCTTCAGTATATGCCCATCTCCACTCGTAATCTGGTCCAAATTTAGGAGTCATAAAATTCTTAATATAATTTTGTGTAAATCTCCTTGTATCAGTATAATATAGTGGTGATACTGCAGCTTCATCTTTTATTAATATATCTTCAAGCTTTTGAAGTTTTTCTAGTCTCTTATTTTGATCTGTTTCTGTTAAAAGTTCTCTGCATATCTTATCGTATTCTGCATTGCTGAATTTTATATCATTATTACCATTATTAGTTTCAAACTGGTCTAAGAAATTTATTGGATCATTAAAATCTGCGCTCCATCCAAAGAATGAAATATCATAATCTGAATCAAGTACTGCTTTCTTCCAAATTCCATAGTCAGGGGCAACTTCAACATTTACTTTTACACCTAAATTTTTTTCAAGTTGTTGTTGATACCATTCGTGTTCTTGCTTAGAAGCAGTTGAAGTTCCACGAGCAAGATATTTAAGTTTTATTTGACTTAAATCATTAATGTCTTTTCCTAATTCTTTAAGGCCTTCTTTAAATAATGCTTGTAATTTTTCAGGATTATTTTTATATTCATCTGACATTTCTTTTAATGACTCTGTAGCCTTTTCTCTATAGTTATCTTCCCCTATATCTATAGCTTTTGGAACAAAAGCATAAGCAGGAGTAAATCTGCCACTAAGTGTATTTACATAATCTTCTCTATCTATTGATAATGATACCGCTTGCCTTATTTTGTTATTACTCATTATTCCACTTGGACCGCCTTTAACATTTAATCCAAAATACCAATTACCTGGTGCTTCTCCTGTTGCTGCTTGAAATTTACCTTCTTCAGCCATTTCTGTCCATTTTTTGATGTACTCTTGTGTAGAACCTGTGACATCTAATTCGTGAGCTTCAAACAATTGAGCTTGAGTTGAAAATTCCTCGATTTTGTTCATTTCAACTTTTTCTATAAATACATTTTCTGCATCCCAGTAATCTTGATTTTTTTCTAAAACTAATGAATTGTTTTTAATTAAATCTGTTATTTTATAAGGTCCAGAATAAACTTGTTTTGTATAATCTGTATTCCAATTTTCTCCGCCTTTTTCAATAACATCAATCCTAATTGGATAGAAAGATGAATGGACCAATTTCTTCTCAAAGTAAACAGTTGGTCTTTCAAGTGTTATAACTAATGTATTGTCATCCTTAGCTTCAGCACCTACATCTTCTACCTTTCCCTCTCCCTTATTATATGCTTCTGCACCTTTTATATCGTATAAGAAATACGCATAAGGAAATGCATTGTTTTTATCTAATATTCTTCTATAAGAATCCACAAAGTGCTGAGCAGTAAACTTTACTCCATCACTCCACTTCATGTCTCTTATTTTAAAAGTGTAAACAAGCCCATCATCAGAAACGGACCAGTTTTCTGCCGCTGCTGGTTCTAGTACATCCTTTCCATCTACAACCTTTGCCCTAACTAATCCCTCTTGAGTTGCCGCAAGTATTGTATGGGAAGATGTGTCTTGACATTCATTAGGGTCAAATGTTTGAGGGTCAAATAGTATAGTCTTTAAGTATTGATCCTCATCTTTTTTACCTTCAGTTACTTCTGTTGTATTTTTTGGCTCTGTTTTTTCCCCACTATCAGAGTCTTTACTACAACCAGAAAATGCTAGTAAAGATCCTGCCATCACAATAGCTGTTAATAAAATACTAAGCCATTTTTTTGATTTCATTTTTTTACCCCCTCTTTAAAATAAAATATATTTAAACCCTGAAGACTTATCCTCTATTTCTATCAGAGTTTAAAACAAAGCTTTAAAATTTTAGATGGTTAATAAAACTAGCAATTTTATCCACATAATAAATAATTTATTGCATTTCAATATCTTCAATTTACAAAACCTATTTAAAGATCAATAATTTCAACTTATATTTTATTGTTTATCATAATGAATTTTTTATTAATATTTTCCATACATTTTGTAATTTATTCAATTATATGTATTTAAATTAGTATATATCCCTAAAAATCATTATCTTCGTTAATAAATGTCTAATTACCAACTCAAATAATTTAATAATATGAATTTAATTTCTAAATATTAATTCAGATATTCTTTTAAAAAATTAAAATAGAAATAATTATGATAAATGAAAATTAAAATCTATTTTTTATCTATTTTTACAAAATTGATAATATTTTGAACTTTAATACTATAATACCATATTTTTCTCTATATTCAAATAATATATATTCGAGTAAATTTTTATTATATGTATTTATATTGAAAATATATCTATTTTTTTGACTTTACAGCTGCTTTTAATTAAAATTTAATTCGAATTTATATAACATAATCTTACATATAAGAAAGTTTTTTAATAACTCTTTCTGAAAACTTTATAGAAATAAAATAAACTCATAACTATAAAATTTATAATTATGAGTCTACAAATATATGGTTCAATAATGAAGATTTAACTTATACATGATTTAATTTCGATAGCATTTTTTACTTTGAATTAAAAATTAATGATAAAAAATGAAATATTATATTTAAACCTCCATTCTTAAAGGCTTTAGAGTTTTTAGAATAACTTTTTTTAAGTTTTGACATTAATTTATAATAATTAATTTTAAGCTATATATTTTTTATTATATTAATAATATTTTCTTTACTTATATTTTTATCCTGTGCTACAACTTCACCATTTTTAGTATATATTAAAAGAGGTGCTTCTACAGTACCAAGCCTTGAAGCAAGACTTGCATTTTTATAAACGTCAATTTTGCTTACTTTAACTATGTCTGACATTTCTTTTTCTACTTCTTCTATCTCAGTAAGCAATGTTCGACTTTCCTCATCAATTGGAGACCATAGATATATTAATCCTATTTTTTCACTCTGCATAATTTCACTTTCAAACACTTCTGATTCTGCGATATATTTTTCTGCTCCAACTCCTGCTATAGCACCATCTCCAACTGCTGTAGCAACTTGCTTTAAGAATTTATCTCTAACATCTCCTACTGCAAATACACCTTCAATATTTGTTTCCATTTTTTCATTTGTCGTAACATAACCTTGTTTAGTTAAATTAATTTGCTCTTTAAATATCTCAGTGTTAGGCACATAACCTATAAATAAGAAACATCCATCTACTGAAACATCTGATAAATGTCCAGTTTTAGTATTCTTTAAAACAACTTTATTTAATCTATCTTCTCCTTCAAAAGAATTTACTACAGTATTCCACATAAATTCCATTTTTGGGTTTTTCATAGCCTGTTCTTGAGCTATTTTATTTGCATCCATAATACCTTCATCATGAATTACAGAAACTACAACTTTTTTTGCAAATTTAGTAAGAAACATCCCCTCTTCTATCGCTGCATCTCCACTTCCAATAACCATAACAGTCTTATCTGTATAATATGCTGCATCACAAGTAGCACAGAAAGATATACCTTTGTCATATAGGAATTTTTCTTCATTAGCAGCATTGGTTAGTCTTGGCTTTCCTCCTGTAGATATGATAACAGTTTTAGCATGATAAGTTATTCTAAAAGTTTCTACTAATTTGTCTTTTCCTTGAAGATTAACAGCTTTAACATCTGTTAGCTTAAAGTTAACTCCAAAATTTTTAGCTTGTTTATGAAAAAGATTCATAAGTTCTGTTCCAGTGGTTCCTTCTGGAAAACCTGGATAGTTCGCCATTTCATTTGTATAAGTAGCTAGTCCACCAACTAAGGATTTTTCTATTAAAAGAGTTTTAAGTCTAGCTCTTCCACAATATATTGCTGAAGTTAAACCAGAGGCACCTCCGCCAATAATTACCACATCATAATATTCATGTTTTTTCTCCACTATAAATTCCTCCCCACTGCCTATAAATTCTACTTATTATATAGATAGTTAAAATATATGGTGGCATTAAGCCACCATAATATGTTACATAAAATATTTAACTAATAGTTTACTTCCAATCCATGCGCCGATAAATATAAATATCCAATACATCCAACCATGAAGAGACATAGATGCAATTCCACTAAATAACGCTCCTATATTACATCCAAAGGAAATTCTTGCACCATATCCCATTAAAAGTCCACCTAGTACTGCTGCTATTACTTGTTTCCATGATTTTATTTTCTTTATTTTAAATTGAGATGCAAGCAATGTAGCTAAAAATGCACCAACTATAATTCCAATGTTAGAAATAGAATGAGGATCATTTAAAAAACCTGCACTTAAAGCTGCAGCATGACCTTTTTGCTGAAAGTAAAACCATTTTTCTGGATGACCACCTATTAATTGATATAGCCAAGCTCCCCAATAAGAAAGCGGAGTTGTTACTCCCCACGCCTTACCAGTAGACGCAAACATTGCAATATTTATAAGTGCTAAAACAACTGCTCCAGCAGTATATGACCATGGGTCTTTTAAAAACTTCTTATAATAAACATTCTTTTTAATATCCATAAAATTCACCCCATATTAATTTTTAAGGGAAAACTATTTTGTCTTTTCAATATAAACTTCCCATTGACCGTCATCTACTTCTTCTATATCAACATTATGTCCTTCTTTTCTTGCCCATTCTGGTATATTTTTCATAGCACAGCTATGATCTATTTCAACTATAACAACCTCTCCTACTTTCATATTGTCCATTTTCTTTTGAGTCTTAATTAGTGGTACTGGACAAGCCTCACCTAAACAATCTAATCTTAATTCTGCCATAATAAATTCCTCCCTTTAATTATTAATTTACTTAAAATTTATTGTAATTTTTAATTACTCATTTGATTTTTTATTTCCAAACCAGTCTGCAAATATATAAATTCCTAGTAATAGTGCAAATTGTAAAAATATTGCTAATGGCCATCCCATTATATCTGGTAAAAATACACCTTTTTCAGGCATAAACGTCTCTGACCACCACCCAAAATTCTTTGCTCCCCATAGTGATCCGATAATAAAAAATACCAGAGATAATATTTGCATTGTAAAACCTTCTCCAACTCTCATTAGAGTACCTGAAGCACATCCCCCTGCAATTACTGCTCCTATCCCAAACATAATAGCACCAACGGCTACATGTACACCTATGGGTGATATATTTCCTGGCATCGGTGTTCCTTTTGAAACTGCTGCATATTGTATAGCAGCAAATCCAACTGTAGCAGTAGCAATTGCAATTACAACTGCCTTAGTTAACGAAGTTCCTCCCGTTAAAACTGGATCTCTCAATGAAGCTGTAAAACAAAATCTTGACCTTTGAAGTGTAAACCCTGCTGTAACACCAAAAACCCACATAAGAGCAGATTTAGGTGAATTGTTAGCCATAAAGAATCCTACTCCTCCAATAGCAATTAAAAGTGCTACTCCGAAAGGAATTTGATTTACCTTCTTCTTTTTTGGTTTTCTAGTTATATTCGTTTTAATTTCAGCCATTTTTCCACCCCCTTAAATTAAGTTAGTTAATTAACAAACTTAACGATAATTAATTAATTAATTAATTAAAATATTTAAAATATTTACACTATAATTTTATAACAATTATCTACTATTTAGTAATTAGTTTTTCTAATACATGATTAATATTTTTTATATTTATGTAGAAATATTATTATAACTTATAATTTAAATAGTTATAAATTTCACTAAACAATGATAATTATAGATATAGAAGTTATAAAAATTAACAAATTCATTAAAATGATTATTATTTTTTTACTCTTTGAATTCATAGCCTATTAAATTCACTTTGTATAATCTAAATATGCATTCTATAAATTGAAATAATAAAAGTAAGATAACTATATGATTATATTCATTGACTTTGAAATATCTATATACGCTATCTCTTGTGTATGTAGAGAATTCACTTTTACAATGATAGGTTAATTTATTAACAGGTTATGCTTTATATATGACACTATAAAAGTTATAATAAGATTGTATATAGATACGCCATCTTAAAGGTTAATGTGTAATTAAATATAGTTCCCGTAAACTTTTCAATTCACAACTTTAATAAACGAAGAATCAACAAAATTTAAGGTGCAATTTAAATCTTCTTCCATAAAAGAAAAGTATTCATAATTATCTAAATATATATTTAATAGATATTTATAAAGTACTAAAGAATAATAGTTATTTCATCTATACATTAATATTAGAATTTGTATATCTCTTTTCAAGAAGCCATTCTTTTAAACATTAAAGTGGTTTCTTTATATAAAATAAAGAAAGGTGGGTACTTAAAGTGAACATAAACTACTTTATCTCATTTATAGAAACAGTAAAACAAGATAGTATATCAAAAGCATCAAAAAAACTTCATATGACTCAATCAGCTTTAAGTCAACAGCTTCAAGCATTAGAAAAGTCTCTTGACTCAAAACTTTTGATACGTAGTAATAAAGGCGTAGATTTAACTGATGAAGGTGAGATAGTGTTAAGTTATGCTGAGACTCTAGTAAATCTATATGAAAATATGGTAAAAGAATTAGATCAGTGCAAGAATTCACTAATTCAAGAGATAAAAATATCTACCTGCAATAGTGTTGGAGAATACCTCCTTCCTTGTACTTTACATTTATATAAAAAGAGCCATGATGATGCTAGGTTTGTTTTAAAAAATGAACATACAAAGCGAGTAATAGAGCATGTCTTAGATTGCAGTGCTGATATAGGATTTATAGATTGTGAAATAAACATAGATGGTGTGGAATGCTTTAACATATGCAATAATAATCTATTATTTGTGCATTCAAGTAAAATTGATATGGAAAAAGACTCTATCTCTTTAAATGAAATTGCTTCTCTCCCTCTCATAATAGGCTCAAAAGGAAGTGGCATAAGAGACTCTATTGAAGATATGTTTTCAAATATTACTGGAACAAAAAAAAAGGTAAATATTGAAATGGAGCTTGATACAATAGAATCTATAAAAGCCTCTGTGATAGCAAATCATGGTGTATCAATTCTTCCTAATACTTCTGTAAAACAAGAAATCCATGCTGGTATTTTAAAGACTTTACCTATAATAGATGCTAAACCTAAGTGCAAGATATGTTTAATATCTTCAAAAAGTAAAGCCTCTCAGCCGCATATAAAAAGCTTTATACAATATATAATGAAATATGGTAGAGAAACTTTTTGTTAATATAAACATAATAAAACTCATAGCTGTAAATTTGTACAGTTATGAGTTTTATTATGTTCTATCCAACTTATTAAAATATAATAACAAAACCTTTTATTAACCTAATTTTTTAATAGTTATTTCCCATATGCCATCATCTTCTTCAACGGTTATTTCACAATTGTATTTTTTAAAACCATCTTTAAGTCCTTGAGGTGTACAACTATGATCTGAAATTACAGTTACACATTCTCCAATACCTATTTTTTTATATTTAATTTGTGCTTTTACTACTGGCACAGGACAGATATAACCAACGCAATCTAAAAATTCTGACAATTATATCACCTCATTATTCTTTATAATTTTTCTATGTATTTTGTCCACTAAATATTAACTTACTAATATTATGATATTGAAAATATAATAAATTATATGCTATATTTTAATTTTAACATTACCTCTTCAAGATTAAAACATATTATTATACCTTAATTAAAATACAGATAATTATATCATATATATTAAATAAAAAACTCCTATCAATTTNNAAATTGATAGGAGTTTTTTATTATAAAAGTTTATTATAAATCTTTTTTAACTTTAATATTTATTTCTCTAATCTTTCTTATTTACAAATAAAGTTCCATCACTTTGAATTTCTGCATAATAAACTTCATCTATAGATTTTACTCCAGAATTCTTTAATTGTTTTTCTAACCACTTTTTAGTAACATCTACTTCTTTTAAATTGTGTTCGACTATAGAACCATCAGATATTAACTGCGTTGGTAGATACTTTTTAGGTGTAGGCTTTATTTTCATATCTTCTTTAGTAACTTCTTGATAATCATGCTTTTTAAGTACACTTAATTTTCCATTTGGCTCTATAACAGCATAATCAACTTCACTGACAGAAAATATACTTTGCTCTCTAAGCATCATAGTTAAATCTTCAACATTCATTCTCAAATCAACCACTACTTTTCTAATAATTTTACCATCTTTAATCACAATACTTGGCTCACCATCAAGTAGTCTTCCTAGTTTATGAGATTTAACAGTAATATATGCAGTTGCTTCTGCTAAAATGCACCACCAAGCTAATCCTATTATTTCATCAATAAAAGGTTCATTATCTACAGTTATAATATTTGCTACAATAGAACCAATGGTTATCCCTGTAACATAGTTAAAAAATGATAATTGGCTCATTTGCTTTTTTCCAAGCATTCTAGTTAATATAAGTAGAGACAAAAAAGATAAAGTTGTTTTTAAAAGTAATATTAAGACTTCCATAAAACTAACACCCATATTAGACACCACCTAAAATTTAATTTTAATAAGTTCTATGTATAGATAAACCACATAAAAAGTTAGTTGTTCTTTACTAATAATCTAATTATTAGTTTTTCCACCTCTGCAAAGCAGTAATAAATCTCTTTAGGTTTCCCCTGAGGTGCAGTATAGTTTAAGATAATATTTAAAAGTTAAAGCTAGTTAATATTTAAACTTCTCTTTTATAAGAGAAGTTTTGAATTTATTTCTTTTTAAAATGACAGAGTCATTTTTATCGAGAAGTCTATTTTAAGAAATTAATTTACAAAATTAATTTCCACTATAATTGCCAATTGTTCATTCTCAATTCTCCATTGATTAAAATTACAAATTGAAATAGTTAATCGCATAATTATTAACTATACATTAACTTTTAAGATAGTTTATCTACAATAGTAGTATGTCTATTCTAAAATTAAATATGTAACTCTTTACTTAAAATTATAAATTTTAGTAAGACGTCAGATGTAGTTATAGGAATCCAATACGAAAATTTAGAATGAAATTTACTATTAGTGAATTTCTAAAATAAAGTTTATTTTAAAAAACTCCAAAGGCTTTGGCGGTGGAGTTTTAACTATAATTCTTCATTATTCATTCTTAATTTTTAATTCATTGTAAAAATTTTATTATAGAAATTAAAATCATATATAAGTTAAATTTTCATTAAGGAATCCTATATATACTTCACAATAAAATACAAATTAAGGAGCCACCTTAATAATTAGAGGCGACTCCTTAACTTATTTATATATTGATAATAATTAACTTAAAGCATTGTGCTGAATTTTAATATACTCTTCAAGCTCACTAAGTGATGATGTTATGAATTCATATATAACATATTCAGGATTTATTAATTCAACAAGCGATTTTATCATCTTATTTGAAAAAGGTTTATGTCTATCTATATTCATAATATGCCTATATATATTTTCATTCATTTCTTTTAAAGTCAATTTATTTTTATTATTTTTCTCTATTTGTTCTATAATATATTTCCCTGACAATGAACAGTTAAGATGTATACCTTTAATAAACTTTTTTAAATCTCCAAGATTATTAACTACTTTTAATAAATGCTTAATTCCCTGCTCTTCATCTTCTAGATGATGATTGGTGTTCATTAAATGTGCAGTATCTAACATAAAACCTTTATTTGAATAATTAACTTTTTCTAATAAAGTTAATGCTATGTTTTTATCTAACATAGTAAGGCCTGGCCACCATAAATTTTCAAATAAAAGTTTTATATTTGTATTTAATCCTTTAAAAAACTCATTTATTAATTCTGCTGTAGCTTCTATGATTTCAGAATCTGAGTAATTAAATTTATAATTATAAGAATGTTCTAACTGTACATGAGAAACATGAAAAACTACATATTCTGCTCCAAGCCTATCAGCAATTTCTATTTCTTTTCTATAATTCTCTACTATAATGTCTTTTTTATATCTCCATAATATTTTTTAATACTGCCTATATCTCCAAACTGTCTTAAAAGTTCTTTTTGATTTCCATGCCAAAAATCAATCCAACTAGGATAATATGATAGGTGAATTCCCTTAATAACATTTTTTGAAATTGTTTCTTCCTGCCACATTAAAGGCTTTAACAGTTCAATTCCATCCATGTTATTTTTTTCCAAGAATTCTTCTAACTTTTTATAATCATAATTGAATCTTTCAATATCATATTGATATGTAGACAAGTTCATAAGCTTTAACAATCAGCTGAACCCTCCTTTGATTTTTCTGTCTTTTCCCTATTTTTCTCTACTATTTTATTAAATATATAGTCGTATCCATTTTGTGAATGCGGTATCATACAATTGCTGCAGTCCTTAACTCCATTAAAATTAGTGTTATTTCCACCACATTCTTCAAGAAAATAAAGTGGGCAATAGCAAAATAAGCAGTTAAACTTCTCCTCATCTTTTACCTTATGGCAAGGAAAAAACTCACATTTTTTATGTTGAAAAAACTTATAATTTTCACTCATCTTTATATCCCCTTTCAGTTTTAAACTTCTTCTTCAATATTTCCTTCTATTTCTAAATAAGCCTTTTTTAATTTTTCTTCTGTATCATTATAACATACATAGTTTATTCTTCCCCTCGAAAGATTACTTTAGAGCTATAGGTAGGTTTCCTGACTTTCGCCACTTCCCCTTTTACCTTCAAAATAATAAAGCACTTGTAGCTCTAATATTTAGTTTTTAAAATAATTTAATATTAAAAATCTTTATTTAATATTAAATTATAGGTTATAAATTCTTCTAGACACACCCTCTTATAGCACTAGCAATTTCTGTAGCTCCTAAATCCTCTAGTTTATAATACTGAGCATTCATAGCCTTTGCAATATTATTTGCAAGACCAAGCTTTATAAAATCCTGTTCTGTATCTATAACTATAGATTGTATATTTTCTGATGCAATTTTATTAGCTATTTCTATTGCTTCTTCATAGGGATCTCCATTGTTTACTGCTGAATTTGTTCTTCCATCAGATACTAATACTAAAACTGGTACCATCTCTGGATCTTTCTTTTTAGCAGCTTTTAAGATTTCGTATCCCTTAAAAAGCCCAGCTGATAATGGAGTTTTCCCACCAGTAGGTAGATTTTTAAGACTTTTTTGTGCAAGTTCTACACTTCTAGTTATTCCTAGTAAAACTTCTGCATGATTTTTTCTAAAGGCGACCATTCCAACTTTGTCTCTTTTTTGATAAGCATCAGTAAGTAGTGAAACAACTGCACCTTTAACCGCACTCATTCTCTTTTTAGCACCCATAGATCCACTAGCATCCACAACAAATAATATAGTAGTACCAGTTCTTTTTTCTCTTACTTTTTCTCTAAAATCACTTTTATTTATTACAAAAGCAAGTCCATTTTTATCTCTTAAACTCTGATAAGGTGCTGCTGCCCTTAAGGTTGCATCAAAAGCTATATCTTTTATTTTATCTTTAGGAAGATTATATTTTACATATCTGCCTTGCATTAAATCTGTCTTAGTTTTACTTCTCTTTCCACTTCCTCTACGCTTCTTTCTATCTATAGGTTTTATATCTAAAGATTTTATTGCAAATACATTACCTATATCATCTACCATTTCATTGTCGGCTTCATTTTCATTTTTTTCTTCTTGTTTAGTTTCTTCCAAATTTTCTTCATACTCTAAGTTATCTTCTTCGTTTTTATTATCTTCTTCATTATTATCCTCATAATTATCATTTTCTTCTACTTGTGGTGGCTCATTTTCCTCTTCTCTTTCTTCTTTATCATCATCTATTTGCTCTTCTTCACTTTCCTCTTCTTTATCATCGTTATCACTAACTGATGGTGGCATTTCCCTCATCCTGTGTGGAAGAGCAAATTCTGCTGCTTCTTTAATATCATTTACATTTATATTTTTCCTATTGTCGAAAGCAGCAATTGCTTTTGCTGCTTCAATTATTACAAGTTCTGCTCTATTTCCAGCACAATTAGCTTCTTTAGAAATTTCAGCTGAAAGGTACATTATACTATCTGAAACTTGAACTTTATTAAGAACTTCAATTCCATTTATAATTTTATTCATAAGTTCTTTTGATTGATCTTCAAATTTATCTATGTACTCAATTGGATTTTTTTCATACTCTAGTCTTCTTTTAATTATTTCTTTTCTTTGGGCTAAATCATCACTTCCATTAGCCTCTACATATAGACCAAATCTATCTAGAAACTGTGGCCTTAATTGTCCTTCTTCTGGATTCATAGTTCCAACTAAAACAAAACGTGATGGATGAGTGAAGGATATCCCTTCCCTCTCAACATGATTTATGCCTGAGGCAGAAACCTCAAGGAGACATTTGACAATATGTTCACTTAAAAGATTCACTTCATCTACATATAAAATATTTCCATCTGCTTCCTTTAAAATTCCCATATCTGGCTTTCTTACACCTTCACTAATTGCTTTTTCAATATCTATAGTTCCTAATAGCCTGTCTTCTGTAATATTTAAAGGAAGGTCTATTACTTTCATGTTATTTATTATTTCTGCTAATCCACGGGCAAGAGTAGATTTAGCTGTACCTTTTTCTCCGCTTATTAAAATTCCACCAATACACGGATTAATTATATTTAATATAAGCGCCTTTTTAATTTTTTCTTGCCCTATAACCGCAGCGAAAGGATAAACAAAATTTCTTTTCAATTGGAAATCGCTCCTTTCAATTATACTAGTTCTACTTCTTTAATTATTTCTTCAACCTTTGAAAAATCTATAACTCCTTCTTCAAAAGGTTTCCTTCTCATTCTATGAGGAAGTACAAGTTCTGCTGCTTCTAACATATCTCCATTACTAACTTTATCTCTTCCATTAAAAGCTGCTATAGTCATCGCTGTTTTAATCATGCTGATATCAGCTCTATGACCGTCTACATCCATTTCAATGCTTATTTTGGCTGCTATCTCAAGTACTTTATCATCAAAGCTTACAGTTTTTAATAACTCTTTAGCTTTTGAAATTCTTTCTCTTAAATCTTGTTGCTCTTTTTCAAAACTTAATACAAAGCCTTCATTATTATTCTCATATTCAAGTCTTCTTTTTATAACTTCAACTCTTTTTTCAGTATCTCTCTCACCTATAACATCTACCACCATGCCAAATCTATCTAATAATTGTGGTCTTAAATCTCCTTCTTCTGGATTCATAGTTCCAACTAAAATAAATTTTGCAGGATGTGAGAAAGAAACACCTTCTCTTTCTATTGTGTTTACTCCCATAGCTGCTGAATCTAACAGTACATCCACCACATGATCATCTAAAAGATTTACTTCATCTACATAAAGTATATTTCTATTTGCATCTGCTAAAATCCCAGGTTCAAATCTCTTTTCACCATTTTTGATTGCATATTCAATATCTAATGTTCCTACTACTCTATCTTCTGTTGCACTTACAGGAAGATCAATTACTTTCATCTTTTCATTTATTTCATTTAAAACCTCTTGTTTATTAAGTTTATCTAAGCAATTTTCACACATATTACTTTTATCATTAGGTTTACATCTAAAAATACAGCCCTCTACTTGAACTCTTTCTGGCAAAAGTTCTGCAATAGCACGAACAGCTGTAGATTTAGCTGTACCTTTTTCGCCTCTTATCAAAACTCCTCCAAGATGTGGATTTATGACATTAAGTATTAATGCTTTCTTCATATTTTCTTGTCCAACAATTGCTGTAAATGGATATACATTTTTCATACCTTTCATTTGTGAACCCCTTTCAATTATCAATAAGTTATTTTTTAATGTGTCTTAAGATAAGTAAATTAAAAAACCTCTGCAAATACATACAGAGGTTAAATTCATAAATACAATTATATAAAAGTTTACACAACAAAAACTTACTTAAACCATTAAGTAAACTCTTCTAAATGCTTATATTATATGATTTTACTTCCCTCCGAAGTTACATATAGAAAATTAGGTAGGTCTCCTGACTCACGGGTCTTCCTCCACCATCCTTCCCAGATTGCTCCAGTGGACTTGGCTTTGTCTCCGTATACAGTAGCGGGGGCTGCAATGGATTTTCACCATTTTCCCTATTAAACCTTGTTTAGGTACCTAAAATAATTATTAAATTTTATTATTATAACTAAATCAATTATATCAGTTAATTTTTTATTTTTCAATAATTCACACTTTTGCCGGATAATTATCTACTTGTTATTAAATACTTCCTCTATTTCACTTAAATTTTCTTTCCAAGCTTTTATATCATTTTGATTTAAAACTTCAATACCTCCACCTTGCATTTCTCCAGTGGAATTCTCTAACATCTCTTCCATGTCACCTTCTATATTAATATAATTTCTTTTTAATGAATTTAAAACTTCTTCTCTTCCACTCCACTTTCCTCTTTCATGAAGTTCTAAAAATCTCCTTGATATTTCTTCTAATGCAAATTTATTATTTTTTTCAAACCACTGTAGCATATCTTTATCATTTATATAGATATCTACCAATTTGTCAATATCCTTACTACTAATGTTCTCAGAAAGACACTGCCAATTAAATATATTTTGAATAGCATTCATAAATTCAGCAGCTCCTACATATTCTTTTTTCTTTATCCCTTCTTTCCAAAGAGGATTAAAAAGGGTATCTTCCATATTTTCTTTTAATTCCTCTTCAGTTGTCGAAATCTTAACCTTTTCTTCTCCTTCATTTCTACCATAATATTCTTTTAAATCACTTCCATCAAAGCATTTTTTTACTATACCAAATCCACCTTGTACAGAAGAAGAAAAGCTAGAGGATAGCATATTATATCTTTTAGAACTACTAGTCTGATAAGATATCTGAGAGTCTCTTATATTTTTTACAAATTCATATTTGGCCATATTTCCATTTAAATTTTCACCATAAGCATAGGAAGAATAATGTACAAATACTTTAGCAATGTCTTCTTCATCTTTCCATGCACTAGCCTTTAATGCTAAATCAACTCCAGCACCATAAGCTCCTGGCTTATCTCCAAAAATTCTCATAGTTGCATGACGTTGTATGTCCTTGTCTTGTCCTATATCTAATAAATATTTTTCCATATTTAAAGTATTCTTCTTAACAAAATTCCTACTTAAGGGTTCATCTAAAGAAGATATCAAAATTATAGCCTTATCGATAAGTTTTATAGCCTCTGGAAAAGAATCTCTTAATATACCAGATATTCTAATAGTCACATCAATTCTTGGACGCTGTAGTTTTTCCAGTGGTATTACATCAATATCAACTACTTTGCCTATATTATTCCAAACTGGAGTTACTCCCATTAAATATAATATTTGAGATAGTTGTTCTCCTTTTGTTACAGATATATCTGTAGAAATCATATTCATTGCCACTTTTTCTGGGAAGCAGCCTTCTTCTCTTATATACTTTTCTATAAGTTCTTCCGCAAGATTGCACCCTACTTTATATGCCTCTTTAGTAGGAATTTTTTCACAATCCATTAAATAAAAATTTCTACCTGTTGGAATAATATTTCTTAAATTTTCACTTGGTAAACCTGACATCCCTGGTTCGATATATTTTCCTTCTAAAGCCCTTATAAGATTTTTCATTTCAATATCTAACAAAAGTAGTTTATCATAAATTTCTATTACATCTTTTTGGAGTTCCTTTAAAACTTCTTTTTCTATATTTTCATATTGATTCTCTACCTTTTTATCATTATTAACAAATTTAATTATTAAGTCTAAAATAATTAAATTGTAGTTATAATCATCTTTATATAATCTTTTGATAAGCTTTGCACTCTTACTATTGTTATCAATGTACTCTTTGATTAAAGATATATTTTCTTCAGTTTGAAAATTTTCTCCAAAAACATGAAGTTTTTCTACTCTACTATTATTTATATATTGAACTAAATAGTTTTTTAAGCTTTTTATGCCTTCAATAAAAGTTTCTTCTCTGGATAAAATTTCTTCTGCCCCATCTAATTCTTTTAGATTTTTCTCTAACTTATCTCTTATCAATAACTTTTGGTTACTATTTAAAGCTTCTGCTTCAATATAATCATTTATTAAAATTATGATTTTAGAATTCTCCATATTAATATCAATAGCTGATGGTAAATAATCTAGTATTACTGCATTGCTTCTCCTTTTAGCTACAATTCCCTCTGTGCCTATACTTGCATTGTATAAATAAAAGTTAGGTGTATTTCCAAGTACAATATCAGGATAACATTTTTTTGATAGCCCATTAGTCTTACCTGGTAAATTTTCAAGACTACCACCTGTGCCTACATGTACTATAGCATTTGCATTTATTATGTCTTCCACATATTTATAGGTTGCAATATAATTATGTGGTGGTGGACATTTAGGATCATGCAATATTTTACATACCTCTCCAGTACATTTAGAACCATAGCACCCTCTTTTAGGTTGAACCATAACATATACATTCCCAAAGTTAAGTCCTGTAATTATTATGCTTTCATGATAAACCATACTTCCTCCCGGCGGCTTCCCCCAACTTTTTTCTATTTCACCTTTTACTTCAATATCTAAACTATTATAAAATGACATATATCCATCCTCACTGTTTAATGGCATTTTATAAAGTACTCCGCCAGCTATTATTATATCTTCTATAGAAGTCCACCTGAAATCATGATAAGCTTTTTTACTCATTATTCGCTGAAAAAGCTCTTCTCCATTTTGTGGTATATTTTCTACTTCATATCCTTCACTTTTAAGCTTTTTTAACATTTTTACTACCGTTTCAAAAACTTCCAATCCAGCTCCTAAGCCAATGGTAGCCTCTACGCCAGAACAAGGTGCATTGTGGATANNTATTACTGGTATTTCTAAGAGTAATCCATTTAAAAATCCTTCCAGCAAACCTATTTATTCTATCTCTTATAGGTTCAGACTGTCCTTTATCATTTCTTGCCCCTATGATTACTGGTTCAATCATTCCAACCATCTCTGGTGTAGTAAAAGAAGTAGGTATTTCTGATGATAATCCGCTTATATTTTCACTCCAGCTATCTATATCTTGATAATAACTTACAATTGGCTTAAATACAGGAACATTCATTTCTTTAAAAATTTCTACTGCTTCTTCAAATATTTTATTACAGTTGTTATTTCCAATAGCCGCAATCATTTGAAGATTTATAAACCCATCTATAATAAATTTATCCTCATAAGAAAAATATTCTTTTATAATTTCTCTAAAGTTTTTTATATTAGAATCCTTTTCAGAAGAAGCATAACTAAATACTGGTATTACTTTAACTCCTGTTACTTCCAGTTCAGTTATTAATATTTTTTCTACCTCTATATTGCCACTAATAAAACTACTTCTATGGATTAAAAGCCCTACCCACTTATATTCTTCTACATTCTTTTCACCTATGTACCAATTTTTATATTCTTTAAAAGAATTAAAAACCTTTTTACCATCTTTATAGAAAATACCATCAAAAGGCATTTCCTTTGGCTGAAAAATAAATTTTTTACAATAATTTTTTTCCTCTTCATTAAGCTTTAAAAAATTATATGCTATATAATGTAGAGCACTTATAATATTGCTATCACCTCCATAAGAAAAATAGCTATTTATAAGCAGTGCCTTCTTTTTATCTATATTATAAATATTATCCTGCAGAACTTCTCCACCAATAGGTATTATGGGGATTTCTTTTATTTCTTCTTTAATTCTTTTTAAAAGTGCATCCACTTCACTATTCATAGTTTTATTTCCAACAATTAAAGCTATAGCTTTCTCTTTCAAAAATTCAATTGTATTTCTATTTTCCTTTATCACAGATTCATCTAAGAATTCAATCTTTAAATATTCTATAGTAGAAGAAAGTTCTATTAATTGATTTTTCATCAAATCTAGTCCGATTGCTATAACAACTTTTTCATTCAAATTTAAAACACCTCCTTAGTTAAAGATCAAAATTTATTCTAAAACGCATCATTCTGCCTTTTTGCAAAATTTCACAGACATAATGAATAAGATTATAAAATACACAATTAAAACAGTAGCATGTACTATTTTAGTAGTTAAATTCTCTCCTACGGCTCTTAATGCGATACTTGTATGAGTAAGTGGCAATGCTAATATAAAATTCTTTATTATCACTGGCATCTTATTTAAAGAAAAAAATGTTCCACATAAAAATGACATTGGTGTAATAATAAAGCTTGAAAATCTATTCATATCTTGATGAGAATTAATTACTATTCCAGCTATAAAGCCTACAGCTGAAAATACCAAACAATTAAGTATTACCATTAACATAAAATATGGTGTTATATTTAACCCTGCATTAAATATGAAAGACAACAATATTATTAAAATACCAGAATACAATCCTCTCAATGCGCCTGCTATTATTTTCGCTAAAGCATAAATTGAAATATTAATTGGAGCTATCATAAAAGACTCAAAGCTCTTATAATATATTCTAGATATATTTACAGAACTAGATATACTATTATAACTAGAAGTCATTGTAGTTAATGCAATAATTCCTGGAATTACAAAATGAATGTAATCTCTCCCGTCTATTTGCATACCTCCACCTAATCCCCATCCAAAGGCTATTAAATATAGAATAGGTGAAACCATTGAGCTTACGGTTATTGTCCAAAATTTACGTTTAAATAATACAAATTCTTGCCATAATATACTAGAAAAAGCCCACATCACGCTTCCACCCTTCTATTAGTTAATTTTATAAACACATCTTCTAGGTTTGACAATCTTACATTTGCAGCTCCTTCTAGTTTAGAAGCAAACACAACTGCTTCTTCTCTTGTTTCGAAAAATTCTGCTTCTGTCTCTCCATTTTGGAAATGCTCAACAGCAAATTTGCCAACCTTTTCAATTAACTTCTGAGGGCTGTCTAACTCTACTAATACTCCACCGTTTATAAGCCCTACTCTATCACATAATACTTCAGCCTCTTCTATATAATGAGTAGTTAATAAAACTGTTAATCCTTCACTCTTTAATCTTTTTAGTAAGTCCCACATTTTTCTTCTAGCCGTTGCATCTAGTCCTACAGTAGGTTCATCTAAAAGTAAAAGCTCTGGATTATGCATTAGTGCCGTTGCAATCATAAGTTTTCTTTTCATTCCACCAGAATAGTTTTTAGCAATATCATTTGCTCTATCAGTGAGTTCTGTAAATTCTAAAAGTTCTTTTATTCTTTTTCTTCTAAGTTCCTTTGGCATATTATAAAGTCTTCCATGAAGTTCTAAATTTTCCCATGCAGTCATTTCAACTTCGAGATTATTTCCTTGAGGTACTACTCCAAGTTTTCTTTTTACATCTAATAGATTTCTATCCATACTTTTTCTATTTATTATAATATCCCCTGAAGTTTTTGGTGTAAGAGTACTTATCATTCTTATAGTAGTACTCTTTCCAGCTCCATTTGGCCCTAAAAGGCCAAAAAACTCTCCTCTTTCAATATTTAAATTCAGTTTATTTACTGCAACTAAATCATCGTATTTTTTAGTAAGTTCATTAATAGTTAGCACTTTTTACTCTCCTTTTAATTTTATAAAAGTTTTATCATTGAATTATTTTTTATAAATACTTCATCATAAAAGATATCTATTACTTGAAACTAAAGGGCTTTTAGAGAGATTATTATGATTTTCTGCAATTTCAAAGGAAACTTTTCTTAAAGCACATTCTTCTATTCCAATATCCCTAGAATTCAAATTTATAATACTTCTAGAAGGACATGCACCTGCACAAAATTTTTCATATTTACACAAAATACATCTCTTTGGTCTTTCAGTTTTTACTTTTACAATTCTTTGAGATTTTTCATCATATATATTACCCATATAATATTGTGGTGAATATGCTAATGACCCACAAGGATAAATACTTCCATTAGGAAGAACTACCATTGCTCCTCCATAGGCAGCATGGCAATATGCATTGTAACCTTGACATGATTTTAATCTTTTTTTACTATCTTCAATTTCTCTTATAATAATTTTTTTCCCTGTTAATTTTTCTAATTCAATTGTCCTCTCATATGCTTTTTTTAAATATATTTGTATGTTATCAGGTTCCACAGTACTTACATTATTATTGCAAGCTCTTCCCGTAACTCTTAATAAATCTAGTCCTATTCCGCCTACATTGCCAAGATAAAACGCTAAATCTACAAGCTTGTCTAAGTATGAAATATTTTCATTAGTTATAACCGCATTTAAATTTACCATTACCCCTTCTTGCCCTAGCATTCTTATACCATTTATAACATCAGCAGTTTTCCCTCGTAGCTTTTCATTTATTTCAATAGGTCCATCCATGCTTATTCCAATAGCTATATTCATCCTTTTTATTTCTCTAGCAATTTCTCTATCTATTAAAGTCCCATTTGTTTGCATTTGAAGTCTAACTGATTTATTATTAACCCTTAAATAATTATATATATCCTTAATAAGTTGAAAGTTTAAAAGCGGCTCTCCTCCTGCAAGTTGAAGCTTAAAATTAGAATTAGGCATAGATAATGCCTTTTTTGCCATTTCAAAAGTCATATATTCTTTTTTTTCTCCACCATTAGCATAACAATACTTGCATCTTAAATTGCAGTCATTTGTTAACCATAATACTAAAAAATTAATATCCTCAAACAATGTTCATAATCTCTCCTTCATAAAAAACATTTAAACTTTGGGCATCTTAAAAATATAATTAGCTAGTATATAAACATACTAGTTCCAAATTTAATCTATGAANNCAATAATTGTCAATTCTCCATTGTCAATTGCCAATTTTTAAAGGGCATGAACTAACATATTAAAGTATTACGCTATATTTATATATACATTAGATTTTAGAGTAGTTTATCTATAGATGCCCTAATTGTTAATTTTAAATATGTTCTTCTATGTCCCCTTCTATTGAAAGATATATTCCTTTTAATTTTTCTATGGTTTCATCTTTAGCTTTCCACATTCCTCTTTGACTAGCTTCCAATAACCGTTCTGCCATATTGTGTATTGCCCATGAATTTACATCCTTAATCCATTCTCTTCTCTCATCATTAAAAAGATATGTTTCACTTATTTTTTCATACATCCAATCCTCAACAACATCCGCAGTGGCATCCCATCCAAATACAATATCAACCATTGCAGAAATTTCCTGCGCTCCTTTGTATCCATGTTTTTTTAGCCCTTCAAACCACTTAGGATTTAGAATTCTTGAACGCATGATTCTTGCTGTTTCTTCATTAACATCTTTTATTTTAGTTCTTGATGGATCACTACTATTACCACAATAAGCTCTTGGCGATTTTCCTGAGTTCAACTTTACAGCTGCAATAAGTCCTCCATGATAATTATAAAAATCATCACTATCTAGCATATCAATTTCCATTGAAGATTCATTTTTAACGGTAATTTCAGCAGAAGATAATCTTCTTGAAAAAACTTCTTTAACTTTTTTACCATGAAACTTCTTTCCATATGCATGTCCACCCCATAAAGTATATACCTCTCCAAGATCGTTGACATCTTGCCAATTTTTACTATTAATTAGTATTCCGACCCCTGCGCCATAGGTTCCTGGAGGACATCCAAATATTCTCATCCCCGCTTCTTCTTCAGCTTCTTCTATAGAAAGTCCATTATCTATCAAATTCTTAATTTCATTTAAAATGTTTCTTTTTACATAGTTCTCATCTTCATTTTCATCAAGTGATGATGCCGTATTAACCGCTTCTTCCACAAGTTCAATAATATTTGGAAAGGTATCTCTAAATAATCCTGTTATTCTTAATGTAACATCAATTCTTGGTCTTTTTAGTTCCTCTAATGGAATGACCTCCAGCCCTATAACCTTATCTGTATTTTCTAACCATTTAGGTTTTATTCCCATAAGATATAGCGCCTCTGCTATATCATCTCCACAAGTTTTCATAGTTTCCCCAGAATAAATTACCATAACAATATTTTCTGGATATTTTCCTTCATCTTTTAAATATCTATCAATCAAGTTATCTCCAAGTTGTTTCCCTACTTCCCAAGCTGCTTTAGTAGGAACAGCTGTTGGATCTATTGTATAAAAATTTCTTCCTGTAGGTAAAATACTAACTCTTCCTCTTGTTGGACATCCTGAACCTCCTGGAGGTATAAAGTTTCCTCTTACTCCTTCTACAAGATATTTAATTTCATCTACTGTATCGTTTAACTTAGGATTTATAACCTCTGATACAAACTTAAGTGTTTTATAAATATCATCAGTTTTATTCTTATCTTTTACTTCAAAATATTCTTCTATTATCTCTTCTATAAACTCTTCTTTATAATTTAAACTATGGAATTTCCTGATTATATTTCTTCCTATCTCATCTATTTCATCTAGCATCATCAAATTTGTACTATTATTTTTATTAATTTTATATGGATTATCTTTTAAATCTCTATAATCAAATCCATTCGCTTTACAAATAGACTCTATTAAGGATGAAGCTTCTCCATTAGATAACCTCAATAGAGCAAAAACTAGATTTTCAAATCTTTCTGCCTCTGGGACACTTCCAAATATATGAAGCCCATCTTTAATTAAAGAACATTTAATTTCTTCAATCCATCCATGTAATTTTTCAACAAAGTTCTCAAAATTATTATTAATATATTCCTCTGGAACATTTAAGTCTATATGATAATTGTTCTTTATAACTAATTCAATTATTTGTTCTTGTATATAAATTAATTTTCCACTATCACCATTTTTCGCATGATAATATTGCTTTAATAGCTCGTCCAAAGTTTCCATCTCATCATAGGTCCCACTTTGCATAAGTGAAGGTATTAAATGGTCAAGTATAACAGCATAGGATCTTCTTTTTGCCTGTACCCCTTCACCAGGTACATTTATAATATAAGGATACAAATGAGGAATATCATCAATTGTAATATCTGGATAACAATTTTGTGATAGGCCAATCTCCTTTCCTGGTAGCCATTCTAATGTACCATGAGTTCCTACATGAATAATAACATCAGCTTTAAAAATGTTTTTTATCCATTTGTAATAAGCTATATATTGATGTGGTGGTACGATATCAGTACTGTGGTAAGCTTCATCTGCTTTTTCCTCATATCCTCTTTGAGGTTGTATACCGATAAATATATTCCCATTAATAATACCTGGTACTGGCATTTTATCCTCAAACACCATTAAATCTCCAGGTGGTGTTTCCCAATCCTCAATCATTTTTCTTTTAACAGAATTACTCAAAGTTGAAAACCATTTCCTATAGGTATCTCCACTGATTATATCTACACTTTTTTCCATAGCTTTTTCCGCTGTTAGCCATCTAGTATCATTACTTACTCCCTGAATAATTTTATTTATTATTTCATCTCCACTTTTAAAATCATACTCTGTATATACCCCATCCTCTTTAAGAGCATTAATAATGTTATATACACTATATGGAGTATCAAGCCCAAAAGCACAGCCTATCATATCGTTTCTTGGCGGCATATTATGAAATATTATTGCTACTTTCTTATCTTTATTCTTAATTTTTCTAAGTTTCGCCCAATTTAATGCTAACCTACAAACTTTATTGACTCTTTCTGTTATAGGTTTAAATATGTATCTTTCTCCTATTTCATCAGCTATCATCTCATTATAAGCTGTTGCTACAGTTATGATTTGTCCATCAAATTCTGGATCATAAACACTACTTGTAAGTGACATCATGTCTATTCCTTTTATTGAATTTTCCCAACTTTCAAGACTTTGATATGTTGGCATGGCTTGAAGTACTGGAACATCAATATCTTCAAATATACTTTTTTCCACAGCTCTTGTGCCATCTCCTGGGTCACCTAATATACTTTGTGCATGTGCCATTGTATTTATAATTGTATCTACCTGTGGTTCTCCATTAATCATTAATATATTATCAATTACCCACTTAATTCCTTTACAGCCATTAGATAAATCTGGTGCAGATGCTGCATATATAGCAAGAGGAGTACCTCCTAATTCTTCAATTGCTTCTATGAAAGCATCTATATGTCTTGTATTATTTTCTCTAAAATATTTACTATAAAATAAAATTGCTATAATAGGTTTTTCTAATTTTTTTATATCCTTTATATATGCTGTATAATCTTCAATAATTTTATTAGGATAATATATTCCTTCCCACTTAACAATTTTAGGACTATCATAGCTAAACTTTTTACTTCCAAAATTTGATGCTAAATATAAAATCATATTTTGGAGATTTTCATTACCACCAATAGAATAATAGCTAAGTATTTCTTCATATTGTCTAGGTGAAATTCCAGATTTTTTTAATAGAACAATATTTTCATCCTCAACACCAGAATAAATAAAGAATTTCTTTTTTCCTTCAAATTCATTCATTATTTTTTCTAAGCTTTTAAAATGAGTTACTCCTCCATGCATTGAAATAAAAACCATATCAGATTTTTCAATTTTTTCCCTGCAAATTTTATATTCTTCTATGCTATTATCCACTTTATAGCTATCTATAAAATATATACCAATACTCTCTTTATAATGTTTTTTAATAAATATATTGGATTCCTTTAATTTATATGTAGAATCAAACCCTGACATTATAAAAATAAGCCTAAACATTTTTAATTCCTCCTGATATTTGTGCCATTATTAATATAAATCTATCTACAATAATCTCAACTACTTCTTCAACAGATTTATCTTTACTATAGTCTAATTTAAATATTTTAATTAAGCTATTTTCTATGTTAAACTTTTCTAATATCCTATTTAAAATTTCATTTGCCCCATTTATAGCTTCACTTGATGATAACAGTCCCCAATCTAATTGATCCATAATATGTACATATAATGAAGTTAATATTACTAAATCTTCTCTTCTATCTATTATGTGAAGATTGTGTATGAATTCTGGTTTTGCAAGCTGTTCTTTGTTTTCTTCACTTAAATATCCACAATATATTTCTTCATACTTATTCCATATCTTGTTTTCATCAATACCAAATCTCTTCACTCTTTTCAACATACTATGTTGGCTTTCAGCACATAATCCAGTCTGTAAAAAAAGTGCTTCCTTTACCGCCTTTTTTACTGCAACTCCAATTAATTCTCCTAACTTGGAATGCTTGCCAGCATTTGTTAATTTAATCTTTGATTTGCTATTACAAACAATAATAGTTCCATCTGTTCCAGATCCAGTAGCAATTCCTCTTGAATAATTGCTTCCTGCCATCAGTTCCTGAAGTGCTGCAGTTTTAGCTTCTGTACAGGTTACTAATGCTCTAGTCATTGTTTCAGGTGGCAGATTTCCATCTATGACTAAGATAATGTTTATTGTTCCATGTTTTATCATTTCAACTTTACAATTTTTCTCATAATATGAAGCAGGATCTCCAACTCTTCCACCATTTACTTCAACCCCACCTGTAACCATTGCTGTTACTGTAACCTCATCAAAGCTTTCACTCTTAATAGACAGATTTTCCATAGACGCTGCAGTAGAAATTCCTGCAGTTTCTTCAGAATTCAAACCCAATTGTTCTGCTATTAAATACATATGCTCACTATAAGTAGGTGCCTTTAATTTGCAAGCTATACCTGCTCCGGGATTCTCATCATGATTAAAAACAGTCTTTAGATCTTCTCTATATCCTCCATTTATAGGAGATGTACTTAGAACCTTTCTATCATCTTTAAATTGAATAACTATACTTTTATCATATTTATGTACTTTATCACCTGTAGATAATTTGTATATCATCAATATAAATCACTCCTTGGAATTTCATTTTCGCAATATTTATCTTTCTTAACGCTATAAAAGTTCTCTATAACTTTGGCTATATTGTCACAATGTATTAATCTCTTGCTTTTATCTCCATAAATTTCAATACCTTCAAATTTATCTCTTAGTGTAAAAACTTTTTTCCCTTTATTTAAAGCATAATAAATTAAATCTAGATTTCTTTTATTTATCTCTCCTATTGGATAGCCCGAATCTATTACTATATCTATTTTGTCAATGATGCTTAAAGATTTTGTAAATGAAATGTCATTTATAGCTTTAAAAGGTTTTTCGCTTTGTATGTCAACTCCTATGGTTCTTGCTATTTCATAATCAATATCATTCTCATGTATTATTCCTGTTGATACCCCAATACTATGTTTTGTTAATGCTCTATATATAGGAGCACCATATCCACTTCCTCCAATAACAAATACTTGTGGTTTTAATTTATTCGAAAGTTCTATTGAGCCAAGTAAATTATTAAAGCTTGCATCTTTTATATCATATAATTTTTTAATTATATGTTCATTTACCACATCCTCTGGTACACCATAAGCTAAAACTTTATTATCTTTTACAAGAATTACCTTATCACAACTCTTTATTGCAATATCAATTTCATGTAATGATAAAATAACGGTAATTCCTTTTTCTTTGCTTAATTTCTTAAGAATATCAATAAGCTCTAATCTATGACGTATATCAAGATGAGTGGTAGGTTCATCAAGAATAATAACTTCCGGCTCTTGAACTAAAGCCCTCGCAACAAGTATCTTTTGCTTTTCTCCATCACTTAATTCATCAAAATATCTTTCAGCTAGTTTTTCTGCATTTACAGTTTTTAAAGCCCCAAAAACTTTTTCAGTATCCTCTTGAGACAAGCGCCCAAAAAAACCTGTATGTGGGTATCTTCCCATTGATACAACCTCATAACAAGTCATTAGTCCACCCTCAAATTTTTTTGTTAAAACAACAGCTAACTGTTTTGATAAATCTTTTTTACTTATATTTGAAAGTTTTTCTTCCTTTATATAAACTTCTCCTTTAACAGGCTCAAGCAAGCCTGATAAAGTTCTTAAAATAGTTGTTTTACCAGCACCATTTGGACCTAAAAAACACACTACCTGTCCTTTTATCCCACTAATATTAACATTTTCAACTACTGATTTCTTTCCATAACCAGCAAAAAGATTTTCAGTTTTTAAAATGATCATAGTGATGTCCTCCTTTTTAATATAAGGAATATAACTATAGGAGCTCCAATAATTGATGTTACAGAACTTATCGGAAGCTCTACTGGTGCAAATATTGTTCTTGCTATAAGATCACAAATACAAGTAACAACACCGCCTAATAAAATTGTTCCAGGTATTAAAACTTTATTATCAGATGTTCTAAAAATAAGTCTTGTTATATGTGGGACTGCTAATCCAATGAAAGCCACTGGGCCTGCAAAAGCGGTTACTACTGATGCAAGTATACTTGATATAATAACAATAGTAATTCTAAATGCTTTTATTTTCACTCCCATACTTTTTGCATATTCTTCACCTAATAAAAAAGCATTTAAAGGTTTAACTATAAAAAGTGAAGATAGAATTGTAGGAATTCCCATGGCCATTAATACTTTTATACTTCTCCAAGTAAAGCCAGAAAAACTACCCATTCTCCATAATGTAAAGCCCTGAAGACGTTCTTTATCCGCAAAGGCAGTCAAAATACTTGTAACTGAACTACAAACATATCCAACCATCAGCCCTATTACAAGGAGAGTTATTATACTTTTTACTCTACCTGCAAATAGAACCACTACTAGCATAACTAGCAGTGATCCTATAAGTGCTGCAGTAAATAATAAAAATGGAGATATACTCTCAAAACCAAATTTTACTCCACCTAACATTACAAGACCTACACATAAAGTAGCCCCTGAGGATACTCCAAGCACATATGGTTCAACTATTGGATTTTTAAAAAATATTTGAAGTAAAAGTCCAGATACTGCAAGAGCTGCTCCACTAATCAATGCCGCTAAAGCTCTAGGAAATCTTATATCCCACACAATATCATAAAAAGTACTGTCAGTAGCTGCATGATTAAATAATATATTAAAAACTTCATCTAATTTTATTTTCACAGAACCAAATCCTATACAAAATCCAAAAATTAAAATTAAACTAATTATAAGTAAGGAAAAAATTATATAATACCTAGCTCTTATCTTTTTTAAAAAATCCATAAGTCCTCCCCACATTTCTAATATTAAAAATTTATCTATTCATATTTAATATAATGTTTTATTTCCTTATTTTCTTTTTGATTATGGAGTATATTAACAAGGTCTATTATTAGCTCATCAACCTTATCTGTTGACTGCCAATAATCTGGGTGAAAGCACCAAACGTTCTTATTTTTTACTGCGTCTAATTTTTCAAGAGTTGGAGCTTGCTCAATTATAGATTTAAGAGTTGGATTCCACTGAGACGTTGAAGAATAGATAAATATATCTGCATCTTTTGATTTTGCATAAAATTCCTCAATACTTATTTTGCCATTTCCTACACCTAAATCATCAAATATATATTCACCACCGGCCATTTTAATCATTTCTGCAACATATGAGCCTGATTTTGGAACATACACCTCTCCTTTACTTATAAATCCCCATGCCACTTTAGGTTTATCCATATTAGCAATTTTCTCTGTTTCTTTTTTTACTGTTTCTATAGCCTTATTAAAGTATTTCTCTGCTTCTTCTTCTTTATCATAGAATGCGGCAAGAAATTTCATCCACTCAACTCTACCAAAAGGACTTTCCTCAAGATATTCATTATCCACAGCATAGTTTATTTTTAACTCATCAAGTTTTTCCATCATGGCTTGTTGTCCAGCTGGTCCTGAATATACAAACACTATTTCAGGCTTTAATGAAGAAATCTTTTCATAATCTGGCGCCTTACTATTACCAACAAAAGCTATTTTGCCACTTTCTATATTTTTTTTCACTTCTTCTATTTGCCATTGATCTGCAGCAGTTGTAACTCCAGATATACTTAATAATTCATTTATTGGTCTTAATAGACAAGCTTGGGTTGTGGATGCAGTAAGAACATTTTTTATTGGGGTTTTTATTGCTACTTCGTTCTTATACTCTTCTGGGACAGTTTTTCCATCTGGAACTAAAATAAAAGTTCTTTTATCTCCATCTACTACTTTTTTTAATCCACCTTTAAGGTATTGTACACTAAATGATTTTGTATAAAGTAGTGGCATTTCTGTCCTTATGTTTAAAGTTTTATTCTCTTTATCGTAAGTAACTCTGGCGTCCATTGATTCATTTAAAAAATCAATTGGAACATATATATCCTTATTTATAACTTTAGGCATATCGCTCATTGTTACTTTAGTTGAATTAACATAAGCATCCTTACTAGTTGAATCCACCTTTACCGTATCCTTATCTTTTGTTATATTAGCATTATTTCCTTCTATGTCGCATTTACCACCTAAAAATTCAAATGCTTCTTTCAAAGATACGTAAACTTTTTCATTTTCAATTTTAGTACTAACTGTGTTTTTAGTATCATTATTATCAATTATTAGTTCAGCTTTATCACCTTTCTCTGCATTATTGGAGCATCCAGTAAATACTACGAGTAAAACTGTAACTAGCATAATTAATAAAATGTACTTACTATTTTTTTTCTTAGATTTTAAATTCATAAGTCTTCCCCCTATAATATAAAATTCTTTAAGATATCTTTAAAAAATAACTAGTTAAAAATTCAATAAATAACCATCCTATTTATTGATTATCTCAATGCGAAATTTCATAAAACATACGAAAATAACTAGCCAAAGATGTTATAAATATTTTCCATCATATAAGGACACCAATTTCATTGTTTATTTATATTACTAACAAAATTAGTGGGTGCAATATAACGTAAAATATTCCAACATACTGACTAGTTACTTTGTTGAAGATATCTTATATATAAATAAAAACTCCTAGAGGAGTTTTTTGCAATTTAATGTAAAACATTTTATTTAAAATGCTTTACTATGAAGAACAAAATATTTTCCCATCGAAAACTAAGTCACCCATTAGGCAGGTCTCCTGACTTATAGATTCATTTCATCTTACCTTCCCGAAATATTTTCAGTGGTTATTAAGACTTTTTCCTATTTACAGTAGCGTGGGCTGTAGTGGACTTTCACCACTTTCCCTATTAATTCTATTAAGAAACCTAATGTTACAATATTAAATTTTAAAATAAAACAAATTTATAGATGTTTAAAACTTTATTTCATATTACTTTTATTAAATAAAAGAAAATTATGATTTTTATTTATTACTTAAAACATATTTTAGTAGTAATTAATTATTTTTGAAGATGGCTAAGATTCGTATAGTTTCCTAGTAAATAAATAAAGCCTCCGTAAAACGGAGGCTAATAATACTATTGTAATCACATAAAAAACAACATAACATGTAAAAATTATAAAATATAAAATTTACAACTATTTATCTGTTATATTCTATGGTTTTACTTCCCTCCGAAGTCCATATACTGATTTAGGTAGGTCTCCTGGCTCACGGGTCATTCTCCACCATCCTTCCCAGATTGCTCCAGTGGATTTGGCTTTGTCTCCGTCTACAGTAGCGGGGGCTGCAGTGGATTTTCACCACTTTCCCTATTANNAAACGAAATATTTAATTTTATATTTACTATCTCAGTCATTATAACAGTTTATTCTGTATATTTCAACAATTTCACCATAAAATTATATTAGTTACATAAATGATCTCTTGTGATACCTATTTGATTTTTTACACATTTTGATATAAAAGGATATTATGAGCATACTGTCTTATACTTTTTAACTTATAGTTTTCATAGAAAATTTCATTGATAAATGCTAAAATTAAACTAGCTATACATAACTTTTTCTTCTTATTAACTTTTTACAAGAAACTTTTTATTATTAAATATAAATCAATATTTAATAATAAAAAAACATATTTATAATAGCATTAATTACATATACCTTAAATATATTGACAAATATGTAATTTTTCTATCACATCTTTTAATATTTTTATTATATTATTATTAGAGATACTAATTAAGCTTTACAGTTGCCATAGATTTGAATTTCATATAAAACTTTCATTTCTTTTGTTAACTGAACTTTATAACCTTAATTTCTTGCCTTTATATATTTGAAATAATTATTTCAAAGTTATATTAAAATAAAAAACTGATATACGAGGTGTTAAATATGTCTGAAAATAATAAGTATACTCAAGAAGTTAATGTTGAAAAAAAATCTAATAATAACAATAGTAACAATAGTAAACGTCCTGAAAAAAAGTGTAGCGACAATTGTGGTAAAATAGTTGTTTATACTGATGTGGTAAATATTAACATTAATTGTTGCAGAGACTCTTAGTATAAAAACACTATTATATAATTAGATTTTTACTTCTAAAATTAATTGTTAATATAATTAATAGTGGTGATTTTAATGAGTAACTCAAATAAATCTCATGATAATGATAAGGATAAAAATAGTAAAAAATATACTTTTTTCTGTAAAGAAAATGATAAAGTAAAAATTTATACTGATGTAGTAAATATTAATATTGGTTGTTGTAAGTAAATTGAAATATGTTTAGATATAAATCTAGAAAACATCTTTTGGATTTACCAAGCCTCTATATTTTTTTAAATATAGAGGCTTTTTTAATTTCTGGAGTTTGATCCATAAATCATAATTTTAGTTATATAAGTATTAATAGTCTTTCACTAATGCTATTTTTTCTTTTACTAATATATTAATACATAATCTCCAGTAAATTACTGGTTATAATTAACTATCATTTAATAGGAATTTGAATAGAATACAGTAGAGTTAGTTACTTTTAAAGTGCTAAATTTTAAATTGTTTAAATAACGAGGAGTGAAAATTATATTATGAGTACTGAAAAAATGAAAATTGATGAAACAAAACTAGAAATAGGACAAGCTTCCAAAAAAAACCAGGAAAAATTAAGTAATCAAGAAAGAAAAGAAGCTAAGCTAGCTGAAAAAAAATTAAAATTAGATAAAGAAAATGAAATAATTATGAATGAGATAAAAGATTCTGTGAAAAAACTTACTGACAAAAAACTTGCACTTGAAAAAGAACTTGCAGAAACTGAAGAAAAGCTAGCAGAGCTAAAAAGAAAAGAAGACGCTTTAAATGAAGAAAATTCAAAATTAGCTAAAGAAAATGAAGGTAAACTAATGAAGCAACAAATAAAAGAAGATAAGTTAAATAAGAAAAAACTAAAATTAGATGAAAAAAACGAAAAGAAATTAATGAAAAAAAGTGAAAAAGAAGATAGATTAAATAAAAAAACAGAAGAAAAACTGATGAAAGAACAAGAAAAGGAAAATTTATCAGATAAGGATGCTGTAGAAAAATAATTTAAAATGCATTAATTACTTTTAAAATATATGAAATTTAAACTAGTGAAACAATTTTAGGAGGGAATATTAATATGGCTAATAAACAAATAAAAAATTCTGAAAATATAATTGATAAAACAAATCTTGAAATAGAAAAAGATCTTATAGAAACTGAAGAAAAACTAAGAAAATTAAAGAGAGAAGAAGATAAGCTAAATGAAAAAAATTTAAAATTGGCTAAAAAAAATGAAGATAAAATAATGAAACAACAAAGAAAAGAAGAAAAGTTAAATGAAAAAAATCTGAAACTAGATGAAAAAAATAAAAAGAAACTAATGAAAAAAAATGAAAAAGAAGCTAAGTTAAATGAAAAAAATAAAAAACAGCTACTAAAAGAACAGGAAGACGAAAAATTATTAAATGAAAAGGATAAAGAACAACCAATTAAAGAACAAAAGCCTGAAAAACTCTTAATCGAAAAAATTAAAGAACAACCAATTAAAGAGCAAAAACCTGAAAAACTCTCAAACGAAAAAATTGAAGAACAATCAATGAAATAACAAAAATAAGAAAAATTATTAAATGAAAAAATATTTATAAATAATATAAAACGCGACAGCTAGCTTTAAAATGTATTAAATATTAGGAGGTAATATTAAATGGCTAATAATGAAATAAAAGAAACAAATATTGTTGAAAATAAAAATTCTAAGGATATGGTTAATAATGCAAATCCTGAAATAAATGAAATTCCTATAACCCCTGAAGAAATGCTTAGAATATTAGAAAGAAAAGAAGAAAAATTAAAAGAAAAAATGTTAAAACTAGCTAGAAAAAATGAAGAAAAATCAATGAAACTACAAGGAAAAGAAGAAAATGAAAAAATGTTAAAACTAGCTAAAAAGAATGAAGAAAAATTAGCGAAGCTAAAAAGAAAAGAAGAAGAAATAAAGGAAATGAAAATGAACCTAGATAAAGCAATTAAAGCTGGAAATGGCACTGCAAATCAAATCGCTAATTCAAGCCCATATAGAAATAAGGCAGCTAATTATCACTATTCTCATAATAATCATCATTACAGCAATCAAGATGATTTAGCATAGACCCTATTGATGATTCTAACGTTTATAACTATTCAATTCTAGATAATAGCCATTATGAAAATGGCTATTATAAAACGTAGCCGCTAGCTTTAAAATGTATTAAATATTAGGAGGTAATATTACTATGGCTAACAATGAGATAAAGATAAATGAAACAAATATTGATAAAAATAAAACTTCTAAGAATATAGCTAATAATGCAAGTCCTAAGAATACAGTTAATAATACAAATCCTAAAAATACAGCTAATAATACAAGTTCTAAGAATATAGCTAATAATACAAATCCTGAAATAGAGCTAGTTCCTATAACTCCTGAAGAAATGCTTGAAATACTCGAAAGAAAAGAAGAAAAGATAAAAGAAAAAATATCAAAACTAGCTAAAAAAAATCAAGAAAAATTAATGAAGCTAGAAGGAAAAGAAGAAAATGAAAANNATTCAAGCCCATATAGAAATAAAACGTCTAATCATCACTCTCACTATTCTCATAATAACCATCATTACAGTAATCAAGACGATTTAGAGTAGAGCTTATTGATGACTTTGACGCTTATAGCTATTCATTTTTAGAGAATAACCGTCATAAAGATGACAATTATAAAGCGTAGCACACTTTAAAGTGTATTAAATTCAAGCTACGCAAATAATTTATTAGGAGGTAAATATTAATATGGCTAATAATGAAATGAAAATAAAACAAGACGATTTAGCTATAGATTTTATTAATGATTTCGACGTATATAGCTATTTATCTTTAGATAAAGATAACGCTAGTGATATAGACAATACCAATGATAATGACACCGGCAATAATAATGACAATCGCAATGAAAATAGAAACGATAACGACAACGATAATG
>NZ_DDOV01000070.1 GCF_002341865.1 Clostridium sp. UBA2485 | reverse complement strand
GAGTCTAAGAATCACTTGATAGTGTCAAAGGCTATATTATGATATTATATAAGATAACACAGAGTTTTTAAAAAGTTATAATCGAAATAATCATTTCTATTATAACGAAAAATATAGCTATTAATCAACTTAAATCAGAGCTTTAAACTTTTAAATTCTAAAAATCAACCTTTTTTAGAAAAGCTCTTAAATAAAAGGATTATTAGACTAAAAATCAGGAGGGATAAGCTGAATACAGGAATTTTAGTATTGATTAATGTATTGATTATGTTAGGGCTTGTTTATGTTCTTGCGGTTATGCAAAAGAAGCACTATTCTTTTACTGCTAGAGTGCTTACAGGCTTAATAGTAGGAATTGTATATGGAGCAATACTTCAAATTATTTTTGGAGTGGAATCTCCAGTTATTGGGGGAGCTAATAACTGGTTTAATGTGATTGGAAGTGGATATGTAAGATTATTAAAAATGATAGTAATGCCACTTATATTTGTGTCAATTACTTGTGCTATAATTAATCAAAAGTCCAGTAATCTTGGAAAACTTACGACCACAATCCTAATTGTACTTTTACTTACTACAGCAGTATCTGCATTAGTAGGTGCAACTACAGCTAATACTTTTGGATTAAGTGTAGAAGGATTGCAAACAGGAGATACAGAGATTAAGAGAGGAGAAGAACTGGAAGAAAAATTAACTAACTTGCAGCAAAAGCCAGTTCAAGAACAAATTATAAATATAATTCCAACTAATCCTTTCTATTCTTTAACAGGTCAAGGTGATTCACCTACATTATCAGTGGTATTTTTTGCAGGATTTATTGGAATTGCAACACTAGGAATTAAAAAGAAACGATCTAAATCAGCAGAAATATTTATTGGATTTTTAAATGCATTACATGATGTGGTAATGCGTATGGTAACTTTAGTTTTAAGATTAACTCCTTTTGGAGTATTAGCTCTTATGACAACAATGGTTTCAACAAGTAAATTTTCACAAATTCTCGGACTTATGAAATTTGTAGTAGCTTCATATGTAGCTATATTAATAATGTTTATTGTACATTCTATTATCCTAATGATATTTAAGCTAAATCCTATCACCTATTTTAAAAAATCAGCATCAGTACTTATCTTTGCTTTCACATCAAGAACTAGTGCTGGGGCATTGCCACTTAACATTAAGACTCAAGTGGATAAACTAGGAGTTTCAGAAGGGGTTGCAAACCTTTCAGCATCACTAGGTGTTAGTATAGGTCAAAATGGATGTGCAGGAATTTATCCAGCAATGCTTGCAGTAATGGTAGCACCAACATTAGGTATTAATCCAATGTCACCAGGATTTTTAGTGAAGTTGATACTTATAACTACACTAAGCTCTTTTGGAATCGCAGGTGTAGGTGGTGGTGCGACTTTTGCAGCATTAACTGTATTCTCTGCATTAGGTTTTCCAGTAGGATTAGTAGGATTATTAATTGCTATTGAACCACTAATAGATATGGCAAGAACAGCATTAAATGTAAGTGGTTCTATGGTAACAGGAGTAGTTTCAGGAAAGATTATGAAGGAATTAGATATGGAAATATATAATAACAAATCTATTGAAGAAACTAGCTAAAATTTTGCATTGGAGGAAGGCTTATGAAGATTATAATTATAGGTGGTGTAGCGGCAGGAATGAGTGCTGCATCAAAAGCTAAAAGAACAGATTCTAACTCTCAAATAGTGGTTTATGAAAAATCAGATGTGGTTTCTTGGGGAGCTTGTGGATTGCCTTATTATGTAGGAGATTTCTATGAAGACCCTAATACTATGATAGCAAGACCATTAAATAAATTCATAGAGAGTGGAATTGATGTAAAAACAAAACATGAGGTTTTAAAAGTATATCCAGTAAGTAAAACTGTAACGGTAAAAGATTTATCTACAGGAAATATATTTGATGATAAATATGATGTGCTTATGGTTGCTACAGGAGCTAGTGCCATAATACCACCTATAGAAAATAAAAATTTAAAGAATGTATTTACTTTAAAAGAATTTAGTGATGGGATAGCTATAAAAGAAGTAGCTAAAAAGAATGAAATTAAGGATGTAATTATAATAGGTGCAGGTTTCATTGGTATTGAAACTGTAGAAGCCATGAAAAAACTAGGTAAGAATATAAGAGTAATTCAATTAGATTCTAGAGTTTTACCGGATACCTTTGATGAAGAAATTACTTCAATTATGGAAAAAGAATTATTAAATCATGGAGTAGAGCTTAATTTAAATGAGTCCGTTAAGGCTTTTAAAGGAACTGAAAAGGTAGAAGAAGTAATCACAGATAAGGGAAGCTATAGAGCTGACTTAGTAATAATATGTACAGGAGTAAGACCTAATACTAGTTTTTTAGAAAATACAGGAATTGAAATGCTTAGAAATGGAGCCTTAGTTATAGATGAATATGGTGAAACTAGTATAAAAGATATCTATGCAGCAGGAGATTGTGCTAGCGTATATCATTTAATTAAAGAAGAAAATGTATATATACCACTTGCAACTACAGCAAATAAAATAGGAAGAATTGTTGGAGAAAATCTTGCAGGAAAGAGAGTTTCTTTTCAAGGTACCTTAGGTTCTGCGGCCATAAAGGTAATGAACTTAGAAGCAGGTAGAACAGGAATTTCTGAAGCAGATGCAATCAAAATGAATATAAACTATAAAAAGGTATTTATACAGGATAAGAATCAAGCTAATTATTACCCGGGACAAAGTGATATTTATGTAAAGTTAATTTACCATGGTGAAACAAAGGTATTACTTGGAGGACAAATTATTGGTGAAAAAGGTGCAGTATTAAGAGTGGATGTGCTAGCCTCTGCAATATTTAAAAAAATGACCACAGAGGAGCTAGGTATGTTAGATTTATGTTATGCACCACCTTTTGCTAGAACTTGGGATGTATTAAATGTAGCTGCCAATGTGGCTAAGTAGTGTAGCTTTAAAAATCTATGATAAGATATGAAAAAATATAAAATAAAGGTGGAAATTCTTTTAGAGTTTCCACCTTTATTTTATATTT
>NZ_DDOV01000010.1 GCF_002341865.1 Clostridium sp. UBA2485 | reverse complement strand
TGATTGTTTTTTGAAGTTACAGGATAACTTTTTACTGTATCGGCAAACAGTGTTCGCCACAGAATAACTAGCAATTATATTGCTAGTTAGAAATCAATTAAAGAAATTATTTTACTAGAAATAATTTCATCCTCAATTGTCAATTTTCAATTCTCCATTAACTTTTTACTGTAAATCTTGAAAGAATAGATATTACATCTTTGCAAATTGTGAATTAAATAAAAAAACATAGTATACTAATATGTATACAATTGAGAATTGACTATTGACAATGGACAATTATAGATATTTCTCAGTAGAAACTGAGAAATTTTAAATTGATTGTTTTTTGAAGTTACAGAGTAACTTTTTACTGTATCGGCGAACAGTGTTCGCCACAGAATAACTAGCAATTATATTCCTAGTTAGAAATCAATTAAAGAAATTATTTTACTAGAAATTATTTTACTAGAAATAATTTCATCCTTAATTGTCAATTGTCAATTTTCAATTCTCCATTGATAAAGCCTTGTTAATTATTGAAAGTTAATATATAATGTTTTTATTCATTATTGTTATTAATAAGTCATAGTGCTTATAATTGGAATTATATATATCATTGAAAAGGAGTTATTTTTATGGGATTTAAAGACAAACTAGCTCAAAGCTATACTAACGCATATTTAAATAAATATGGTGATAGACTTACACAATTACAAGGTAGAGTTCTCTCTATCAAACCTGAAACCAAAAGTTTTCTTGGAATATTAAACTGGATAACAGTTACTATAGTATTAAAACCTGATGCAGCAAAAAATGTTTTTACTTGTGTTTATAAGAAAAGAAAATGGTTTAAAAAGCCACAATTTATACCTGTAACTCAAGGTCACTCTGTTATAATTCAAGGACTAAAGCCTAAAAAGAGTAAAAAGAATAAAGATACCAAGGAATCTATTTCTATAATAAATTTAATTAACATGACAAATAAAGCAGAATTGGTTCCTACTGAGGGTAAAATGCCTAAGCCTCAAAGAGTAAGGGCTGATAGAAGGTTTAAATAGGAGCTTCTATAATTCATTGCATATGTTATAAGTTTAAAACTGTGGACCCAATGTCCACAGTTTTTTTATTTTTTATGAGATAAGAATATATACAAGCTATTTACAAAGGAAATTATGCTTGAGAAGAAGATTATAATTAACCATTGACCTAATTGTAATGGAGAAGTGTGGAATATAGCTTGAAACATAGGTATATAAATAATTGAAATTAAAGATATCATAGATAAAGCTACTGCACCTAATAAATATAAGTTAGTAAAAGGATTTATTTCAAATAGGGAATATCTTTCTGATCTGCATTCAAACACATGTATTAGTTGTGAAGTTATTAATGTGCCTAATGCCATAGTTCTGCAGCTCTCTAAGCTCATATTATAATATTTACCTATTAAAAATGCTGCCACGGTGCAAATTCCAATCAAAGTTCCTCTCAAAAGGATTTTTTCTTTTAATCCTCTTGAAAATACACTTTCATTTTTTGCTCTAGGAGGTTGTAGCATAATATCTTTGTCTGCTGGATCAACGCCAAGAGCAATAGCCGGTAAACCATCTGTTACTAAATTTACAAACAATATTTGAATTGGAAGTAATGGTACATCAAGATAAAATAATGAAGCTAAAAACATTGTTAATACTTCTCCTAAATTGCAAGATAATAAATATCTTATAAATTTTCTTATATTATCATATATAACTCTTCCTTCTTCTACTGCTGAAACAATTGTAGCAAAATTATCATCTAGTAAAATCATTGAAGCTGCTTCTTTAGTAACATCTGTCCCTGATATACCCATGGCAATTCCTATGTCTGCCTCTTTAACAGCTGGAGCATCATTAACTCCATCTCCTGTCATAGCAACAATAACTCCCTCTTTTTTAAAAGCCTTTACTATCCTTAATTTATGTTTTGGACTTACTCTAGCAAATATCTTATACTTATTTATATTTTTTTGAAGTTCTTTATCAGAGATTTTATCTAGCTCTGCCCCTGTAATAACTTCATCAATACTTTTACATATCTCTATTTCTTTACCTATTGCAAAAGCAGTGTTTTTATGATCACCGGTTATCATTATGGGCTTAATTCCCGCAACTTTGCATTTTAATACTGCATCCTTAACTTCTTTTCTAGGAGGATCAATAATTCCTGCTATACCTATAAATATTAAGTCTTGTTCTACTGCTTCACTTTTTACTAGATTATTTTCTTTATAAGCAGCAGCAATGCATCTTAATGCTTTATAAGACATTTTATCAATTGCCTTTTCTACATTTTGTTTATGGCTGTATGTAAAAGGCTCTATTTTACCATTTATTAAAATGTGGCTACATCTTTCAATTACCCTTTCTGGTGCTCCTTTAACATAACAACTATTTTTGCCGTTTTCCTCTATGATAACAGACATCATTTTTCTTGTAGAATTGAAGGGATTTTCATATACTCTTTTTCCTTTATATATAAAATTTTGTATTTCCTTTCCGCTATTAAAAAATGCTGTTATAAGTGCTGTCTCCGTAGGATCTCCAAATAAAGTCTTCTCTAGTGTTATACCATCAAAATTATAATTACAATCATTACAATAAGTAAAAGCTTTTTTCAACATCAAATTTGGATTCTTTCCAAAATCCTCTATATTATAAATATTGTTATTAAAATATAGACTTTTTACTGTCATTTTATTTTCTGTAAGAGTACCAGTTTTATCACTACAAATTACGGAGGTACATCCTAATGTTTCAACAGCAGGTAGCTTTCTAATTAACGCCTTTCTATTTAGCATTCTTGACACGCCTAAAGCTAATGCTACTGTTACAATAGCTGCTAATCCCTCTGGAATTGCCGCAACCGCTAATGTAACACCTGATAAAAACATATTGTAGGGATCTTGTCCTCTTACAATTCCTAGTATAGTTACTAAAGTACAAATTACTAAACATAGCACAACTAATATTTTCCCTAGGGAATCTAGCCTTTCCTTTAATGGTGACTTTTCACTATCAATATTATCGAGCATATTAGCTATTTTCCCCATCTCTGTACTCATTCCTGTTGATAATACCTTTGCTTTGCCCTTTCCAGTTAGCACAATCGTTCCCATGTAAATATCATTATTACTTCTATCATTAGCATTTTTATAAACACCTACTGATTCCCCTGTTAGCAGTGATTCATCTACCATAAAGTTATTATCTTCAACTAATAAACAATCTGCTGGTATCCTATCTCCACTTTCAAGTATTACTAAATCGCCTGGAACTAAATACATAGAATTTATAACTTGTATTTTGCCATTCCTAACTACCTTAGCAGTAGGTGAAGCTAATTCTTTTAATGCCTCTAATGATTTTTCCGTTTTATATTCTTGTACAAACCCCAATATAGCATTCATAAATATTATTATTATTATAGTTATAGCATCTGCACTATCTCCCATAATTCCTGAAATTATGGTAGCACCAATTAAAACCCAAATTATAAAATCATTAAATTGAGATAAAAATATTTTAATTACTGATACTTGTTCCTTACTTTGTAAAACATTCAACCCAAATTGTCTTAGCTTTTTTTCTACTTCATCATTAGTAAGTCCTCTAACCTCTTTATCATGCACTTTTATTCCCCCTTTTCTTTTAAATGATAAATAACCTAAAACAATATACAAATATATATAGATATACCAGCTCT
>NZ_DDOV01000033.1:1058-105430 GCF_002341865.1 Clostridium sp. UBA2485 | reverse complement strand
GATTTATTATTTTCTTCACAGTACAATACTATTTCACCGATTACTTTATGTGCATCTCTAAAAGCCATGCCTTTATATACTAAATAATCAGCAGCTTCTGTAGCATTTAAAAAGCCTTTTTTTATGGCTTCTTTCATGGCATCTTTATTAACTTCTAATGTACCTAACATGCCATTCATTACTTTAATACAACTTAAAACTGTATTAATAGCATCAAAGAAAACTTCTTTATCTTCTTGCATATCTTTATTATAAGCCAAAGGAATACCTTTCATAGTGGTTAATATAGACATTAAACTTGCATAAACTCTTCCTGTTTTTCCCTTTATAAGTTCTGCAGCATCAGGATTTTTCTTCTGTGGCATAATGCTGCTACCTGTCGCAAATTTATCATCTATTTGTATAAAGTTAAATTCCTTGCTACTCCAGAGAATAAGTTCTTCA
Source organism: Clostridium sp. UBA2485 (assembly GCF_002341865.1). Taxonomy (GTDB): domain Bacteria; phylum Bacillota; class Clostridia; order Clostridiales; family Clostridiaceae; genus Clostridium_J. The sequence goes on along the minus strand of NZ_DDOV01000033.1, from coordinate 104,986 downwards.
CTTAGTCTACTTAAATGCATCATAATTATAGAAAAGGAAGATATGAGTTCTATTACATAATCTCTATCACTTACTCCATCCATAAAGTTGTTTACTGGCTTTTTAAAACCTAGTTCTTTACAAGTAAAGGTTCTATCTATTTCATAAGTAGTACCGCCAAGTGCACAACATCCTAGTGGACTTTCATCTAGTAAATTTATAGCATTTTCTATTCTATTTTTATCTCTAGAAAACATACTATAATAAGCCATAATATGATATTTAAAGGTTACTACCTGTGCTCTTTGAAGATGAGTATATCCGGGCATAATAAAATTATTTTTTTCCCCAACTTCTAATATAGTGTTTTTAAGATTTTCTACTTCATTTTTAATTTCTATAGCTTTCTTTTTTGCATATAATCTTAAATCTACCGCTACTTGATCATTTCTGCTTCTACCAGTATGAAGTTTTTTACCAATGTCACCAATTCTATTTATTAAATTTATTTCAACAAAGCTATGTATGTCCTCGTAATTTCCTTCTAATTTTAAAACTCCACTTTCTATATCTTTTAAAATATCCTTAAGACTTTGTATTATTAATTTACCTTCTTCTTCTAATAAAATATTGCACTTCATTAGCATTTTTACATGAGCTATACTGCCAGCAATGTCTTCTTTGTACAATATATTGTCAAAGCTTAGTGAACTATTGAAGTCTTCCATAAGCTTACTTTCTTCTTTTTTAAATCGTCCACCCCAAAGATTCATTAGCTATCCCTACTTTCTAAAGTTTATATTTTTTTAAAAGCTTTAATTTTAGTTGGAAGAGAAAATAAATTTATAAATCCAGCTGAATCCATATGATTATATAATTCACTAGCACCAAAAGAAGATACTTCTTCATCATAAAGTGCATTTTTAGAGTGTATTCCTGCTAAGATTATATTTCCTTTATAAAGCTTTAATTTAACGTTACCAGTAACAGTTTCTTGAGTTTTATCAACAAAACTATCTAAAGATTCTTTTAATGTATCAAACCACAAACCATTATACACAAGTTCACCATATTTCTGAGATACTATATATTTAAAATGCATTGTATTTTTATCTAATGTTGCTTTCTCAAGAGCCTTATGAGCTTCATAAAGTATAGTTCCACCTGGTGTTTCATATATACCTCTTGATTTCATACCTACAAGTCTATTTTCTAATATATCCTTTATACCAATACCATTTTCTCCACCTAATTTATTCAATGTTGAAACTATTTCAACAGGAGATAATGTCTCATTATTTATTTTTGTAGGAACACCTTTTTCAAAATATATATCTACATAATCTGGATTATCCTTAGCATTCTCTGGTGAAACGGACATGGTGTATATATCGGATTTATGTTCATTTTTAATATCTTCTATATGGCCACCTTCATGGCTTATATGCCATATATTTTGATCTTCTGAATAAATTTTATCTTTAGTAACTGTTATTTCTATTCCTCTAGAATTTGCATAATCTATGGCATCTTCTCTTGAAGTAATATCCCATATTCTCCAAGGTGCGATAACTTGTATTGTTGGATCAAAGGCTGCTATACCAGTTTCAAATCTTACTTGATCATTTCCTTTACCTGTACATCCGTGACAAATATATTTAGCATTTTCTTTATGTGCTATTTCTACTAATTTTTTAGACATTAACGGTCTAGCAAGTGCAGTACCTAATAAATAATCTTCTTCATAAACAGCGCCTGCCTTCAGTGCTTTAAATATATAATCTTCTACAAACTCATCTGTTACGTTCTCCACATATATTTTTTGTGCGCCACTTTTAATTGCTTTCTCTTTAATCGCTTCCATATTGTCGTTTTGACCAACATTTATACAGGCTGCTATAACATCTAAATCATAATTTTCCTTAAGCCATGTAATTATTATAGAGGTATCTAATCCTCCAGAATATGCTAGTACAACTTTATCCTTCATAATAATCATCTCCCTTATTTTTATAAATTAAAAATCATTATACAGAAAAACTTATAATTATGCAATATTTATTTAAAAATATTCACAAAACAATATTTCATTAAATCATAAAAAGTTAATTGAATCAAGTATTTTCAAGGATTTATCATATTTTATTCTAATAAAATATTTTTATGTTATGCATATTAACATGATTTTATGCATTAATATACAGTTGCAATTGTATAAATAAGAGTTCCTAAATTTCCCATAAATAAAAGTCGTGAAATCTATTTTTATGAATTAAATATAAAATTTATGAATATTGTTATATAAGAAAGAGAATAAGGAGAGATTAGAGTGAAGAAAAAAATTCTTGCATTGGCTATGGCTACAATAGTTACATTTTCTCTATTAGGCTGTGGAAAATCAAAAAATAACGAGAAAGAGAATACAGGAAAACCAGAAACAACACAATCAGATGGAAAGAATGATGAAGAAAAGAAGAAACAAGGATGGAAAAAATATAATGACATGGGTATAGAATTCAAAATGGCAGATGTATGGAAAAATTATGATGATAATATTTTACTAGGAGGTTTAGGAGATCCAGATAATCCTGATGAACCTATATATGGGGGATTAAGATATAGTTTTTTATCTAATGAACTTATAAAACAATATGAAACTGTCAGTGAAACAGAAAAAGATCCTAAAGAAAAAAGTAATAAAATAAAAGAAATATTTAGTAAAGCAACACCTTTATTTGATGTAATAGTTTATAAAGAAGATAAAGTACCAGCAGAAGAAAAGTTTGCGGAAGAAACAGGTAAAAAGAACAATGATAAAATAGCAGCTCATGATGGATTAGTTTTCTATATTTGTTATGGGGATTTTAATGATAGTGAGTTATCTGAAGGAGGAAAAAAAGCTTATAAAGAACTTTATGATGATATTAAAAATATTAAAGAGTCTATTACAACCTTTAAACCAATAACTCCTCAAGAAGCTATTACTGCTCTAAATAAGATAGAATTTAAGCTTAAAGATTTAGATGGCAAAGAAATTAATAGTAAAGAACTATTTAAAGACAATAAAATTACAATGGTAAATATTTGGGCCACATTTTGTGGACCATGTATAAATGAAATGCCAGATCTTCAAGCACTATTTGAAGAAGTTAAAGAAAGCGGCGGTAGTGTAATTGGAATAATAGGAGATACTCCAGACGAAGACAATGAAATTGCTGCTAAGAAAATAATAGAAACAAAAGGTGTTAAATTTGTAAATTTAGTTCCAGACGATAAATTCAAAAAAGAAGTTATAAGTTCAATAGCAGGATACCCTACATCTTTCTTTGTGGATAGCGAAGGTAAAATTGTTGGTGAAGTTGTAACAGGATCGAGAAGTAAAGAAGATTATAAAGAAATATTGAACAAAGCAATTGAAGACTTAAAATAATAAAAATAACGTATACTTTATAATTGAGATGGGAGTTAATTTTATAAATTAATTCCTATCTTCAATGTAGATAATAAATTCATCACACCGAATGAACCAAACACTTACTCCAATAAAAAAATATATATCCAATATGCTAATAATATATAACTAGTAAAAAGAGATACAATTACTTATATAAATAATTGAATTCGATATTTTTAAAATCTTTTTTTAATAATCTATAGTTTGAAATAAAGATGACTGGAAATACAATTGAAAAGTTATAGAATTTGATTTTAAAAAAGAATTCTAATAATCCCAAATTATAAATAAAAATGATTTAGTATAGGATATTCTATTTTAAATTTTTAAGAATTTATTCTTTTATTTTCTGCGGATTCAATTCTAAAATAAGATATCATATATATCCTATCCTTATTTTTAATAAAGTATGAAAATGAAGATAATACTAAAATTATATGCAAACTGTAAAGTAGGTTATCAATCATACTATACCTTCACTTCACGAATTACTTATCTACAGTTTAGTGATAAGTAAAGGTAGAAACAATGCAAGAGTATTATTTCCGGCATGAATTAGTGCTGTTACTTTAATAGGGCTGCTATTCTTTTTTTCATATAGTAAACATGAATAAGCAAATATAATTCCTGAAAAAAATGAGATTATTGCATAATAAGGACTATAGAATATATGATACAATCCAAAAAATAGAGCGGATATAAGAACTTTAATCACTGGTCGATTTAAATTCTTTGTAGTACTAAATATATAAAAGATAAGTCCTTGGAATAATACAGTTTCTATCCAAGGTCCTATAATAATCGGAGATAGTAAACCAAGTAATGATATTTTCACAGGACCATAAGAGTCTCTAGGTCTTACATTTGTAGTTTTAAAAACTATATAAACAAGAAGAATATTTAAAACATATGTAATTATTGTCATAATAGTAATAAATGATGTTGCATTTAGTTTATTGAAAAAGTTATCTGTTTTTTTAAATATATTCATTTTAATCATCCTGTTCTTTAAATTTTTAGATTTTATTAATATAGTTTATTGATTTATAGTTTTTTGAATATCATTAGAATATAGAATAAATTCAGATAGTTTAAAATTTGTTGATAGAGAAAAGTTTTTTATTATAAAAATTGAATTATAAATATCTGAAGCTGACATAAATGAATTATAAAATACTATAATCCATAATAGTGGAGTGTACACTTTAAAAGCAAATAAAAAAATACCCAATATTATGGTTAAAATTAAGAATGGGCCTAATAAGTTTAATATAAGGCAATAAAACTTGTAAGTTCCATCTACATTCATATAAAAGGCTAATTTATTTGGAATAAATCCAATGTGGGTTTTTCCTCTATCTTTTGCTAAAATCGCACCTATAACAAAATGAATCCCTTCATGAATAATTAAAATACCAACAGCACAAAGAACTCTCTGAAAAAATGATATTTCATTTAAATTTACACCTGCCTTTATGATTAATAACTCTGTTACATGGTATAACAATAGGATAGAAATTATTATTTTAGCTTTAGAGGAATTGATTTCAATCGGCTTCCAATTCATATTTAAACACTCCATTTTTGCTTTTATTTTAAGGGCAAAATCCATCATTAAGTGTTTTACATTAAAAACACTTAATATTACAAATTATAGCATAAAATATATAATATAACACAAAGTTATATTATGATTCTATTGGTTTACAATAAAATAGTAGATATTTTAGCAAAGCTGCATATATTTATTTATAATAAAACTTTAAATTTTCAATATATCTTATATTTGAGTAAATTGAGATAGCCTTTATAGGGAGTATCATTTTTGACTAATATAAAATATCTTTACATTTTTGAATAATTATTTTAGAAATTCACTAAGGGTGAATTTCTACCTAAATTCTTCATCCTAAATTATTAATACTCAATTTTTAAAGCATTAAGCTATTTTTATAGAAAATTTATTTTTCAGAGTATATCTTAACTTTTTATATTGATCCCCATAAAGCTATATACATTAATCTTTAATTTATTACATATATATTATTAGTTAATATTTAAAGGGAGAGGAAAATTTGAAAGATAAAATTTTAAAATATGGAATATTAATTGGTAGTATATTTCTTATAGTGTTAGGTTCAATGAGAGGGGAGCATAGAACTGTACTTAAAAAAGCTGTTAATATTTGTTTGGAGTGTATAGGAATTGGGTAAAAGTAATAAGTTAAGACATCCTATACAATTTCTTTTTACTATTGCTACCAATGGATATTTTAAAGGATTTTTAGAAGGAAACATATATAAAGGAAGTAGTAAGAGTATTTGTGTTCCAGGACTAAATTGTTATTCTTGCCCAGGTGCATTAGGTGCTTGTCCCATAGGTTCCATGCAAGCAGTTATAGGAAGTATAAGATATGATTTTTCATTATATATTTTAGGGATTATAAGTGCTTTTGGTGTTCTATTAGGAAGATTCATTTGTGGATGGCTTTGCCCTTTTGGATTAGTGCAGGATTTACTTCATAAAATACCTTTTTTAAAATACAAAGTTCCTAAAAAAATCAATAATATTTTAAAATATTTAAAATATGTAATTTTAATTGTTTTTGTCATATTGCTACCATTTTTATTTCAAGATGAATTGGGGATAAGTGACCCATTTTTCTGTAAATATATTTGTCCATCAGGCACATTAATGGGAGGAATTCCATTAGTTTTAACAAATGGAAGTTTAAAAAGTGCTATAGGATTTTTATTTGCATGGAAGATGGCAATATTAATAATTGTAATTTTAGCATCAATCATAATATTTAGGCCATTTTGCAGATATATTTGTCCCTTAGGAGCTTTTTACTCACTTATGAATCCTATAAGTTTTTATAAGCTTAAAATAAAAGAGGACAAGTGTACCAAATGTGGAGTATGTACAAAATCTTGTAAACTTAATATAGAAGTATATAAAAAGCCTAATACTGGAGAATGTATAAGATGTGGTGATTGTGTAAAAGCTTGTCCGAGAAAAGCAATAAAAAGTGGCATATTAGAATGAATTAGGTGAAGCTGTAATATTAATTATATAATTTTAAGCTGTTGGATAAAGTTCAACAGCTATTTTTTATAAAAATTGACTTTATCATTTCAAAGAGAAGTCAATTTAAAACTTTAATTGAATATATAATTGTAAAATTTTACATATTTAAAATTCTTACCAATTCTGTTAAGATATAAAAGTAATAGAATAAATCTAAAGAGGGGTTACATGGATAATAGTACGTTTTATCTCATATTATTATTATTTTATGCTACATTAGCACTTGTTTTTATAGTTTTCAATATAAATCATCATAAAAAATATATTAATCTTATGTCTATTAGTCATATATTTGGAATACTTACTACTATTTTTACTTTTACTTTTTATGTTTTTAATAATTCATGGATTTTGAATAATATTTCTGTTTTATGCTTTTTATTTGGAAACTTTGCAGCTATTTTAGCATTAAATAATTTTTTAAATAATGATATATCAAAAAAAATTAAATATGGGGCATTGTCATTAATAATTATAGATATTTTATCATTAAATTTTTTTCATCCATTAAGTGTATTCTTACACAAAATAGTATTAATGCTTATTTACATATATTTTGGAATTAAAATAATAAAAGAAAAGGATAATTCCTTTAATACATATTGTTTTGGAATTTCTAGTATAATTTTTCCAATTATACAAATGATTTTTGGGTTTTCATGGGTTTTTATACTAGAAAAACATTATTATGTTGATATAGTAGCATATATTCTTCAAACTCTTATTTTTTCACTATGTATGATTTTATTAACTTTAGCTGAAGAAGAGAGATCCTATAATAATAAAGTACAGCGATTACAAGAAGAAGTTAACTCAACTCAAAAACGCATTCAAGAAATTTATGAATTAGATAAATTAAAGACTGAATTTATAGCAAATATTTCTCATGAGTTAAGAACACCAATTAATATTTTATTTAGTAGTGTACAACTCTTAGAATTAAATTGCCATAAGGCACATAATAAGGAAAATGATAAGAACTTAGTTTATTTAACTAATATGAAGAATAACTGTTATAGATTAATTAAACTTACTAACAATTTAATTGATATGAGTAAGATAGAAGCTGGATTTTTAGAAGTTAAACTTAGAAATTATAATATAGTGAGTATAATTGAAGATATAACAATGTCTATAGTAGATTTTGCTGGTGATAAGAATATTCATGTTGAGTTCGATACCGAATTTGAAGAAAAAATTATAGCTTGTGACATAGAAATGATAGAGAGAATAATGCTAAATTTATTATCTAACTCCATTAAATTTACTAAAAATACTGGGAAAATAGAAGTTTACATCAGTGAAGATAAAAATAATATAATAATATCTGTTAAAGACAATGGAATAGGAATTCCTAAGCATATGCACGATAAAATTTATAATAGATTTACTCAAGTAACTGATACCTTTACTAGGGTGAATGAAGGAAGTGGAATAGGGCTTTCGCTAGTGAAATCTTTAGTAGAAATGCATAATGGAGAAATAAAATTAGAAAGTGAACATAATAAAGGATGTAAGTTTAAAATATTACTTCCTAAAACTATTATTGAAAATGAAGAATTCATCAGTACTGAAGGTAAAGAAATAAATATGAAAAAGATAGAGATAGAATTTTCCGATATATATATGTAGCTATAGAATTTAAAGAGTCTTTAATTTTTATCAGTATATTTTGATAATTACTACACACTCTAATATTATATTAAAAGTAAATAATATTAGAGAGGAAGGAGAATATGAAAAGTAAAGGAGATGTCTTTAAAAAAAAATATGGAATAATTACAATAATTTTAATTTTTATAATAGTTATAGTAAGCTATTTTGTCTACGTTTATAGTGTAGTAAGTGCATATGAAAATATTATATATCCAGGAGTAAAAATTGAAGAATATAATGTAGAAAATATGACTAAAGAACAAGCTTTAGAGTTTATTAAAGAAAGATATGACAAGCCTTTGGGAAATAATTCCATAACATTAGTATGTAAGGGAAAAGAGTACAATATTCCCTATGATAGTTTAAATATAAATTATAACATAGAAGAAATAGTAGAAGAGGCTTTTCACTATGGTAAGGACCAAAACACTCGTAGTAAATTTTTAACTATAAAAAAACCACAAGAAAAACAGTTTACTGCTAAATTTACTTATAATAATAAATCTATAGATGAAATATTATCTACCGCAGAAAAATCTTTAAATAACAAAGCAAAAAATGCTTCTATTACTAGAAAAAATGGTAAGTTTCATATAACTTCTGAGGTTGTTAAAGAAGAAATAAATAAGAAAAAAGTAAAAAGTCAAATTGATGATGCAATTATTTCTCATATTGGTGAATCATATAGATATAATATTCCTCTTGAAATTAAAGAACCCAAGATTACGAAGAAGAAGTTAGAAAACATAAATCAATTAATTGCTTCTGCTAAAACCAGCTATAAACCTTCAACTCCCGCTAGAACTAAAAATATATCCATAGCTACCTATGCTAATAATGGAATTTTACTAATGCCTGGAGATGAGTACAGTTTTAATAAGATAGTAGGAGATACAACTGCGGATAAAGGATATTTACCTGCTACAGTTATAATAGGAGATAAGCTAGAACAAGGATTAGGTGGAGGAATATGCCAAGTTTCAACTACTCTTCATAATGCTGTGTTAAAAACAGGTATAATACCCACAGAAAGATTAAATCATAATATGCCTGTAGGCTATACAGAGCTAGGGATGGATGCAACTGTTGCTTATGGTGATGTAGATTACAAGTTTAAAAATAACTTAAATTATCCAATATATATAGAAGGTGCTGTTACAGATAACGATGTAATTTTTAATATATATTCAAACTCATCATTAAAAAGTAAAAGTTATGAATTTTCTCAAGATATATATGGAAAATATCCTATATCTACTGAATATGTCTATGATAATACTATAGAAAAAGGTAAAGAGAAAATTAAAAATCCTGGGAGTGCAGGTTACAAGGTGAAGGTATATAGAACAGAGTATGAAAATGGAGAAAAAAAAGATAAAATTCTTTTAAATGATGATTTTTATAAACCGGTGAAGAAAGTTATAGCTAAGGGAACTAAATAAGAATTAGATGGTCTTAATAAGAGCTATGAAAATAAAGTAGCTAGTTAAAGATTCAAAATAGATTAACATACAGCAATAGTTATTTTAAATATGTTTAAAGTGTAATTATATCGTAATAGATTTGTTACACTTTTTATTTTGAAATCAATTAATATCTATATATAATGAAGATATATTTCTTTTAAACTTTTATAAAAATTAACAACATCAATCGAATGTATGAAATAAACTTTTAAAATCGCTTTAGCTCATATAAAATGTGGGTTTTTACAAAGTGAAAGCTAAAACATTTTATGATATACTATAGGTGTATTTATTATTAAATTTATTTTATTTAAGCAATTATTTATTTACTTCGGGTTAGGGAAAATTTTTCAATGAAAGGAATTTTAACATGAACACAAACTTAGAAAATAATACTGTAGTAAAAAGTAGAACTTCTAAAAAGAAAAAGAAAGCTAAAGCTAAAAAAAGAAGAGTAATTATAATTTCTTTAATAGCAGCTTTATTAATGATATCAATTGGTGGAGTATTCTACGTTAAAACTACGGTTGATAATTATGAAAGTGTTATTTATCCAGGAATGAAAATTCAAGGAATTGACCTTTCCGGTAAAACAAAAGAAGAAGCGTTAAAATTAATAGAAGAAAAGTACAAGAAAAGTGTAGAGCAGAAAAAATTAATTATGACAGCTGGAGATAAATCCTATGTAGTTAATTATGCTGATATGAAATTAAACTTTAATTTAGAGGATACAGTAAAGTCTGCATTTGAAGAGGGAAAAGATAAGGGAGTAATGGAAAAGTTTAAAATGATTAAAAATCCTACAGAAAAAGATCATCAGCTAAAATTTACTTATGATAATAAAATAATAGAGAATAAAATTAAGACTATGGAAAGTGAACTAAATAAAAATAAAGTTAATGCTAAAATAGCTAAAGCTGGAGATGGATTTGACATAACTCCTGAGCAAACAGGTATGAAGCTAGATTCTAAATCACTACAGGAGGAAATAACTAAAGCAATAACTTCTTCAAAAGAAACAGAAGCTGAAGTTAAAGTTAAAGCAAAACTTGTAGAAGATAAACCAACAATAACAAAAGCAGAACTTGAAAAGATAAATACCAAAATATCAGATTTTAGTACAAGCTACGAAAATTCAACTCAGGCAAGAGCTGTAAATATAGAAATAAGTACAAATACTATAAATGGAACTTTATTAATGCCAGGAGATAGTTTTAGTTTTAATACTATAGTAGGTGATACAACCCCTGACAAAGGATATTTAGAAGGTGTTGTAATTATAGGGGATAAGTTTGAAAAGGATTATGGTGGAGGAGTATGTCAAGTATCTACAACTCTTCATAATGCAGTGTTAAGAGCTGGAATACTTCCAGATTCAAGACTTAATCATAATCTTCCTGTAGGTTATGTTGAAAAGGGGTTAGATGCAGCTATAGCTTATGGATGGTTAGATTATGTATTTACAAATAACACAAAATATCCAATGTATATTGAGGGATATGCAGGTAATAGTAGTGTTGGTTTTAATATTTACTCTAATTCAGCCTTACTTACAGGAAAAAGATACGAGTTTTATAGTGAGACTTATGCAACTACTCCATTTGAAACTAAAGTTGAAGAGGATTCAACTTTAGAAGAAGGAACAGAAGTTATTCAGCAATATGGTATGGAAGGATATAAGGTTAAGGCTTATAGAGTAATTTATCAGAATGATGTAGAGATTTCAAGGGAGCTTATGAACAATGATACTTATGCTCCAACTCCTCAAATAGTTAAAAGAGGTACTAAAAAGGCAGAAGCTGCTAAACCTTCAAAACCAGATGAAAATAAAGATAAAGAAAAAGACAAAGAAAAAGAAAAAGAAAAAGATAAAAATAAGCCTAATTAAAGTAACAATGCACAATCAAACAATAATTAATAATTTAATAACAATTAATGAACAATAATGCAAGAAACTAAGATCTATGATCTTAGTTTTTTTTTTACAATATTGTAATTACAGTTTATAATAAAGATATTATTTTATGAATTTTAAATTTTAGTTTAGAAATAGAGTAATAAATTAAAACTTTTAGACAGGTTATAATTAGCTACTCTTTTTTAATATACTATAATACGATAATCAAAAGTCTTTTATGGGAGGGATGAACATGGCAAAATATGTTATGGCATTGGATCAAGGAACAACAAGCTCAAGATGCATAATTTTTAATGAAAAAGGGACTATAGCAAGTGTGGCGCAAAAAGAATTTACTCAAATTTATCCTAAGGGAGGATGGGTAGAACACGACCCTATAGAAATCTGGTCTACTCAATTGGGTGTTGCAACAGAGTCTATGGCAAAACTAGGGATAACCGCCACAGATATTTCTGCTATTGGTATTACTAATCAAAGAGAAACTACAGTAGTTTGGAACAAACATACTGGACAACCTGTTTATAATGCTATAGTTTGGCAGTGTAGAAGGACTGCGGAAATTTGTGATGAGCTTAGGGAAAAAGGATTAGACAAGATGTTTACAGAAAAAACAGGCCTTATTTTAGATGCCTATTTTTCAGGAACGAAAATTAAATGGATATTAGACAATGTAGAAGGAGCAAGGGAAGAAGCAGAAAAAGGCAATCTTTTATTTGGTACTATAGATACTTGGCTTATATGGAATTTGACTAAGGGAAAAGTTCATGTTACAGATTACACTAATGCTTCTAGAACTCTTATATTCAACATTCATGAACTAAAATGGGATGAAGAAATTTTAAGTATTTTAAATATACCAAAATCAATGCTACCAGAAGTTAAACCTTCTAGTCATGTTTATGGTTATACTGATCATTCACTATTAGGAGCTAAAACTCCTATAGCAGGGGTTGCAGGAGATCAGCAGGCTGCCTTATTTGGACAGTGCTGTCACCAACCGGGAACAGCAAAAAACACTTATGGAACAGGTTGTTTTATGCTTATGAATACGGGAGAAAAGGCTGTTAATTCTAAAAAAGGACTTTTAACTACAATAGCTTGGGGGGCAGATGGTAAGGTAGAATATGCTTTAGAAGGAAGTATATTTATAGCAGGAGCAGCTATTCAGTGGCTAAGAGATGAGTTAAGAATGATAAAACGAGCAGAAGATTCTGAAGAATATGCTACAGCAGTAGAAGATACTAATGGAGTTTATATGGTACCAGCATTTGTAGGTCTTGGAGCTCCTTATTGGGATCAATATGCTAGAGGAACCATTGTAGGTCTTACCCGAGGAGCAAAAAAAGAGCATATAATAAGAGCTACTTTAGAATCTCTAGCTTATCAGACTTATGATGTATTAAAAGCAATGGAAGAGGATTCAGGAATAACATTAAAGGCATTAAAAGTAGATGGAGGAGCTTGTGCAAACAACTTCTTAATGCAATTCCAAGCAGATGTATTAGGAGTACAAGTTGATAGACCTGAAGTAATAGAAACTACTGCTTTAGGAGCTGCTTATTTAGCTGGTTTAGCAGTAGGTTATTGGAAAAATAAAGAAGAAATTTGCGAAAATTGGGCTATTTCAAAGAGATTTGAGCCTAATATGGAGGAGAAAAAGCGAGAAAAACTCTTAGAAGGTTGGCATGAAGCAGTTAATAGATCATTGGTGCGATAAGAGTAGATATCTAATTTAAGGAGGATATATTATGTCAATTTATTTAGCAGAGTTATTGGGAACAATGCTTTTAATTCTTCTAGGAGATGGAGTAGTTGCAAATGTATGTTTAGATAAATCCAAAGCCAATGGTTCAGGCTGGATAGTAATAGCTACTGGCTGGGCTTTAGCAGTAACAATTCCAGTGTTTATATTTGGACCTATATCAGGAGCACATTTTAATCCAGCAGTAACTTTAGGTTTAGCTGCAATAGGAAAATTTCCTTGGGCAGATGTTCCTTTATTTATCTTATGTCAAATGTTAGGAGCTTTCATTGGGGCATGTTTAGTTTATATTTATTATAAAAATCATTTTGATGCTACTGAGGATAAAGACACTAAGAGAGGAGTATTTTGTACTGCTCCAGCAATAAAAGATACAGTAAATAATTTTATTTGTGAATTTATAGGGACTTTCGTCCTTGTATTTGCTATATTGGGAATTGCAAATACAAAAATGGTAGATGGAATTTCACCATTGGTAGTAGGATTAATAATTTGGGTAATAGGAATAACTCTAGGTGGAACCACTGGTTATGCTATAAATCCTGCTAGAGATTTAGGCCCAAGAATAGCTCATGCCATTTTACCAATAAAGGGTAAGGGAGATTCAGATTGGGGGTATGCTTGGATACCAATTGTAGCACCAATACTAGGAGGAATTGTAGCAGCATTGGTATTTAACGGAATTTTTTAATTTAAGATACAAAGGAGTTAGAGAAATTCTAGCTCCTTTATATTTTTAATTTTTTGTATCAAAAAGTTTTTAGCAATTATTAAGTGATTCAATAACTTTGAGGGCTTTGTTAAGTTTTTAATATTTCTAGTAAAGTTAATTAGCGTGATAGGAAATTTAACTTTACATAGAACGTACGTTCTTATATAATTAAAATTATATGAATATTGAGAGAGGTAGTAAAGATGGAGAATTATGATAAGTGTATTTTTCATATAGACGTTAATTCTGCTTATTTATCATGGACAGCAGTTTATAGACTTCAAAAAGGAGAGAAAATAGATTTGAGAGAAATACCATCAGTGATAGGTGGAGATGAAAAATCGCGACATGGTATAGTATTAGCTAAATCTATACCTGCAAAGAAATATAATATTATAACTGGGGAAAGTTTATATTCCGCTTTCCAGAAATACCCTAATTTAAAAGTGGTTCATGGAGATTTTGAATTATATAATAAATGCAGTAAAGCTATGATAGAGATACTTTTAGAGTATAGTCCATTATTAGAGCAGTATTCTATAGATGAGTGTTTTTTAGAAGTTACTAATAAGAAGTATACTAGAGAAGATTATATAAGCCTAGCTCATCAAATTAAAGATAGAATAAAAGAAAAATTGGGATTTACGGTGAACATAGGTATATCTTCTAACAAACTTTTAGCAAAGATGGCATCAGATTTTAAAAAACCTGATAGGGTTCATACTCTTTTTAAAGAAGAGATAGAAAGTAAAATGTGGAAGTTACCTATAGAAAATCTATTTATGGTAGGAAAGGCAACATTACCAAAATTAAAGAAAATTAATATAAACACTATAGGTGATTTAGCAAAATATGATATAGAAAAATTAAAATATTTCTTTAAAAGTTATGGTAACATGATTCATAATTATGCTAATGGCATTGATTTTTCAGTAATTGATGCTAATAAAAAATATAAAAATAAAAATATGGGAAACTCAACTACTATTCCTTTTGATGTAGAAGATAGAGAAACTGCTCATAGAATTCTATTATCTTTATGTGAAACTTTAGGTATGCGATTAAGAAAAAGTAACAATTATTGTAATGTGATCTCCATATCTATAAGAAACAGTGAATTTATAAATTACTCAAAACAGAAAAAAATTATAAACCCTATTAATAGCACTAATGAACTTTACAAGATAAGTTGCAAGCTTTTTGATGAACTTTGGCATGGTGAACCTATTAGGCTTTTAGCAGTGAATACATCAATAGCTAGTGAAAATTTTGGTGTGCAACTTTCATTATTTGATAAAAAAGAGGATGAAAAGTATATTGTATTAGAGAAAACCATAGATAGTATAAGAGATAAATATGGAAATAAATCAATAATGAAGTCATCTTTTTTACATTCTGGCATTAAGCCTATAAGTGGAAGAACGGAGGAAGAACTATATAGATAAATTACTTTGAAAATTAATGTATATCTGAATATAGCTACAAATCTGAGTATTTCAATTCACAATGCAAAATTCACAATTAAGGTTGAAATTATTTTTGATCAAAATAATTTCTTTAATGGATTTTTTAACTAGCAATATAATTGCTAGTTTTTCACCTCTGGGGAACAGTAGTGAAGCCCTTTAGGGTTCCCCTGAGGTGCAGTATAGCTCGGAACAATACTAATAAATTTAACTAATACTATGGAGAGGCTACATTCGCTAGTGTTTTATTGTAGATGCGAACAGTGTTCGCTAGTTCTTTTTAATACGTTTTATAGTTTAATATTTATTCAATAATATATGGCGAACACTGTTCGCCGCTACGGCTAATTAATTCTAAATTTCTCAGTTACCACTGAGAAATATCCGAAATTGTGAATTGTGAACTGTGAACTGTGAATTCAATAGTTTCAACTATAATGCTAAGAAATACCAATTATTTTCACATATATTAATTTTAGAGCTGGTATAGCTATATATTAAGGCATCTTCAAAAAATAATTTATAAGGAGAGTTTTAGATGAAGGTGGTAGCACAACCTATTGATATGGTTGCATGGTTTGATAGTGACGGGGAAATACATCCTGTAAAATTTAGAATTGTAGATGAAACTACAGAAGTAGTAAAAATAAATAAAATCATATGCAAGGAAAAAGAGAAACTAGCAGGAAATTTAATGATCATATTTAGGTGCCAAAGTATTATTAATAATAAGGAAAAGATTTATGAAATTAAATATGACCTAAACAGTTGTAAGTGGATATTATTTAAAATATAATTACACAATTGTAAATAATAAGTTAATAGGGAAAAGAATATGTTTATATAAATTTTTTATTTTATAGAAGAGTACTATTATTATAAAATAAAAAAGACGGTATGAATATTATTTTAAATGTAGGTTTAAGTAGGGTGTACTTTGGGTGGTATGCCCTTAATTCATAGTTATACCATATTATTTATATGTTATGAATAATTATCAGATAAGTTTGCATAATATTACAGTTGCTTTAATAATAAACTTTATCAAATGTAACATCTCTATAAACTTTTGCAGATTAATTCATAAAAACATAAAAAATAAATTAAAGAATAAGGGTTGGTTATTGGTAATTTATGTATTATTATTATATAAAATGGATTGAATATTCTGAAAAAATAAGGAGGCAGATATGACTAATTTAAAGGAAAAACCTCAAGCAACATCAAGAGTATTGCGATTTATTATTCCTTCATTAATAGGTGTGGTATTATTTATGATACCAATTCCTTTTAATGGCGAGATTACAATCCCAGTTGCATTATTATCTAAATCAATAATTAATATTCTAGAAGAAAGTTTACCAACAATTACAGCAGTAATAATATGTATTAGTGCTATATGTGCTATAGTTACTAAAATAGTAAAGCCAAAATTTATAACAGAAAATAAGTATTTGGACTCATTATTTAATATAACTCCATTATGGTTATGTGCAAGAATTTTTGGCATGTTATTTGTAATCTTAGCATTATTTCAAGTGGGACCTGAATGGATATGGTCAGATGCTACAGGGGGAATGCTCTTAACAAGTTTACTGCCAGTTTTATTTGCAGTTTTTCTTTTTGCAGGGATGCTTTTACCACTACTTTTAAACTTCGGACTATTAGAGTTTTTTGGAGCATTATTAACTAAAGTTATGAGACCTATATTTAAATTACCAGGTCGATCTTCAATAGATTGTATCACTTCTTGGCTCGGTGATGGAACAATAGGAGTTTTATTAACAAGTAAACAATATGAAGAGGGATATTATACAAAACGTGAAGCGGCAGTAATAGGTACTACCTTCTCAGCAGTTTCAATTACCTTTAGCCTTGTTGTGCTTCAGACAGTACAGCTAGAGCAATATTTTGTTCCCTATTATTTAACAATTTGTTTAGCAGGAGTTATTGCAGCAATTATAGTTCCACGAATGCCGCCATTATCAAGAAAAGAAGATACCTATTATGTTGAACCTAAAGATGCTGGAGAAATAATTCCAGAGGGGTTTACTAGAACCAAGTGGGGATTTCATCAAGCTCTTGAAAGAGCAGAAAAGAATACAAGTATTAAAGAGTTCTTATTAGAAGGTATAAAAAATGTTTTAGATATGTGGCTAGGAGTTATTCCGATTGTTATGGCAATTGGAACATTGGCATTAATTGTAGCTGAATTCACTCCTGTATTTAAATTTTTAGGAATGCCATTTTACCCATTACTTAAATTATTACAAGTTCCTGAAGCATTGGCAGCTTCCCAAACCTTTATAGTTGGCTTTGCAGATATGTTTTTACCATCAATTATAGGAAGTACCATCGAAAGTGAGTTAACCAGATTTGTTATAGCTGCTGTTTCTGTAACTCAGCTCATATATATGTCAGAGGTTGGAGGGCTATTAATAGGTTCAAAAATTCCAGTTTCAATTAAGGATTTGTTTATAATATTTATTCAACGTACCCTAATAACCTTGCCTGTAATTGTTTTAGTGGCCCATATAATTTTCTAGAAATTATTATATTTTATATAGAGAATTAAAAAATAATTAGCAAGGATGTAAGATTATTTTTTTATACTTTTCTGACAGACTTCACTGATAGTATAACTATTAGTGAGGTCTATTTATTTATAGATATATCAGTTTAAAATTAACGTATAAGTGAAAATAATTGGCGCTTTTTAGTATTATAATTAAAACTATTGAATTCATAATTCACAATTATTGTAGATATTTCTCAGCAGAAGCTGAGAAATTTAGAATTGATTTATTTTTAAAATGATATAATCGCTTCTTATAAAAAACTAGCAATGAAATTGCCAGTAAAAAAATAGTTAAAGAAATTAATTTGTAAGAATTAATTTCAACCTCAATTGTGAATTGTGCATTATTTTACATTTCAGAGATTTAAAATACTTAAATGTAGAATCTATTTTTGTGTATAAAAATAAATTAGAAATATGTTTATGGTATTTGAAGAATTTTATAAAATTTAAAATAACTATTGACTTTAGAAATAACTGTGATATATTAACTATAATATTTATAGAATAAGTAAAAAATATTTTTAAGAATATTAGTGGCTCATATAAGTTTAATGATAGGGATTAAATGTTTCTACTTGGTAACCTTAAATTACCAGACTATGAGTTTTAATAAACTTGAAGTTATAAATATGATATTTATAATTTTAACTTGTTTTATAATTTTTAAATTTAAAAATTATAAAAAATAACCCCTATGAAAATAAGGGGTTATTTTTTTGTTAAAGGAGAATGATATATGAAACTATTAAAAGATAAAATTTTATCCGCAGGAAATCTTATTGGAGAAGATGTAATAAAGGTTGATAATTTTTTAAACCATCAAATCGATATAGAATTATTCAATGAAATGGGAAAAGAGTTTCAAAAAAGGTTTAGAAATAAAGAAATAAATAAAATATTAACTGTAGAGGCATCAGGAATAGGGATAGCCTGCATAGTAGCACAATATTTTAATAATTGTCCTGTAGTTTTTGCAAAAAAACATGAGGCAGTGAATATGGATATGGATACATATGAAAGTGAAGTTTATTCTTTCACAAAGAAAAAATCATATAAAGTAAGGGTTACTAAAAAATTTATAAATGAAGGAGATAAAATTTTAATAATAGACGATTTTTTAGCTAATGGACAAGCGGTTTTAGGACTTGTTGATATAGTAAAACAAGGAAGTGGAGAAGTAGCTGGTGTTGGTATTGCTATTGAAAAATCATTTCAAGAAGGAAGAAGAAAGATAGAAGATATTGGAATACAGATAGAATCATTAGCGAGAATAAAAGGTTTTAAAAACAATACAATAATATTTTATGAATAATAAAAGGAAGCTATGAGTGACTTAGATGGAAGTCATCATAGCTTTTAATTATAAGGAGAATTTTTATAGGTATGCACTTACAGTATTATTATATTAATACATGACAAAATGTGTTACACTATATCATCAGCTATGTCCAATTTACAAGGTAAAATTCACAATTATGGTTAAATTAAATAGCTTTAATTACGATATCAAAAAATATTGTAAGGATTTTAATTAGCTATTTTATTTAATATGCTTAAAATAAAAAAATACAGGGGAATACTATAAAAGACTATTTTAAATAAGGAGAGAATAATTATGAATAGGGATTTTTTTATAAATTTTGAAAAGCACTTATTAGAAGATGAAAAACCATCTAGTTATTTTAATGATTTAGTTAATAATAAGTTATTTCCTAAAGAGTATCCTTTTAATATGATAAGTGATTTGATACACACAGAACAATCTAAAGAACATCATCCAGAAGGATCGGTATGGAATCATACTATGCTTGTTATAGATGAAGCTGCAAAAAGAAGAAATAAAAGTGAAGACAAAAGGGTCTTTATGTGGGCTGCATTACTTCATGACATAGGAAAGGCTCCTACTACTAGAGTAAGAAAAGGAAGAATCACATCCTATGATCATGATAAGGTAGGAGCTAAAATGTGTGAGGAATTTTTGAGTTGTTTTAGTGAAGATAAAGATTTTATAGAAAAAGTGAGAATATTAGTAAGATATCATATGCATATATTATTTGTAGTTAAAAATTTGCCTTTTAGCGACCTGGAAAATATGGTAAAAGAGGCATCAATAGATGAACTTGGACTTTTGGGTATAAGTGATAGATTAGGTAGAGGTAATAATAGTAAGGAACTCATTGAAAAAGAAGAAAATAATGTTAAAATGTTTTTAGAGTTAAGTAAAAAGTACAAGTTAGAACATAGTTAGAGTTTTTAGAAGGGAAGTCAGTACAGGTGAAAAATAAGATTTTAAAAATATTGAAAGATAATAAAAATCAATTTATCTCTGGAGAAAATTTAAGTAAAGATTTCGGAATTACGAGGGCAGCTATTTGGAAGTATATGAATGCTCTAAAGGAAGAGGGATANNGATATGAAATTACTTCTATATCTAAAAAAGGATATAAGCTTGTCAATTCACCAGACATATTAAGGTATGAAGAAGTAGAAGAATATCTACAAACTAAATATATAGGAAGAAATATTCTTCATTATAATACTATTGACTCAACTAATAAAGCAGCAAAGTCTTTAGCTATAGAAGGTATAGAAGAAGGTACAGTTATTGTAAGTGAAGAGCAAACTAGTGGTAGAGGAAGACTGGGAAGGAGTTGGGTATCACCTAAAAGCTCAGGAATATGGATGAGTATTATACTAAAACCTAACATAAGTCCTATGATGGCCTCAAGGGTTACATTAATAGGTGCAGCAGCAGTTCATAAGGCTTTGGAAGAAATTAACATAGATGCTAAAATTAAATGGCCTAACGATATAGTATTAAACAATAAAAAACTTTGCGGAATTTTAACAGAAATGAGTGGAGAAATGGATAAACTCAATTATATTGTTATGGGTATAGGATTAAATGTAAATTTAGATGAAGAAGATTTTTCTGATGAATTAAAAAATATGGCCACATCTCTAAAAATAGAGAAAAATGAGCACATAAATAGAAAAGAACTATTTGGTAAGATCTTAAATAATTTTGAAATTTTATATGATGAATTTAAAAACCATGGTAATATAGCATCTACAGTAAATATATGTAGAAAAAATTCTTTACTATTAGGTAAAGAAGTAAGGGTAATCAATGGAATGAAAACAGTTACTGTAAAAGCTTTAGACTTAGATGAAGATGGAGAATTGTTAGTAGAGTATGAAGATAAAAGTAAAGGTAAAATAATATCAGGAGAGGTATCTGTAAGAGGACTTTATGGATATGTTTAATTAATAATTATTTATATTTAAAAGTAATTAGTTAATATAGATAAGCTACCTAAAAGATTAAAATATATAGTAGCTACACCATTAAATATTTTAATNNTGCTAGTTTTTTTATAAGAAGTGACTAGATTACTTAAGAAAAAAATCAATTCTAAATTTCTCAGCTTCTGCTGAGAAATGTCTACAATTGTGCATTATGCATTGTGAATTGTGAATTGAAAAAGTTGTGAATTCAATAATTCTAAAGAGTATGAGTTATAAATAATTTATACAATTAAGAAATATCCATAATTTTTTATCCTTAGATTCTAATTTATATGACTTTGTTTAGTTTTTTATAGCTGGTATTAATTTAACTGCTAATAATGAGGAAAATAAAATTTTTAAACAGTCACCAGGTAAAAATACTAAACAACCAGCTTTTAATGCCCCTATAAAAGTCATAGATACTTTATTAATCTTAGTTAATATGATGTACATATATGGCACTCCGAATAAATAAACTAGTATTACTCCTAATATACAAGTCAATAGTATATTAAAAAGTGAAATTTTCTTTTTTGTTATTAATTTTTCACAAAATGTACCTACAACAAATGCACATATAATATAACCTATTAAAAATCCGAAGGTAGGAGAAAATATTATACCTACACCACTTTTTCCACCTGCAAAGATAGGAAGACCTACAAGTCCTAAAACTACATAAACTATTTGGGATAATGCACCTAAATTACCTCCTAGTAAAATACCAGATAAAAGAGTGAATAATAGTTGTAAGGTTATAGGTACAGCGCCTAAGGGAATAGAAATAAAAGCACCTACTGCAGTTAAGGCAGCAAATAATGATACAAGTATAAAGTCTTTAGTTTTAATTTTCATGAAAGTCCTCCTAAGAAATTATTGTAAACATAGAAATAAAATTCGTTTACAATAATATCTTATGAGATTTAAAATAAATAGTCAACAATAAAAAATATATAGGTTTACAATACTAAGAATAAAACTTAATATTTACATCTATACCTTCAGGTACAAGTTCTAAAATTATATAGGAATAATATTTTTCTTTTCTTTTGCTAGTAGGTGAACCAGGATTTATTATTAGTGTCTTATTTTTGGTTGTAACAAAAGGTTTATGGCTATGTCCAAAAATAATTACGTCTAAACTGTCATTCTTAAATATTTCATACACATTATCAATGGCATTTTTCTTAGAACCATGTCCATGGTATATTCCTATTTTATATTTATCTAAAGTTATAATTTGTTTTTCTTTTACCTTAGACCTAGTTTCATCTTTATCATTATTTCCATAGACACCAATAAATCTATGATGCTTTTCAATATAGGGTATAACTTTATTACTAGTATAATCTCCAGCATGAATAACTAAATCAACATCTTTTAGAGATTTTGTTATTAACTTTTCAATTTTATCCATATGTTTGCGTACGTGAGTATCTGAAATCACTGCTATTTTCATACTTTATCTCCACCTAAATGTAAATTGTTTACGTTATGCTAAATAACACTAAAATTTAATTCATAAATTATTTATTTTAATATAAAGAGTATAATAACTTTTAATTGTTGTTATTAAATTTGAATGCAACTTTAAATAAATAATTTCTTTCAAAGAGATATACAAGTTCCAATACTTTCTTAGAACTTGTATATTACTTTAAGAAAAACTATTAAAATGTTGTATAAGTCTATCTCGATAATATTTAAAATAAACAAAGCTATTGGGATTTACTCTTCATAGTTTATTCTATTTATAAATGGCATAATATGTTACCTTTATAACATGGGATAATGTATATATTTTTACTCAAAAGGATAAATCCCTAAAGCATTATAAAACTCAGGGGTTATAAAGTCATTTACCTTAAGACCATTATCTTTTTGAAAGTTATGTACTGCATGCTTAAAATCCTCTCCATATTTACCACTAAGATATCCTTTAAAGTATCCCTTTTCTTTTAAAATTTTTTGCATTTTATATACATCAGACCCAATCATACCAGGACGTAATTCTTTAAGCTCTCTAGTCGGACCATCATGAATTATAACTGTAGTACCAATAGGAATATATCCATAGATTTTAGCTACATCTTTATTATGCATTCTTATACAGCCGTGAGAAGAGTTCCAGCCAATAGACCCTTCATCTTTATTTCCGTGTATACCATATTTTCCCCAAGGAATGTTTAGTCCCATCCATCTAGCACCGAAACCTCCGCCCCAAATTCCTTTATTGACTATTTTCCATGTACCTATAGGTGATGGAGTAGAAGATTTTCCTCCTGAGCAGCTAAATTCTTCTAAAAATACATCATTTTTAAATATTTGCATCTTATTTGTAGTTAAATCTATTATGATAACATAAGGAGATTTATTAGAATTTTCTGTGGATAAAGCAAATATATTTTTAGGAATAATAATAATAACCGTTAATATTAATATAAGGATAAGATTTTTTTTATTCATAAATTTAACTCCTCTGTAATTTTAGTAATTTAACTATATTCTATGAAGAAAAGCATTTTTTATTTAGAATAAAATTTTTATTTTAAATAAAACATTATTAGAATAGTATTTAGAATTGATTACTGGTATTAAGATAAAGATTAAATGGTAATCTTTAAGGAAAGATTAGTTTTAGTAAAATTTTTTAAAATTATTCCTAATTGTAAATTCCAAATTGAAAAATTGGGAATTATATTCTATTTATATATTTGCCCTTTGTTCTATGAAATTATTTATGGTATGATTTATACACAGACATGGGGGAGAGAAGCAATGTTAATTTTAAATTTTTATTTAGTAACAGTGATGTTTAGTATATTAACACTTATGCTTATATTTTATGCAATTAACTATAACGAAAAATTTTATGATAAAATTCTTAGAATGATGATGAGTAGTGATGATAATAAGGATGAATATAATAAGGATAGCAAGCTAGAAACTATTCTTACTTCTTTAGTATCTGTATATTTTATGATACCTATAATAAATATAATAGCTTCTATAGCCTTATTGACAATGTTGTATAGTAAAAATGAAAAATAGGAGTTACAGTAAAGTATAGCTGTAGCTTTTTTGTCTTATATATCTACTTTCATTGTTATAAAAAATGATTCGAAAGAATTGCTATTTATATATTTTTATATTTGATATAATTAAATTAAGAAACGAGATTATGCTCTATTTCTATTTAGAAATAGAGCATTTTTATAGAAAAGTACTTATGGAGGACAAGTATGAAGGTAGATATTAAAAATTATGAAATAAACCATAAGAATATAGAGATTAATGGTATAGGTCTTCAAAAGGAAAAATCTCTTCATAGAAGCTTAAAGAACATTTATTGTGGTGAATGTGGAAGAATGGAAGTTATGGTTGAGGGATATATAGTAGATGTAGTAAAAGATAATATACTGTATGAAATTCAAAGTAAAAATTTTTATAATATACAAAATAAATTGAAGGATTTACTTGTAAATAATAAGATAGTTTTAGTTCATCCTATTGCTGCAGAAAAGACTATTATATTATTAAGTGAAGATGGACAAGTTATAAGTAAAAGAAAATCTCCTAAAAAGGGAAGAGTTATAGATTTTTTTGATGAATTAGTATCTATTCCCCATTTAGCTTTAGAAAAAAATTTAGAAATAGAAATTTTACTCACTAAAGAAAAGGAAATAAGAATTAAAGATGGCAAAGGAAGTTTTCGAAGAAGAGGAGTTAGTATAGGAGATAAACTATTAATAGACATAATAGATAAATATAGATTTAAAAGTGAAGAAGATTATTACAGTTTTTTACCTAAGGATTTACCTTCAAAGTTTACTAATAAAGAATTATCATTAAATTTAAACATACCAATTAATAAGATAAGAAAAATGACTTATAGTTTAAAAAAGATGGGATTAATTGAAGAAGTGGGTAAAAGCGGAAGAGAGTTACTTTTTTCAAAACGTAAATAGATATACTACCTTAAAAAATAATGTATAACTAACAATTGTGGGATTAAATATTTTAATTCACAACTTAAGACAATGGAGAATTGAGAATGGAAAATTGGCAATTGTGGTGGAAATTAATTCTTTATGAATTAATTTCTTAAATATGTTTTTTTACTAGCAATACAATTGCTAGTTTTAAGAAAGTGCTGTGTAACAATAGAAAAAGTAATTCAAAATTTTTTCATTGCTAATCATGAATTTTCAATTATGTAAGGGAGGAATTTTTGATAATTCATATCTATAATACCGTAGGGGCGAACATTGTTCGCCAGTTTTATATCTAATGGGAAGAGTAATTGATAAAGAAGTGAGAAGTGAAAATTGACAATTATAGTGGAAATTAGTTTTACTAAAACTAGTTTCTTTAATTGTTGTTTTGCTAGTAATTTTATTGATAGCCTTTGCAAAAATAGCCATATATTAATATAATAAGGATTTGTTTAAAAATATCGAATTTTGTAGTATAATATTATTAAAATAAGTGAAATTCTATGTTTTTGTTAATTAATAAACAATATTAATGGAGAATTACTATTGAAATTTCACAGAAATATAATTATACTAAAATTATAAAGATATAATAAAAATAAATAAGTGTATGGAGTGATTATATGGAGAAGCAAGTACTTTCAATTATTAAAGATAATACACTGACTTATGGAATGAAGGTTATATCTCTAGCTAAATTAGCTGAGAATAGTGTAAACATTTTAGATATAAGCGATGACATTAAAAAGTATATGGATGAGGGAATAATTTGTGATTTAGCTGAAGGAAATGCTCCTTATAGACCAAGATATATTGTTCCTAACTATGAAAAATTCATGGAAAATGGAAGTGAGTTTTTAAGAATAAAACCAGCTACAAATATTTGGGAAGCAACTCATAACTTATTAATGTTATATAAAAATGTACCATCTGTAACAACTTTCCCTGTATATGTAGGAAATATTGACACTCTTTTAGAACCTTATATAAAAGATGAAGAAGAAGCGTATAATGCAATAAAATTATTTTTAATGCATATTGATAGAACTGTAACAGATTCTTTCTGCCATGCTAATATTGGTCCTGTAGATACAAAAGCAGCAAGATTAATATTAAAAGCAGAAAGAGAACTTCAAAATTCAACACCAAATATAACTTTAAAGGTTAGCGATGAAACTTCTGAAGAACTTATGACAGAAGCTGTACAAACAGCATTATCTTGTGCAAAACCAAGTTTTGCTAATCATGAAATGTTCACAAAAGACCTTGGAAATTATGGTATAGCAAGTTGTTATAATGGATTAAAAATAGGTGGAGGAAGTTACACTTTAGTTAGATTAAATCTTGCTAAATTAGCACCTAAAGCTAAAGATGCAGAAGATTTTATAAATAATGCACTACCTCATGCAATGAAGCTTATGATAGATCTTATGGATGAAAGAGTAAGATTTATAGTAGAAGAAAGTGGTTTCTTTGAATCAAGTTTCTTAGTAAGAGAAGGATTATTATCAAAAGATAACTTTACTGCTATGTTTGGTATGGTAGGACTTGCAAATGCTGTTAACTACTTTATAAATTCAGACAAGCAAGAAGATAGATTTGGATATTCTGATTATGCAAATGATTTAGGAATGAAAATAATAGAAAAGATGCAAGAAATAGTTGATAATCATAGTAATAAACACTGCTCAGCAAGTGATGGAAAATATCTTTTACATGCACAAGTAGGATTAGACAGTGATGAAGGCGTAGCACCAGGATGTAGAATTCCTATAGGTGAAGAACCAGAAATTTATGAGCATTTAATACAAAGTGCTCCATTCCATAAATTCTTCCCATCAGGAATAGGTGATATATTTAAGTTTGATGAAATGTCTAAGAGAAATCCAAAAGCTATAATTGATGTTATAAAAGGAGCTTTTAAATTAAATATTAGATATATATCTGTTTACTGTGAAGACTGTGATGTTATAAGAATTACAGGTTATTTAGTTAAGAAATCAGATATAGAAAGATTAGAAAAAAATCAGCAAGTATTAAATGATACAGTTGTACTAGGATATGGAGCAGCTAAGAATCAAAAAGTACTAGAGAGAAAATTAAGACATAATGAGTAAAACTGCCATAGTAAATAAAATAATACCTTTTAGTACAGTAGATGGAGAGGGAAATAGAACAGCCATATTTCTTCAAGGTTGTAATTATAACTGCCTCTATTGTCATAATCCTGAAACAATAAATCGCTGTATAAATTGCGGGAAATGCGTAAGCTATTGTGAATATGGTGCTCTTTCTATAATAGATGGAAAAGTCAATTATAATAGAGATAAATGTGTAAACTGTGATAGTTGTATTGCAGTTTGCGAGCACAATAGTAGTCCTAAAGTTAGCGTTATGACTGCTCAGGATATATTAAAGGTATTAAATAAAACTAAATATTTTATATCTGGAATAACTGTATCTGGTGGAGAATGTACATTGCAAAGTGATTTTTTAATTGAGCTTTTTAGAGAAGTTAAAAAATTAGGATTAACTACATTTTTAGATACTAATGCTTCACTTCCTATATATAATAACTTAGAACTTCTAGAGGTTACTGATAAAACTATGATAGATTTAAAAGCCTTTGATAGCGATGAAAATAAATATCTTACTGGCATGAAAAATGAAACTGTTATAGAAAACATAAATAGATTAGCTAAAATGGATAAAATTTATGAAATAAGAACAGTAGTAGTACCAGAAATTTTAAATAATGAACGTACTGTAGAAATGGGAAGTAAGCTTATAGCAGAATTAAATCCTAATATAATTTATAAACTTATAAAGTATAGAGCGCTAGGTGTTAGAGAAGATTTGATTAAATCCTATACTCCATCTAATGAGTACATGGAGAAATTAAAAAATATAGCAACAAAAAATAATGTAAAAAATGTAGTGGTAGTTTAATATAACCAATAAAAACTCCTTTAGGCATAGCTTAAAGGAGTTTTTATTAACTTATATAATAATAGAACATTAAAATAATATAAATACTAGAGTCAAGAAGACTACTGTAATAATGATTAAATAGTTACTTGAGGGTATCCCTCTAAAAGTTCATCAAGTTCTTTTGATGCTTCGTTAAATGTTTGGAGTTTAGAAATTACTTCTTGAGCGTCAAAAGTTAGAGAATAGTCACATACTGGACAAGTTAGCCCATTATCAACAATATTATCAAAGTTAGATTCTGTAATAGTTATTTCAGTATCGCATATACAAGCAATTTTAAAGCTTAATATTTTATTATACATAATAATTAATCCCCCTTTTTTGACGATATTTTACCATATAAGTAAAAATAAATCAAATAGAGATAAAGGTAAAATAATTTAATATTATTAATAATAAGTATTCTATAGAAGAATTGAAGAATAGATAAAGATGCTATAATTAAATCTAAACAATGTTTTTTATTTATATTTGTTATATTAAAAATAGTAGAATTAAAGGGGTAGAAATTATATGAAAATATGTAACAATATATTTATTAAGAGTATAAATGATGATTATGCAATGCAACTTGTAGATATTTTAAACAATGATCATGAGTTAAAAAATGCTTTGGATTCAAGTGAAAATAAAATATCTAAATCAGAATTTATAGATTATAATAAACAATGGTGTCAAAATAAAAATGCTGAAATATTTGCCATTGTTTTAAGGGATATTGCAATAGGAACAATATCATTAAGCTATCAAGATATTAAAGAACAAAAGGCACAAGTAGGATATTGGATTAGTAGTAAATATTGGGGGAATGGATATACAAGTTATGCATTTTCTCAGGTATTAAATTTGGCAAGAGAAAAAGGAATAAAATATCTATCAGCTACTATAAAAGATGATAATATAGCGTCTAAAAGTATCTGGATAAAAAATGGAGCAAAAATAGAAGAAACAAATGATAAATTAAATGCACTGATAACATTAAAAAACATAGTTTAATTATTATTTAAGATAGAATAAAGCATAGTTTATGTAGGGGCGAACAATGTTCGCCGGGAAATCTAAATAAGTTATAATTGTCAGATATTAAACAGACAAAATATTAACTATTCATATCTAGAATATTGCCATTCCTTGTGCACCAATTTTTGGTAGTCTTGTATCTTGGAATATTTGTAATAGAACTAAATGTCCATCTTCCTCAATTTCAAATACACTGATTGAGCCTTCACCACCATTTAAAACATAAAAGTTCTGGCCACATAGGTCTATTCCACTATCAATTGGAGATCCTGTTCTATTAGGTGTACTTGGTATACTTTCAACAACAGTCAAAACACCTTCATGATTAATATTATAGAGAGTTATTGTACCGTTACCAGCGTTAGAGGTATAAGCACGATTCTCATTAGGAGTAACTGAAACCCAACAAGTTGCTGATTGATTATTTAGGACAGAACCACTAATAACATTAAGAATACCATTATCTGTAACCTTATATGATGATAATGCATTTGTAGTTACCTCAGTAACTAGCAAAAGATTGTTATTGAGATAAGCTGAGCCAAAAGGACCTATACCATTAGAAGGATTTACAATTGGACCTTCTAGACTTCCATCGCGATTTACTTCATAAACGCTGAGATTATTGGTTACTCCTTCGCTTACAACAAGTTTATCACCGAAAACACTTGAAACAATACATTTTGATTGAGCATTATCTGAACTTAATGGCTTTTGAGAACCACTTATAATACTAAGGTGTCCATCTGATTTAATATGAAAACCAGTAACATTGGCAGGAATTTGAGGCGGATTGCCAGAATTAGTTACATAAAGATTGTGGTTATTTACAGTTAAGCTGTTAGGGAAAACTCCACCGGATGGTACTACAGAAACAAGAGTAAGGCCCCATTCACATATATGAAAGGTGCTTATGCTATTACTACCAGCGTTAACTACAAAGAGAAACCGGCCATCAGATGATAAAGTAATTGAACCTTGGGATCCTAGGGGATCTACTTGCTGTAAGCCTGTCCCGCTTCCTCCTGTTTTATAAACTTTTGGACAAGAAAGAGTTCCCATACTATCTCTCATTAAGGCAACAACGCTATTATCTAATTCATTAGTCATAGAAAATACCATACTGATACAGTTATCTTCATTATAAAACATTTTATCAATCTCCTTTAAATTATAGCTTAATTTCAAATTTAACTATAATTTATTATATGTATTATTTATAAAATGGCATGTTATTAATTAAAAGATTTATTCATTAAATATTTGTATCAGGTCTTCTGCTTTTATCTATAATTTGAATTAGTAAAGTATAGTTATTGTAAAATACTTTCAGCTTTGCAAACATATTTGCTAACGGAAAACATAACATTTAATAAAAATGTTAGAAGTTTTTAAAAAGTTAATTTATTACTTATAGACTATACTCCTTGATTTATAAAGTTTTATAATATATAATATTATTTGTTAAAATTAATTAGACAGTTCGGAAGCCTCCTGTCTTTAAATAAAACTACGGCAGCAATCTTTTTAATTCTAACATTTTATTAGGATTATTAGAGTTATCTCAAAAGAGTAGAAACGCTGTCCTAATGACAGCGTTATTTTATTTTTTAGAAAGCATATTACATTAAAAGTCTACATAACTTAAACAATTTACAATTTTAAATTAGCTATTAATTTTAATTTATATTAAAAAATAAAGATATGATTTTTATTTTGTTAAAAGTAAATTAAAAAGCTTTACTCATATAAATATTTATAATCTTAATATTGAAATTTGTGAATTGTAAAGTGAAAAGTTGGGAATATTATTTCTAAAGTAAATAGGGATATGAAAAGTTATTGAAATAAATAGCTTTATTAGTATTGCGCCGCAGTTAAGTTTAATGTTAAAAGGCTTTGAAATTATTTAATATTTTTTAGGAGGAAAAAGGTATGGATACTAAAAAACTATTAAAGGTTTCATTGGTGGCAGCAATATATGCAGTTATTACATATGTTTTAGCACCGATATCCTTTGGGGCAATACAATTTAGATTATCAGAGATAATGACTTTGTTAGCATTTATAGATCCGTTATATGTACCAGCACTTACTTTAGGATGCGGTATTGCTAATCTTTTCAGCCCTGTTGGTGTTATAGATGTAATTGTAGGAACTGCAGCAACCTTTATAGCAACTTTTGCTATGAGTAAAAGTAAAAATATGATTATAGCATCATTATATCCTACAATAGTAAACGCGATAATGATAGGAGCTATGCTTTATTATGCGTTTAATTTACCATTAGTTTTATCCGCACTTCAAGTTGGTGTAGGTGAGTTTGTGGTAGTAACTATAATAGGTGTACCTGTATTTAAATTAGTATTAAAGGACAAAAGTTTAAGAGATATATTAAAGATCAGTGAATAAAAGTTAAGACCATAGGATTTTTATCTTATGGTCTTAACTTTATATATAAGATTTTATAGAATTAAAAAATTAAATTTATTTTTACTAGTAAATTATTATGAAGGATTGTATATACTATAAAGTATAGGTTACTTAATATTGAAGTAGATTAATAAAGTCCAATATATTTTATAGGAGTAATTATTGATTAGACGAATTAAAAAATCTACAAAAATATTATAGTTATATTAATTTTTTCTATGGTAAAATTTATTTTAAATTAATAAGAATAATGTTTTATAAAAAAGACAAGATATATTTACATTTATATTTTATAAAATATTTGACAACTATATATTTAAGCTATATAATAATTACTAGTATTTAAAAATAATTTTTGCATATAATATAAATAATGTAAATTAAAAGCAATGAAGAGAAGAGTAGATATGAGAGGTAATTTAAGCGAGTTGACGGTGGTGGGAGGTCAATATGAAACTTATGTTGAAGAACATCTCAGAGCTTCTAACCGAAATTGTTATGAAAGTAGGCTTAGACGGAATTAAACCGTTATAAATTAAACAGTATCGATTATAATCTGTACTGTAAAGAGGTCATTTTATGACAATCTGGGTGGTACCGCGGAATAGTTAACCTTTCGTCCCTATTAGGGATGAAGGGTTTTTTTATATTTATATGAAATTTTAAAGGAGGAAAACTGTATGGAAAAAATATTAGTAAAACAAATTTACAGAGAAAAAGAAAAATATAGTGATCAAATGATCTCTATAAGTGGTTGGATTAGAACTTTAAGAGCTTCTAAAAATTTTGGCTTTATAGAAGTAAATGATGGAAGTTTCTTTAAAAATATTCAAGTAGTATTTGAGGAAGAATTAGAGAATTTTGCAGAAATATCAAAACTTACCATAAGTTCTTCAATTACTGTAGAAGGAAAACTTGTATTGACTCCAGAAGCTAAACAACCTTTTGAACTAAAAGCTACCAAAATTATTATAGAAGGGGAATCATCATCAGATTATCCTCTACAAAAGAAAAGACATAGTTTTGAATTCTTAAGAACTATTGCTCATTTAAGGCCAAGAAGCAATGCTTTTTCAGCAGTATTTAGAGTACGTTCATTAACAGCTTATGCTATTCATAAGTTTTTCCAAGAAAGAGGCTTTGTTTATACACACACTCCAATAATCACAGGAAGTGACGCTGAAGGTGCAGGAGAAATGTTTAGAGTCTCAACTATGGATTTAGATAATATTCCTAGAAATGAAGATGGAACAGTAAACTTTAATGAAGACTTCTTTGGAAAAGAAACTAATTTAACAGTTAGTGGTCAGTTGGAAGCTGAAGCTTATGCATTAGCATTTAGAAATGTGTATACTTTTGGTCCAACTTTTAGATCTGAAAATTCAAATACTGCTAGACATGCTGCTGAATTTTGGATGGTAGAGCCTGAAATAGCTTTTGCTGACCTTAAAGATGATATGGACCTTGCAGAAGACATGATAAAATATATCATAAATTTTGTAATGGAAAATGCTCCAGAGGAAATGGAATTCTTTAATAGTTTCATAGATAAAGGACTAAAACCAAGATTAAATAATGTAGTAAATTCTGATTTTGCTCGTATAACTTATACTGAAGCTATAGAACTGTTAAAGAAAGCAGATAAAGAGTTCCAATATAAAGTAGAGTGGGGCGCTGATTTACAAACAGAACATGAAAGATATATTACAGAAGAAGTATTTAAAAAACCAGTATTTGTTACTGACTATCCAAAGGAAATTAAATCCTTCTATATGAGAATAAATGATGATAATAAAACTGTTGCAGCAATGGACTTATTAGTTCCAGGTATAGGTGAAATCATAGGAGGAAGCCAAAGGGAAGAAAGACTGGATATTCTTGAAAAGAGAATGGAAGAACTAGGACTTAAAAAAGAAGATTACTGGTGGTATCTAGAGTTAAGAAAATATGGCGGAACAAAACATTCAGGTTTTGGCTTAGGATTTGAAAGAATGATAATGTATGTAACTGGTGTAAGTAACATCAGAGATGTTATACCTTTCCCAAGAACTACAGGAACTGCTGAATTTTAATAAAACTTTAATATATAAGGGGCAAAACCTAGGTTTTGCCCCTTATATATTAAGCATAAAAATGCTAGCTTTTAATAGGATAAATTTATTTTTTGTATCCTTCATATTTGAAATAAATTTATAGAAAATAGGTTTTACTTATAATTTTATTGTTTTAATTTAATGTATTTAATAAAGCATTAAAACTAGCTTGCTTTATATCTCCACCAACTTTATATATTTTACTGAATTTTTTATTTTTAATTATGCTTTCTTGTTCCTTTGCTAAATTATCACCAAGTATAATTATAGGTGAGTTATTTTTTGATGCTAAAGGGCCAGCAGTTAAAGCATCTATTAGTGGATTGCTTTTTGTTACAAATAGAGAATCATAATTTGAATTTGGGTAGAACTTTTGCAGTACTTTCGAATTAGTTTCTTCTCTATTGGCACCATTAATTCTATTATTTGAAACATTGTTTGTAGTTATAGAATTTACTTTATTTATTACAGCATCAGATATAACACCATTTCCACCTATAAAATAAGAGTCTTTTACATTTTTATCATTTAACCAATTGTAAATATTATTTGGTAAAACATTTTTTTCTGTTAATATGATTGGTTGTTTATCTGAACCAGCTTTTGAAGCGATAGATAATGCAT
This sequence comes from Clostridium sp. UBA2485, assembly GCF_002341865.1. Classification (GTDB taxonomy): domain Bacteria; phylum Bacillota; class Clostridia; order Clostridiales; family Clostridiaceae; genus Clostridium_J. Next base: position 70,455 of record NZ_DDOV01000033.1, on the reverse strand, counting down.
CAGCTTCGCCACTGCCACCAGCAATATATACCTTATCTATAGATACATATTTTGATATCTCATTAGCTACCCTAAGAGAAGTTTCATATCTATTTATTCCTCCAATTCTATTTAATTTACAATTTGGTAGAATTGATTGAATATACTTATATACAGTATTATCTACGACACCATCTCCGCCAACAATTATAATGTTATTGGGTTTTAACCTTTTTAATTCATTTTCAGTTGAACTAGGTATATTATTTTTATTGGCTAATAAAATAGGTGCATCTTTAACTGAAGCTAACGGCGTAGATGTAACTCCATCAATTATTGAATTTGCACTTGTTATAATTACAGTCTCTGCTCCAGTTGGCCATCCTTCTTTGCTGATTGATACAGCAGTATCAAATCTATTATTACCTTGAAGTGATTTAACAGGTATTGAAGGTGTATTAATATTACTCAAATATGTAGTAGATACATATCCAATGACATTATTATAATTAATTTTTGACCAGCCATTACCTTCAGATAATACTTTTACTTTAATACCTTTATTTAAAGAGCCAATTACAGAATAAGTTGTTCCAGGGCCGCTTCTTACATTTAGAGAATCTGTATTAACCATTTGTATTTTTTGTACAGGCTCTGGCTTAGGTAAAGGTTCTGGATTAGGTACAGGATCTGGTTTAGGCACAGGTTCTGGATTAGGTACTGAATCTGTATAAAGTGATTTTATATCGTTTTGAAGTTGTTGATTATTTATGATATCTCTAGCTGAAAAATACATACTACCTTTAATTTCTTTATATTTTCTGTTTAAAGTTACTTGTTGTTTTATTTCTTTAGCTACATTAAGACTATCGCTTCCACCTTGTCTGTAGATACCTTGTCCTATATATAAATCTACATTAGTATTTGCTACTTCATTTGACCACCATGAAACTAGTTTTGAATAATCTGCTATGCCAAATCCAATTGTCCAATATATTTGAGGAACAATATAGTCAACAAGACCTCTTTGTATCCAAGCTCTTGAATCAGCGTAACTGCTTGAATAACTTTCATTTCCCTTTGTATCTGAACCAGTTGGATCGTTAGGTTTATTTCTCCAAATTCCACTTGGACTTACACCAAATACAACTTTAGGATTTACGCTTTTTATAGCGGATTTTACATCACTTAATAGAAGATTTACGTTTTCTCTTCTCCAATCATTTTTGTTTTTTCCATTACCATATTTATTATAAGCAGCCTCATCATTCATTCCATCTTTGTAGAAGTAATCATCAAAATGTATTCCATCTACATCATATTTTTTTACTACTTCTAATACTGTATCTACAATATGCTTTCTAGCTTCAGGCAGTCCTGGATTATACATCAATGCATCATAAGCACCATTTTTATATTTTATCACCCAATTAGGATGTAATCTTGCAGGATGAGTAGATGCTAATGAATTAAGATCAGCAGAATTAGTTGTTATTCTGTATGGATTAAACCATGCATGAAAATCCATACCTCTTTTATGAGCTTCATCTATTAAGAATGGAAGTGGATCATATCCAGGATTTTTACCTTGACTTCCAGTTAAGTATTCTGACCATGGGTTTATAGAAGAGGAATATATGGCATCTCCCTTAGGTCTTACTTGAACAACAACAGTGTTTATACCAATGCTTTTAAACTTGTCCAATAATTTTATATATTCTTGTTTTTGAGCAGATTCGTTATTCTTTGTACTAGGCCAATCAATATTATAAACTGTTGATATCCATACTGCCCTCATTTCCTTAGTATCATTTGCTGCAAATACTTCCATATTAAAGCTTGAGAGTATTATACATAGTGATAAAAATATTACCTTTAATTTATTCATTTCACACCTCCAATAGTAATTATATAGATATACCAAAGAGAGCTATTCTGTAAAGAAAGCAAACTAAAATAATTACTTTACATAAATATCGTAGAAATTTTAATTAAATTAAAATAAAACATAGGTAAGGTATTTAAGAGACTATATTATTAAATATATAAATCATAAATTCAAAATTTATAATTATAATCAAAATTAATTAAGGAAATTAGTTTAATTAAAACTAATTTCCTTCATAATTTCCGCTTTATAATCAATATGTATGTAAGTCATTTAGTTTCAATTTTCTATTGATTAAAGTGCAGAGATAAATATTTAATAGCGTAAACTGCTAGTCTATATATTGGATTTTTAATTAGTTTATCCATATATAAATTATTATGTAAAATAATCTAAAATTTTACTTGATATATCTGCATATTTAAATAGTACAATGAAAAATTACAAATTTCAACCAAAATAGAGAAAATATTTTAGCTCATGTTGCATGGTTATTTGTTTGATACTCGTTTATGTTTATACTATATCTACCTATATATGGTTTATGAAGATAAATAGTAAATACTGTACAATAAAAGGCCATTGCTTAAATTATAAAAATGGAAAAAAATTAAGAATACATAGAAATGACTTGCTTAACATATCTTAATTAATTATTTTTATAATTTATTTAGAGATTTTTGTCTTTAATTATTTAAAAAGTTTTTATTTTGTAATAATTACCTGTAAAAACGTAGTATAATAATTATTAAGCAATTTATACTAATCTATGTAATTGGAGGGAGGAACATGTATAATTATAAATCTATTCAAATGCCATTATTAAATGTTGATGGCTTTAATGATTTTATATATAAAGAATACAAACCCTCCGAAGAACTTAAACCCTATATATGCTGCTATTGGTATTTAAAAACTAATAAAGACATAGATGGAGATTATTATATAAGAGTATTACCAGATGGATGTATTAACTTAGTATTTAGTGACTATAATAAACCTTTCGATGATAATAGCCTATTAATAGGATTAAATAAGAAACCATCTTGTTTTGTAATAAAAAATCATAGAGAACTTTTTGGTATAAGACTTTATCCTGGTACTAGTGGACTAATTTTTAATTGTCCGGCAAGTGAATTTCTAGATAAAACAATACCACTAAAATATTTTTGGGGAGACATACTACTAAAGATTAATGATGAATTATCTAAAAAAATATTTATATATGACAAGATAGAATTAATTGAGGCTTATATAAAAAGTTTACTTATAAATAAAATGGACCTTAAATTGGATCCAATAGTTCAAAATTCTTTAAATTATATTTATGATGCTAAAGGACAAGTATCTGTTAATGAGGTTGCCAATAATCTAAATATTAGTAGCAAATCCTTATTTCGTAAATATAATAATTGGATAGGGATAAGCCCAAAATTATTTTGCAGGATAGTAAGATTTCAAAATACTTTAAAAGATATTACGTCTTTAAAGGAAATGCCACTTTGTGAATTGGCTTTAGAAAATGGATATTATGACCAACCACATTTTATTAAGGAATTCAAAGAATTTTATGGTAATTGTCCATCAGAACTCTTTAATAAATATAATTAGGTCTTTTTTTTACAATACAAAATATTATCTTTTATGATATAAAAATACTTATATAAACAAAATACTTCATTGTTTTAAACAAGTTTTTATCATAAAATAAATTTAAAAAATTTGATAAAACATTATTAAATTAAGGGTTGCAATGAAAGATCATTAGGAGGGATATATAATGAGCTTAAAAGCTAAATTAGAACAAAAAAAGAGAGAAAAAATAAGAAAAGAAAGATTAAATACTGCTAAAAAACTTGCAGTTGGAACAGTTGCTGGTGTAGTTGGGGGACTAATGCTAGCACCTAAATCAGGAAAAGAAACAAGAGAAAATATAAAAGTAAAAGCTAAAGAAGTTAATGAAAATTTAAAAGTTAAAACTGTTGAAGTAAAGGAAAATGCACTTGAAGCTAAAGATAAAATATCTAAATATATAGCTGAAAAGAAAGTTTGTAAAAAGCCTTGTTGTGAAGAAGTAACAGAATCTTGTGATTGCAGTGAGGAAGTAGAAGAAGTAGCGGAAGAAAAAATAGAAGAATAATTTAAGCTAGGTGATATTAATGTATATTTCAGTTGAAAATTTATTTTTTATAATACTTAGCTTATTAGGTGCTGTTGCTCTAGTTTTTCTTATAATATTTTTAAATAAAGCTATTAAATTTATAGGTAAAATAGATGGCGTTATTGGGAACAACGAACACAATATAAATAAGCTTATGAGTTCTTTACCAGAAGCATCGGATAATGTGGTTACATTAACTGAGAATCTAAAGGATGTAAGTGAGGTAGTTACATCAACTACTGCAGATGTTATTGATACTAAAGAAAATATATCAGAATATCTTCAAATTGGTAAAGATGTATTTGCAATAATAAAAGATGTATTTTTAAAATAAAAATAGTAACATAGGTATTATTTGAATACCTAAAAACTGTATTTAAAAGCTATGATAAATTTATGTAAATTCATAAACTTATCATAGCTTTTTATTTTTATGGCTAAATTTGTACTTAGAGTATATAGAGATATATGAACAAAATTTAAAAAAATAAATTATTGCAAGAAAAATAAAAAAATATTTTAACTAATTGATAATTGATGATAAAATTAAATATATGCAGATTAATTTTTATAAAGATTTAGTTTAAAATATAATCCTTAATTATAAGGTGTAAACTGCCTATTGAGAATTTAATAGTTCTGATTAAAATATTAAAAAGCATAAATTATTTTCACATATATTAATTTTAGAACTATTATATTCATAGGGTTATTAGGAGTTTTTATGGATAAAATATATGTGAATAAAAGAAAAGAGATTATATAATACCTTAAAAATTTATTTATATGGGACTTTATAATTGCTTTCATCATATTTTAAATAGAAATATGATAAAAATTAGTATTAAAATTAAAAAGGGAGTAATAGTGTGAATAATAAGAAAAAGCTTTTAAAAGAATTTATATTTATAACAATTGGACTTATTTTTTTAGCTTCAGGACTATACTTTTTCTTAATGCAAAATAAAATAGCTGCTGGAGGAGTTTCTGGATTAGCTATTATTATTAATAACTATATACCTATGCTAAATGTAGGGATAATAATGCTTGGACTAGATGCAATATTATATATTATAGGCTTCATATTTATAGGGGCAAGTTTTGGGGTTAAATCTATATATTGCAGCTTAACTTTAGCTGGATTAATTTCCACTTTTGAAACCTTTATTCCTATGAAGGGACCAATAGCTAACGATATATTTTTAAATTTAGTTTTTGGGATATTAATAAGTGCCATTGGTATGGCAATAGTGTTTAATCAGAATGCTTCTACAGGTGGTACAGATATTATAGCTAAAATACTTAATAAATATTTACATATAGATATAGGCAAAGGATTATTGATTACTGATTTTATTATAACAGTTTTAGCAATAGCTGCTTTTGGTCCACTTATAGGTATGTATTCATTATTAGGAGTTATTATCAATGGGTTTACAATTGATTACGTTATAGGAGGCTTTAATGTAATTAAAAAAATAGAAATAGTAAGTGAAAAGGGACTAGAAATTCAAAGATTTATAATCGAAGATTTAGAAAGAGGAGCAACTTTATACGATGCGAAGGGAGCTTACACACTTGAGAAAAAGGAAATTATAACTACAGTTTTAGGAAAAAAAGAATTTTTAAGACTTAAGAATTTTATAAAGGAAATTGATCCAAAGGCATTTATTATAACATATCATGTTCATGAAATATTAGGCAATGGGTTTACAGAGTTAAAGGAATAATATATAGATGCACTACTTTCAAATTTAATCTATATATTTAAATAATTATGTTATTAATTATTTAAATTTCTATATTATATAATTGAGAATTGGCGATTGACAATGGAGAATTATTGATACTTCTCTTTTATANNTCCATTTTCAATTCTCAATTGCATAATTTTATTCTAAAAATAAAAAACACAAGCTATTAATTTAGTTAATAGCTTGTACTTTTTATATTATATGTTCAATTATTCTTGAACTGGAGCTCCAACTGGGCAAACGCTAGCGCAAGCACCACACTCGATACAAGTGTTTGGATCTATAACATATAATCCGTCTCCAGCACTTATACAGTTAACTGGGCACTCAGATTCACAAGCTCCGCAGCTAATACAAGCATCAACTATTTTATAAGCCATAACAAAAACCCTCCCTTATTTCTAATTCAACAATATAATAACATAACTTTTAACAATAATAAAGTATTTATACAAATATTTTGAATTAAATCAAAATAAGAAGTAATATTAAGAAAATTAAGAATAATCTTAAATTATTAAATTTTATTGATTATAAACCTCAAAATATTAATATAACATATTTAAATAATTGATTTATATGGATTAAATAGAAAAAAATTCAGAAAACTATTTCAAAATTATATAGATTCATATATATTTATATAAAAAATAGATTTTAAATGTTAATAATGAATGGAAAAAATTGTAATGACAAGTTGTTAATTTATTAGCAATATAAGTAGTAATAAAGAGAAAAAAGTAAGATTTTGAAGATTTTACTACGTAGTTAAAGTAATCTAAAATTGAAAAGACTTAGCTAAGTGCTTTAAAATAGAAATTAATAATGTTGTAGGAGATGAAGTGTATGAGCTTAAAAGGGAAGGTAGCCATAATAACGGGCGGAACTAGAGGAATAGGAAAAAGTATAGCTTTAGAATTGTCGAAAGAAGGTGCCAGTGTAATTTTAAACTATAAAAATGATGATGAGAGTGCAGAAAAAACTTTAGAGGAAATTAAATTAATAGGTGGATATGGCATATTAATAAAAGGTGATATTTCAGATTATAACTTTTGTAAGAGTTTAGTAACCAAAGTTATCGAAGACTTTGGTAAAATTGATATATTAGTTAATAATGCAGCTATCTCTAAAGTTGGTCTCTTTATAGATATGGATGAGAAAGATTATGATTCAATAATGAATACAAATATGAAGGCGATTTTTAATATGTGTAATCATGTGTGTAAATACATGATTACAAAGGAAAGTGGAAATATTATAAATATATCATCTATGTGGGGAAATGTTGGTGCATCCTGTGAAGTAATATATTCTGCTTCTAAAGGTGCAGTAAACTTATTTACTAGGGCATTAGCAAAAGAATTAGCACCTAGTAATATAAGAGTTAATGCCGTAGCTCCAGGAATTATAAATACAGAAATGAATTCTTGGATGAGTGAAGAAGAATTAAATTCAATGGTGGATGAAATACCTTTAGGGAGATTAGGAGAAGGAGAAGATGTGGCAAAAGCAGTAGTTTTTCTAGCCGGTGATGGGTCTAAATACATAACAGGACAAATTATAAATGTAGATGGTGCAATATTATAAGGTTTATTAAAATTTCATTAAACTTTTAAGTGTAAAGAGAAAATATAAAGAAATTATATTATAATTAAATTAGTAGAAAAAGTTATTACTTAAAGAGGGGAAAAATACGACATGGATAGTAAAAATATATTATACGCTGTATTGGCAATAGTTTTAATTATTGTATTGGGACCTAGTATTTTAAGTGTATTAGGCATTGTAATAAGTGGGATATTTACATTAGTTATGATTTTATTATTAGTTATAGTTTTAGCTGTGGCTTATTGGAGATATAAATTTAATAAATCACAAAAGGAGTTTAATAAAAACTTTAAGGAAAAAAAGGGATATACTAATAATCCGCATAATACTACAAGTTCTCATACATCATATAGTAAATCAAAGGATAATAATATGGATTATGGTAATTCTACCATTATTGATGTTGAATATGAGGACGCTAAAAAAGAGTCAGATAAATAGTAATAATAGACCACAGTTTTGTGGTCTTGTTTTTAATTTTAAAATATTATACTATAACATAATTAAGAGAAAAAATAGTTTTATAATTGTTATGTTTTTACGATATTTAGGAGGTGCGAGATAATGGCTAGAATTTTAATAGTTGAGGATGAAACTTCTATAAGAAAATTTCTTAAAATAAGTTTAAAGCGAGAGAACTTTGATGTTATAGAAGCAGCAAGTGGAGAGGATGGTATAAAGAAAGCAAGAGAAGAATCACCAGATGTAGTTATTCTAGATATAATGCTTCCAGGAATAGATGGATTTAAAGTCTGTGAAATATTAAAAAAAGAGTACGAAGAGTTAGGTATTATAATGTTAACTGCTCGAGGACAAGATACTGATAGAATAATGGGATTAGAATTTGGAGCAGATCATTATTTAGTAAAGCCATTTAACCCTTTAGAACTAATTGCTATAATTAACTCACTACTTAGAAGAATTAAGTATAGCAAAAAAAATCATGATGGCAACTATCTATATTCTAGTAATTTTAAAATAGATTTATATAGTAAAAAAATTTATAAAAATGATATAGAAATTGATTTAACACCTAAGGAATATATGCTTATGAAGATTTTCATGGAAAATCCTAATAAAGCTTTTAGTAGGGACGAGCTTTTAGATATGGTGTGGGGATATAATTATATAGGAGAAAATAAAATTATAGATGTTAATATAAGAAGAATAAGAAGTAAAATAGAAGATAATCCATCGGAGCCTAAATTTATAGAGACTATTTGGGGAACAGGATATAGATGGAAGGAGAATTAAATTGGTATCTATTAAGAGAAGAATTTCAGGCAGTTATTTACTTATTATAGTGTTAACTATAGTTATTGTTGAGGTAATAGTAATAACTGCAATTAAAAGCTACTATTACACAGGACTTAATGATACCTTAAAGAACCAAATAATTATTTCCAGTAATTTTTATAATACTTATCTTTCTTCTGAAGGAGTACGAGCTAATACGGCTAATGATGTAGATTTATTTTGGGAAAATACTAGTGCAGAAGTGCAAATTATCGACAAAAATGGTAAAGTACTGATGGACTCTTTAGGGATAGATATAGAAAATATTGATTTGCCAGAAAAGTTAATGGATGTTATAGAAGGTAAAGAAAAAATAGTAGTAGAAAAATTAACTATTAATGGAGAGTCGTCTATAAGTATGACTATTGCTCTTAATCATAATAATAAAATAGATGGTGCGCTTAGATTTATAGCATCTACTGCTGAAGTTGATAAAACTGTAGCTAAAGCATCTAAATATGCACTATTAGTAGGAATATTTGTTATAATAGTTTCAAGTATTGTAAGTTTATTTATATCGAATAGTATTACTAAGCCACTAAAAAAAATAAGTTACGGTGCAGAAAAAATGGCAACAGGAGATTTTAGTGAAAAGATACCTAAGTTCTTTGATGATGAGCTTGGAAAATTAGCAGATACTCTTAATTATATGTCAGATGAGATTATGAAGAATGAAAAGCTTAAAAATGAGTTTATTGCTTCTGTATCTCATGAACTTAGAACGCCATTAACATCTATAAAGGGATGGTCAATTGTGCTGAAAGCTTCAGATTTTCAAGATGAAGAAGAAATAAAGGAAGGGTTAGATATAATAGAGCAGGAAGTAGATAGATTAACTCACTTAGTAGAGGATTTATTAGATTTCTCAAAGCTATTATCAGGAAAAATAACCCTTAAAAAAGAGAATGCAAATTTAACAGCATTAATTTTAGCACTATCAAAGCAATTAACACCAAGAGCTAAAAATGAAAATTTAACATTGAAGGTAAATGTTGATGAAAATTTGACTAATATAATTGTAGATAAAAATAGGATAAAACAAGTTCTTATAAATATTTTAGATAATGCTATTAAATTTACTTCCCCTGGAGGAGAAATTATTTTTAATACCAATGTTATAGAAAATAGTATTATAATGAGTATTAAAGATACAGGAATAGGTATTTCACAGGATGAGATATCTAAAGTTAAGGAAAAATTCTATAAAGGAAAAAATTCTAACTCTAGTAATGGTATAGGATTATCTGTTTGTGATGAAATTATCCAAATGCATAATGGAAGCTTAGATATAAAAAGCAAATTAGGTGAAGGAACAGAAGTTATAATAACCTTGCCATTGTAGATTGATAATGATTGAAGGAGGGGATTATGAAGAGATTCTTTAAAATATTTATAGTAAGTTTAATTGCGTTAGCTTTGGTAGCTTGTAATTATAATGAATTTGTAGCAACTAATAAAATATCATCTCCTAAAATTGAGCCATCTATATTAGGAAAATGGAAGATTGAAACATATAAATATTTAAATACAGATGCACCAGAAGATGCTTCAATTAAACTATGGGTTGATAAAATGATTACATTTAATAAAGATATGATAATATCTCCAAGCGATACTTTTATTAATCCTAAATACAAGCTAAAAGTTGTGAATTCATTAGAATATATATATAACAAATATAATACTATTCCAGAAAATTTAGGAATAGAAGAAAGTGAAATTCAAGTAGTTACTATTGTATGCTCAAATAATTATTTTATAGAGCTTATATTATTAAATGAGGATAAAGCCATTCTTGAGAAGAATAGTACTTTGTATTATTTATCAAGGATAGGAAGCGATGATAAAGGTATTGTTAATAATCACGAATTTAATAGAGGAGTTACTGTAAAACCTAGTGAAGTAATAACCGCTAATAAATTTAAGAGATATCAAAGTGGGGTTATAATTGGGCTTAAATCTTATGTAGAGGAAGAATACAACTATCCTTATGGGAATAAAGAAGAAAAGCCTAAGACTCCTGTTTATAGAACATTATGGATTAGTTATGATGGAAAAGTAAAGGAAATAAAAGAATTGCCGTATATACTTTTGGTAAGAAAAAATGGATTTTGGAAGGTTGATTCTAAACGGATAAAAGGTGATAACTATTTCTATGATTCGATTTCAGCAGCACCTATAGGAAAGACCTCAAAAGCCAAAACACCTTCACAAGATTTTATTAATAATAGCTCGTTTTATACTGAAAAAAGTATAAATTTTATTTCAAATGATTATGTATCCTTAGATGTAAAAGGCGAAGGAAATAAAAAGGATGAAGCTCAAGCATATCAGTATAGTCTTTTAAATACTATACCAATAGATACGATTTACTCTGGAGAGGATCGTGCTATAACTATTTCAGAGGCTATAGGTGATAAAGGAGTAGATGCTCTTAAAGTAGCAATTCAAGGAAGTACTAAAAATAAAGAAAGCAATAAAAAATTTGAATTAAAGGATGCAGAGCAGTTCAATAGTTTTGGGCTTGTAAGAAAGAATGGAAAATGGGTAATGAAGGGACGAGTAAATTTTTCTAATGATAATTTATCTTATAATTATGGAGATTTTGAAATTCCTACACTGATGCCTGAAAGTTTATTAAAATATGATTCTATATTTGCACCTTGGTCTCAAATAAAACAATCAATACCACAGGCTAAAGATATATTTTCATCACCGAACAAAAATATGTCTATTGTAGTTACTGATGAAAGCCTACAAGTTTACCCTATAGCGGGAAATACATTAGAAGAGACTCCTATTAAGGAAATTAAACTAAAAGAAAATGAAACTGTTATAATGGCAGAATGGGCAACTGGTGAGTATGTAGATATGTGGGATGATCAAGTAAATAAGTCACTGTCTTTAGAAAAGAAAGCAGAAGAACAAAAGAATGAAAAATAAATTAAAAGACCTATGCTATTGCATTAGGTCTTTTCTTGTTATTAAGGTAAATTATTTTCCTTAGCATGTTTAATTATAACTAAATAAAGAATAACATATCATATAAAGAACAAAAAGTCGTGACAAAGAGTCACGACTTTTTCTTAACTACATCCTGTAGTAGTACCACAATCTTGGCAAACTTTACAAGTACCATTCTTCACTAGTCTAGTGCTTGAGCAGTGAGAACAAACTTCAGAGTATATTCTTTCACCAGCAGTTAGTTTATCGTTAACTACTAAACTACTAGATATTTCACTTTGAGCACTAAAATAGTTTTTTTGGCTTATCATCATTATATCTTCACTATCAGGTTTTACTTGGCAACGAGAAAAATCTCCAAGTTCTATATCTATAACCTTGCTGATTAAATCAGAAATAGAGGTTACATGCTTAATGTATGGATGTTTCTGTACAAAGCCATAAGGTTCATATTTTTGACCTCTTAACATTCTAGCAATATCTTGTGCAGGTACATGATATTGAAGCATAACAGAAATTGACTTTGATAGTGAGTTTAATAATCCAGTAATGATTGTTCCTTCTCTATCTGTTGTTATATAGATTTCTGTTATTGCGCCTTGTTCATTTCTATTAACAGTAGTATATATTTTAACATCCTCTATCTGTGCAGGATGAGTAGTGCCAACTCTTATGCCTTCAGGTTTTTCACGAGTTGAGATATTAGAATTTTTTTGTAACTCTTTAGCTTTTTCTAATAATTGTGCATAAGTTAAATCTTCAAGAGTAAGCTTCCTCTCAGAGTTTAGAGTTGTATTTAATGGTTGGCTAGCCTTACATCCATCTCTATATAGTGAAATTCCTTTAACTCCAAGTTTCCAAGAATTAATAACGACCTTCTTAAAATCACCTACTGTTGCATTCTTAGGCAAATTAACTGTTTTAGAAACAGCACCAGAAATCATAGGAGTTATGCTTGCCATCATAAGAACGTGCCCCATAGGTCCTATAAATCTATCTCCACTTCCACATTTGTTTGCAGTATCAAATATAGAAAGATGTTCTTCTTTAAGATGAGGTGCACCTTCAATTTTTCCATCTACGATTTTTTCATACTCTAGACCGTCTTCATCAACTATTTCTTTTCTTAGGATATAATCAATTATATCTTTGATTTCATTTTCTTTATAGCCTAGATTTTCAAGAGAGGCTTCTATAACTGGATTTACAATAGTCATAAATCCACCACCAGATAACTTTTTATATATAAAGTGAGAGAAATAAGGTTCAATAGAAGTGGCTCCACAATCCATTGCAAAGGATATAGTTCCTGTTGGTGCAATAACAGATACTTGAGCATTTCTATAACCATATACTTCTCCAAAGGATATAGCTTTAACCCAAAGCTCTTTTAAGGCTTTGCTTATATAATCTAATCCATTATTAGTCAATATTTCATGATTTATTTCTACAGGGGTATAGTCTAAATCTTCATATTCAGAATCTATAGCTTTAGCCACCCTTGCGTGATTTCTTATAACTCTTAACATATAATTCTTATTTATTTCATACTTCTCAAAAGCTCCCAAATTTTTAGCCATAAGTGCCGAAGTAACATAAGAGCTAGCAGTTAGTATACCTATAATACTAGCAGAAAAACTTCTAGCTTCATCTGAATCATAGGGGTAACCCATCACCATAAGTAGTGAAGCTAAGTTAGAGATTCCAAGTCCAGTAGCTCTAAATAAATATGTTTTTCTAGCTATGTCTTCTGTAGGAAATTGTCCCCAGTGTATAGAAGCTTCTAGAGCTAATTGTACAAGTCTTACTAAATGAATATAACCTTCTAAATCGAAAACTTTATTTTTAACATCATAAAATTTATATACATTTATTGATGCAAGATTACAGGAAGTGTCATCTAAGAAAGCATATTCTCCACAGGGATTTGTAGAGTTTATTCTATTATATTTTGCACCATATAAACCGTCTTCTCCAGCAGGACAAGTATGCCATGCGTTGAAAACATCATCAAACTGAGGTGCTGGATCTGCACATTTCCAAGCAGATAAATTGAAAGAATCCCATAATTCTTTAATTTCAACAGTTTTATTTACAGAATTATCCATTCTTCCTTCAAGTTCAATAGTTTCATCTTCATTTTCCGAAAGACTAATAACTTTTTTCATAAATTCATTACTTAGTCTAACAGAGTTATTTCCGTTTTGCCCTGATACAGTTTCATATGCTTCACCTTCAAAGTTTGCATCATATCCCATTTTACCAAGAGCTCTTACTTTATCTTCTTCTTTAGCTTTCCATTCTATAAACTCAAATATCTCTGGATGGTTAATATCTAAGGCAACCATTTTAGCAGCACGTCTTGTAGTACCGCCGGATTTTATAGCGCCAGCGTTTCTATCAAGGCCTTTTAAAAAACTCATAACTCCAGAAGAAATTCCTCCACCAGATAATTTTTCTCCTTTTGCTCTAATGGTAGAGTAATTTGTACCTGTACCAGAGCCACCTTTAAATAATTTAGTTTCTGTTACATATTGTTGAGAAATAGAATGCTCTCCAAGTAACTTATCTTCTATTGAAAGTATAAAACAGGCAGAAGCTTGAGTACGAGTATAAGCATCTTTACTTTTCACTACTTTAGCTTTTTTTTCATCATAGTAGAAAGTATCTAAACTGTCTGTATCTATATCATAGGCATGTTTTAAGCCTGTATTAAACCATTGAGGAGAATTAGGTGCATACATTTGATTTAAAAAGCAGTATGCAAGTTCATCATATAAAATTTCTTTTTCATCTTCATTATTTATAAGTCCTTCATCAACTAAAGCATCACACCAAAAGTTTACTATTCTATGAACTATCATCTTTAAGCTGTTCTCGTATCCAACTTCATTAGGTACTAATGCTTTTTTAAAATACTTAGAGGCAATTATATCACAAGCATTTTGTGAGTAATCTTTAGGAAACTCTAAATCTTTCATATCAACTAATACTGTATTAGTTTTATAGTCTTTTATAAAAACATCAACTTTTTTCCATTCAAATAAATCATAAACTGTTAAATTCGTATTTTCCGTTAAGGCTTTTGTGTAATATCTTTTTAAAAATTTCTTAATATCGTCCATAATATAATGCTAGAAAATATATTCCTAGCATGGTCACCTCCCGTATTTAAAATCAACTAAGTCGAAATAACACTATATATAGTTATATAATAGTTTATATGCACTATATGTGGTATTATATACCAAGATTATAATTTAATCAATAAAAATTATTATATAAAAATAAGAGGAAATAATTGAAAGTTTCTGAAAATAGCTGTATCCCTTTATTCTTAACATGCTAGCTTTTTTATATAATATTCACTAAAATGATTATATAAGGCATCTTCAAAAAAATAATAGACCAGTATATTAGCACATCTTTGATCTATTATTTTCTTTCAGATGCCTAAAGAATGTAAAAAATAATTATTAAAATATACTAGAATTATTTACTCAAAGATGTGTAATATTAAATTAAGAGAAAATATAAGGAGAGATAAATATGATTAAATCATTTAAGGGAATAAATCCCAATATACATGAGAGTTGCTTTATAGCAGAAAATGCAGCTATTATAGGAAATGTAGAAATAGAAGAAAATTCAAATATATGGTACGGCACAGTTTTAAGAGGAGACATGGATTATTTAAAAGTAGGAAAGAATACAAATATACAAGATAATAGTACTGTACATAATGATCATAATACACCGACAAAAATAGGTGATAATGTTACTATAGGTCATAATAGTATTATTCACGGATGTAGTATTGGAAATAATGTTTTAATAGGAATGGGCTCTATTATACTTAATAATTCTGAAATAGGAGAAAATACTATTATAGGAGCAGGAAGTTTAGTAACTCAAGGCAAAAAAATACCATCAGGAGTACTATGCATGGGATCTCCAGCAAAAGTTGTAAGAGAACTAACAAAAGAAGAAATAGAACACATAAAAAAATCTGCAGAAGGATATGTTCAAATGGGAATGGAACACAAAACTTTTTAAGAATTGACAATGGAAATTTGACAATTGAAAATTATAAATACTTCTTCGCAGTAGCGAAGAATGTTGTAACCAATTTTAAATTTAAAATGGCAAGATAAAAAGTAACTTACAAATTTTTAAAAAATTCTCATGCTTTGCTGAGAATTCACCATAATTGTCCATCGTCCATTTTCAATTATCAATTGAAGAAGTAAGGGGGCATAAAATGATAAAGTTAGATAGTATAAATAAAATGACAAATGAACAGAAATATAGATATATGCTAACTCTTTTAGAAGGTCAATTAAGCAGTGAAAGTGATGTTTTAGCAAATCTTTCAAATGCGTCTGCAATTATTTATGCTCTTGTAGATGAAATTAATTGGAGTGGATTTTACTTTACTAGAGGAGATGAGTTAGTTTTAGGACCTTTTCAAGGTAGACCTGCTTGTAACAGAATAGCTTTTGGAAAAGGTGTCTGTGGAACAGCAGCAGAAAATAAAGAAATAAAAAGAATTGAAAATGTACATAACTTTCCAGGACATATAGCTTGTGATTCTGCGTCTAATTCAGAAATTGTAATACCTATAATTAAAGATGGAATAGCTTATGGTGTTCTTGATATAGATAGTCCAATATTTAATAGATTTACTGAATTAGAAGAAAAGTACTTAGCTAAATTTGTAGATAAGCTAAATGAATATATACATTGGGAAAAATTTTTGAAGAATTAGGAGATTATATATGATAAAAATTGGAGAAATAAATAAACTAAAAGTTGTAAGGAAAGCGGAAATTGGATATTATTTAGATGGGAAAACTGATAATACTTCTGATGATATTTTATTACCAACAAAGAGTGCATTAGGCAATGAACTTCAGGTTGAAGATGAAGTAGAAGCTTTTATATATAGAGATTCTAAAGATAGAATCATTGCTACTATGAAAAATCCTTTAGCACAAATAGGAGAAATTGCTTATTTAGAGGTAGTAGATAATAGCAAAGTAGGTGCTTTTATAAGCATAGGACTTGAAAGGGATGTACTAGTACCTTTTAAGGAAATTAAATATAAGTTAGAAGTAGGAAAAAAATACTTGTTTTATCTATACTTAGATAAAACTAATCGTTTAGCAGCTACCACTAACATAGATAAATATCTTCATGATACAAATAGCTACAATATAGGAGAAGAGGTTGAGGGGACTATATATGGATTCCAAACTAATGAAACAGCTATGATAGCTTTAGAAAACATTTATAGGGGAGTAATACTTAAAAACGAGTACTATAATGACCTTAAAGCAGGAGAAACCATTAAGGTTAGGGTGAAAAGATATTATGAAGAAGGTCAAGTTGGTGTAACCTCAAGAAAAAGTAGACTAGTAGAAAAAGAAGATTTAGAAACTGTTATATTAGATTATTTAAAGAAAAATCATGGGTCAATGAAATTAAATGATAAATCATCACCAGAGGATATAAAAAGTATTTTTAATACAAGCAAAAATGCTTTTAAAAGAGCTCTAGGCGGACTTATGAAGAGAAACCTAATAATACAAGATGAAAACGGAACAAAGCTAATATAAATAAGAAAAATCATCATGTGTATCATGATGATTTTTGCTTTCTTGAATTTTATGAAGAATAATTTATAGAGTATGAGAATCTAAATTTTTTATAAAGGATATAAAAGAGGAATTAAAAATAATTTATTGAAAATATATATAGTTAGGTTTTAGGAGAAGGTTTTAAATTTTAAAGAAATCTAATAAGCTATTTCTTTCTAGTAATATCAATTGAGGTGAGCAAATGAATAACAAAAAATTAACAATAAATTTATTCAAAGTTTTTAGCTTAATGTTAATATTTATAATTTCAACTTCTATAGTTGTTTATGCCAATGACAAAGAGGTTAAAATTAATGAATTAAATTCCACAGTTAATATTTTAAAGGATGGATCATTAAAGGTTGAAGAAATATTGATTATGGATTTCAGTGGAAAATTTAATGGGGCTTTTAAAGATATTTCTACAGAGGGAACAAATGGCATTAAAGATTTAAAAGTTTTTCTTATAGAAGATGAGGTAGAAAAAGAATTTAAATATAGTGAAAAGGCTAAAAATGGAGATAGTTTTCTTTATGAAATAGCAGAAGAAAATAAAAATTTATTTAGGGTTAAATTATATATTCCATCAAAAAATGTAAAGAGAAAAATTAAGCTTAGTTATACATTATCTGACGTAACTACCTTATATAATGATGTTGGAGAGTTATATTATAATTTTTGGGATAAAGGTTATAAAAGTGAGATAGACAGCTTTAATGGAGTAATAGCGCTTCCTAAAGAGGTATCAGAGAAAGATATTAATGCATTTTTTGATACAGGGGATGGATTTCCTACAGCTAAAATTGAAAATAATAAAATAATATTTGAAGCGACGGATATTAAAAAAGATATGTATCTCACTGGCAGAGTTTTATTCCCAAAAGATATTTTAATAAGCTCTACTAAAACTGAGAATAAAGATGGATTAACAGAAATACTACAAAAAGAAGAAAGAAAAAGATTAGACTATGAAAAGAGGGTAGAAACCAATAAAAATATTAAAAAAGGCATTAATTTTCTAGTTTATATATTTTTAATTATAGGATTAACGTTTATTATTTTTTATATGAAAATTACAAAAAGAATCATAAAAACTGAAGATTTTAATGAGTTTCCAGAAAAATGTAGTCCTGCTATACTGTCAAGATTCTATAATGGAGCAGTTACAACTACAGAGTTTATAACTACCTTATTAGATTTGAATAGAAGAGGATTTATAGGGTTAGAGAACAATACAGTAGGAAAGAATGAGGATTATAAAATAATAGTCTTAGATAAGCCATATGAGAAGCTTTTAGCTCATGAACAGTATCTAATAGATTGGTTGATAGATATAAGTAATTATGATAACGAAATAACTATGAAAGAGATAGAAAAAATCGCCAAAGATAAAGAAAAAGGAATTAATTTTATGGCAAGTTACCATAAATGGGTAAAGAAAGTAGATGATTTAGCAAAAGATAATAATTATTTTGATAAAAGTAATAGAAAATCTGGAGTTTCATATATAATTCTATCTATTATGACTTTTATTATATCAATCATATCATTAGTTAATGGAAATGTTATAGCTATCTTATCACTTATAATTAGTATAATTATATTTGTACTAGGTATAGGACTAATAATAAGATTAAGCAATTATGGTTATAGTGAAAAAATGAAATGGAAAAAAGTAAAAACAAACTTTGAAGGTAGAGAATTAGGTTCAATGGCTATGATGTACCCTTTAGATGAATATCTACCTTATATGATAACTTTGAATGTTAGCAGAAAAAGACTTGAAGAGTTTAGAGAATTTGCATTGACTTCATCAATATATGCTACTAATATATGGCTTATAAATTATCTTAACTTTGATAATTTTACAACCACAAATTCATTTATATACTATGGATCTTATGGTGTCTTTTCCAGTACAGTAGGCTATAACGGAGGTACTTCAACTGGAGGCGGTGGTGGCTGCAGTGGTGGTGGAGCAGGTGGATTTTAATAATGAAAAATTAGGAAAAAATAGAGATTAATTTTACTAACAGATCTTTAAATAGAATTTTCATAAGAAACAATATCTATATTATAAGGATTAACCGTTAAAATCCTTATATAAATAAAATATAATATATTAATTTATAAAGGATTTTAATATGAAGAGGAGATAAAATATGAAGGTTACAGCATTACTAGAAAACAATGCACTATCTTCACAATATGACAGTAAACATGGATTATCTATACACATAAAAACTGAAAAGCATAATATGTTATTTGATGTTGGGCCTAATGATTTATTTATAAAAAATGCTATAAAATTAAATATAGATATTTCGGAAGTAGATATTGTTGTAATATCTCATGGGCATAAAGATCATGGTGGAGGATTAAAAGAATTTTTAAAAGTAAATGATAAGGCAAAAATTTATATTCATAAAAATGCCTTTGATAAGTACTATACTAATGTTTTAGGTTTGTTTAAATATTATATAGGTTTAGATAGCAAGCTAAGAGAAAGTGATAGAATTATCTTAGTTGACGATATTTATAAAATAGATGATGAACTTATTATTTTTAACAAAATAAACTCAAATAAAATGCTGCCAACATCAAATAAAAGATTATACGTAAAAGAAGAGAAGTTGTTTATTCGTGATAATTTTAATCATGAACAAAATCTTATAATTACATCTAATAACAAGAGTTATCTTTTTGCTGGATGTGCTCATCGTGGAATAGTTAATATCTTAGAACAGGCTGAGGATATCACTAAGAAAAATATAGATTTTGCTATTGGAGGTTTTCATTTATACAATCCTGTGCATAGCAAATGTGTAAATGTAGAATTGATAAATAATATTGGGAAATACTTAAGTGGAAAAAAATCAATATATTATACCTGTCATTGTACTGGTGAAAAAGCATATGAACAATTAAAAGGAATATTACATGATCAGATTAATTACTTATGTTCTGGTCAGGCGATTTCAATATAATTTAAAGTGGAGTTAATAAGTCTTAAAAATAAATAATATTATGAAGTACGTTGATAAACGTAATAAGGAAGCCTAGTTCTAGGCTTCCTTATATTATCTCATTCTTAGTCTTTTTATTAATTTAGCAATTTCATTAAATACTAATGGCACTAAACTTAGTAGAAATACGAATTCCCAATCATTAATTGTAAGCTTATATACTCCAAATAAATTTGCTATTGGAGTAACGGATATTACTATTAATTGAAGTAAAAATCCTAGTATTATAGCACCAATTAAATACATATTTGAAAATAATCCTATTTGGAATATAGATTTAGTTTCGTTCCTCATATTTAATGAGTGAATTAATTGGGTTCCACTTAAAACCGTAAAAGCTAGAGTTTGAGCATGGATTAAAACCTGCTTAGGCATAGCTAATAATGAAACATCTGCACCACCATAAGTTCTAGCGCCATAGACGAAAGCAATTAAGGTTAAGGAACCTATTAGGATTCCGTTAGCTACTAAGCTTAAAGTTGATCCTTTAAATATACTTGATTTAGGATTACGAGGTTTTTTGTTCATTACATCTTTATCACCTGGGTCCATACCTAATGCTAATGCAGGGAAAGTATCTGTAATTAAGTTGACCCATAATATATGAGTTGCATTAAGTGGAGTAGCCCATCCTAAAAGTATGGCAAAGAATAGGGAAACAATTTCTCCTGCATTACAAGAAATTAAAAATACTACAGACTTTTTGATATTATTAAATATATTTCTACCTTCTTTTATAGCAGAGACTATGGTAGAAAAGTTATCGTCTGTTAATATCATATCAGAAGCACCTTTAGCCACATCTGTTCCTGTAATACCCATTGCAACTCCTATGTCAGCAGCTTTTAATGAAGGAGCATCATTAACACCGTCACCGGTCATAGATACTATATTTCCTTTTGACTTAAAAGCTTTAACGATTTTAACCTTATGTTCAGGTGAAACTCTTGCAAATACTCGTAAGCTATCTATTTTATTAGACAATTCTTCATCAGGTAATTTATCAAGGTCAGCGCCTGAAATAACTTCAGTGATGTCATTTACAATTTCTAATTCTTTTGCTATAGCAAAAGCAGTATTTTTATGATCACCGGTAATCATTATAGTTTTTATGCCAGACTTTTTACATAGAGCAATAGAATCTTTAACTTCAAGTCTAGGAGGGTCTATCATACCAACTAAACCTACGAAAGTTAAATCATTTTCTAGGTTATTGATTTCAACATTAGTTGAAGGGATAATTTTATAAGCACAACCTAAAACCCTGAGTGCATCATCAGACATATCATAAGCTGATTTTAAGAAAGTATCTTTTAATTCTTCAGTTAAAGGTATTATTTCATTATTTATATAAGCATTAGTACAGATATTTAATAAGTTGTCTGTTGCACCCTTAGTCATAACGTAATATTCATTATCGTATTTGTTTACAGTGGTCATTAATTTTCTATCAGAATCAAAAGGAACTTCATCCATTCTTTTATGTGAAGATTCTAGATCTTCTTTATAGATATTAAACATATTTCCTGCTTCTAACAATGCTATCTCAGTTGGGTCACCAGTTTTTGAATTTTCTCTAGCTGTAGCATCGTTACAAAGTACCATATTTTCTATTAACAACTTGTGTATAGGATTATTTATATTTAATTTATCTATATCATCTAAGATATTATCAGAATAAAATTTTACTACTGTCATTTTATTTTGAGTTAATGTACCAGTTTTATCTGAGCAAATTATATTTACTGATCCTAAGGTTTCAACTGAAGGAAGTTTTCTAATTATAGCATTTTGTTTTATCATTTTTTGAACACCAATAGCAAGCACTATTGTAACTATAGCAGCTAGACCTTCAGGAATTGCTGCTACCGCTAGGCTTATAGAGATCATAAACATTTCCAGTTTATCTCTACCTTGAAGTAAGCCTATTACAAACATAGCTATACATACACCTATAGCTAAAAATCCTAAAATTTTTCCTAACTCTTCAAGTTTCTTTTGAAGTGGGGTTTGTTCATTTTCGCTTTCATCGAGCATTTTTGCTATTTTACCGATTTCAGTGTTCATTCCTGTACCAACAGCTATACCTATTCCTCTACCATAAGTAGCTAAAGTAGACATGAATGCCATATTTTTTTGATCGCCCAAAGAAATATCATCGCTAGTTATTAAAATATTTGCATCTTTATCAACAGGAACAGATTCTCCTGTAAGGGCAGATTCCTCAATTTTAAGATTTGCACTTTCAATTAATCTTAAATCACAGGGAATATATCTTCCAGCATCTATAATAATTACATCTCCTGGAACGACCTCCTCAGAGGGTATTTCCGTAAGCTCACCATCTCTTTTAACTATAGCTTTGGGCGTAGAAAGTTGTTTTAGTGCATCCAGTGCTTTTTCAGCTTTGGCTTCTTGAACCATTCCTACTATCGCATTAATTAGTATGACAACTCCAATGATGATAGTATCACTAACTTCTCCTACAACAGCAGATAGTATTGCAGCGGCAATTAATATATAAATTAAGATATCTTGAAGTTGAGAAAAAAACATTTGAATTTTAGTTCTAGGTTTTTTTGTTGCAAATTTATTTAGCCCAAACTGCTTTTTTTTCTCTTCAACTTCTTTGGACGTCAGGCCAGTAATGCTATTGGTTTGAAATTCTTTTAAGACTTCTTCTGAACTTTTGCTAAACCACATTAAAAATCACCTCTAAAATATATTATCCACAAAATATACAAAAATTATTATTGTGGAAGATAATGATAAAAATTGAAATAACTGTTATTACAGAAAATATTATAACATAATATGGTTTTAAATACAATATATAATTTGAAAAAAATGTAAAGATTGCTATTTATTTAAAAAACTCTTTAATCCTATAGATTATATATATTAGGATAAAAGAGTATTTAAATTAATTTATGACATGAAATAAATAATTATTCAAAAATGACTTCAATATAGAGAACTAATATAAAAGTTTAAAATGTACTCTGGAAAATAAATTTTTTATAAAAATAGCTTAAATCCTTAGAAATTAAGAATTAATAGTTAAGAATACGAATTTAGGATGAAATTCACCTTTAGTGAATTTCTTAAAATAAAATTTATTTAAGAAACTCCAAAGCTTCGGCCTTGGAGTTTTAACCATAATTCTTCATTATTCATTCTTAATTTGCATTCATGGTAAAAATTNNTTTTCATTGTGGAACCCTATAATTTAAGATGACCTATATATTAGTTTTTGTAAGATTTAACTAAAGTGGTAATATACCATAGAATACTATTCCTAAAATTCCTGAAATAACTATTATTAATATTGGATGAATTTTAGTTTTTATTAGCATTAATCCAATTATAAAGGCTATGATTATACTTTTAAGATCTATGTAAGAAGTACGTCCAAGAGATAAGAATACAGAGATTATTAAGCCTATAAGCGCAGGTCTCATCCCTAAAAGAGCAGAGGTCAATAAATCTGACTCCTTAAATTTCTGAAAGAAGAAATAAGCTAATGTCACTAAAATAAAGGAAGTAGTTATAACACCTAGAGTAGCAACTATACTTCCTAAAAAACCATATACTCTATATCCTACAAAAGTGGCGGAATTTATAGCCACTGGGCCTGGTGTCATTTGAGAAATTCCAATTATATCTATAAATTCAGTATAACTAATCCAACTATTGTTTGTTACTATTTCTTTTTCAATTAAGGATAACATTGCGTAACCACCGCCAAATCCAAAAGTACCAATCTTTAGAAATGCTAAATATAATTTAAAAAGTATATGCAATGATTACACCTTCTTTCTATTTGCAATAATACCGTAAATTGCTGAAAGTAATATTACTATTACAGGATTTACATTAAATATAGTAATTGCAAGTATTGTTATAACTATTATTATGATATTTATATAATTTTTATTAAGGGATTTACTGAGGCTTATTACTGCTACTAGAATTAATAAAGGCACTGCAGCATTAATTCCTTTAAATATCAATTCAACAGTGTAGAGATTCCTAAATTTTGCAAAGAACATAGCAATTAGAAGTATTATAAAAAAGGAAGGCAAGGTTACACCAAGTAAACCTAAAATAGCACCAGGAAAATTACCTATTTTATATCCAATAAATGTACAACTATTTATAGCTAAAGCACCAGGAAAAGTTTGAGAGATAACGATTATATCTAAAAATTCTTCTTTAGTAAGCCATTTGTGTTTATCTACTACTTCCTTTTCAATTAGAGGAATCATTGCATATCCACCGCCAAAAGTAAAGCTTCCAATTTTGAAAAAAGTAATAAACATTTGTAGAAGTTTTTTCATATTATTATCACCACACTTTTATAATATTTTAGTATATAAAAATATAAATTTTATTTAATGAAAGCAATCTAAATTAAAATCATTATGTTTGTAAACTTACAATAATGAATATTTAATATTTGCAAATTAATAATAAAAAATTCGTAATTTAAGAACTGTGGCTTTATTATACTTTTTTCATTATACTCTTACTATTCTTAATAATCAAACAAATTGAATTTAGCCTTAAAGAATGTAGTATTATTACGATATAATTATTATAGAGAATAAAGCCTATTCAAAAAATAGTCATTAGGAGGTATTTAAATGGAAATATCTAAATTAGGAAGAACGACTCCAATAAAGACAGAAGGGGTTACTATAAATAAACATAATGACTTTTCTAGAAATTTTAATTTTGCGCGTCAAAAAAAGTCAGAAGAACAATTAAAGCAGATGTTAAAAAATATAAAATCTAAGGGAAGCAAATTAGTGGTAACCAAATGTTATGCTGATGTTAGAGCTTATAAGAGAGAAATAAAAGAATATTTAGAATCTGTACTTGCTTTTATGTATTCCGTTAAAAAAGATATAAGCTTTTGGCAAACTCAATATTTTATTACTGTAGAAACTGTAGATAAAAAACTAGAAGAACTTACAGAAATGTTATTAAGTGAAGAAAAAGAAACTCTAAATATAGCAAGTACTATCGATGAAATAACAGGACTTATTGTAGACGTATATAAATAAAACGAAATGAAAAATTACTAAATAAATTTTTATGTTAAAGAAATAAGTTTATTGCTTTAAAAACACATTATAAATATTAATTCATCAAAAAATAATTTTATCTTAACTCCTCATTCTTAATTTTAAAAAGTCGTGACATTTAGCCACGACTTTTTGTTATATCCAAGAGTTATAGCTTGCATCTGAAGGCATCCTTAGATCTCCTCTAGGAGAAAGACTTATGGAACCTACCTTAGGACCATCAGGCAAACAAGAACGTTTAAATTGTTGAGTAAAGAATCGTCTTAAGAAAGTATTTAACCATTTCTCAATTTCCTCATTAGAATAATTTTCTTTAAAGGCAGCTTTAGCTAAAAATAATAATTTTTCAGGAGTTGCTCCTTCTTTTATAAAATGATATAAGAAGAAGTCATGAAGCTCATAAGGTCCTACTATATCTTCAGTTTTTTGTGCAATATTACCTTCTTTATCCTTAGGAAGAAGTTCTGGACTAACAGGTGTGTCTAATATATCTAGTAAAATTTCAGAAACCTCACCACTTAACTCTTTTTCTGCTACATAATGCACTAAATATCTAACTAAAGTTTTAGGTATAGAACAGTTCACAGAATACATAGACATGTGATCACCATTATAAGTAGCCCATCCTAATGCAAGCTCAGATAAATCTCCTGTACCTATTAAAAGACCACCTTCCTTATTTGCTATATCCATTAATATTTGAGTTCTTTCCCTTGCTTGAACATTTTCATAGGTTACATCATGTTTATCTACATCATGACCAATATCCTTAAAGTGTTGAAGACAAGCATCTACTATGTTAATTTCTCTAATTTCCGTATTCAGATGCTTACAAAGATTTATAGCATTATTATAAGTTCTATCAGTAGTACCAAAGCCAGGCATTGTAATAGTTAGTATATTTTTTCTATCTATACCTAGCATATCAAAGGTTTTAACAATTACAAGCAATGCTAAAGTAGAGTCAAGTCCTCCAGAAATACCAATAACTGCTTTTTTTAATTTTGTATAAGAAAATCTCTTAGCTAGAGCAGCAGCTTGAATATTAAAAATTTCTTTACATCTTTTTTCTCTTTCAATTTCATCCTTTGGTACAAATGGATGCTTATCAATATAACGATTGAAGTTTATAATTTCTTTGTTTTTAAATTCAAATTCTATAATTTCTGCATCATATGGGCAAAAGTGAATGCTATCTCTAAAACTTACATTTTTTAAACGCTCACTTTTTAATTTATCCACATCTATAGTTGATGTAATAATTTCATTATGTCTTTGAAATCTTTCATTTTCACAAAGTGTACTACCATTTTCGCATATCATTAAATGACCACTAAACAATAAATCAGTACTTGATTCAAAAACACCTGATGAAGAATAAATATATGCACTCATACATCTTGCACTTTGATTTGAAATTAAATTTCTTCTATACTCTGCTTTACTTACAAGTTCATTTGAAGAGGATAAATTACATATTATGTTTGCACCTAAAAGGCTTAAATAGCTGCTAGGAGGTATGGTAACCCATAAATCTTCGCAGATTTCAAAACCTATTTTTGTATCACCACAAGTAAAAATAAGGTTTGTTCCAAAAGGAATGTTTTTACTAAAACTTAAAGATATTTTTTCGTTAGTTAAATTTAAACCACTGTTAAACCATCTTTTTTCATAGAACTCTGAATAATTAGGTAGATAACTTTTAGGAACTATACCTAGTATTTCACCATTAAGTATTATAACTGCACTATTATATAACAAATTTTTATGCTCTATTGGTGCACCTACAGCAATTAATATATCTTTATGTCTAGAAAATTCACAAAGGTCTTTTAAAGCTTCTTCGCTTTTATCTAATAGTTGTCTTTGGTAAAATAGATCTCCACAGGTATAAGAGGTAATAGAGAGCTCAGGAAACACTACAAGTTTACAATTCTTTTTTATAGCTTCCTCAATACAATTTTTTATATTTTCTACATTGAAATTTACATCTGCTACATTAGTGATAGGGCAAGCAGATGCAACTTTTAGAAATTCCATAGGATTTCACTACCTTTCATAGTATTTAGGCATTTAAAAATAACTATTCAAAAATTCTAAGCAGTCATTTTTAAAGATGCCTTAATTTATCTTTTAATTTTTTTCTTTTTCATAGTTTTCTTCTTCATTACAGAATAGCCAAAGGAACCTAAAGCCTTAGGATTTAATGCAAAATATTCTCCATGACAATAGGAAATGAGATCTGCCTTTTCAAAATGGATTTTACCTTTTTCGTCAATTAAATCACTATTTACATGTGAACAGACTATTTCAGCTAAAAATAAATCATGAGTACCTAAAGGGGTGATACTTTTAACTTTACATTCAAGAGAAATAGGGCACTCTTCTATCAATGAGGCAGAAATATTTTCACATTTTGTCATTGAAAAGTTCATTTCTTTAACTTTATCAATAGTTCTACCTGAACGAACTCCACAAAAATCCACTTCCTTAACTAAATTTTTAGAAGGAAGATTAACTACAAATTCCATGGTTTCTTTTATGTATTCGTAGGATAATCTTTCAGGTCTAATTGCCACTGTAATCATAGGAGGTTTAGTACAAGCTGTTCCAATCCAACCTACTGTAAAAACATTATCTTTACCTTCATTATTCTTACAACTAATTAGTACCACTGGCACTGGATTAAGCATAGCACTTCCTTTAAATATAACTTTTTCCATTAACAGTTCACTTCTCTTTCCGTATATAAAATCTTTTATTTCATAAAATTATCTTTAGTATTACATATAGATGTACCATTTCTAAATTTAACCTATACAATCATAAAATTGTGTTAACAAGTTGTTTTAGCGTATATTTATGTAGTTGAGAATTGACGATTAACAATGGACAATTATGGATACTTCTCTCAAGAGAAGTTTTGAACTTATTCCTTTTAAAAGTGACGAAGTCACTTTTATTAAAAATCTATTAAAGAAATTAGTTTGATTAAAACTAATTTCAACAATAATTGTCAATTGTCCATTTTCAATAGTCAATTGATAAAAAATCTTTATCTTTTTATACAGTACATTAGGGCGCTTTGAATTTTATTATAGCTTTTTAAAATATACCTTAAGTATATTATTGAGAAAATCTACAATTCATATTCGATTATATCAAATAAGACATCTGAAAGAAAATAGCTAGTTAAAGATACGAAATATATTTTGCATCAGAAAAGGAGACAGGTTCTGATCATAGTAGAGCTATGTGAGGGTTCTGACAACACAGCGTGATGGAAAATAGGCTAACATACTGAGCTATTATTTTTTTGAAGAGGCCTAAAACATTAGTATAAACTAAATAAGAATATGGTATCATAAATAAAAAATTAAATATAATTAATTTTATTTAATAACATTAATATGCAATATTAAAAACGCTTTGAAGCTATATGAAATAAATTTGGTGTATAATGAAGTTGGAAAAAATTTAAGAAACAGTAACATAAGGAACTTCAAGTAGTTGCTAAAAATCATAACATATAATAACATATCACAACCTTTAGGTATGTTGTTATAACTATTTGATGTTTTCAAGCCTAAGTGAGTGTAGAATTGTGAAAACAGTTTAGCATGATGAACTATGATTGTATGATAAGTTAAAGACTTACCCTTAAATATATCCAACAGTTTAAGGCTCTAAGAATGATGAAGGATGACCGACTTCTAGGTTGTGAAGTCAAACACCTAATCATATGAACTCCATACTGTCTTTAGCAAGTAGGAAAATGCCCGAAAGGAGAGTGGTCAGAGATGACTAAAAATCAAAAAGAATATTCATTTGTAAAAGATAAAAAAGGAAGAAAATTAGCTTCATGTCTTTGTAATAAAGCATGGGTGTTGATTAGAAAGAAGAAAGCAAGATTACTTCAAAAATATCCTATGGCAATTCAACTAAATTATGAGGTTCGTCCTGATGAAGAAACTGAAATAATTTGTGGGATAGATGATGGAAGTAAACATGTAGGTATAGCATTAGTTCAAAAATGCAAAACATATAATAAACCAATATTCAAGGGCACTATTGAACTTAGACAAAATGTTAAAAGTTTAATGGAAACTAGAAAAAGTTATAGAAGATACCATAGAACTCATAAAAGATACAGAAAAGTTAGATTTGATAATAGATCAGCAAGTAAAAGAAAAGGTAGAGTAGCACCTAGTATATTACAGAAAAAACAATCAACCATTAGAATCATTAATCAATTATTAAAGTTTGTTAATATTAAGGAATTTCATTTAGAAGATGTTGTAGTAGATATAAGAGCATTATCAGAAGGTAAGAAATTATATGGATGGCAATATCAAAAATCAAATAGGTTAGATGAAAATATAAGAAAAGCAGTTATATTAAGAGATAATTGCGAGTGTATGGAATGCGGAAGATCTAATTGTATGCTAGAAGTACATCATATAGTTCCTCGTAGATTAAAGGGTTCTAATGCCATAAGTAATTTAATCACTTTGTGTAGTGGTTGTCATCAAAAAACAGAGGGCAAAGAAAATTACTTATTGATAAATATTATAAAACAATTGATGGTAAAAATATAAGATTTGACTACGCTCAACACGTTATGCAAGGTAAAACTTATTTAAGACAAGAGTTATCTAAATTGGGCAAATTAATGCTAACTACAGGTGGAGATACTGCTAACAAACGTATCGATTGGAATATATATAAAACACATAGTAATGATGCAATTTGCATAACAGATTTAGAAGTAAATATGAAGGAATGTAATATAAAAGATTGGATTATCAAACCTATGAGAAGAAAATCAAAAGCTAATATTGCAGAACTAAATGGATTTAAGCATAGAGATTTAATAAAATACACAAAGAAAAATGGAGAATATTATATTGGTTATATAACTGCACTTTATTCAAATAAAAATCAATGTAATATTACTACAATGGAAAATAAAATACTAAAAAGGTATGGAATTAAGTCTTGTAAATTATTATGGAGATTTAATAAAATATATTGGTTTTAAAAACGTAAAAATTAATATGAAAAATATAAGAAAGGGCAAGGTTATGTTTTGTTACGTTTTTCATAACCAGGAAAATCTACATGAAGATAAATAAAATAAGAGACTTAGTATTAGTAGATATAGATGAAAATAAATCTATGGTAATTGCTTGTGATAGCTGTGGAAGTATAGGAGACAAGCCACAGGATGCATTAAAGGTTCCACCTTTTATAACAGGAAAATATACAGTTAGAGTAGGGCTTCTAGAAGTATTATGTAGTGGTGCAGAAGTGGTTACTGTTATTGATAATGTTTGTGCAGAAATGAAACCTACAGGAGAAGAAATAATAAAGGGAATTAAAAGTGAATTAGAATTGGCGGATATTAGCAATGTTGCCCTTAGTGGAAGTACAGAAGAAAATTTCCCTTGTGTTTCTACAGGATTAGGAATGACTATAATTGGGATCGGGGAAAAGTCTAAACTTAGAGTAAATAATATAAAAGATGATGTTATAATTTATTCCATAGGAATACCTAAAGTTGGAGAAGAGATAAGCTATGAATATGATGAAGATATTTTTCAATATGATGTTCTTTACTATTTAAGAGAATTAAAAGGAGTCAAAGAAATTGTTCCTATAGGATCTAAAGGAATATTATATGAAGCAGAAGAACTAGCTAAAAATAATGGCATGGAATTTATCTTAGAAGAGAATCCAAACATAGATGTAAATAGAAGTTGTGGTCCTGCAACGGTAGCTATAATAGCTTTGGATAAAAATATTGAGGAAAAAATAAAAGTTATTAAAAACTCACATAAAATTGGAATTATAAAAAATTAACTCTGTAACATAAGTTACATACCAAAAACATTTAAGTTGATATAATTTAATCATAGATTGAAATTAAATTAACACACTATAGTAGTTAAGTGATCTTAAAAAAGTAATAAACCAGTATGCTAGAATATTTTTCTTTCATATTTCTAAAATAGATTAACATATTTGAGTTATTATTTTCTTTTAGATTTTTAAATTAATGTGTGCTATGGAGGTATAAGTTATGATTAGAAAAATTGTTCATATAAATGAGGAAAAATGCGATGGTTGCGGCATATGTGTAGATGCATGTCATGAAAGAGCTATAGAAATAGTAAATGGTAAAGCAAAGCTTGTTAGTGATATGTACTGTGATGGACTAGGAGATTGTTTAAATTGCCCTCAAGGTGCTATTGAGATAATTGAAAGAGAAGCAGGAGCTTATGATGATGAAGCGGTGAAAAGAAGAATAGAGGATATAGATAAGGTAAAAAAAGAAACTAAAGAAGAAAGTAAAGCTATGCCTTGTGGATGCCCTGGAACAATGGCAAAGAAAATTGAAAGAAAGGCAGGATTAAATCTAAGTACAAAGGCTTTAAAGAATGATATATGTGACTGTAATTCTAAAGAAGAAAACAGTAGCTTTAATTCAGAATTAAGTCAATGGCCAGTACAATTAAGATTAGTAAATCCTAATGCACCATATTTTGAAGGGGCAAATTTATTAATAGCAGCAGATTGTACTGCATATGCTTATGCAAATTTTCATAGAGACTTTATAAAAGATCATATAACTGTAATAGGTTGTCCTAAATTAGATGATAATGACTATTATAGAGAAAAGTTAGCTGAAATTTTAAAAAGCAACAATATAAAAAGTATAACTGTTGTTAGAATGGAAGTACCTTGTTGCTCAGGTATAGTAAGTTCAGTTAAAAATGCAATGCTTCAATCCCAAACTATAGTACCTTATAGAGAGGTAACAGTGGGGATAAATGGAGAATTAATTTAATTGCTAATTTAAAAATAATAAAGTAAGAAAATAATTAGATATTCAATTATTAATATAATAATAAGTGTGATAAAGATTTTATAAAATGATTTCATAAAACCACCCCATTAATAGTTTATGAAAGTTTAATATAAAAAATTTCTTAAATAAATAAAATTCTTATTTAAATATAAGAATTTTATTTATTTAAATTTTTGAATACATTACTTTTAACATTTTATGGAAAAATTTATATGATAATTTGAAAATAATTATCAGTAATTTATAAAAGTTAAATAAATTGAAAACTTTATAATTATTGGTGATATTATATAAAATTCCCCTTATAATATTGTTGTAATAATATTTAATTCAAGGGGGATAAAATGGAATTATCAAATCGTAATGTGAAAAGGGAATCTTATTTTGATGGAGGATTACTTCAATTAATAGGATGGAGAATACTAGGAATATTAATAACTGTATTAACTCTAGGAATATGCTATCCTTGGGCAGAATGTATGGTTTATGGTTGGAAAATTAACCATACTGTAATAGAAGGCAGAAGACTAAAATTTACAGGAACTGCGGTAGGCTTATTCGGCAATTGGATAAAGTGGCTTCTGTTATCTATTATAACTTTAGGCATATATGGTTTTTGGGTTAGTATTGCTCTAGAGAAATGGAGAGTAAAGCATACTATTTTTGTAGATGGTATTTAGTATTGCTTTATTCAAAATAATTTGGAACTAATCATTAATATTATTAGTTTATCTAAAAGCGTGGTATTTTGCCACGCTTTACTATTTTAAAATAAAATTACATAAATTAAGGCTATATAGCTTTTAAAAAGTAATCTTGATAATTTATATTTTTAAAGGTCTAAAATTTATAAAAATACTAAATTTGTTATTGATAATAATTTGTACTAAAGTATATAGTATAACAAAAAAGACTTGATATAAATGGAGAGGATTAAAAATATGAATGATATTATAGATAAGTTAAGTATTAAAAAAGTAGAAAATGAAGAGTTGTTTCCTTATGACTTACTGTTGTTAGCAGATCCTTCACTTGGTTTAATAAAGGAATACACATCTAGAGGGGATGTGTATATTGCAGAACTACATAATAGGGTAATTGGAGTATATGTATTAATTAAAACAAGACCTGCTACTATGGAACTTGTAAATCTTGCTGTAAATGAAAGTTTTCATGGAAAGGGAATAGGAAAGGCACTAATTAAAGATGCAATAGAAACAGCAAAGAAAGCGGATATGAAAACCTTAGAAGTAGGTACGGGAAACTCTAGTATTTCTCAGTTAGCACTATATCAAAAGTGTGGATTTAGAATAAGAAGTATAGATCATGATTTTTTTATAAAACATTATGATGAGCCTATTATAGAAAACGGAATACAGTGTGTTGATATGGTTAGGTTATCAATAGATTTCCATTAAGTTATAATGTTATAAAATTTAGGAAAATAAATAAACTGTAAATTAATATGCTCATACAAAATTAAGTAGCGGTTTATATTATTAGGAGGTATCTCAAAATGGATTATCAATTTAGGTTAGCAAATAAGTCTGATTTAGATAATATAATTAAAATATTTTCTAATGCAATACAAGATATGAAAGAAAAGGGTATTGATCAATGGGATAACATATACCCTAATAGCGATATTATTAAAAATGATATAGAAAATAAGCAAATGTATGTGCTTATATATAATAATAGACTAGTTTCAACTATAGTAATCAATGAACAACAAGATACAGAG
This sequence comes from Clostridium sp. UBA2485, assembly GCF_002341865.1. Taxonomy (GTDB): domain Bacteria; phylum Bacillota; class Clostridia; order Clostridiales; family Clostridiaceae; genus Clostridium_J. The sequence goes on along the minus strand of NZ_DDOV01000033.1, from coordinate 36,435 downwards.
TACCAAGCTGTTAATTGGAAGCAAAGAGAAGGAAATGTATGTGTAATTCATCGCATGTGTGTTGATCCTACAGTACAGGGTAAAGGATTTGGTAAGAGGACAGTTAGTTTTGTTGAAGATAAGGCACTTGAAAATAACTATTCAATAATTCGTCTTGACGCTTTTTCTAAAAATCCTTTTGCTATCCATCTATATGAAGCATTGAATTATAAATGTGTTGGTGAAGTGCAGTTTCGTAAAGGTAAATTTTATTGTTACGAAAAAATATTACATAAATAAATGAGAATTTTGTTAGTCATGATAATATGGTGGCTATATATTTTTTATTATCTGCATTATCGTAGGGGCGAACATTGTTCGCCCGTTTTCTTTTACACATTTATTATATAGATATGATTTGGAATAATATATTTATTAATTTTGGTATTAAGATAATATTTTGAAATAATATCTGTTGAAAATTAACTTTCTGTCAAATATATTATAATGGAAATCGATTTGGATTTTCTGGCGAACACTATTCATCGCTACATGAAATGTATATATTTTCCTTATAATATCTCCTTTGTATAAGAGTACACTGACATATCAAATATCAACATATATTAAAACATATGTTAAAATTTATATATTTGAAAAAAGCAAAGAGTTTAGTTCTAAATCTAAAATTACTTTAGAATTAAACTCTATTTTAATATTTATAAAATTCGACATAAAATCTTATAAAATACTGTATTAAACAATGATAGTAAAAATAAAACACTAATAATATTTTGGAAAATTAAATAATAATAAAAATTTAAAGAAAATTTTTATTAAATTAAAATTGAAAAAATAAATAAATTATGGTAATCTTTAATAGATAAACCAAAAAGGGGAGATAAAGTTAATGAAAAAAAGTGTTTTAGAAATTTTAAGTTGTGGATTATTAGCTACTTTATTGTTTAATAGCAGTGTAGTTTTTGCAACAGAAGCAAAAAATGAAAATGCTATACAAATGATGATGGAAAGCGAGGCTAATAATAGTTCCGAAGATGTTTTCAATTTTTCAGGAGAATGGGTAGAGTCTTCAGTAGAAACTACTACTAAGAGACTATATGGAGGCAATAATACGGGAAGATATGAAACAGCGGTAGCTATTTCTAAGGAAAAATGGGCAAATGGATCAGATACAATAGTACTAGTTACTGGAATGGATTATCCAGATGCACTTAGCGCTACACCATTAGCGGCAAAGCATAATGCTCCAATACTTTTAACTGAAAATAAAAAGTTACCTCAATCTGTGAAAGAAGAGATAAAAAGATTAAGTGCTTCTAATGCAATTATAGTTGGTGGAAATGGTGCTGTATCTAAAGAGGTAGAAACAGAATTAAAAGCCATGGGTGTTGCAACTAGAAGAATTGATGGAAAGGATAGATATAACACAGCGGTAAATATAGCTAAGGAAATTGGTACAGAAAATGGAATAGCTGTTGCTTATGGATTAAATTATGCTGATGCATTATCAATAGCTCCAGTAGCAGGAAAACTTTCAATGCCAATTATATTAACTCCAAGTAATTATATGAATGAAGATGTCAAAAATTTTATAGCTTCAACAGAAATTAATGAAACTGTTATTGTAGGCGGAATTGGAGCTATAAGTTATGAAGTTGCTTCCGCATTCCCAAATCCAATGAGAATAGGTGGGCAAAATAGATTTGAAACAAATGTAAATGTATTATCTGTTTTTGGAAATTGGCTAAGTTATGATGAAATTTATGTAGCAACAGGTATGAACTATCCAGATGCATTATCTGGAAGTGCAGCTGCAGCAATGACAGGTTCACCACTAATCTTAGCAAGTGCATATGAAGTAGATGACAATACTGCTATATATGCTAATTTTTTAAGGGCTAAAAAGGTTTATGGACTAGGTGGACAAGCAATTTTAAGTAACGAAGTTTTATCATATATTGGAGAAGCAGCTCAATATTTTGATATTGAAAATATAAAATCAAAACCTGTAACTGTCAATAAAGATCAATTTGCTATGTTACCAAGTGCAGTGTTTGTTTTACCAGATGGAAAGAGAATTAATGAAGTATTACCTAAAATAGTAGAAATACAATGGCAAACTGAAGATTTAGTTATAGATACTTCTGCAGCAGGAGAAAAAATCTATACTGGTGTTGTAAAAGGACATGATATAAACGATGATAAATACAAAGTAGAATTAAAAGTTATAGTAAAATAAATTTTAGTTTAATTGTATAGTAAAAATGGAGAAGTAATAAAAACTTCTCCATTTTTGTTTGTAAAATAGTTAAAAAACAATAATATGAAGTAAATATAAAAGAAATAACCAATAAATGCAGAATTATATATAGTAGTAACAATTTAAATATTGGAGGGATTTCCATGGAAATAGAGGGTATGAAGCTATCTGTTATAGGTAAAGAAGATTTAGAAAAAATAGCAGAATTTATAGCAGTAATGAATATGAGAAAAGAAAATCATATAGGATATTGTGGAGATAATAAAGAAGAAATATTGGAAATTTTACAGGAAGATTTTTTACCAAATAAAAGCTTAATATTTTTAAGTGATGAAAAAGAAATAGCAGCTGTATTAGGTGTAGATTTAGATATTGAAAATGAAACAGCGGAAGTTCATGGACCTTTTGTAGATGTAAGATATGGTGTAAATCTTGCTTTAAAGTTGTGGAATAATATACTACCTTTAATACCTAAGAAAATAAATAAAGCAAATATGTTTTTTAACTATAAAAATTCCTTAGCCATGGAATTTTCCAATAGTTTAGATTTTAATTTTAAAAGTAATGAGTTTATACTATCACTAAATAGAGAGGATAGGATAGAGAAGCTTAGTGATGGAGTAAGGATATTAAAAGAGGATGAAAAAGATGAATTTATAAAGCTTCATGACAGTATTTTCCCTAATACTTACTATAGTGGAGACATGATAGTTAATAAAATAAATTCAAAAAATAAAGTTTATATATACAAAGATAAAGATGAAATTCTAGGATATATATATCTAGAGGTATGTCCAGAAGCTCAACAGGGGAATATAGAATATTTAGGCGTTACTACTAATTCCAGAGGGTGTGGATTAGGAGTTAAATTATTAAATATGGCAATTGATTTCGTGTTTTCACATGATACTATAATGGAGATAATCCTTTGTGTGAATTGTGATAATGAAGCAATTAAATTATATAAAAAATGCGGATTTAAGGAAAAGAATTTTTTGAAATTTTATCAACTATATTTATAGATGATTAGTAAAGATAGATGTATAAAATTAAATAAAATTTTAATCTATGAAAAATACTAGAAAGCTGTTTAACTTTACATTCTAGTATTTTTTATTTTGCAATTTATTTTAATGATTTAAAGATTTTTAATTACTATTTTTAAAAATGCAACAAAGTATTTGAATTTGACTTATTTAGATATTTAATAGATGAGTAGATAATTATATGTATATCCTATTGGAAAAATAATTTAATAAATGTTAACATTACCATGGAAATTCATATTAATGACAACTCAAAAGATAGGTGATAGAGTTTATGAAAATTGCAATAAATAATTTAGCAAAAACATATGAAAATGTTAAAGCTGTGGACAATTTAAGTATAACAATAGAACAAGGTAAATTTATTACCATATTAGGGCCTAGTGGTTGTGGAAAGAGTACATTACTTTTTATGATATCAGGTATCTTAGAGCCTACAAAAGGAGAAATTTATTTTAATAATACAAAGATTAATGATGTTTCTATTGAAGATAGAAACATTGGAATGGTATTTCAAAACTATTCCCTATATCCTCATATGACCGTTGCAGAAAATTTAATGTTTCCTTTAAAGATGAAGGGAATAAAGAAAAAACAAGCTTTAGAAAAAGCAAAAGAAATTAGTAAGTTGATTCATGTTGAAGAATTGTTAAATAGGAAACCAAAGGAGCTTTCAGGAGGACAGCAGCAAAGAGTTGCAATTGGAAGAGCAATTATTAAAGAGCCTACAGTTTTACTTATGGATGAACCTTTTTCCAATCTTGATGAAGCATTAAGAGTAGAAATGAGAGAAGAGATTAAGTTTCTTCAAAAGAAAACTGGCATAACAACTTTATTTGTAACCCATGATCAAGAGGAAGCGCTCAGTATATCAGATAAGATTTTGCTCATGAATCAAGGAAAATGTATACAATATTCTACTCCTAAAGAGCTTTATGATAATCCAAACTCTATTTTTTCTGCTTCATTTATTGGAAATCCAAAAATCAATTTACTAGAAAAGGATGATTACATAACAAATATCATTAAGAAAGATAAAAATCTTAATGAGGGAATTATAGCTATAAGACCAGAGGATATAGAAGTAAGAAAAATAGAAGAAAATATAAATAAAAATAATCTTCAAGGAATCATTGAAGATGTACAACCTATGGGAAAGGATATTTACTTAAAAGTAAGAGTTGGAGAAAGTCTACTTTGTGTAATTACTACAAAGCATACGAGCTTTCTTTATAAAGATAGAGTGGCTTTAAATTTTAAGAAAATTCATAATTTAAAGGAGTAAAGTATGAATAGAAATAAAAAAGTTATATTTTACTTACTTCCTAGTCTTATTATAATTTTATTGTTTCAAATATATCCCATAATTAATGTATTATCTATGAGCTTCTATATTAAATTTGATTATATAAAAGATATTGTTTATGAAAAAGGACTGGGAAACTATAAATATGTGCTCACAGATCCAGATTTTTATTTAGCATTAAAAAATACTTTTATATATGTTTTAGTATCAGTGCCATTATCTATAACTATAGCTTTAATTTTTGCATTAATACTTAATAGTAATATAAAATTTAAAGAAACTTTTAGGAGCGTATATTTTTTACCTTTCGTTACATCCGCTGTAGCCATTTCTATAGTCTGGCGATGGATATTTAGCAGTGATTATGGTCTTATGAATAATATTATAGGATTATTTAATATAGCACCTCAGGAATTTTTAAATGAAAGTTTTTGGACAATACCTCTTTTAATATTTTTAAATATTTGGAGAGGCATTGGGTATAAAATAGCTATATTACTAGCGGGACTTCAAAGTATAGATAAAAAGTATCAATATGCAGCAATGATAGATGGAGCATCAAAATGGAAATGTCTTAAGGAAATAACTATACCTTTATTGTCGCCAACTATATTCTTTTTGTCTATAACCTCTGTAATTGGTAGTTTTAAATTATTTGATGAAGTTTTTATACTTTATGATAAAAAGCCTGGACCTTTAAAAAGTGGTATGACTATCGTGTATTATATTTTTAATAAATTTTATATGAATTGGCAATTTGCTACAGCGGCGGCTGCTGCATTTGTACTTTTTATAATAATTTTTATATTTACTTTGATACAGCTTTTTATAGGAAAGAAAAAAGTACATTACTGAGGGGGAGAGTCTATTGAAGGGAAAAAAATTACTTAAGGTGCTTAAATATATTTTTCTATTAACAGGTGCAATATTTATTTTAGTACCTTTTATATGGATGATATTGACTTCATTAAAAGATTTAAGTGAGATATTTTCCAAAGATATAGTTTTATTTCCTAAAAGTTTAAAATGGGAAAATTATATGGAAGTATTTAAGTTAAATCAATTTATGAGGCATCTTTTTAATAGCATAATTGTAACAATTTGCATAACTTTAGGAGAATTATTTACTACAATTTTAGCTGCGTTTGCTTTTTCAAATTTTAAATTTAAAGGTAGAGATTTATTGTTTACATTGCTTTTAAGCACAATGATGATTCCAAGTGAAATCCTTGTAATACCTAACTTCGTTTTATTAAGTAAGTTAGGATGGATAGATACTTACAAAGCATTAATAATTCCTTGGTGCGCAAGTGTATTTGCAATATTTTTTCTTCGTCAGTACTTTTTGGGAATACCGAAGGAACTTTATTATGCAGCCAAGGTAGATGGATGTAGTGATTTTAAATATCTTTGTACTGTAATGGTACCAATGGCTAAACCAGCTATAATTACTTTAGCTATATTAAAGATAATAAATAGCTGGAATGCTTTTATGTGGCCTCTTGTTGTAACAAATTCAGAAGAAATGAGAACTCTTCCTACGGTACTTGCTAAATTTTCATCAGAAGTAGGGATGGATTATAATTTATTAATGGCAGCGACAACAATAATAATTTTACCTATGATAATTATTTATATACTACTATCTAAATATATTATAAATGGTGTAAGTAGAAGTGGTATAAAAGGTTAATTATATAAAAGGAAAGAAGGGGTTTAGGTGAAGAAAAAATTACTAGCTATAATTTTAGCTGGAATTACAAGCTTATCAGTAGTAGCCTGTAATAAGGTTGAAGTTAATAATGATAAGGACACAAAATCAGCAATTTCTACTGAAATTAAGGAGAATGTAGAAATTCAATTTTGGCACTCGATGAAAGGCGAAAATGAAGAGGCATTGAAGAAAATAACAGAAGATTTTGAAAAGGAAAATACAAATATTAAGGTAAAGCTAGTAAATCAAGGTGGATATAGAGATTTATTTGAAAAACTTATGGGAGCGGCAAAGAGTAATACATTGCCTAACATAACTCAAATATATTGCAATAGATTATCTTGGTATATTGATAAAGGTTTAGTAGAAGATTTAAAACCATACATAAATAACAATCAAGTAGGGCTATCTAAGGAAGAAGTAGAGGATATTTATCCTATATTTTTAAGTGATGGTCTTTGGGGAGAGAATCAATATGCGCTTCCTTTTAATAAAAGTCAAATGGTACTTTACTATAATGAAGATATGCTTAATGAAAAAAATGTAGAGGTCCCAAAAACCTGGGATGAATTTAAAAAAGCAGCGGAAAAATTAACTGTAGATAGTGATAAAGATGGAAAACCAGAGGTTTATGGAGTTGCTTTTCCAAATAATATTTCAACAGATATAGCCATTTGGGTTAGACAAGCTGGTGAAGAAGTTATAGATGAAGAGTCAGATAAGATTAATTTTAATAAAGAAGAAACTAAAGAAGCAGTTAATCTTATTAATGATATGATTCAAAGTAAAGTTGCTAGACTTGCTGGAGAGGATAAAAATCCAAATAATACCCTAACACAAGGAAAATCAGCAATGTGTATAGCATCAACTTCAGCAATTCCTTATATAGAAAAATCAATGAAAGGAAATTGGTCTTTAGCACCATTACCAACTCATAAAGAAGATGCACAGCTTTATTATGGAACTAATGTTGCAGCTTTTAATACTGGCAGTGAAGAGGAAAAATTAGCTTCTTGGCTATATATTAAATATTTAATCAACACAGAAAATACTGCATACTTCTCAATGAAAACTGGTTATATACCAGTTAGAAAATCAGCTTTAGAACTTGATAATTATAAAAAGTTCTTGCAAGAAAATCCACGAAAGGAAATTCCAATGAAAACATTAGATAAAGGATATAGTGGAGCTAGATCAATAGGAGTTATTCCAGCTTTAGATGTATTAGGAGAAGAACTTGAAAAAGTATTTGCCAATGAAAAGTCAGTAGATGAAGCTTTAAAAGATGCACAGGAAAAAGGGGAAAAAGCAATGCAAGAAGCTAGAAGTAACTAGTTTTAAAAATAAATTAGATATAGATATACCAGTTCTAAAATTAACATATATCTAAAAAATTCGTGCTTTTCAGTATTATAATTAAAACTATTGAATTCACAACTTTTTCAATTCACAATTTTGGATATTTCTCAGCAGAAGCTGAGAAATTTAGAATTGATTTATTTTTAAAGTGACTGTGTCACTTTTCTTAAAAATCTATTTTAAGAAATTAGTTTGATAAAAATTAATTTTACCATAATTCTTCATTCTTCATACTTAATTCCTAATTTTTATATGAAGGAATGTATATAGTTTAAAACAGCAACTAAAAAAGAGCATAAATATAAAACCCTTGTTATTACTAAATTCAAATTTTTAAATTCAGTAATAACAAGGGTTTTTTAGTAGTCTAAAATAAAAGACTACTCTTTATTTCCTTCTAGTAGATAATTCTATTCTAACTTTTCTTTGATTAAGTTTTCTTCCAGAACTTTTCTCAATTATATTATCTACTAAGTTGCTTGGTACATCTATAAATGTAAACTTATCTAATATGTCAATACGACCTAATTCTTTAGATTTAACTTCAGCAGTATCATCTAAGAACTTAACTAAATCTCTAGTAGATATACTATCTAATCTTCCAACAGAGAAGAATAATCTAGACATTTCATCATTTTTCATATTATCTTCTGTGTATTCGAAATTTAATTCTTTATCAAATAATATCTTTATTAAGGATGCAGCAACATCTTCTGCACCAAACTCATTTATAAGATCTTTAGATACTTGAATAAAGTTTTCATAAGAATTTTCTTCTAAAGTTTCTCTTATAGAGTCTAGTATTCCTTCAGATTTTGAAGCAAATATTTCAGCTAAGGTAGGTACTTGTTTTCTTAAAAGTTTACTTTTAGTATCATTTTCTATTTGTCTTATCATAGACATTTCCTTACGAGTGGCAAAGCTATAAGCAGTACCCTCTTTATTTGCCCTTCCTGTTCTTCCTATTCTGTGAACATAAGATTCACTGTCCTGTGGAAGATCATAATTGATAACATGAGTTATATCTTCAATATCAATACCACGTGCAGCCACGTCTGTTGCAATTAGATAATTTAAATGTCCAGTTTTGAATTTTTTAAGGGTATTTAATCTTTGAGTTTGCTTCATATCACCATGCATTCCTTCTACAATGTATCCCTTACCTTGTAGAGCGTCTACTAACTCATCTACCCCTCTTTTAGTTTTACAGAATAATATAGCACTCTTAGGTGCATCTACGTCCAATATTCTGCATAGAACTTCAAATTTATTCTTTGGATTAACTTCAAAATAGTATTGTTCAATTTTAGAAACCGTTAAAGATTTTTTAGATATAGCTACATGCTTTGCATCTGGCTTCATATAATTTTTAGCTAAATTCTTTATTTGTCTTGGCATAGTAGCAGAGAATAATAAAGTTTGCCTATCTTCTTTTAAGTTACTTATTATAGCTTCTATATCCTCTATAAAGCCCATATTTAACATTTCATCAGCTTCATCTAAAACTAAGAACTTAGCATCTTCTAGTTTTAGAGTTCTTCTATTAATATGATATAAAACTCTTCCAGGAGTTCCAACTACTATATCTACTCCTTTTCTTAATGGAGTTAACTGTTTTTCAACAGATTGGCCACCATATATAGGAAGTATTTTATATTTTTCGTATTTATTTATACGGGATAGTTCTTCACTAACTTGTATTGCAAGTTCTCTTGTTGGAGCTAGTATTATAGCTTGAACTTTTCCATTTGAAGGAGCCATTAAGCTTAAAAGTGGAGCTCCGAAAGCTAGGGTCTTACCTGTTCCTGTCTGAGCCTGACCTATTAAATCATATCCTTCTAAGCTAACAGGGATACTTTTAGCTTGTATTTCTGAAGGAAATTCAAATTTTAAGTCATTTATTGCGCGTAATACAGAAGGTTCAAGACCCAAATCATCAAATTTTATTTTATCCATTAACATTCCTCTTTCTATTATTTGGTTTAATATGTGTATATTATATATTCGTTACGTTAAAATACACCTAATAGTAACATAGTATTGCCATAATAGCAATTCATAAACCAAAAAAATATATGTTGTAAAATTATACACATATGTAAACATGAAAAAGAAAAAAAGAATTAAATAATTTTAATTAAAGGTTAATTTGATTTACAAAAATTAATATATTATAGTATTCTAGAGAGATTATAATAATTTAGAAAAAGGAGCAAATATGAAAAAACATATTTTTGATACTTCTGAAATAACACTAATAAACGGAATAAAATTAATTACTATAAAAAGAGATACCCAAATATCTTCTATTCATGTAGGGGTAAATATAGGAGCATTATATGAAAAGGAAAGTGAAAGAGGAATTGCACATTTTATTGAGCACATGCTTTTTAAAGGAACTAAAAAAAGAGATAATGAAACTTTAAATAATGAACTTGAAAATTTAGGGGGAGAGTATAATGCTTATACTGACTATAACTGTACAGTATTTAGTAGTACTACCTTAAGTGAAGAAGTGGAAAATGCTATAGAACTCTTAGGAGATTTATTATCAAATTCTATTTTCCCAGAAGAACAGATTGAAAAGGAAAGAGGAGTAATTGTTGCGGAAGTAAAAAGTGTTAAGGATGATTTAGAAGAACTTAGCTTTGAAGAAGTTAATAAGGCAGCATTCATAAATAGTCCTTTAAAATGTGATGTTATAGGTAAGGAAAAATATATAAGGAATATGACTAGAGAAGCATTAGTTACATTTTATAATACTTATTATGTACCAAATAATTGCTATATAACTGTTGTTTCTAATCATGAGCATAAATATATAAAATCATTGGTAGAAAAATATTTTGGACATTGGAAAAACAAAGATTTTATAAAACCTCCAGTAAGCTTAGAAAAAAATCTTCATAAAACTAAGATCTCCTATAAAAAAGATATCGAGCAAAGCACCATAGTTTATCTCTATTCTTTTAATGATCTTACAACAGAGGAAGAACTCGCTCTTAGAGTGCTAAATCATAAGCTAGGGGAAAGTTCTAATTCTATATTGTTTAGAGAATTGAGAGAAGAAAGAGGACTTGCCTATGATGTTTATTCAATGTTAGATTTAAGTGATAAAATAAAAACTCTCTACATATATACTTCTGTATCAGAAGAACATGTAGAGGAAGCTATAGAGACTATAGATCATTGTATTTATAATGTTGCAAAAGAAAGAATAGTTTTCGATGATAATACCATAAATCTTATGAAGAAAGTATTTAAAACTGCAGTAGCTTCCACAGCTGAAGATTCAACGGACTTAGGAAACTATGTACTTCATCAGGCCATGGAAGAAGAATATATCTATCAATTTGTAGAAGATATGAAAAATATGGATAGAATAAGAAAAGAAGATCTTTATAATGTGGCTAGAAAGGTTTTACAAAAACCTACAGTCCATATTTTATTACCTGAAAAGAGTGAAAATGATGAGTAATGTTATAACTAAAATTGAAATTCAAAAGAAAAATAAGGATAGAGTAAATATATACTTAGACGGTGATTTTAGTTTTGCCTGTAGTAGTGAACTTGTTTATTATCATAATCTTAAAAATGGTATGATAGTTGATTTAGAAAAGCTCTCTGACATAGTTGAAGAAGACAACTATATAAAGGGAAAAAACTCTGCACTAAAAATCTTAGAAAAAAGCTTTAAAACTGAAAAGGAAATGTATGATAAATTATTGCAAAAAGAATATGATATAAAAACTATAAATAGAATTATGGAATTTTTAAAGAGTTATTCCTTTATAAATGATGATAAGTATGTAGAACTATATATAAAAGAAAAAATTAAAGTTCAAGGAAAAGGCAAAATAAGATATTCTCTTTTAAATAAGGGAATAGATGAAGAAAAAATAAATTTTTATTTGAATAATATTTCTTCTGAGGAAGAAAGAGATATAGCCTATAAATTAGGAGAAAAGAAGTATAAGATTTTATGTAAAAGCGAGAATAGTATACCTAAGCTAAAGAAAAAGCTAGGAGATTATCTTTTGAGAAATGGCTATAACTTTGAGGTAGTGAATGAAGTATTAAATAAAGTGATTAAGGAAGAAGAAGAAAAAGAAGTAATAGAAGAAGTTGAAGACAATTTTGATGAGCTAGTAAATATTGCTTCTAAACGCTTTAATATAATCATAAAATCTGAAAGTGATAGTAAAAAGCAATATAAAAAACTTCATGATTATTTACTGAGAAGAGGATATAAATATGATGAAATAAAAAAAGTCTTAAAGGAGATTTTCTAAATTTACCATTAATTATGAATTGAAATTTCATGAAAATATGGTTATATTTAATTTTACATTAAACTTTTAAGTACACATATATGTTCTATCTTAAGACTTAATGTACAGCTAATATAGCTATACATTAATGCACAATTCAAAATTTACAATTCACAATTGTAGGGGCGAACAGTGTTCGCCAGTTATTCTTTTGTACATCTAGTATCACTAAATGCTATCACCATGGTTATATGAATGTGATTTGGGTTTTATGGAGAACACTGTTCTCCGCTACAGTTAATCAATTTTAAATTTCTCAGCTATTGGTGAGAAATGTCCAAAATTGTGAATTTTGCATTGTGAATTGTGAATTTATATATCTATATAAGTAAAGGACGGTGAATAAAGTGAAATATAATGTAATTACGATAGGGTTGGTTGCTGCGTTATTATATCCTATTTTGAAAGGGTTTTTATTAAAATATTCCACTTCTGCTTTAAAAGAAACTATTAACTCTGTAATAGGAAGCTTGTCTTTTGTTGCCTCAATTTTTATAGGGGGACATTATATAAATGAAGTTTTTACATTACATAATCAAGGTTCCTTCAATAATATATATAAATATATGCCCAATTTTATAATGAGTTTTGGAGAAAAAAATCCTACAATAATTAGATGGCTAACTGGAATAGCCTTAATTATTATAATTCATAGTATTATTATTTTTATATTTCACCTTATAAATAACATAACTTTATATCCCCTTTTTGATGGTATAGATAATAATTTAAAAAGAAAAAGTAATTTTACTAGAAGAGTTTTTGGTGGAGTATTTCAAATTCCAAAAGGAATATGCTATTCTATTATTTTAGCTTTTTTACTAAGCTTTGCTGCTATGTTAAATAAAAATGAAAATTATTTAAAAGCACTTAGTGAATCAGAACTTTATACTTATATATCTAATAAGGTGATAACACCAATAACTAATTCTGAGGTTATAAAAAATTTACCTAATGCATTGAATGACTCATTTAAAATAATAGTTGAAGACAAGGAAGGAAAACAAAAGTTACCTTTTAGTAATTATATTAATAAAAATGTCATAGTTTATTATAATGGTGTTACTTTAGAAGATGGTATAAAGTCAAATGAGCAAATTAATAATTTTGCTATAAATTTAGTAAGTCAATATAATATGAACTATGATAAAGCAAAGGCTATATATAAATGGGTTGGTAAAGAGATAGAATATGATGATAATAAAGCACTAAACGTTATAAATAATAATATGAACATAAAATCTGGAGCTATTGAAGCTTTTAACACTAGGCAAGGTGTATGCTTTGATTATGCATGCCTTTTTGTTGCTATGTGTAGAGCAAATGATATAAAAGTGAGAATGGTTATAGGTGAAGGTTTTAATGGAAAACAGTGGGTAAACCATTCTTGGAATGAATTTTATGATGATAGTGAACAGAGATGGATAAAGGTAGACCCTACCTTTTATAGCGGAGGGAACTATTTTGATAACAGTAACTTTGATAGAGATCATAGGGATGCTACTATTGCTGGGGAATGGTAGATAAAATCCATATAAAGCCTTATAAATCAATGATTTTTAAATTTATAAATTCAGAAATCTACTAAAAACGTACTTGTGTGATTAGAGGTATAAAAGCTAAAGGAATGTTAATTTCTTTTTATTTAACTTTTCTTAATAAATCTCTAAATAATAAAGGCTAAACCCAATATATATTGAGTTTAGCCTTTTTAATTAACTTAAATAATGTTTTGTATTTAATATAATATATTCCATTTTCAAGTTAAATTTATTACAATATATTATTTTTCATAATCACAATTCTTATGATCTATATCATTATCGTGTAAAATATTATGAAAAGACTTCTTTGATATCATACAGGTGCCATTTTTAACTTTATCACATATATCTTGAATTGAATAACGACGACCATCAATATTAACTAGTTGCAAATCATCATCCCATTTTACGCTTACTCCATAGTGATGTCCTAATTCTCTAATAGGTGTTTCTCCAGCAGCGTAAGTGGTTGCTACATTAGCAGGTGTAATCATAGTGATACCTAGCAATGTACAAGCTAAAACTCTTTTTAAATTCATTTTACTTTCCTCCAATAAATTAAAAATAATAAAAATAGTATGTGTTGAGCTCAACATGTATCATCTTACCATAACTTATAAATAATGTAAATATTTACCATAAAAATATACTTTCGAAATTTTTATTCTATAAAAGGAAAACTTGGATAATTGTAGAAAAAAGTTAAGATAAAGATTATTTTACAAACTATCTTTAAAATCAAAACCGTATTAAACTATTGGAAATTCAAGGGTGGTAAGAAGTTTTTTATTAAATTTTAAAAATGCGAAACGGTTGGGAAAATTTTTAATAGAGCTTTTATTTTCAATAGATTAAAGACTGTAATGAAAATAGAGAATGCCTTAATTCTAGTGGTTGACCTTAACATAAGATGTATTTAAATTTATAGGCGGAGCATTTGAACAAAGTTTCTTTTATCGTTGAATCTCAAAATATTCATATAATTTAAAAAAAGTATTATTAGGAATTGTACCTAGTAATCCTTTATTCTGTAATAATTTGCTAAATCTTAATATAGAGGATGTAAATAAAAAATCGTACTAATATTTTTTAAAACACATAAAAATATAATATAATAAGTATAATTTATATAATAGAAGCATGTGAAATCAACATTTGATAATCCTTGCTTAAATATTACGACAGCTTGGGAATGTTAGAGAATATTTATTTGTAAATTGGATAAATTAAATTTAACATGTAAATGACTCTAAAAAAACTAAGTAAAAATTTATTATTTGAGCATCTTCAAAAAATAATAGAGCAGTATGTTAGCCTATTTTCCATCATACTTGGTTGTCAGGTTCTGCCCATAGAGCACTATGAGCAGAACCTGACGCCTTGTCTGATATAAAATTAACATCTTTGGTTTATTATTTTCTTTTAGATGCCTTAGCTTAGAGTTTTTTAAATAATATTTAATCAAATTTGGGGGCGCTATGAAAAAGAATGTTAAAGGAAGTTTGATTGTAGTAGCAGTTATAATTGGATTTTTTTCTTTAGGATGGATTATGGGGTTATATTCTAACAATACAAATAAGACAAGTTTAAATATTGCAACGTTTATGGAAACTAATAAAAAAGAGCATAAGTACACTTCTATAAATGATAAACTAGATAAAGAAGAAGACTCTAATACCTTTAAAGATGAATCGACAAAAGAAACTGAAGTAGATGGAGAAAGCATAGAAAAACCTATAGAAGGAAAAGTTGCTTATTTGACCTTTGATGATGGACCTACAACTAATATTACACCTCAAATATTAGATATATTAGATAATTATAATATAAAGGCAACCTTTTTTGTTATAGGCTCTTTAGCTGAAGTTAATAAAGA
Source organism: Clostridium sp. UBA2485 (assembly GCF_002341865.1). Lineage (GTDB taxonomy): Bacteria > Bacillota > Clostridia > Clostridiales > Clostridiaceae > Clostridium_J. The sequence goes on along the minus strand of NZ_DDOV01000033.1, from coordinate 20,999 downwards.
TGTATTAAAAGACGTTGAGATAAGAGGTCATACTATAGGAAATCATACTTATAGTCACGATTATAAGCTAATCTATTCATCTGTTAATATGCTAATAAAGGATATAGATAAGGCTGATGAAGTATTAGAGGATATACTTACAAACTATGAAAGAGGGCTTTTTAGATTTCCAAGCGGATCCTTTAAAAAATATCAATTTATTGAAGCAGTTAAAGATAAAGGATATAAACACTATGATTGGAATGCATTAAATGGAGATGCTGAAGCGCTTAATGTTCCAGTTAATAAGTTAATTAGTAATGTTAAGAAAACAGTATGCGATAAAAATAAAGTTATTATATTGATGCACGATTCTCAAACAAAGCAAACTACTGTAGATTCCTTACCAGATATAATTGATTATTTAATAGAGGAAGGATATTCTTTTGAAACTTTAGATAGCTATAAATAATAATATGAGTATAAATTATATTACTTATTATAATTATTTTAATATAATAAAAAATAAGACTTTCCTAACTAGGAAGTCTTATTTTTGTTGTAATAGGTTTCAAGTATTATACTTATAGCCTTTTCACATTCTTTATCGCCATGATTTAAGGCCCAAGCAGTATTGAAGTAGTTTAGAGCTTTATTATTATTATTAAGCATCGCATGGCAATAGCCTAAATTAAAAAAGTAAGAGCTTTCTCTTTTTAATCTTATAGCACAGTGCAGAGTGGCAATAGCTTTTGGAAAATCTTTAAGCTTAATAAAACACACTGCTGTATTATATAGCGAAGCCGCTTCATTTTCTTTCATTTCTACTGCTTTTGTATACATAGAAATTGCCTTTTCATATTTCTTATTATTATAAAGCTCATTTGCTTTATCAAAATAGCTCATTTATAACCCTCCAATAAAATGTTCTTTATTATTTGTAATAATTACCATAAAAACATTTTTTATACTAGATTTTAGAAAACTTTACATTTTATTTTAAATTAAAATAAATAGTATTGACTTTTTATTAGTTATTCTATATAATGTACTAATAATTAAACAGTGATAAAAGCGTTGAAGAAGAGGAGTAGGATTTGGAAGTATTAAGAGAGGAAGGCTCTACGGCTGAAAGGTCTTCTATATGGAACAATCTGAAGGTAGCTTTGGAGCTTCTTTATTGAATATATTTTTAGTAGATAAAGCCGGTTGTTAAATCTTTAGTTTATATGAGCCTGTAATTTTGCAGGGAAAAAAGGTGGTACCACGAGCTTTTCGTCCTTTTAGGGATGAAAGGCTCTTTTTTGTATTATGAATACCACAGGTTATACCCGTGGTTCCGGAGAGTTTTTAGCGGTGAGCAGAAAAAGCTGATTTTGTAAATAAATAAAATTTATTGCAAGAAGATAAAGTATTAAAATAAATAAATTAACCTGTTGTGCTAGTTAAATTAATTAGCATAATTTACAAGTATAAAAACTCCAACATAATATGTTAATCTTTCATTGAAAACAACAAAATAATCAATGGAGGTAACATATATGTTAGAGTTTTGTAACACAAATACTACCACAACAATTGAAGATTTAAAAGATTTTTTTACTGTAAGCTTTACTATAATTGATGATATTTACCAAGGAATGGTTCCAAATGAAATTAAGAACCGTAGAAATATTAATATTTCTATAATGTCTGATAGTAAAATAATTGCCATTGCCATTGTAGGTGAACTTATGACTATAGATTCTGAAAAATCATGGCTTGGATTTTGCAGAAAGAACCTAAAAGAGTTGTTTCCTAAATTTTGCAATAGAACTCGTTTTAATCGTACCCGTAGATTTCTTTTTAGAGTTATAGAACTAATCCGTAGAAAACTTACTGAAATACTTGGTTATTACTCAGATCCACATCGTATAGTAGACAGTATGCCTATATATGCTTGTAAATTTGGAAAAGCAAAGTTTCATGAAACATTTAAAGGATTAGCCTCTTATGGAAGATGTGCTTCAAAGAAAGAAACCTATTTTGGATTTAAACTTCATGGCTTAATAGCTATTGATGGATATATAACAGACATTTCTGTAACTTCAGCAAACAAAGATGATAGAGATGCCTTTGGGATTTAAATACCAAGAAGATACCAATAACTTAAAACGATCAATAAAGTAGCTAATATTAAAGAACTACTATTTAGTTAATATTTCTTGAAACACATTTTAACTATAAAATACTTATATCCATTTTTATTGGATAATATATTCATATGATATATATTTATCCAAGTAATATCATTTAGCACAACAGGTAAATTTTTTATTATATATAAATGAAAAATACTTGATTTATGTTACATTTATGGTAAAATTAAGGCAATATTTTACAAGAAAAGAGGGGGATATTTATGAAAAAAATATTAACTGCTTTTTTTACATTAATTTTTGCACTAACCATATGTTTTTCAGGACAAGCTACTGTAATGGCAAAGACAGAAGATAATTCAGATTTAGAAGATAAGATTAACAATTGTATAATAGAAATGTATCATATTATACAAGAAAAAGGTGAACAAGATATACGTTATTTAATGAGTTCAAATCCTTATCACTACATTGAGGATAATGCAGGATATGAAAAGCTTGTTAAAATAGGACCAAAAGCATTGCCAGTGCTTCAATACCTGATTGAAAATAAGTCCCCAGAGTATATTCTTGCTATTGCAATAGAAGAAATTTCAGGTGTAAACCTAAAAGAAGACTATAAAGGATAGGATTCAGCAGAAACATTTGTTTCAACATTTAAGAGTTACTTAGAAGAAGTACCAAATAAAGTTAATGAGATAGTTGATTCAAATGAAAATGATGCTGAAAAGAATAAAAAACTAAAGAAATTAGGTATTTTTGCTATACCTTATATTAAAGAATATTTAAAAGATGGTGAAACTCAGTATTTTAGTGCTTTTGAGAGTTTATTACAAGAAGATGATGTGGTTGAAGTAAACAAAAAAACGGATCAAACTGTAGTTAATTCTATTTTAAAAGAAAATGATAATAAAATTAATGAAATTGAGAAAGTATCTAATGCTATGGCAACTGCAAGTTTAGTTATGGACCCTAGCTATTACTCAAAGTATTCATGGACATGGCATTATTATGCACCAGCTGATTCAACATATAATTGTTTAGGATACGCACTGGGACGTTCAGGTTGGATTTGGCCATGGAAACCTAACTCATTACCAACTCATGCACAAGTTATAAGTTATTTAAGAGAGAGAGGATATGATCCTTCTGATGGAATTTCGCCTCAAATAGTTGCATACGGAAATTCCAGTGAAATAACTCATTTTGCTAAATATATTGGAACTAGTGAAACTAGGGCGAAATGGGGAAGGCTAGAAGTTTTTACTCACTATTCAACAGACCCGTATTATGAATATAATCCTAACGACTCTGTTAAAAAAGATAACTATGGATATGCGCAAATATTTTTCTGGAAATAAATGATAAGAATTTAATTGTAAAGAAACAATAAAGTACAAAAAAACACTTAGAATTAGTTTCTAGGTGTTTTTTTAATAATGCATTGCTTAAGAATTATTAATTTCTTATATAAGTCTTTTAAGTAAAAAGTAATAAAATGGGAAATTTATTTACTACTCAAGGGGAAACTTTTTACAATATGTGTAATAATATAAAATAAGAGCTTATATAATTTATAATTAGCAGACAGAGAGAACTATTTCGTATAATTAATTATATTTTAGATGATTGCAGAATTGATAATTAAAAAAGTGTGGATAATTTTTTCAAAACAGCAATTTTTTAGATAAACTTATGTGTACCTAAATGAGGGAGTAATAATCTAAGTTAAAATTTTATAAAATTTATTTGCAAATCTACAGAAATTTAATTAGGTGAGTATATTATATTCGGAGGTTAGTGAAGTAAAATATACAATGGATATTTTGTAACATCAGTAATATCAATGGTTGTGCTATTCTGAAATCGACTAATTAATTATATTTTACTAGGAGGGAAAAATGAAGGTTAATATTCGTTTAAAATATTTTTTGCTTTCTATAATACTATTATTTTTTGTAGGATTTATAATTATAGGTTTTGATATCATAAGAAATCCACTAAAAGAAAAGATAACTTTAACACGCTCTCAGATTGAAGTTGTAAACTTAAATTTAAAAAAGATTATATCATTAGAAAACATGATTGACCCTAAAAATTCTAATCCATATGAACAAATAAAAGCTAATAAAATGGAATATGATGAAATTATTCAAATGGGTGAACCAGTTGTAGATTTTTTCATATCAGAATTTAAAAGAGGTAATTTAAATGATGCAAATTATTGGATAACAGCATGGATTTGCAACGAAATCCTTGGAGATAAGAATCCAGTAAAGATTTGGTCAGAGGATAATAATAGTGGATGGAGTTCAGGAGAAGATTGGTTTGAAAAGTATATAGAGATTGAAACGTCACGCACATTATATGAAAAAATAAAATTGATAGCTATAGTTATAGCTATTATAACTATATGTTGTGTCACTTATTTTCATCAAAAGCAGAAATGTGATGGTAGAAAATAGAGGTATTGATTATGAATACATTTTTATAGCATCAATTTGTATTTTTAGATCATTTTATGATTTTTAAAGAGCACGAAAAAGACAAACAAAGTAAATAATTCAACAAATAATAAAGTTTATAGTAAGAAAAAAATGAGGAAGTATTTGTAACGGCAAATGGTCAAAAGCATTATACAAAAGAATTTAAAGATACAATAGTAGAGCTTTATATAAAAAGAATACATGGAAGTGTAGTTTATATTAATTATAAAAAAATGTGAATATTTAGCTAAAAATTTGCGTGAAAAGTCCAACTTTTTGAGCTTAAGGCATTGACATAGATTCACTTTTGCAGAAAAAATTTAAAAAAATTGTTTCATAAATTTTGTAATAGAACTCAATTTAATTATACAAATATATTTATTAAAGTTATAGAATTAATTCGTAAAAATTTACTAAGATATTTGACTATTATTCAGATTTACATAATCATAGTAGATAGCCTATATATACTTGTAAATTTGAAATATATATATATATATTTAAGTATATTAACACGAATGGAAAGTAAAATATAGCTCATAATCTTTGCTATTTTATTGATTAGATAATATTTTTAAAACACACTTTAGCTATAGAATATTCATGTCTAATTTTATTGGATAATATATGTTTAATACATATTTATCTAACTAATATTATATAGCATAACATGTTAAATTATTAAAAAAGTATTGACTTTTTATTAGTTATTCTATATAATGTACTAATAATTAAACAGTGATAAAAGCGTTGAAGAAGAGGAGTAGGATTTGGAAGTATTAAGAGAGGAAGGCTCTACGGCTGAAAGGTCTTCTATATGGAACAATCTGAAGGTAGCTTTGGAGCTTCTTTATTGAATATATTTTTAGTAGATAAAGCCGGTTGTCAAATCGTTAGTTTATATGAGCCTGTAATTTTGCAGGGAAAAAAGGTGGTACCACGAGTTTTTCGTCCTTTTGGGGATGAAAGGCTCTTTTTTATTTTTTTATAAATTTTTACCTTGTGAAGAAACATTTTAATTTTAAATTCATTATGAAAACACAGCTTTTAGGAACAATACCGTAACTCTTTATGGCTCCATTTAGGTGTATTTTCAGTTACGTGAGAAATAAAAATTGATAGGAGGACTTAATATGGAAGATAATAAGAACTTAGCTAAAAATTATGATCCGAAAGACTTTGAAGAAAGATTATATGCATGGTGGCAAGAAAAGAAATTTTTTACTCCAGAAGTAGATAAAAGTAAAAAACCTTATACAATAGTGATGCCACCACCAAATATAACAGGTCAATTACACTTAGGTCATGCTCTTGATAATACTCTTCAAGATATTCTAATAAGAACTAAGAGAATGCAAGGATATAGTACTCTTTGGCTACCAGGTGAAGATCATGCCAGTATTGCAACAGAAGTAAGAGTTGAAAATGCACTGCTTAAAAAAGGATTAAAAAAGAAAGAAATGGGAAGAGAAGCTTTCCTTGAAAAAGTTTGGGAATGGACAGATGAGTATAGAGATAGAATAAGAGAACAGCTTAAAAAAATGGGATGTTCAGCAGACTTTACTCGTGAAGCTTTTACTATGGATGAAAACTTAAATAAAGCAGTTAGAGAAGTTTTTGTAAAATTATATAATGATGATCTTATATATAGGGGAAATAGAATTACTAATTGGTGTCCAAAATGTATGACAGCACTTTCAGATGCTGAAATAGAACATGAAGAGCAAGAAGGATTTTTCTGGCACATTAACTATCCTGTAGTAGGTAGTGATGAAAAAATTGAAATTGCTACTACAAGACCAGAAACATTATTAGGAGATACAGCAGTTGCAGTAAATCCTAAAGATGAAAGATATAGTCATTTAATTGGTAAAATGCTTAAGTTACCATTAGTGGATAGAGAAATACCAATAGTTGAAGATGATTATGTTGATATGGAATTTGGAACAGGAGCAGTTAAAATAACTCCAGCCCATGATCCAAATGACTATCAAGTAGGAAAAAGACACAATCTTCCACAGGTAGTTGTTTTAGAGGAAAATGGAACTATAAGTGAAGGCTATGGAAGATATTCAGGACTTGATAGATATGAAGCTAGAAAGCTTATGGTAGAAGATTTAGAAAAACAAGGATATTTAGTAAAGATAAAATCTCATAGTCATAACGTTGGAACTCATGATAGATGTAATACAACTGTTGAACCAATGTTATCAAAACAATGGTATGTTAAAATGGAATCTCTTGCAAAGCCAGCTATAGAAGTGGTTAGAGAAAAGAAAACTAAGTTTGTTCCAGAAAGATTTGAAAAAATCTACTTTAACTGGATGGAAAATATTCAAGATTGGTGTATTTCAAGGCAGTTATGGTGGGGACATAGAATTCCAGTTTGGTACTGTAAAGATTGTGGTGAGATAATAGTTAAAGTAGATGCACCAGAAAAATGTACTAAATGTAACTCTACAAATTTAGAGCAAGATAAAGATGTTTTAGATACTTGGTTCAGTTCAGCATTATGGCCATTTTCAACATTAGGATGGCCTGAAAATACAGAAGATCTAAAATATTTCTACCCAACTAGTACTTTAGTTACTGGTCCAGATATTATTTTCTTCTGGGTTGCTAGAATGATATTCTCAGGATTATACAATATGGAAGAAGTACCTTTTGATACTGTACTTATTCATGGTATTGTAAGAGACGATCAAGGAAGAAAAATGTCTAAGTCTCTAGACAACGGTGTAGATCCACTAGAAGTAATTGAAAACTATGGAGCAGATGCACTAAGATTTTCATTAGTTACAGGAAATGCACCAGGAAATGATATAAGATTCTATGAATCAAGAGTTGAAGCGGCTAGAAATTTTGCTAATAAAATTTGGAATGCGTCAAGATTTGTTATGATGAATTTTGATGAAGAATTAATGGAGAAGTTTAAAGATAATAAAAACTATTCAATAGCAGATAAGTGGATATTATCAAGATTAAATACTGTTATTAAAGAAGTTACTGAAAATATAGAGAAGTTTGAAGTTGGAATAGCACTTCAAAAAGTATATGACTTTATGTGGACAGAATTCTGTGATTGGTATATAGAATTAGTGAAGCCAATATTATATGGTGAAGATGATGAAGCTAAGGGTGTAGTATTAAATGTTTTAAATAAAGTATTAGTTTCAGGATTAAAATTACTTCATCCTGTAATGCCTTTCATTACAGAGGAAATATACACTCATTTAAAAGTAGAATGTGAATCTATAACTATTTCTAACTGGCCAGAATTTACAGAAGAACTTGAAGATAAAGTAGCAGAAGAATATATGAATTATATTATAGATGCTATAAAAAATACTAGAAATGCTAGAAGTGAAATGAATGTACCACCTTCAAGAAAAGCTAAAACCTATATCTATGCTACAGAAGCAATGGAAGCTTTTAAAGAAGGAATAACTTACTTTGAAAAATTAGCTTCAGCAAGTGAAGTTATAATATTATCTTCTAAAGAAGAAGCTCCAGAAAATGTAGTTACTGTAGTTTCAAAAGGCGCAGAAATCTACATGCCGCTTTTAGAACTTGTAGACGTAGAGAAAGAGCTTGAAAGATTAAATAAAGAAAAAGCTAAATTAGAATCANNAGAATCAGAAATAGATAGAGTTGAGAAGAAACTATCTAATGAAAGATTCGTATCAAAAGCTCCAGCAGAAGTTGTTGAAGAAGAAAAAGCTAAAGGTGAAAAATACAAAGAAATGTATAAAGCTGTACTTGAAAGTATAGAAAATTTAAAATAGGAAAAAGCATGGGAAACCATGCTTTTTTTGAGGAGTATTTCAAGAATATTACATTAAATTGTAACAAAATTAAAAAATATGTAGATTTACTATTAAATCCATAATATACTATAAGTATACATTTATGATGTATTATTACCAATGAAGAGCATACAAATTAGAATATACTTATTACTTAACAAACCTTTCAATACACATCAGACAGACTTTCCTAAAAATATATATACATAAGATTTATAGTCAATAATTTAATAAGCTTAAGAGTCAATGGTGAAATACCACAGATGATGTCACATAGAATAAAGAAAATAAAATGTTAGGGGGATTATAATCTATGAACAAAAACAAAGTTGATGAGAAAAGTGTAGACGAAGCTATAAGAAGTGCTGAAGGTAGTCTAAAATTTGATGGACAAACTTTGAATGAAGAAGAAAGGACGATGATAAAAGAACATTTAATGGGTAATTGTTCTGATAAAGAATTTATAGAAAAAGTTAAAGAATATTCTAAGCAATTTAATACAGAAAATAATAAATGATGAGTAATAAAAAAGACTTAAAATAGTAAAAGAGATAAATTTAGAAGTAAATCAAGGGGGATAATATACTTATGGAAGCTTTATACAAAGAAGATTATCAATCTTCTTATTATTATGAGGGTACTAATGTCTTAAAAAATAAATTAGATATAAAAAACAAAGAAAGTTTAGATATTATAGATAAAATTATTTCAACAGATAGAATATCCAAGTTAAAAGAAAATCCTATAAAAGGTAAATTTGATGTTAACCATCTTATGAAAATTCATAAATTTATTTTTGGCGATGTTTATCCCTTTGCAGGAAAGTTTAGAAATGAAGAGATGAATTTAGATGGCGGATTTGCACCGACCAAGCATTTAGGGGAAGCTACACATGAGTTACTTAATAGTCTAAATAAAGAAAGATGCCTAAAAGGGTTAGATGTAGACAAGATGTCTGAAAGATTAGCTCATTATATGTCTGAATTAAATTTTGCACATCCTTTCATGGAGGGTAATGGAAAAACACAAAGAGAATTTATAAGGACATTAGCGATAAAAAATGGATATAAATTAGAGTGGGATAAAGTAGACAGTGATAAACTTTTAGATGCAACTATAACAGCAACAAGAGAGTATGACACAGATAAATTATCACAACTTATAAAAGATTGCATAGTAAATAAAGAACCTAATAAAGATATTTCCAAAATACTTAATAAAGAAATAGAATATGAAAGATAGCTTGCAAACAAATATAAAATCATATATTGAAAAGACTACTTTATTTTTTAAATATAAAGCTTATATTGAGTAAAAATAATATAGGACAAGCGATTATCTTTTATTATAAATTTAAAAATAAAAATTAGTAGCTTTTGCTTTTTATTTTGTAATGATTATATTAAAACAAAGGCTACTAGTTGTTTTAAATATCATTCTAGAATCTCTTACAAGTCGATAAAGTAGGTGAATTTTAATTATGAACTTTATGTTGAAGAAAGCTATAAGCTTCTTTTAATATTTCTTTTTGATTATTATAGGTTAATAAGTTAAGCATGTTTTCGAAGTTCTCCCATTTATATTCATGAATTTCTTTATAATTAATAATTGCTGTTTCTTCTGATAATTCTGCTAAAAAGAATATTACTTCTTTTTTAATATTTTCATTTATGTTATAGTCTATTTCCATCCTAAATCCATCATGAATATTAATATTTATACCTGCCTCTTCAAGAACCTCTCTTTTTGCAGTTTCCTTTTCAGTTTCTTCAAATTCTACATGTCCTTTCGCAAATCCCCAACGATTAGAAAGCTTACTCTTAACCGCTAGAAATTCTAAATTTTCATCTGTCTTTCTATATACTACTGCACCGCATGATTTTTCAAATTTCATAACATATCCTCCTTGTTAAGTAAATCTATATTTGAAATATTAAAAGTATATTCTGTTTTTATAGATATATTTCCTTTAATAAATAAAAAATATTACTAATTTATTATCTTAGTAATTAACAGCTATATAAGTGCGATAAAATTAAAAGCAAAGAACTTATAATTTTTTTAATTTCTTACTATTTTGTAATCTATAATTAATTTATTTGTAAGATTAAAAAGGTATAATATTAAAAGGACATATTATTTTTGAATTTAATATTTTAAAATATTTTAATTTATTGTATAAATATATGGTTTATATTTGCACATAATTATCTTTTGAGATTTTACTTTAAACCTGTTAAAATTAGTTTTTTTATAAATTTGAGAGTGATTTAGCTAAAAAATTATAAACTTTTTATAAATAAGTTTAATTTTTTTTACTTTATAACTTACAATATTTATAATAAATATAAACTTATTCTATAAAATGGTGGTTTTTAGTGAAAAATACAAAATTTTTTCTGCAAATTTAAGTCTATTATATTTAAAGAGAAAAATTAGGTATTTTAAAAAAAAATTAGTAAAAAGGGAGGTGTTTTTATTATGAATATAGAAAAAGCTAATAGACTTTTAAAAAAAATGAAGAAATGGAGAAAAGTAGGAAAGTAGACGGTGAGGTTTAATTTTGGGGAAAATAATTGAATTAAAAAATGTAAGAAAACTCTACAGGATGGGTGATGAAAAAATTGTAGCTCTTGATAATATAGATTTAGAAATATATCAAGGGGAAGTAGTATGTCTTTTAGGGACCTCAGGGTCTGGTAAAAGTACCTTACTGAATATGATGGCTGGCTTAGAAAAGCCTTCTAGGGGAGAAATAATCATAAAAAATAAGAATATTGAAAAGATGAGTGAAAATCAGTTAGCAGCTTTTAGACAAAAATATATAGGATTTGTGTTTCAATCTTATAATTTATTACCAACTCTTTCTGCACTAGAAAATGTTACTTTACCTTTAATATTTAGAAACATTTCAACTTCAAAACGAAATGAAAGAGCTAAGAAAATGTTAGAAGCTGTAGGGCTGGAAAAGAGGCTAAATCATAAACCATCTCAAATGAGTGGAGGACAACAGCAAAGGGTTAGTATAGCAAGAGCTTTTGTAGGAAATCCTAATATAGTTTTTGCAGACGAGCCTACTGGGAACCTTGATACTAAGACCACTCTAGAAATAATGGAATTAATAACTAAAATGGCTAAAGAGCAAAATCAAACACTAATAATAGTAACTCATGACATTGAAATTTCTTGTTATGCAGATAGGGTCATACATATACGAGATGGAAATGTAGACAAGATAGAAATAAACAAAGACAATACGGGGGATAAAGGAGAAGAATAAAAATGAAAAAAATTATAGGGTTATTACTGGGGATAGTAATGATATTAACTAGTATACCTTTTGAGGTAATGGCAAAACCAGCTGATGAGGATACTGGATATAAAGAAGGAATAAGAGTTAGTAAATATATAGTAAATGATGGAAGTAAAAGTAGTATATATGAAAATACTAAATTTAAGATTCAAATTTTTCTTGAAGGAGATAAAGAGATAAGCAAAGTTAGTGTAGCAATTGATAAGGGGTCACCATTTGCACCAGTTAGCACAGGATCAAAACAAGATGCAATAGATCTAGATGTAAATCCAAAAACTGACAAACGTGAATGGAAAACAGAAAAATTAGATCTGAAATATAATGGAGACAGTAATACAAGTTTACCTCTTACAATTACGTATTTTCAAGGAGGGAAACAAATAACTACCACAGATTTTATTTCAATAGAACAGGCTGTACCTAAAAGTACAGAGATAGAAAAAGAAGAAAAACCTGTAGATACAACAAAATATGTACCAAGACTTAATTTAGTAAATAAGAGTATTCCTACTATTGATGCAGGGCATAGTGAAACAATTACTTTTACTATAAAAAATACCGGTGGATATACTGCAGAAAATATAGTGGTAACTCCTGAATTTGGAGATGGAAGCACTCCATTAACCCTAGAGGATACAAGTGCTACTAGAGTTATAAAAAAGATTTCTTCAGATAAATCTGAAAACATAAGTTTTAAGTTAACTGCAAATTCAGATGCAGCTGAGAAAAGTTATCCTATTAAATTAAATTATAGTTTTACCAATGCTTATGATAATCCATTTACTCATTCTGAAACTGTATATGTAAAAGTAGTAAATAAAAATACTCCTACTACATTAGTAGTTGATAGAGTAGTGACTAATCCAGCTACTATTACTGCAGGGCAGAAGTTTAAAGCTAGTTTTACTATTAAAAATAAAGGAAGTCTTCAAGCTAGAGATGTTAAATATAGTCTTGATGGATTTGCAGAAAGTGGTTTTTCTATAGTAGGGGGTTCTAATAATAAGCATAGTGAGGTACTAGCTGGATATGATCAAACTGTTATAGAATATGATCTTCAAGCATCAAAAAATATTAAAAATGGAAGTCATGCACTAGAGCTTAAAACTAGTTACAAAGATGCTCAAAATCAAAAGTATGAGGAAAGCCATAAAGTTTTTATAACTGTAGGGGGATCCACTGCAACATTATCCGATTTATCTATACAAAATATCAATTACCCTAGAGAGGGAGTTAGACCAAATCAAGACGTGCGAATTACCTTTGATCTTAGAAATCAGAGCAAAGCAAAGGTATCTAATGTAAAGGTTACACTAGATAGTGGAGATCCTGCAATGGTACCTAAAACTGCAAATGTAAAAAAGATAGATAACCTAGAGCCAGGAAAAGTAGCTAAATTAGATTTTACTTTCTTTGCTACTTCAGAAGCCACTACTAAAAATTATCCAATAAGCATTAATGTAGAGTTTGATAATCAAGCAGCTGCAGAAGGTGAAGAAGGTAAAAGCAATAAAATAACTCAATATGTAGGAATATTAGTTAATGGAGCAGATTCAAATAAGTTAACTCCTAGATTAATAATAGATAAGTATAGTTTTGAACCTAATATAGTAAGAGCGGGAGAAAAATTTGATGTAAATCTTTCTTTCTTTAATACAAATGCAAATAAGGCTATAAGTAATGTTAAGATTTTCCTTACTGTTGATGAAAAGACAGAACAAAGTGGAAATGTATTTACTCCAGTTGATAGTAGTAATACATTTTATATAGAATCAATTCCACCTAAAGGAACCATAGAGAAAAAACTTAAGTTCTTTACTGTTCCTGATGCAAAGGCAAAGACTTATACTATAACTGCTAATTTTGAATATCAAGATGAAACAGGAAAAGATATTACTGCAACAGAACTTATAGGTGTACCTGTAGTACAACAGGCAAAACTTCAAATTGGTAATATGGATATTCCAACAGAAGGTTATGTAGGAATGCCTATACCAGTAAGTGCGCAATTTTTCAATATGGGCAAAGTACCTCTATATAATATGATGATAAAACTTGAAGGAGACTTTACTTCCGAAAATGGAAATTATTATTTAGGTAATTTTGAAATTGGTACTACAGAAAACTATGATGGAGTTATTATTCCAAATAAGACAGGACCTTTAAAAGGGAAGTTAATATTTTCTTATGACAATACTGCAGGTGAACATGTAGAAGAGGTAAAAGAAATTAATATAAATGTCTTAGAAGGAGCCCCAATGGATCCTAATATGCCAGAGGAAATTCCAGAAGAAAATAAAAAGGGAATAGGTGGTATACTTCTTTGGTCTATTAGCACAATAGTAGTTGCTGGAGCTGGATTCTTTATTTGGAAGAAAAGAAAGAAAAAGAAAGGTGAAACCTTAGATGAGTAGTTTAGATATCGTCAAAATGGGGCTTAAAAATTTATGGCGAAGAAAACTTAGAACATTTCTTACTATACTAGGAGTAATTATAGGGACAAGTTCTATTATCACAATGCTATCTTTAGGTTTTGGAATGAGTGAGAGTTTTAAAAATAATATAAGTCAAATGGGTAGTCTTAATACTATTACTATTATGGAGGATTTTGGTATGGGTGGCCCCGATGGTAAGCCATTACCAAATAAGAAAAAGGTTTATCTAAATGATGAAGCTATAGCAAATCTATCGGAGATTAAAGATGTAGAACTAGCTACAGGAGTAATGAATTTACAAATGAAGTTATCTAAAGGTAGATACACTTCTTATATAACTTTAAGAGGTATGGATTCTAAAGCAATGGAGGCATTTGACTTTAATATTGAGGAAGGAAGAATTCTTAAGGTTGGAGATAATAATCAATGTGTTTGGGGTGCAGAAGTAAAAAACTACTTTTACGATGAAAAAAGTTCAGGATTTGGAATGCCGCCGGAGATAAATCCTTTAAAAGATCGTATAACTATGGATTTTCAGATTTTTTCTCCAGATGGAAAGCCTAAAAAAATGGCAAAGCCCATAAAAGTTAACACTGTAGGAGTACTTAAGAAAAGTGATTATGAAAAAGATAGTTATATATTTACCAGCTTAGAGTATATTAAAAAGCTTCAAAAGGAACAAGAAAAATTAGATACTAGTAATAAAAATAAGCCTAAGAATAAAAATAAGTATCAGCAAATTTTAGTTAAGGTTAATGATATAAATAAAGTAGCTGATATTCAAAATCAAATTAAAGATATGGGGTATAATGCGTATAGTCTTAATGACTTTCTTGAATCTGTAAAGAGTACTACAAATATAATGCAAGCTATATTAGGGGGGATAGGTGCGGTATCCTTATTAGTAGCAGCTATTGGAATAGCTAACACAATGATAATGTCAATATATGAAAGAACCAGAGAGATAGGTGTAATGAAGGTTATAGGAGCCCAATTAAAAGATATAAGAAGAATATTTTTATTAGAAGCAGCGATGATAGGATTATCCGGTGGAACCTTTGGTATAGGATTAAGCTATCTATTGTCCATGATAATAAATGTAATTGGAAGTAATTTGAATTTATTTGGTGAGATGGGAGATGGTGGTAAGCTTTCAATAATCCCAATATGGCTTGTAGCGTCAGCATTAGTTTTTAGTACTTTGGTAGGAATTATATCAGGATTTTATCCTGCAAGAAGAGCTATGAAGCTTAGCGCATTAGAAGCTATTAAAACAGAATAAAAAGAAATTCCATATGTTATAATGAAAAGTATAAAAATACTTAGGGAAAGGAGCTTGTCAAGACATAGGATATTACAACCATTAAAGTAATACCTATATTTTTATAAAGTTTTGACAACAACGGTTTTATTATGAAAGTAGAAAGACTTAATAAAGTTTTGAAGGAAATGGAAAAAAGGAATATACCTCAAATCATAGTATGTGATCCACCATCCATATTTTATTTAACAGGTAAGTGGATTAGTCCAGGTGAAAGGCTACTTGCTCTTTATTTAAACTTGGAAGGAAATCATAAATTATTCTTAAATGAATTATTTCCAGTTTATGAGGACTTAGGTATTGAAAAGATATGGTTTAATGATTCACAGGATGGTGTGGAGATAATTTCTAAATATGTTGATAACTCAAAGATAATAGGAATTGATAAAAATTGGCCATCAAGATTTTTGTTAAGACTTATGGAATTTACTGAAGGATGCAAGTTTGTTAATGGCTCTCCTGTCCTTGATACTGTAAGAATGTTCAAAGATGAAGAAGAAAAAGACTTAATGAGAGATGCGTCAAAAACAAATGATATGGCAATGGAAAAAATCATAGGCTTATTATCTAAAGAAAAATATAGTGAGAAGAAGATGGCTCAAATGCTTTTAGATATCTATGTAGATATGGGAGCAGAAGGTTATTCTTTTAGTCCTATAGTTGCTTATGGAGCTAATGGTGCGGATCCACATCATGAAGTAGATGGTTCTATGGTAAAAGAAGGAAATAGCATAATCATAGATATAGGATGCTTAAAGAATTCTTATTGCTCAGATATGACAAGAACAGTTTTTTATAAATCTGTATCTGATAAAGCAAAAGAGGTTTACAATATTGTTCTAGAAGCAAATAAAAAAGCTATAGAAACTGTTAAACCAGGGGTAAGATTTTGTGACATAGATGCAGCAGCGAGAAGCCATATAGAGAAAGCTGGTTATGGTAAATATTTCACCCATAGAACAGGCCATTCAATAGGAATAGAGGTTCATGACTTTGGTGATGTATCTTCAATAAATACGGATGTAGTAAAACCGGGAATGATATTTTCAATTGAGCCAGGTATATATTTAACAGGAGAATTCGGGGTAAGGATAGAAGACTTGGTATTAGTAACAGAGGACGGCTGTGAAGTTTTAAATAAATATGATAAAGAATTAAAAGTTATTGGATAAAAAGGTTATGGAGATAGGAATATCTCCATAACCTTTTTTCACAATTAGCCATGAAGTATTATTGTAAATTTAAGGTGTCTAATAAAGAATTATAATTAAAACTCCACCACTAAAGCCTTTAGAGTTTTCTAGAATAAGTTTTATTTTAAGAAGTTCACACTTAGTGGATTTCATCCTAAATTCGTATTCTTAATTATTAATCCTTAATTTTTAAAGATTTTAAGGTTTATATAAAATTAAATTACCATCTCATATCTAGTTTATCAGAATAAAATTGTATTGCTTTTTTATATTTCATTATATTCTTATCATTTGAAGTTTCAGCTAAAACTTTTAATAAAATTTCCATGGATTTTTCATACTCTTTTAAATTATACAATGTCATTGCATAAAATACTTTTATTGCATTATTTTTAGGGAATATATTTAATCCATATTCAAACACTTGCCTTGCTTTAACATATCTACCTAAAGCCCTATAATTATTTCCTAAATTTATTATTGCTTCCTGTAAATCTTCATTAGGTAGCCCTCCATATATTGCATTTTCGTAATAATGTATAGCATCTGCGTCTAAGCCTAAAGCCTCTAATCCACAAGCACAATGATAATTTATCATAGCATCTTCTGGATATTGATTTGCTAAATTAACCAATAATTCATTAGATTCTCTTAATTTACCACTATTTCTTAAGTTAATTGCTAAATCCAAATCTCTATTCATGTTAATCTCCTTTCTACGGTTTAATAATAAATACTTATTTTGATATATGTTTTTCACCTCTGAAGAATAGCTTATACAATTGAGAATTGAAAATGGACAATTGACAATTGTGGTTGAAATTAGTTTTATCAAACTAATTTCTTTAATTATTTTTTATAAGAAGTTGCTGATTTTCCACCTCAGGGGAACAGTAGTGAAGCCCTGAAAGGGTTCCCCTGAGGTTCAGTATAGTTTGGAACGACATCCATTGAATTTAATTAGAATAATGAAAGTATATAATATAACTAAAATATTGATTAATGTATTAAATATTTGACCATATCATACTGCACCCTCAGGGGTATATTTTAGAGTGTAGTTTTTACTATTAGTTTTATGTACATACTTTTGGTTTTCTACAACTTTTTAGATTTGTAATATACCCCAGGGGTGGATAAATATCCACAATCGTGAACTGTGACCTGTGAATTGTGCATTTTGAATTAAGTAAAATTGTGGATTATGAATTATACATTTTGAATTTATAAAACCTAATAAAGTATTTATAAATCCTACTTATATAATGTATATTAAAGTATTACAATAATATTTTAATTTGTAATAAATTTTTAAAATTTAAATATATTTTATTATAAAATTTACGTGAAATCTTAAAGATAGGTTTCATTTTAATCGAATAAAAAGGATTTCAATAAATTTTGTAGAAATTACCTTGTAAGTAAATTTTAATTGGGGGGATAAATATATGTTTCTAAAAGAATTAACAGAAGCTTTTGGTGTAAGTGGATATGAAAAAGAGATTAGAGGGGTTATAAAAGAAGAAATCAAAAAATATGGTGATGATATTATTACTGATCCATTGGGAAATTTAATTGTATTCAAAAAAGGATATGGGAAAAATAAGAAGAAAATAATGGCTTCTGCTCATATGGATGAAATCGGCTTCCAAGTAATGAAGATTGAGGATAAGGGTACTATAATAGTTAGATCTTTAGGTGGAATTCCTATAATACCTACTATAATGAGTAGAGTTAAGTTTAGAAATGGGACAATAGGAGTTATTGCTAACTCCTGTGAGATTGAAAATATTAAAAAAGATATAACAAAGCTATATATAGATATTGGTGCACAATCTAAAGAGGAAGCATCAAAATATATTAAAATTGGAGATGTAGCATCATATATAGGGGAGTTTGTAGAGCTTAAGAATGATAATGTATGTGCAAAAGCATTAGATAATAGAGTAGGCTGTTATATATTAGCGGAAGCTCTTAAAAAAATAGAAAAACCATATAATGATATATACTGTGTATTTTCTACTCAAGAAGAACTTGGCTTAAGAGGTGCTACTGTAGCAGCAAATAGGATAAATCCAGATATAGGTATAGCTTTAGATGGTACTATAGCTAATGATTATCCTAATAGTGATGCGGGAAGTAATGCTTTAGGTGCTGGAACTGCTGTAAAAATATCTGATGGCAGTGTAATTTGTGATGAATACTTAGTTGAAGAAATGATTAAGTGTTGTGTGGAAAATGATATAAAATATCAACGAGATGTTATCTATGCTGGAGGTACCGATGTAGGCGCTATAAATAGATCAAATTTTGGAGTAAGATGTACTGGTATATCTGCACCAATGAGATATGTACATGGACCAAATGCCTTTGTAAATATGAAGGATATAGAAGCATCTATTGAATTATTGGTTAAATATGTAAATAGGGAGTTTAACTTCGAAGAATAAAATAATATTAAAAAATTCTCTACAGGTTTTGAAACACCCTGTAGAGAATTTTTTAGTATTAAATATATTTATTAAACTTTTCATAAAATAAACATAATTTTTAATAATAAATATTTATAACTTATGATTAAGGTTTACAAGCGATTATTTCTTAATGTATGATAAAAGCATGAAATTAAAATATGGAGGAGAGTTATGGATAACTTAAAGAAAAAGGAAGTAAAAGCTAACTTTAAGCTAGAATTTAAAGATTATAAAGATTTTAATATTCATCATAGTAGAAAACATTTTTATGCAGCTGGTTTTTTATATTTTATTTTGTTTATAGGTACAATACTTTTTAAAGTACTTTCTAATGGTATGGATACTCAATTATTAAAGGAAATGTTTATTGTTATGATACCTACAGGGATTTTACTTATTAGTTTAATTTTATTAGCTTTTTATTTTCTAATTGTTTTTTATTCAAAAAAGGTTTTTAAAAGTGAAATGCTTTTACAGGAAGAACAAAATTATATTATAAATGATGATGGGATTTTATTAATTAGCAAATCAAGTAATAACAATATAGGTTGGAAAAATATTTTTAAAGTAACGGAATCAAAAAACAGTATGTTTATCTATTTAGGAGATATTAAATCTATGATAATTCCTAAAAGGGCTTTTAGCAGTAATGATGATATAGGTATTTTAAAAGACATAATCAAAAGAAATCTTACAGCAGAAAAAATAAAAATTAAGTAAATGAAAGGCTATGAAATGTTAAATAACAAATGTTTCATAGCCTTTTATTTACTTAATTGACAATTGACAATTATGG
>NZ_DDOV01000033.1:0-1017 GCF_002341865.1 Clostridium sp. UBA2485 | reverse complement strand
TGTGAATTGTGAATTGAGTAAAATATCTTCGACTTAATTATGTATTATTCTAAGTTTTTATACAAAATATCTATAGATGCTACTTAGTATATATAAATATCAAATAGTTAATATCACTACATTTATTGTAAACATATACAAACATTGTTATACTGAGTTCAAAGTACAAAAGAATTGCTAGGAGGGGTATTATGAGTAAAAGTCCAAGAAAAATGTTAAATGAATTTATGTCAGGTGTACAAGCTGTATCAAAAACAAATGGAAAAGAAATGAAAGCTTTCATGAATTTTTTAGGAGAGACAAGTAAAGAAGGCGAGATCGATGTAAAGACTAAAGAGCTTATAAGTGTAGGAATAGCTGTATTTAGTAGATGTGAATACTGTATAGTAATCCATGTATATAATGCGCTAAAAGCTGGAGCGACTCCGGAGGAAATTATGGAATCCGCAATAGTAGCCACCGGCTTTGGTGGAGGCCCAGCAGTTGCTTATAGTGTAACTCTTTTAAAAGATTCAATAGATGAATTCAAAAAAGATTTTGAAAAGTAATATACGAGTTTAAGGTAGCTTTAAAAGGGAATTCTATATAGAATTTCCTTTTTTATATTATAGCCTACAGTAAATAAAGTTTGAATTTTATTATATTATAAATTCATTAGGTTGAATATTATGATAATTTACTTTATACTAAAATAAATCACATTTAAAAAAAGAGGTGAAACTAATGAAAATTATAAAGAAAAATGGTAGAGTTGAAAAATTTGAGGTTAATAAAATTAAAAGCACAGTAAGCAAAGCTTCAGATGATGTAAAACAACCGCTAACGGAAGGAGATTTAACATCCCTTTGCAGAGTTATTGAAAGTAAACTTAAAAGCATGAATAGAGACCTAACTTCATCCTATGAAGTCTTTGGATTAATTATAATAATATTAAAGCAAGAAGGCTTTAGTAAAGTGGCAGATGGATACTGTAAAGGAGCCTATTAATAATTCATAATTCACAATTGAGGTTGAAAT
>NZ_DDOV01000114.1 GCF_002341865.1 Clostridium sp. UBA2485 | reverse complement strand
GTTACTCTCCATATTGTCAAGCTGACTATTCAACGCATTTTGGTTTTTAACTTCCATAACACTAAAATTTCCATTATTATCTTGTGAATTAAATGTTGTATTCTCTGCATCTGTCCCAATAGCAAAATAGTTTTCCCCTATGACGTTCGTCAGTAATTCTCCCAAGCAAGTATAGCCGGAAACAGAGGTTTTTCCAATATGTCCGTTATGACCGCTAATAAAGAGTACACTGTCATCGCCATGCTGTAGAAACCAGTTTACTTTATCAGACATATGCTTATCCCGTAAAGAGTTATACTCGGCATTATTGCTCAACAATATTTCACTATACTGATAGATTGTATTTGCACTTTCCCTTGCAAAATCAAAGGCAGTTTGTCCAGAAATGGTTACAATATCACTTTCAGCAGCGTCCATTTCTTTTAACAACCCTAATGCATCCATTTTGGACTTATCCAAAACATCACTACTTAAAGTCAATCTTGTTTCATCAGTTAATTGTGAAAATGCCATTTTATATTTTTTACTTAAGGCAGGTGCCGCTATATCTAACACGGAAAACAGATATTCCTTGTTATTATCGTATCGCTGTATATCCATTCCGTAAAAATGCAAGTCTTTTCCCTCAGGAGTACTTTCATTATAAGAACGCATCCAATCCACTAAATTAGCCATCTCCTGTGTACGATAAATCGCAAAACCAATTTCTCCAACAGCATCTTCAGCAGTTCCCTTTCCACCATGAATATAGTCATCTACCTTTAACGCACCTCCAAAGTCGCCTTCAATAATAAATGTCCGGCATCCATTGTTTGCGACTAATGCTTTGAACACTTCTGCTTTCATCTGATGATATTCTTTTACACCATGGCTCGCTTCTCCAAGCCCTACAACCTGCACATTTTCAGATACAGTTAAAGTGCTAATATCTGTTTGCAAAGCAGATAAATCCGTCGATATTGTATTTGTTCTATTTCCACACCCCATAAGCAGGGTCATACCCAATATTGTCATTGTAATAATACTTAAAATCCATTTCTTACTCATAATTGATTTCCTTTCATATTTCTTTTTGCTGGTTTGCCATTTCTCTATCATACATGATCAGAAGCAAAATAAAGAACCGGCACCATTGAGTTGTTTCTCACGAGGTATCGGCTCTGCGTCTATGCGTCTGGCTCTTTGATAACAGCTATATTCATTTGCTTGGCAGAAATTAAGGTTTCCTGTTTACATTTAGGACAGTATAATGGGAAATTTTCAAGTCTGGTGTCCTCTCTAATTTTAAGGCGAGTTTTATTCTCACATACAGGACATAAAATCCATTTATCTTTTTGCATGCTACTCCTCCAATCTCTTTATTTCTGCAATAAAAGAAAAGTCCTTGATTCAAACAATTAATCTTGTTTATCTCCTTCATTGAGCTTCTTTTCAATCCTTTGCTGCCCTTTCATATTGAAAAAGTATAGAATAACGAATACAACGGAATTAAAAATAGCTGCAGAGATAAAAGTAACCACTAACACTGAAATAAAGAGTCCATCTAATATTCCAGTATACTTATCGCCATATAGAGAATAGTTTCTTATTCCGTTTATAATGGTTATAGCAAGACTTGAAATTAAAATAGTCCATACTGTTGATACCTTTCCACTTTTAGAATTGTTCATAAAATCGTATCCGACTAACATACTTCTTACCGCAATGTAAGCTATTGATAAAATAATAATACCAAGCTCAAATGCATACTGTGAGAAGGACATATCCATCACATAGGACTTAATAAAAACAGAAACAACCGCAAGGAATAGCACTATAAGATAGGCTTCGCTTTGAATTTTATTGTTTAATTGTAAGACACGTTCATCTTTGATTTTTTTGCTTTTCATTATGGTTCCTCCCAAAATAAGTCATTTAATGTTTTGTTGAGAGCTTTGCATATTGCAATACAAAGTTTCAATGTTGGATTATAATTTCCAGACTCTATCAAACCAATAGTTTGCCGCGTGACGCCAACAATATCTGCTAAGTCCTCTTGACTCATATCACATTCAATTCTGGCAATTTTGAGTTTTTTGTTTTTCACCAAATTCCTCCTTCTTCTGTCCTGATGATTAAATTGTATATCATATATTTCATAATGTCAATTATATATTGCATAAAGGAATTTATAATTGCTTTTACACCTATCAGTAGACCAATTCTTTTTTTCAAATCAATAAATCTACAAATCTACGCAACGGAGACAGCTTGACAGTCTATTTTTTCTTTATCCAGATATTCTTCCCTAAAGCATGATTAACATTTGCATATATAAAAAAGCTGTCTACCCCATTCAGAGCAAACAACTTTTTGTTTTTATATATTTGGTTATTAAATTAATTAAAAATGTTTTAAGGCATTGCATCTACCTTTTCCAGCGTCAACTGCTTTTACGTTGATATATGTGTCTGCTTTTTTTGTGGGAAAGAAGTACAACAGTCTCCACATGACTTGTCTGTGGAAACATATCCACTGGTTGTACTT
>NZ_DDOV01000036.1 GCF_002341865.1 Clostridium sp. UBA2485 | reverse complement strand
CTCAGTAGTAGGATCACATCCATGGTCAGCTGTTATTATAAGCACATCATCTTCGCCTAAGCTTGCTAGTATTTCTGGTAATCTATTATCAAACTCCATTAATGCCTCAGCATAACCTTCTACATCATTTCTATGACCGTATTTCATATCAAAATCAACTAGATTTGTGAATATTAACCCACAATCCTCAGTTTTCATATAATCTATAGTTTTATCTACACCGTCCATATTATCTTTTATATGAACTGAATGTGTAACACCTCTTTTATTAAATATATCCTCTATTTTACCTACAGCCATTACACTTTTGTTATTTTCTTTAATATAGTCTAGAATGGTTTTATCAAATGGGTCTAATGCATAATCGTGTCTATTAGAAGTTCTTTTAAATTCGCCTTTTTTATTTCCTAAAAATGGTCTTGCTATAACTCTTCCCACCATTTTATCATCTACAAGCATTTCTCTTGCAATTTTACACATATTATAAAGCTCTTGTAATGGAATTATTTCTTCATGTGCTGCAATNNGGCTGCAATTTGAAACACACTATCTGCTGAAGTATAAACTATAGGGTATCCTGTTTGAATATGCTCTTCTCCAAGTTCCTCAATAATTGCTGTACCTGAAGCAACTTTAT
Organism: Clostridium sp. UBA2485; assembly: GCF_002341865.1. Classification (GTDB taxonomy): domain Bacteria; phylum Bacillota; class Clostridia; order Clostridiales; family Clostridiaceae; genus Clostridium_J. Next base: position 74,215 of record NZ_DDOV01000036.1, on the reverse strand, counting down.
TTCCTAACACTTTTCTTCCAATTCTACTTTCAAATTCTTCTATAATATCTTTAGGAAAGCCTTTAGGGTAAGTTTTCAATGGTTTTTCTAATACAACACCGCTTAATTCCCAATGCCCTGTAATTGTATCTTTACCTTTGGAAAGTTCCATGCATCTACCGTAAACACCTTCCACATTATTACAAGTTTTTATATTCTTTATTTCATCTATATGTCCTAATCCTAATTTCTCCATGTTAGGTAATGAAAGTTTATTTATAGATTTGGCTATATTACCTAAGGTATTGCTTCCTTCATCACCATATTCCTTTGCATCAGGAAGCTCTCCTATACCAACACTATCTAGTACTATAAGTACAACTTTTTTTGTCATCTAATCCTAACTCCTTTCAGTTTATCAATATTACTATGCTCTAGGATGAGATTTTCTATAAATCTCTTCAATCTTATTTTTTCTAGAAATAAATGAGTAAATTTGGGTAGCACTCATATTATTATGACCTAATAACTCCTGAACAGATTTAATATCTGCACCATTTTGTAATAAATGAACTGCAAAGGAATGTCTCAAAGTATAAGAATTCATATATTTATTTATATTTGCTTCTTTAGAGTAATATTTAATTATCTTCCAAAAACCTTGTCTACTCATCTTATTACCTTTAATATTTAAAAATAGTAAATCAAAGTTATATTTATTAAATTGATCACGTACTTCTAAATATTCGCTAAGATATTTACATGCTGTTCTTCCTAAAGGAATTATTCGTTCATCTCCATCTTTGCTCCTAATCTTAATATAAAGAAGTTTTAAATTTATATCATAGATTGTTAAGCTTAATAATTCACTCACTTTTATCCCAGTAGCATACATAACCTCTAACATAGCTTTATCTCTTATACCTTTAGCAGTAGATAAATCTGGTTGTAATAAAAACTTATCTACTTCTTCTACTGTTAGAATTTTAGGTATTTCTTTTTTATTTTTAGGAAGTTCATAAGCTAAAGTTGGGTCTTCATCTACTATTTTATTTATAAGTAGGTATTTATAAAAATTTCTTATTGAAATAATATTACGAATAACTGAAGTATTAGCTTTACCTTCCTTTTGTAACTTTTGTGCATAAAGAATGATTACATCAGTAGCTATAGTATTTAGCTCTTCATCTCTACTCTTTAAAAAATCAATGAAATTGGTTAAATCTCTTTTATATGCATCAATTGTATTGTAAGATAAATTTTTAAACTGTAAATGCTCAATATATTTTTTTAATAATTCATTCATATAAAACTCCATAAAATCTAAAAATTTATAAAAAGTTTAAAGATATGAATGTAATTATATAACAGCTCACGTTGTTTATCAATAGATTTACAAACTAAAATACTATTTTCATATATTGTTGAACCCTTAGTTATCAAATGAAGTGTATAATCTAATATATTTGGTAATATTATCCCCATAAAAATTATGATGATTAAAGTTCTAAGGTATAATATCAGAAAATCCCTTAATTCTTTACTCATAAAATGATACCCCTATATTTATAACATTAACTTGATTAGAAAAGGACTTATAAAAGTTTCAAAAAGTATGCCTATGAAAGTAACTAATCCACAAAATAAAAGAGTGATTGAATAATTTAAAGTATTTGATTTTAAATTTATATTTTTATAGTAAACTTTGTTCTTAATTTTAGAAAAAGAATATTTAATTCCTAAAACTGATGCAAAGATAATACATGGAACATAAATAAAATTTTGTGGAAGAACTCCGAAAAATGATAATAAGGCCCCTTTATTACTTAATTTTGATATAAAAAAGCTAAAAGTAAAACCTATTGTAAATCCTTTAAAAATGTTTAAGATTAGTATTATTGGAATACCTATAGCTGTTAGTCCTAATCCCCAATATGCAAAGATGATAAATATATTATTTTTTACACCTTGAAAGAATATTGATTTATAGCTTGTACTTTTTATTGAATAACTATCAGATATTACTGTTATATAGTTTACAATTGAATCTTTTTCTACAGCTGTTAGCTTCTTAACTCCATATATACCTAGAACAATACCTATACAAAGACAAAGTATTGCAATGAAATATAAGATTAAATCCTCATCTAATTGTCTATTAATTCCTTCTGATAAAGTTCTTAAAGACATTCTAACTCCTCCTTAACTACATAAAGTTAATTAATATTTATGTATTAAGATAAAGTTATATGCCATTAAAATAATTATAAGAAGCTTAATGCAGCGATAGTCTTACCGTCAATTATTTCTCCATTCTTAATCATCTCTTTTATTTTTTCTATTTTATATTCATGGAGATTTATAAACTCATCTTCATCTCCACCTATATTTCCTTCATATAGATTTATGGCTTTAAATATGTGAATATACTCATTACTAAAGCCTGGTGTAGTTGCTATTTTCCCTAAATACTCCAATTCTTTTGACTTATATCCTGTTTCTTCTTCTAATTCTCTAACAGCACATAATTCTGGATTTTCTCCAATTTCTAATTTACCCGCTGGTATTTCTAATATTGACATATTTAATGGTTTTCTAAATTGTTCTACTAATATTAAAGTATCTTTATCTTTAAAAGCTAGTATAGCCACTGCTCCAGGATGTTCTATAATTTCTCTTTTACTAGTCTTGCCGTCAGGAAGTTCTACATCTTCTATTTTTAAATTTAAGATTTTTCCTTTATATATATATTCTTTATTAATGGTTTTCTCATAAAGTTTCATAAAATACCTCCTAAAAAGTTCAAACCTATGTAATATTTAATGATATACATAGGCTAATAAATAAATTTATTTCTAGTTCAAACTTACTATATTTAAATTACTGAATATATCTTTAAAGTCTACTTATTAATTAGCCTAAAACTTCCAGTTTATTGACTTTATTATATAATACTTTCCATAGAAAAATCAATGACAAATAAAAAATATCTAAATCAAATTAGATATTTTTTAAAAGAAGACTTTAAGTAAAAAAATAAAATAATTATTTCTCTAATTAGATAGTTTATTGCTTATTTTAGTCATTTCTTTTGTATTTTTGATCATGTCCTTAAGTATAGCTTCCATTGTAAACTTATTATCTTCTCTAATGGATATTTCAAATTCCATAAAATACTTATTAGATTGACTCATATTCCTATATCTAAGGTATTTTTATTTTTACTTTAATAATCAACTTTCTTTATATAATTCTAAAATTTTGTTCAATTGTGAATCTTATTACATAATTTTTTAGAGTATTTCCTGAGTTTGAATTATTTCCCATTAATTTAAGCAAAAAAGGAAACCTCTTATTAGTTGAAATTTATATATCAACCAATAAGAGGTTTTCGTGAAATATATCCTTTTAATCAACTTAATAAAATATATCAGTTGATCTATAGCCATGACATTTTTATATATACAATTTTTCTAATTTTAGTAATGTCGATCTATTATATTGTATTATCCCACCCTATTTTTTAATCTTAACTTATCTGCAACCATTGCAATAAATTCCGAATTTGTAGGTTTACCTTTATCATTATGAATAGTATATCCAAATAATTTATTTATGGTATCTACTTGAGCAATACCAACGGTTTGCTAACTTTAAACCTTTATATTATTTGTAAATTTCTAAAAATACACACCAATAAATTTTTCATTCATTTATAGGGCTATTTTAAATTACTTTATACGCATATTATACGTCTATTATTTAAAAGAATCAAATATATTTAAGAAATTCCTACATATTATATATAGTTTTATTCGACACTTTATTTTATAGCATCCACAAATGTGGATAAAGAATATTTATATATTTAATAGTAAAATCACATTCATATATACTAATAAAATATAAATTACTCTCCTGCGATTGCAGGAACAATACTCTTCCAACGAAAACAGTACATATTAATATATTTAAAATAAAAAAAGGATTACTAGATACAATTCCTAATAACCCTTTTGTTATAACATCAATATGTTAAGACTCAATTTACACAGTACATTAAAATAATATTTATAGATTTCCATATTAATCTAAATATTATTTTATTTTATCTAAAGTTTTTTTCATACTTTCTTTATCTGGAAATTTTTTCCTTATATTATTTCTAACAATTCTAATGACAAACCTAGTATTATTAACTGATAAAACAAATTGAAATATTGTCAATAACAATAATGTCAATTCTAAAGTAGGCATAAAATATTTAAAAACTTCTTGTATGACTACTAATTTAACATTAGTAAAATCAAGTAATAAGTTTGATATTGATATTATTATAGATGATATGCTGAATAATATTCCTAAAATAATATTTACATATATAGAATCCATTATTGTTGTTCTTTCTAATTTTATTAACGCCTCATTAAATGCTAAACTTAACATTATTCCTAAAGAGGTAAATAAAAAACCTGCAAATACTGAATTAATCGTAATAAAATTAATATGATTTTCATGTAATATATTTAAATCTATTATTGATTTTTTCACAAGAAAATATATTATAAAAAATGTTATTGTAGAATATAATATAACCTTATATCTTTTTTTCATTTAACACCCTCTCCTAATAATCTAATCCTGCAAATCTCATTATATCCATTTTATGTTCTTTATATAAACTACGTAGCTTATGAAGTACTTTTTCAGCTACCTCATCTGGTTCTAATTTGATTTTTTTACCTGCTTCACTTCTATATTCATCAATATCAACAGAAAAAGATATTTCCTGATAGTCAAATCTATAATCTTTTGATGATGAATTCGGTGTTTTACCATAAAATTTTATAGTATCTTTAATTGTTTGTGGCAACTTAGAAAAAGCTGTAAATATATTATTAATAACTTTCCCATCGTTTGTAATTAATTTTCTTGTATTTTTTAGAATTAATTCAGCTTCCATTATGTTGGTATCCAATAACGCTCCTATTTGTGATTTGCTTAATCCCAAATGTTCTAATATCTCAACATTTGGTAACCTATATACATATTTTATTTTTCCCAATGTTGCTCCAGGTTTTAATAAAGATTTTATTGAATCTTCGCTTGCAATATTTTCTATATTCATTATATAGTTTTGATCATATTCATTAACTATATTAATTAAAGAGTGAACACTTGGTGCAGATTTTCCAAAAATAAACCCAACTATTCCATTAGTATAGTCTAATAAGAAATGAGTGCATATTTCCAAATAAGTATTCTTTGCGTCATCACCATCAATCGCATATTTGCACTGAAGAGTGCTTTTATTTCTTTTTACCACATTATAATGTTCAGTCTCTTTTCCCACTCTTCCAAATAGATAAGTATTATCTTCATATATTATGTCCAACATTACTTCTTTATTACATAAAGCTAAAGTTTTTATATCACTTTCCTTATGTTCAACGCAATAATTATCAAATATATTATTAAATATATTTTTTAATTCTCTTAAAACATCATTATCTGAACATACTTCCTTTATTGATATTGTGTAATAATAAACTTTTCTTTGTCCCATCTTTACCTCCAAAATATACAATTATATTATTGTACTTCTAAACAGATTACTATATAATGAAGATAATAAATTTAGAAATACATATCATTTTATAAACCATTGGTGATTTAGCGTTCTCAGTGGTTTATTTTCTTTTATAATATAATATATTTTACAGCTTGTACAGTTTTCGACATAATTATATATAATTTTCCAAAAATGTAAAAGATGCTTAATAATTTCTGTGAATTTCAAAGAATTTATTATAATATAAGCGTAATATCTTCCATGATTATTACAAGTACATCATTTAGACAAATAAAAAAAAAGAGGTAGCTCCTAACATAAGTTAAGAACTACCTTATAAAGTACATTAATATCGTTTTATTTCGTATTAGCATGTTTTTTTATTTCATCAACAATTATAAATGTACATACTACTATTATTGCACATAATATTGAAATTGCAGTAACTATAATACCTGCCTCATGAACACCAGCCCCAAGTGCTGAGCCCACATTTGTGGCCAAAAACTCTACTATAAAAAATGTTATAAATCCTACCAATAAATAAACCATTTTTTCGCCCATTATTATTCCTCCTTGATTTACATACCATTTATCACAATAAAGGATTAATCCTAAGAGTATTTCAATATATTATACCAAATATATATCCACATATTCCATAAACTAGTAATAAATATTTCTAAAAGCATACTATTTAATTTTAAAATTACAGCACTTCTATATAATCACCATGTACATATCCACCATGATTAGGATAGTAAATGTGTATCCACTCCCCTTCTTTTCTGTATAATCTTACCTTTTCTCCATATTGTAAAACACCTAATATTTTGCTATTAGTAGATTTACTCTGTCTTACATTTAAACCATCTTTGGCAGTAACAATACCTAGCTTTCTATCTAAAGAATACCAATTACCATTGTTAGGCATAGCTGTGTCTGTAATTCCTTCTACAATTGCATTAGCCATTTTTTCTGCATCATATTTATTCATATCCTCTCTATTATCACAAAAACAACATTCTATTAACATTGATCTAGCTCTTGTATTTCTTATCACATATAAATTACTGCCATCTTTAATTCCTCTATTGGCATAACCAAATCCTACTAAATTATTTAATACCCTAGTAGCTTCTTGGAATTGTTCACCGCCCCATGTAAATACTTCTGTTCCATGTGCCTGTCCGTTAAAACAATTAAAATGTATACTTATAAATAAATCTACATTATTAGTATTAGCTTTATTCACCCTATAAGCTAAACTTTTACCTAAGTTATTGCAATTATCTATAGTGCAGTTTATAACAGTATGACCTAATGCTTTTAATTTACTTATAACTCTAGTCCCTACTTCTCTTGTTAATACAGATTCTGCTTTTACTCCTACTGCTCCATAGTCAGCACCACCAAGTGTATGACCACAATCTATAGCAATTTTCAAGTTTATCACATCCTAATTAATTTTATTTTTTATATCTTGTACGTCTTTTTTTACATCCTCAATTACATTTAATTTTGTTGCTAAATCCTGTATTATTGATTGATTTTTATCTATGGTAGCATTTAATCTATTTTCTCTTTCTTGTGTAGTTTTAAGAACATAAATTAATAAGAATACAAATAATGCGTATCCTAACCCCTGACTAATTGCTACTTTTACTATTTCTTGTTCCATATTCTCACCTCTTGTTTTAGTTTACTTTAAATTCATACATACATAATTGTACTTATGTAAACTATTTTAATATATTTATTATAAAAATAGGCAAAATAAAAAGGCTATATGCCCTAATATCTTGCCTTTAAAATTTATTTAATTGTGTTGCAAAAATTATCTATTTACAATTTTATCAATTTATACTGATAGCCCTTTATTTATAGCCATTTGTAAGTACTCATATCTATAGATACTCACTATTGCAAACTAAAAAAGACACATTATTAAGTATCTTCTAGTTCTTATTACATTATTCCTAATTGTTTATTTACTTCTTTATTTGTTCTGTTTGAAGCTTCTAATATTTTTCTATAAAGTAAATTACCAGTGTATCCTTGCTTTGAATATTTATTTTCATAATACTCAAATGGTAAATTAGAATTATTAATATCTAAATATGCTGCTAACTTTCTATCTTTCATTAATTTTCTAGCTTGCATTCTATATTTGTTTCTTAATAAATGAGCCTCTATAGCTTGCTCTTTTATTGCTAATGATTTATCTATTTTATTAACAATGTTTTTATCATGGTAAATATACCATTCTCTTACTTTTAGATTACTTAGTTTCCCAATTAAATTCTCATATTCTTCAAAATTAATATCTGTTCTAACCTCTTAAACCCTTCTTTACTAATATTTGCATCATTTATACAGTATAGACGATATATGAAAATTTGTCAATCTAAAATCAAAAATGTAATTTTTATACATACTACCAACAATCTCTTTGGCTATTGTGCCATCCATTATGATGAACTTTCGCATCGCAATTATTGTACAGCTGTTGTATAAAATTTAAAACAAAAGAAAATTAAATAAAAAAGATCTGTTACAGTCTACTTCTTCTTTTCACCCGATTTCTACATAATCTTTCCCAAAATAATATAAGTTCCTGCAACTTTCTGTAATAGTACTCTATCCCCTGCTTTTGGTGTATAGCTAGAGATATAATTATATCCTTTTAAACTTGCTATATCTTCGCCATCAAAAATTATTTTAGGTCTGCCACTTGCATAGTTACTATCTATTTTCCCTAGTTTATAATCATTTGTTTTATCTTTGTGTCCTATTAATTCTTCTATTCTAATTACTTCACTCATATATAAACTACCTTTCTGCACGTATGCTCCATATTGCCGTTTCCGATATTTATCCGCCAACTCACTTCTGTAAACTTCGAGTTTATCCCCATATTCTTATGATCTATGAATAGTAAATCCGCATGACTATGATGTGGCATTATAGCAGTATTAAAGCGAAATTCTCCATAAATTTGGCTAGCCTCATACGCAATTCTTTTTGTAAAAGCATCTAGGGTAATTTGGTCAGCTATATCATCAACAGTCCTATAATCTACTATAGTCCGCCCTCTATTTGGTATAGATATTGGTGAGGTAACAGATACATTTTCATACTTAGATATTAATGGTTCTTTTTCCGGATTACTTGCGACTACAACCCATTTGTTAGCGACGGAAAATAAGTCTAATTCCTCTATTCCTCCATTCTCAATTACACTTAGCTGATTATCTCTATAAGTGTAATCTGCTTCTCTTTCGCTTGGGATTAAATATTTATCCGCTCGAAAAACACCAGCTTCATCCACCCATAAGCTAGTGTAATTTATTTCTTTTAACAAAGAATTAATAACTTCTAATTTATTTGTACTTATTTCATATTCTTTGTCCACATCTACAATTGAATTTGAAGGTTTAATATCTACTTTGCTTATTCCTGCGTTATTTATAATGTTTATTATTGCTTCAATGTAATTTGTTCCTTTAGGTACTAAATATCTACTTGAAAATTTATCTTCTTTTAAAATTAGAGACTTGTCGTATAATTCTAAGTCTCTTAATATATTTGCCCCGCTTTCTTTTCGAGTAGGTGATGATATAAGAAACACTCCCATATTCCATTTAGCCCATCCACCATCTTTCATTCGTAAATTTAAAACTGGTCGAATTCTATCATTCAACCAGTTTATATCTTTAAATAAGTTTTCCTTTATAACCAAATTAGCAGTTCTTTTTATTTCTGCTAAAGAGTCAAAATGTATACTACCTGTCGGCTCTGCTTCTAATTCTCCGATTTTAATATCATGTTTATTTAAAAGCTCTATAGTATATTTTATTTCCCTTGAACCTGTAGCATAATGCAGTTGTCTTACTACATCTTCCTTTGTGTATCCATTAGTCGCTAAATCTAACATTTAAACCTCCACTTCTTCAGTATAATCTGTTTCGGTTATACTAAACTTTACGGTGTATCCGTTTAAATCAGTATTTTCTATACTTAATCCATCTATTTGACCGTATATTTTAAACCATTTATCCCTATATAAAATAACTTGTTTTAAGTGGTATATATCTATAAACTTTTCTACTTCTTCCTCTTTTAAATAGAAAGTAAATGTGTATGTGTTATCTTTAAATGTGGTGTAATCTACTACTGGTAATTCTCTACCTGTGTAGTGCTGCTTAGTGCTTTGTATATTTAAGCTTATATCTTTTCGTGGCACACTGTTTAAATTACTTTTAAGTGCAAGAAAATCTTCTAAATTAGTTACTGGTGCTAAAGTAGAATGTTTTAGATTACATTCCGCAATTTCAATGTCGCTATCTTCGAAAGCTTCTTCTTTGAATACTCTAACAAAGTATTCATATTTCTTACTAATGGAATAATCCCTATATTGAAAGTTTTCTAATTTACCAACACTAAATTGATTGCTGCATATCTGAATAATTCAGATATGCTTTTCTAGTATCTCAGAGCAGGACAACATCTTGTCCCCAAAGCTTCTTTTATCAATTATGTTATTTATTATTTAAATCAACGTGTCTTTCTTGTGCCTTTCTCGTCGACACTCTTATCTCACTATCACTTTCTGTGTTAGTTAATTTTATATTTTAGCATGTTCCCAATTTGGGAAGCTGGTGTCGCAAATCGCGACTGCAGGTAAGGGCGCCTTGAATTGAGGCATCCTCATTATAATTGTTGCTCTTGGATTCTTCTGCCGTAGTCCCAAATTGGGATTTCAGCTTTATCGTCTTTATCAACATGGTGTCGCATTTCGCTATCCCCTTGTCTTCATCTTCTACATGTTTCTTTATTGTATCTCTTGTTTTCCTTCAGGTGTCGGTATTTCACCTACACCTTTATCACCCTTACCAGCAAACAAGGGATGTCCATTTTGTTCACCCCTTGTCTTCTTTGTCAGTTACATCCTTACCAAGTAAACTAGTGATAGAATATAACATCCATTGTTTAAAGCAATATATATCGGTGTCGACACTTCGACCCTAAAAGTTCTTACAAAAATATTCTTACATACGTGGGAAACTAGGGTGCAAGGCTGTACCCCAAATAAAAAAGTGAAATGTTTTTAGAATGTTGCACGTTAGTGCAATACATTTATAGTCTTAACATTTGAAACGTTAGCGGATTTTAAATCTGCGTTGCCAATTGTGGTAACAGTAATTATTAACACAATCAACGCGTAGCTCATAGCAACACGTTTTAAAAGCTTAATAACTATATTAAATATAATTAATTCTTCTCTTGTATTTCTTTGTGTTACTGCTCTGTCTTATCTATTGCTGCTAACTTGTCCATTCTTATGCGACATTATTTTATTTTTATTTAAAATTACTTGCATAAATTAGAAATTAACCTGTGGACAACTTTGTATTTTCTATTATCACGATAAAAAATAGTATTAAACAATATACTACACACTATATAATATATTCTTTAATACTATTTAATATAAATTAATATTAATTTTTCATATGACAAATAAGCTTATCTATTTATATTTTTTGAAAAATCTGATACAATATAAATAAGCTTATAATTTAGATTGAATTATTTAATTGCTGCACTTGTAGAGCCACTAACTCTGCAGGTGCTTTTTGCTTTTACTTTCTTATTAATCCTAGTCTTTGGCTAATAAAGCATCAGGATCATATTCTATTTCTCCCAATAATACAGCTTCTAGATTATTAAAATTATATTGTGTTTGCTCGTAATCATTAAAAGAAGAAACTTTTTCTTTCTTATATTTGTTCTTATAGCTTTTATAGGCGTTTTTAGCCTTGCTTACAGCTTTATCTACCTGTTGTAATATCTTCTTACCTAAGATTGTATAGACATTGCTTATAGACCCTCTACGACGTTTTTGGATAAGTTTGGCATTATATAACTCTTGTAAATAACGTTGAATTGTTCTTACGGATTTATTATTTAATTTCTTTGCTAAATAGCTTTGACTAGGGAAACAGTAATCTTTGTTATAGCACATGCTTTGTAATAAGCAGTACAATCTAAAAGCACCGTCACTCAAATTGGAGGTAATTGTATCATTTTGGATTATTGTATAGTTTGTCATTATTTATTACCTCCTCTCATATTAGTGAGAGGACTGAATTGTTGATATGATTTTCTTATATCTGCATCCGTTAAATCTAAGTAGGCTGATTCAGTCACTTTTATGCTAGAATGTCCTAAAATTTGAGATAATGTATGAATAGAGCCTCCTGCCATTAAAAATCTTTTTGCAAAATTATTACGCAATTGATGAGGATGTATATCTATTCTAATTCTCTTCCCATATTCCTTTAATTTCTTTTCAAAAGTTCTAATAAGTACAGGACTTCCTTTACTAGTACAAAATAAATACTCACTTTCTATATATCTATCTTTATATTGCAACCATCTTCTTAATTCTCTATGCATTATTTGACTAAAATAAACATATCTATCCCTTTTTCCTTTTGTATTTTCTGCTGGAAGCAAAATACTTCTATAATTTAAATCTATATCTTCTACTTTGATTTCTAAACATTCTCCAACCCGCATTCCAGTATCTAAAAGAATTTGAATACAAATATAGTCACGATACTCATGAAATTTTGTTGTATCTATATGTCTTAGTAAATTAGCAAATTGCTCATCAGTTACAAAATCTTTTACTTTTCTTTGGTTTTTAAAAGGTTTGATATTCTTTACTATATCTTTTTTTATATAATTTTGTTCTTTTAAAAAATTAAAAAATACTTTTATATTCCTAATATAGTTATTTACAGTTGTTATAGAAATTTTTTTATTATAATCTTTTCTTCTATGTGGAGTATTAATTTTTAAAGTACTTTCATTTATTGTAATTGTATATTTTCCTCTGTCTTTAATATAATTAATGTATTCTCGCAATATTTTTTCAGTTACTTTTGTTACATCTGTTATTTGTAATTCCTCTTCTAAATACTTAGAAAATAATCTTAAAGTTTGTTCATAACTCATCATAGTTTTTTTTAGATAGGTTTTTTGATTCACAATAAATCATGAATTCGTCAATTAAAAAGTTAATATTTTTCATCAAAATAGACCTCCTCCATTTATCCTATAAACGAAGAAAGTCTATTGAATTATTTTTAGAAATTAATACACCTATTTCACAAATTTAATTTTTTCATAAAAAGCGAACCAGCCGTAAACCCTTGATATCGCTGTGTTATCCCACCCTATTTTTTAGTCTTAACTTATCTGCAACCATTGCAATAAATTCTGAATTTGTAGGTTTACCTTTATCATTATGAATAGTATATCCAAATAATTTATTTATGGTATCTACTTGGCCTCTACTCCAAGCTACTTCTATTGCATGTCTTATTGCCCGTTCAACTCTGCTAGCAGTAGTATTATATTTCTTAGCTATAGTTGGATATAATTCCTTAGTAACTGCAGATAAAAATTCAATATCATTTACAACTAATGTAATAGCCTCTCTTAAATACATATATCCTTTAATGTGCGCAGGAACACCTATTTCATGAATTATATTAGTAATTTCCGCCTCTAAATTCATAGGTTCATTTTGCGTAGCTTTTACTTCTGGTGTATCTACTATTACTGGTTTTTTAGTATCATCACTAGTTATTGTATTATTAAACATTTGTCTAATTCTTTTTGTAAATACATCCATATCAAATGGTTTCACTACATAATAGTCTGCTCCCAGTGTTATCGCTCTTTGAGTAATTTTATCTTGTCCTACTGCAGATAGAACAATTATTCTTGGCATAGGATCTAAATTCATACTATTTAATTTTTCAAGTACTCCAAGTCCATCTAAATGTGGCATAATTATATCTAAAACAACTAATTCAGGTTTCTTTTCCTGTATTAGTTTTAAAGCTTCTATACCATCCTTTGCAATCGCAACAACATTTATATCTCTTTGGCTCAATAAATAATCATTAAGAATATTACAAAATTCCTTATTATCATCTGCTATAAGTACACTGATACTAGTTTGTTCCATATTATTATACTCCCCTTTTTCTATAAATTGCCATATACTAACAATTTATAATTTCGACAAAACTAAAACAATTCCTTCTTAAAAAATCATAAAAAAATAAAAATGTGAAAAATTGCTAAAAATAATAAAATGTATAAAATAATACTACTCTTATACATTTTATTATTTTTTATACATAAAATCTACCTATTTTGTTAAAATCCCCGCATCATTTAGCATCCAATCTATATAAATTCCATATCCAGTGTCTGGTTTATTAATTAAAACATGAGTAACAGCACCGATTATTTTTCCATTTTGTATTATAGGACTTCCGCTCATACCCTGTACTATGCCACCTGTTTTCTCTAAAAATTCTTTATCTGTTATTCTTATAATCATACTTTTCGATCCTGGTTCCTTTTGAGGTAAAAGTTTTTCAATTTCTATATCATAAAATCTTGGTTCGCTTCCCTCCACTGTAGTTAATATTTGCGCTTTACCTATTCTTATCTCATCTCTAGATGCTACAGGTAATGGATCAGAATAACTATTGTTTACTAGACCAATATTTCCTTCTCCAAACACTCCACATTCAGTATTGTTGTAGATATTTCCAAGACACTTTTCTTCATCAACGAATATTCCTCTAAGTTCTCCTGGATTTCCTTTTGTTCCTTTTCTTACTGATACGATATTAGAAGAAACTACTTCTCCATTTGATATATTCATTATGTTGCCTGTATCAACATCCGTTATTGGGTGTCCTAATGCTCCAAATTTTCCTGTGTTATTATCATAAAAAGTTAATGTACCAACACCAGCAGTTGAATCTCTTACCCAAAGTCCAATTTTATATTTATTATCATTTGCACTTAAAACAGGTTTCACTGCTATATCTAAAGTTTTATCTTTTCTATAAACTGTAATAGTAATCTCATCACCATTACATCTGTTTACATAGGTAGATACATCTTCGGAACTCTTTATATCTACTCCATTTATTTTTATTATACTATCTCCAATTTGTATTCCCGCTTTTGTTGCAGGGCTAACAATTCCGTCTTTTGTTTCAATGTCAGACAGAGCAATTATTAAAGCACCTTTAGTATTAAGTTTTATTCCTATAGGCTTACCTCCCGGATATAGTTTTATTTCGGAAGTTTTAGCATATGTGCTTTGAGTTAATAATATATCGTTATTACTAAAATCATTAATGTTGCCACTTCGTATATTATTTAGGTCATGATCCTTAATATAGGATGCTTCTATATGCCTATTTTCTTCTTTTAATGTATTATGAAAAATATATTCATTAAAAGAACTATAATTGCTTATAGTTAGAGATAAGAAAATTGATGTAAAAAAGCACCATAAACCATTACGTCTCTTCATAATGCTATACCTCCTTTTCAAGTCTGTACTCTTAAATTGCCCTGTTTTAATACTTATTATGTTGAGAGGATATTTCTTTAAAAGTTAAAATTAATATGATATTACTATTATTTAGAAAGGTTAAGAAAAAGATCTTTAATGAATACTTATCTTTCGATTACTATGAAAAGGTAGGAGCTTATATATTAGAAAATTTTAGACTTAATTTAATATCTTATTAATTGTATATTATTAATTTTTAATTCTATATATGTTAAAAAGTTTTAATAAGTGCTAATGTTTTAAGTTAATAATTAAAAATTATTTTTTACCACAACTACCATTATTTATTATTTTTTTAAATTTTATTAATTTATTTATTCTGTTAATTGTAATAAAAAACTATGAATTAATTCAAAATTAATTCATAGTTTTATTTTGCCATTTCTTTTTTATATTATGTATATTATATTATATTTCTCTTTAAAATATTTGCCATCTCAATCATTTCTTCTGAATTATCCAAAGTTAATTTAGTAACTTCACTACCACCTATCATTCTTGCAATTTCATATTTTTTATCTTCTTTACTCATTTTTACAACATTGGTATAAGTAGTATTTTCCAATGATTCTTTTGTAATTAAATAATTATAATCTGCCATACTAGCAATTTGAGGTAAATGAGTTACACAAAAAACCTGATGATTCTTAGAAATTAAGTACATTTTTTCTCCAACTCTTTGAGCTATTCTTCCACTTATTCCTGTATCTATTTCATCGAATATTACAGTAGGAATTTCATCCTTATCTACAAATACTGTTTTAAGTGCTAACATAATTCTAGACAGCTCTCCACCAGATACAATCTCTTCTAAAGGTTGAAGCGGTTGACCTGGGTTCGTAGAAATATTAAACTGCACCTTATCACTTCCATTACTTGATAATTCTGTAGTGTGTATTATCTCTATTTTAAAGGTGCTTTTATCAAGTCCTATGTAATCAAGCTCTTTTTTTATATTTTTTTCTAATTGCTCACTAATTTCAACTCTCATATGATGAATGTTTAGAGCTTGCTTTTGCATTATATCTACTAATTGCACTTTTTCTTTTTCTAGCTTTTCAATAATTTCACCACTATTAAATAATTCATCAAATCTTTGCTCTAAATCAGATTTATAATTTAATATATCAGCAATAGTTTCTCCATATTTTTTCTTGCAAACTCCTAGTTGATACATTCTAGAATTTACAAATTCTAATTCTTTCTCATCATAATAAATACTATCTTTTAAAGTTCTAATTTCATCTGTATTTTGCTCTATCAAATAATAACATTCCTCTAAAGCATTAGATATATTTTTAATCTCAGTCTTATGATTTTCTATAGTTCTTAGTTCCCTAATAACATGTGATAAACCATCGATTACAGAAAATCCTTCTTCTAGATTATTTTTTAATAAATTATAAGAGGATAATAAACTTTTTTCTATTTTTTCAGCATTGGATAAAAGTGAAAATCTTTCTTCTAATTCTTCATCTTCTCCTAATTTAGGATTTATATTATTTATTTCATCAATTTGAAATTTAATAAAATCCATATTTTTTTCCCTCTGATTATTATTACCTCTTAAATCAGAAATCTTTTTCTCAATTGAGGATAACTTATCATAGTTTTCCTTGTAAGACTTTAATAAATCTTCTATTTTATCACTACCAAAGGCATCTACATAGTTTATATGATTGTTATTATCTAATAAATTTTGATTTTCATGTTGACCATGAATATCTAGCAACACTTCGCTAATTAATTTTATCTTTGATAGTATTAAAGTCTTATTATTTACCTTTGCAATAGATTTTCCTGTATTAAAACTTTCTCTAGTTAAAACTATTACATCATCATAATCTATATCTAGCATATCTAGAATATTTTTAGTTTTTTCATTATCAATAGCAAAAATTGCTTCTACTATAGTCTTTTCTTCACCAGCTCTAATTAAGTTTTTATTAAACTTTCCACCCAAAACATAATTAATTGCATCTATTAATATAGATTTTCCTGCTCCAGTTTCTCCAGATAAAACATTAAAACCTTCTTCAAAATCTATAGATAATTCTTGAATTAATGCAAAGTTCTTAATATTTAATTGTAAAAGCATCTTTAAATCATCCTATCTATGAATCAAATTTTTAATTAGTGATACTATTTCTTCTGCTTTTTCATGGCTTCTAGTAATAACTAAAACAGTATTATCTCCAGCTATAGTACCTGCTACTCCATCTAGTTCAAAAGAGTCCAGTGCTTCCGCGGCTAAAGAAGCTGAAGCTGATATAGTCTTAACTACTAAAAACTTATCAATCTTTTCTACAGTTAAAGCAGTCTTTGATAACATATTTGCCATAGCATTTGGATTATAATTTTTTGCTTTAGTTGGTGCTGAATATTTGTATTTTCCATTATGAGATAAAATTTTTATAAGATTTAACTCCTTAATATCTCTAGAAACTGTTGCTTGGGTTACATTAATCCCTTCATTCCTTAGTTCTTCCGCTAATTCTTCCTGAGTTTCAACATCTTTAGATTTAATGATCTCATAAATCTTTTCATGACGTAAACTTTTCACGAATTATCACCTTCACACTCTATTGACCTAGAAATTATTTTTTTTCTTAATACCTTAAAATAATTATAGTCATTAAATTTTATTAATTTACATTTTCTTGATAGCACTTCTACAAATACTTCTTCATCATGATTAAGTTCAACTACATTTTGTCCATCAATATTTAAATAAGCATCTTCAGAATAAGATTTTATTTTAATATTAATCTTATTTTCCGAATGCAATACTATAGTTTTAATCCCTACTGAAATTGGACAAATTGGTGTTATTGATATAATATCCAAAGTTGGATAAATTATAGGACCTCCTGCTGATAATGAATATGCAGTAGACCCTGTTGGGGTACTAATAATTAATCCATCAGCCTTATAATTTATATAAAAAGTATTATCTATATATATATAATAACTAATGGCTCTGGATAAAGTTCCTTTTGATACAACAATATCATTTAAGGCTGTATAATAATATTCACTATTGCTTTTAGGAAGTGAACATTTTATCATCATCCTATCATCAATGCGAAATTCTTTATTAAGTATCCTTTTAACTGCCTCTTCAAAGTCGGACAATTCTATACTAGATAAAAAACCCAAATGACCTATATTTACTGCCAGTATAGGAGTCTCAAATTTCTCTACTGCTCTTGCAGCTCTTAAAATAGTTCCATCTCCACCTAAGGCTATCAATAAGTCTAGATCCTTATTCTTTTCTTCTTCTAAATGAAGAGCATCATAGAATTTGTATATTTCACAATTTATAAAGTATTTTCTTACTATTAATTCAACATACTTTATTGTTTTACCTTCTTTATCTTTTGTTGAATTAATATTTATACCTATTTTTTTCATATCTCCTCCATAGATAATGTAAAATGAGATGAATTTACAACCTTCGAAATAAGGTCATAACTAAATTTTTCCTTATTATTATGATTCTTAGTAAATTCTATTAAATATTCAATATTACCATTGGGTCCCTTAATAGGAGAATAATCTAAATTTATTATTTTAAGACCTATTTCTTTAAGAAACTCTACGATTTTAATTATAACTTCTTTATGAATGTCTGGTTTTTTAACAACACCTTTTTTATTTACTTTTCCTATTCCAACTTCAAATTGAGGCTTAATAAGAGCAACACATATTCCATCATCTTTTAATAGACCTACCACAGATGGAATTACCTTTTTTAAAGATATGAAAGAAACATCTATTGATGCAAAATCGCAATACTCTCCAATGTCTTCAAAACTTAAATATCTAACATTAGTATTTTCCATAGAAACTACCCTAGAATTTCTCCTAAGGTCTTCCACCAATTGATTAGTCCCAACATCAATAGCGTAAATTTTTTTAGCTCTATGCTTAAGCATACAGTCAGTAAAACCGCCAGTAGATGCTCCAATATCTAAACAAATTTTTTCCTCTAAATCAATTGAAAAAATTTTTAAAGCTTTTTCAAGCTTTAGCCCTCCTCTACTAACATAGGGCATAACTTCTCCTTTAAACTCTATTAGTACATTTTCATCAAATTTCTTGCCACATTTTGTTTCCTTTATATTATTAACATAAATTTTGCCATCAATTATGTACTCTCTAGCTTTTTCTCTAGAATTAGCAATTTTTTTATTATAGACTAAAACATCTAATCTTATCTTGTTGTTACACATATAAACTCCTTTATAGAAGATTTATAATATTATTATAAATACCTTCAACATCTAAATTATACATTTTATATAAGGTATCTACTGAACCATGAGTTATAAATTTATCATTAAATCCCAGGTTTATAACCTTAGTATTTTTTGAAATACTATTTACATATTGAAGAACATTACTACCTAATCCACCAGATATTACATTGTCTTCAATAGTTACAATACTATATCCACTTTCTATAAGTTCCTTTATTAAATTTTTGTCTAAAGGTTTAATAAAGCAAGCATTCACCACTGTACTTTCAATATTATTTTGTAGAAGTTTCTCTCTAACTAAAATAGCACTTTGAACCATTTTTCCAGTAGCTACTAATGCTATTTTACCTTTCATCTCTTGAAGCACTTCCCATTTACCCTTTATAAGTTTCCTTATAGGAGATAAATGTATATTTTCATTATCTCCGCCGCGAGGATATCTTATAGCTATGGGGTAATTTTCACTTACTGCAAAGTTAAGCATAGTTTTAAGTTCATCTACACACTTAGGACTCATTATTGTCATATTAGGTATATGTGATAGATAAGATAAATCAAATATTCCTTGGTGAGTTTCTCCATCTTGTCCCACTAGCCCAGCTCTATCAATAGCAAAAACTACCGGTAAATTTTGCAATGCTACATCATGAAGAACCTGATCATAAGCTCTTTGAAGAAAAGTTGAATACACCGCAAATACTGGTCTTAATCCTGCTGATGCCATACCAGCAGCCATAGTTACTGCATGTTGTTCTGCAATTCCAACATCAAAAAATCTTTTAGGAAATTCTTTAGCAAAATCCCCTAATCCAGTTCCCTCAGGCATAGCAGCAGTAATTGCTACTACCTCTTTTTTCTCCTTTGCTATATTTATAAGTTCCTCTCCAAAAGCTGATGAGTAACTCTTTTGTTTACTAGGAGCACATTTCCCATTATTGCAATTAAAAGGTCCCATGCTATGAAACTTATGTGGGGATTTTTCAGCAAAAGAATATCCTTTTCCCTTGGTGGTTAATGTATGTATTACAACTGGCCCATTTATATTTTTAGCCATTTTTAATACCTTGCTTACCTCTTTTATATTATGTCCATCAATAGGTCCAATATATTTAATACCCATATCTTCAAAAAACATTCCTGGTACTAAAATTTGCTTTAAACCATCTTTAATTTTATGTATAGAATTTACCATTCCTTTTCCAACAGTAGGTATTTTTTCTAATGTTGATGTAACATCGCTTTTCATTTTATTATAAAAAGAATCCATTCTTATTTGACTTAAATAAGTAGATACTCCCCCTACATTTTTAGATATAGACATTTGGTTATCATTTAATATTATAATAAGTTTAGTTTTTTTATCACCTACGTCATTTAATGCTTCTAAGGCCATACCTCCAGTTAAAGCACCATCACCAATGACTGCAATAATATCATTTTTTTCCCCTTTTAAATCTCTTGCACGTGCCATTCCTATAGCTGCAGATAGTGAAGTACTACTATGACCTGTTTCAAAAAAATCATATTTACTTTCTTCTCTTTTAGGAAAACCACTTATTCCTCCATAATTCCTTAAACCAGCAAATTTATCTTTTCTTCCTGTCAAAATTTTATGAACATAAGACTGGTGTCCTACATCCCATATAACTTTATCTTTATCAAAATTAAAAACATTAAATAAACTAATAGTTAGCTCAACTACACCTAAATTAGAAGCTAAGTGGCCTCCTGTTTTTGAAACTTTTTCTATTAAAAATTGGCGTATTTCTTGAGCAAACTCATTTAATTCCTGTATATTCATCTCTCTTATACTGCTAAAATCACTATAACTATGTAAGTATTTTGTCATTTTTTTATCCTCTTTTTACAAAATGTAATATTTTTGCAACCGTAAAAATTATATCATTGCTTTTTGCAATAGCAAATTTCTTCCCCATAGCTTTTCCCCCTACGGTCATAGAAGCAATTATAGCGCTAACTATAGCTGCTATAAATACATAATTTAAGGTTGGGTATAAATGTTTAATTTTTTCTACTATAACTACGCCTACAGATCCACTTATTATACCACATATATCGCCTACAACATCGTTGCAAAAATTAGAAACCTTGCTAGCATTTCTCATTAATTTTACAGCTATATTGGCTCCCCCTATTTTTTGAGATGCCATTGAATGAAATGGCACTTCATTACCAGCAGTCACAGCAGTACCCACTATATCAAAGATAACTCCTAATAAAACAATAAAAAGTAATATTCCTATAGCTATTGGTACATTTACCTGTGATAGTGTAGCTTCAGATAAGAGTGAAACTGAGNNAATAATTATAAAAATCCAACGATTTTCTTTTTTTTTACCCTCTTTTTTTGAATTTTTATTTCTTTTTTTACATCTATCTTTACTCAATATAATCCTCCAAAAAAATCAAAAAGTGGTAACATATTAAGTAAATTTTGCGGCTTAGGTCCAGCAGGATTTCCCATAGAGCAACTAAAATGTCGCCATTTCAGTAGTTTCCTTTTAATGCTCTATCTATAGTGTTACCAAATCTACAGGGCTAGATTACCACTTAGTCCACACTACAATCCCTAATATGTTTTATAAAATAAACAGTCTAGGAGATTTCCTCAACAGTTAGGTATTTTTTTATCCTCTTTTGCAGCATAGGTTTTAGTGAGCAATAACCGCAATGCTTTGGCCTAAGCATATTGGTTTGTTCTCACCTCTACCCACCCCACTCAAGGCAAGCTACTCTGCACATAGCTAAGTTTACCACAATACAGGTTTAATCCATTGCCGTACTTTAGATATCTCTTCCAAAGCACATACAATGGTCTCCACGGATGTAGGGTCAATGTCGCATGCCTTTGCGATTGCCCCACAACCTTACTCCCAGCACCAACCCACAACTGGGCGTTATAAGCCAGCACAAGGAACTTCATCGATATGCTCTTTAACGGATTTTTAGCCCCGTCCTCAAAAATACTTACCTGACTAGAATACTGCACCACCTTTTGAAACACATTATACCATATGAAATAAAAATGTCAAAATCGTAAATTCCACTTAAAAATCTCTTTTAAATTAATATTGACGCTCTAATAAAAACATGGTTAATTCACTCAATAAAGGTGTGTTTTTATTAAGTTTATTTAATAATTCAAAGCATTCTTTAGTAATTTCTTCACATAAATTTATACATTTTTCTAAACCATACATTTTAACAAAAGTTGTCTTATCATTGCTACTATCACTTAGGCTTTTTCCTATTAAGATTTCATCTCCAATAGTATCTAATATATCATCTTTTATTTGGAAAGCTAATCCTAATTTATCCCCATACTCTCCTAAAATATGAATTTCTTCTTCTGTTGCACCACCTAAAATTGCTCCACTTATAATTGAAGCTTTTATAAGTTGTCCCGTTTTATTTTTATGCATTTTAAGCATTGTTTCTTCTGATATTTTTTCATTTTCACTTTCTATATCTATAATTTGTCCTAATATCATTCCTTCTGCTCCTGAAGCATTAGTTATAACATTAGAAGCTTTTATTTTTCTTTCCTCACACTTTAAGCATTCCTTAAACATTATTATCATAGCTTCATTTAGTAGACCGTCACCAGCTAAAATAGCTCTAGCTTCTCCAAATTTAATATGGTTTGTTGCCATTCCTCTTCTTAATTCATCATTATCCATAGAAGGTAAGTCATCATGTATTAAAGAATATGTATGAATCATCTCCATGGCTGCTGCAAAAGGTAATGCTTCCAAATAATCTTCTTTATATAATCCATAAACTAAAAGTAAAAGTATAGGTCTGATTCTTTTTCCACCTATATTTAAACTATAAATCATTGGCTCAAAATACCCTTTATTTTCTGATGACTTGTTTTCGAAATATTCATTTATCCATGTTTCTATTAAATTTTTATAATCTTTTATAAACATTTCCATTTCCTTTCCATTATATACAATTAATAATAGAAACTTTACCATTTATCAATTGTACATATTTCTTTTTTAAAAATTTGATATAAATAAAAGGTAATATACTTAATAATAATTAGAATTAATCAACTTCTTCAAAATTAAAATCCTTTTCTTCACCATTGGATAATAACTTAATCTTTCCTTCATATTCATTTAACATTTTGTAAAGTTCATTACAAAGTTTAATTCCTGCTTCATATTGTTTCATAGAATCTTCTAAAGTTAGCTCACTGCTCTCCATGTCAGAGATTATTTCTGTCAATTTCATTAATTTATCTTCATAACTTTCTTTTTTTCTTGCCATTAAACATTCTCCTTATACTGAACTTTAAAATCACCACTACCATCTTTCAATAAAATTTTAATTTGCTCTTTTGCTTTTAAGGATTTAATTGAAGTTATTAAATTATTATTTTCATCTTCAACTAATGCATACCCCTTATTTAGTACATTTAATGGATTATGAGCACTTAGCAATTCATAGCTTTTAGAAATTTTTAATAGTTGCTTTTCCAATATACTCTCAATTTTATTATCTAATAAATTTTTAAATTTATCTATAGTCTGATACTGATTAATAACATAATTTTCTGGACTGTTTAATTGAAGAGTCTTTATATATAAATTTAATTTATTTTTTTCTTCTTTAATTTTTTTATCTATATTTATATTAATTAATCCTTTATACCCCATTAATCTCTCTTCTAAATCCTTTAAAACTGGAACTGTAAATTCTGCTGCTTGTGACGGGGTTGCAGCTCTCTTATCACTAACAAAATCACTTATAGTGTAATCCGTTTCATGACCTACACCTGTAACTATAGGCTTTATAGAATCTGAAATAGCTCTTGCTACCATTTCTTCATTAAAAGGCCATAGTTCTTCAATAGATCCTCCTCCTCTAGCCAAAATTATTACATCTACATCTTCTATTTTATTTAAACACTCTATAGCTCTTACTATATCTTGACTAGCATTAGCTCCTTGAACTAAGGAAGGATATATAAGTAAATTAACTTTAGGATTTCTTCTAGTTGATACATTTATAATATCCCTAATAGCTGCTCCTGTAGGTGAGGTTATAACTCCTATAGTCCTAGGGAAAATAGGTAATTCTTTTTTTCTAGAAGAGTCGAAAATTCCTTCCGCTTCTAATTTTTTCTTTAACTTTTCAAAGGCTACATATAGTTCACCTTGTCCATCTACATCCATACTATTACAATATAGTTGATACACACCTTCTTTTTCATATACAGATATTCTTCCACTAACAACAACATTCATACCATTTTCCGGTATGAATGTTAATGAGTTTGCATTACTTTTAAACATAACGCAGTTTATTTTAGAAGAATGGTCTTTTAAAGAAAAATAAATGTGTCCACTGCTATGAATTTTTACATTAGATAATTCTCCTTTAACATTAGAATTACTAAGTATAAAGTCATTATCAATAGTCTTTTTAATATAACTATTTAATGCGGTAACACTAATTATTTTTTTATACATTTTTATTCCACGCCTCACAGGTATTTTTTAATAACATAGTTGTTGTCATAGCGCCCACTCCTCCTGGTACTGGACTTACATGAGATGCTACCTCTAACACTTCGTCATAGCATACATCTCCTTTAATCTTTCCATCTACCATTGTAGTTCCAACATCTATAACAATTGCTCCATCTTTTATAAAATCTTTTGTCACAAATCCTGGTCTACCTATTGCAGCAACTAATATATCAGCTTCTTTACAAACTTCTTTTAAGTTTTTTGTTTTAGAATGACATATAGTAACAGTAGCATTTTCATTTAATAAAAGCTGTGCTACTGGCTTCCCTACTATATTACTTCTTCCTATAACTACTGCATTTTTTCCTTTAATATCATTATCAACATACTTAATAAGCTCAAGTACGCTTTTAGCAGTACAAGGAATAAAGCATTTTTCTCCTTTGTATAGTCTTCCTGTATTAATATCTGTTAATCCATCTATGTCTTTATTATGACAGATTGCTGAAGTTACTTCTTTTTCATCAAAATTCTTTGGTAGGGGTAATTGAAGAATTATTCCATCTACTGCATTATCATTATTTAACTCTTTAATTTTATCTATAAGTTCTTCCTGTGTAATAGTTTCATCTAATATTAAAGAGTTATAACTTACACCTAGGGATTCACTAAGCTTTTGTTGATTTTTCATATAAGAAATAGATCCACCATCATTTCCTACTAAAATAGCTACCATCGACGGCTTTCTTACACCTACTAATGTTTTTTCTTCAATTCTAGCTTTTATGTTTTCTCTATGAGTCACAGCAATTTGTTTTCCATCAATTTTCATACCCATTGTAGTATTCCCCCTTTTTAATATCTAAATAAGCATAGAAAAATAATTAGTTAATTATGATACTTTTCCACTAGTGTGTCTATAGTGTTACTATCAGGGTAACCTATAGAACCGTCTAGAATAAAATATTTTATCTTCTTAACTAGTTATTTTATTTCAGCTCCTTTATTTACCTTTAATTATACTATTTAATACTCCATTAATAAAGGAGGAAGCATTATCTTCTCCATATTTTTTTGCAAGTTCTATAGCTTCATTAACTGATACCTTTTCAGGAATATCATCTTCAAACAAAATTTCACAAACTGCTATTCTAAGTATTGCTAAATTCATTTTTGATAATCTATTTAGGCTCCATTTAACTAAATTTTTTTCTATAGTTTCATCAATTAAAGTCATGTTTTCATTAACAGCCTTTAAAATTCTTATTATGTATCCAAAATCCACATCATCCAATTTTATGTCAGTATTTTCTTTAAAGCTTTCAATTATATCAGTATAACTTTCTTTATTTATTGACATTTCAAATAATAGCTGCATAGCTATTTCTCTTGATTTTTTTCTATTCATAAATTGCCTCCTAATATGTAATTATTAATTTATGTCATTTTTAATTATATGTTGAAATTTAAATTATAATTATTATACCTTATATGTAGATGTACTACTTACCAATTTAATCTATAAATTTATATAATCGTGTTATTAAATTATTAAAAACTCCACCTTATGTAATATGAACTGACTATTGACAATGGATAATTATTGATATTTCTCTTTTATAAGAGAAGTTTTCAATTGATTTCTTTTCACGTAACACAGTCGCTTTTATTAAAAAATCTATTAAAGAAATTGGTTTGATTAAAACTAATTTCNNCCATAATTGTCAATTGTCCATTCTCAATTCTCCATTGATTAAAGTTGTGAATTGAAATTTCTAAAGGGTCAGCTATATTCGTCTATGCATTAAGTCCTGAAATAATATGTATTACATCAAATATCTTTAAATTTTATCTCATTATTTTTATTACCGATATATACAATAACCTATGATATAATTATTTTCAACCTAAAAATAATTATATCATAAATAGTTGACACAATAAAAGAAAACTAAACATAAAAACACCCTCTTTATCAGAGGGTGTTTATTGCTAGTTCTCTTTTGCATCTTCCTTATCTGATTTAGGGAGTATAACATTTTGTACAAAAACATTAACTGCTGATACCGTTAAGCCTGTCATTGTTTCTACAGTTCTTCTTACATTATTTTGAACTTTTTCCGCAACTTCAGATATCTTAACTCCATACTCAACTGTAATATATAGATCAATAACAGCACTATCCTCTTCTAAACTAACCTTAACTCCTTTAGAAGCATTTTTCTTTCCTCCAAAGATTTGGCTAATTTCTCCTACTAAGCTAGCACTCATTCCAGTAATACCTTTTATTTCAGACGCCGCTATTCCAGCAATTACACTAACTACCTCGTCAGATATTTTTACAATACCCATTTCCATATCGTTGATTTCCTCATGTATTTTATTTTCTTCCATATCAGTACCCCCTTACATTTACATAGGTAAAAGTTGTTAAAAATATTATATCAGATAAAGAATTATATTACAAATATTATTCCATAGCCTTTATTTTTATGTCTTTAATGTTAGCTTTATTCATTACCACATCTTTTACTTGTCTTATTTGTTGATCAGTTAATTCTTTATCAATTTTTACAACTATGTTAGCTTTACTATCTTCTAATTCGCATACTGCTTCCTCAAAGCCTTGTGCTTTTAAAGCAAGCTCGATATTAGTTTCTTTATCTGTTCTAAGTGCTAAATTCTTATACTCTTCAGCAGCTTCAGCTTTTTGCTCAGCAGGAGTATTTTCATCATCTAATAAAGTTTTTAAGGTTTGAATAGCCTTATTTCTACCTTGTTCACGGCTTAGTCTTGATTCTGTAAAATAATTAGTACTACTTGTAGTCTTAGTTTTTTCTTCTTTAACTGTTTCTCCTATGAATTGATCATCAGTTACATATAGTGGTCCATTTACCTTAGTTGCCGCATATCCACATAATACTATAACTAATAGCAATGCAGAAATAATTACAGTTTGTTTTTTATTCATTTATATTCCCCCCAAAATTTTATTTCTAACTCATTATATGCTAATTTTTCATAGGATATACCTGCACTTTTTCTTCCTCTAAACCGAAAAGATTAGTAACTGCTTGACGTACTCTAAGCTCTGTTACTTTATCTCCTGCACCTTCAGCTACTATACATATACCAGTTATTTTAGGATTATAAGTTTTAACTATTAATGGTTCTGTTTTTCCTCCATCATTAGACATCACAACAGTACTTCCACCATTCTCCTGTGTTATATCCCTTTCCCCTCCACCGGTATCTTTTTCTTTTGTGGTACTTTTTGAATCATTCACATTAAATGCTGGAACTTGTTCTTCCCCACCATCAAAATAAATCATTGCCTCTATCTTCCCAACACCTTCAATTTTTCCTAAAATGCTTATTAGTTCATTTTGAACTTTTTCTTTGTAAGACATTTTTGCTTCTATAATACTAGCTTCTTGTTGTTTATTATTGTTATCATTATTGACCATATTAGAAGCTTTTGTATCTTTAAAAAAGCTTCCTACAATTGTTAAAGCTATTCCAGCCAATAAAAGTAAAATTAAATTGAAAGTTTTGTTGTTTGAATTTAGTTTTTTACTTGTTAAGTTATTTTTTCCCTCATTAGGATTATTTATTCCAGTATTCTTATTATTTTTACTTTTGTTAAAATCCATTAGTATATTTTTGAGCCTATCAAAATTCACAGTTATTCCTCCTTTTTTATTCATAGGTTTAATATAATTAATTGCTGTTATATAATGAATTTTCTTTATAAACATATATAATCTCTTCAGATACACTATACTTAGAGCTGATATACCTCTTTATTTCTAGTGCATTTTCATCCTGCAAATCTTGAACTTTATCCACTGTTACACTATCACTTCCTATTTCTACTTTCTTTATCTTTTCAACAGTGCTATCATTTAATCCAACTTCTATACTATCAATTTGAAAACTATTAGATTCTTTAATAAAGGAAGCCTCTACTTTTGTATTAAACTTTTTATTACCATATTTATCTTGTAAATCCTTTGAACACTGTATTTCCATATTCTGCTCAAAATTTTTAATAGTGTTTTCTACATTAGCTTGTCTATATTTTTCATAATCTGCTTCATACTTTTCTTCAAATATATATGCAGCAGAATTTTCAATCTGCCTATGAATGTCTGCCTCAGAATTTAAAAGCTTAACAATTGGATTTAAAATTATAACTACTAATATTAAACCTAATGCAAATTTACAATATTTTTTCAGTTTATTATCTGGTAATATCATCTGTACTGCTGTAATAAAAAACACTGCAGTACAGATATTTATTATCCATTGTTTTAGAGAATCTATCATCCTTTCATCACCCTATCCTCACAGCATTATAATACTTTTTCCTGTAGAAGCTACAATGGTAATCATTATGAAGAACATTATGCTTACACTTATTATGCAAGAATTTATCATGATAAGAGAATTCCCAGCTGAATCAATCACTGAAACAACTTTTTTATCACTTATAGGCTCTATTAAAGCTGCAGTAAGCTTATATATAAGTGCCATAATTAGTATTTTTATTATTGGAAGTAGCATTATTACTATTATTACAATTAAACCTATAGAGCTTATAGCATTTTTTAAAAGCACTGTGTAACCTGCTACTGTAGAAATAGCATCAGATAATGTTTTACCTACTACAGGTATAAAGCTATCAACTGCAAATTTTGCAGTTTTCATAGTTACTAAATCAAGACTTTTGGCCGCAATACTTCTTATGGTTATTATTGCTATAAAAACAGTCATAAATATTCCTTGTGTCCATAATGCTGATTTTCTAAGAAGGTTTGATAAATTATTTACTTTATAATCATCAGAAATATTATTAACAAATTCCAATACAAAACTCATGCAAATTATTGGTATTAGTACAGTAGCATAAAATCTTGCTCCTACACTACTTATTCCCATTATTATTGGATCCATTAAAGTTGCTTCTACAAAACCTCCAACGCTAGCTAAAAGCATCATTAATATAGGGAATAATGCAGCTACAAAATTACTCATTTCCATAATTGCATCCTTAGCTAAGGTTACACCTATATAAAATCCCTTTACAATTAGAATTATCATCACAGAATAACAAGCAAAATAAGCAATATTAGTCAAACTTTCATTACTAAATGCATTTTGGAGATTATTTAAAAGTGCACATACGATAGCTACAATTATTAATGAACCTACTAATTTAAAAGCAACTAAAACCTCTTTAAATGCATATGTGGAAAAGTATTTAAATAGCTCTTTCATAGATAGTCCACTATCTCCATTTTTTATATAGTTTTTTACAAATTCTTTTGGATTCATATTGTTTAATATTTCATATTCACTTTGTATATTAGTTATATAATCATATAGTTTTTCTATTTGTACATTTTGTTCTTCTGTTAATCCAGTGGTATCCTCTATAGCTTGTACATTAAAAGGTAACCACAATATAATAGCTAATACTAACAAAAACCTCTTCATATTCTACCTCTACATTATCTTTAATATAGTTTGCATAACTCCCATAAGTATTGGCATTGCTAAAGTAAGTATTAATATTTTTCCTGCAAATTCAACCTTAGATGCTATGCTGTTTTCCCCGGCATCCTTACATACCTCACTACAAAATGAAGATAAATAAGCTATTCCTAAAATTTTAAATACTGTATCTATATAAATTACATCAATATTTGCTTTATTTGCTAATGTTTGAAGAAAATTTATTACAACTGTCAGCTTACTTATCATAAATAAAAATATTATTATTCCTGCTACTAAACTCACAAATAATGCAATATCATCTCTTTTCCCTTTAATGGTTTGAGTAATAAAGAGAGCACAAAATGCAAAACCTACTATTTGTAATATTTCCATAGTGTCCTCCTTTTAGAAATAAAATAGAGTTTGTATTGATGTGAAAAGTTTGCTTATTAGGCTTATTATCATCATCAAAATTATTATTATTCCTGCAAAATTTGCTATTACAGCATATTCTTCCTTACCACCACTTTTTAAAACCTTATCTATTATTATAAGAACAACTCCTACTGCTCCAATTTTAAATATTAAATTGAAATCTAACATTATCTCATCCCCCTAAATAAGAACTATTACTACCATAGCACCTATAGTAAAGCCTAAATATCTATACATTTTTAAATTCTTCTCTAAGGACTGCTCTGCATTTTTTATGGCTTTTTCTAAATTTATAATTGTCAGCTTAAACATTTCTTCCTGACCTTCTAAACTTATTTCCCCTAAAGTCTTAGCCAAACTTAGAAATATCCCTATATCTTCTTTAGTTAACTCTAAACTTTCTTTATTATCCTCAAAGGATTTTATAAAAGCTTCATATACACTATCACACTCATGTTTTCTTAACATATTAGATACACTGTAAAAAACTTTATTTACTGGACTTTTTGTCTTTTCCGCTACAGTTATAAGTCCATCTTGTAGCAATGCATGACTATAACTTATTTCATTTTTTAAATGATATATAGCTCCTTCTAATTCCCTTAAATGTATGACCCTTTTTTTAAGATTTTCACCATACAAATATCCGATAAGAGAAGCGGATATTAAAATCATAAAAGAACCTACTAATTTTAACATTTGTAATCACCTCTTATTTCTCCTCTCTTTGTAAAGTCATATACGTATTCAATAGTACCTACCCCTTTTCTATTACTTAATACTATTGCTCGTTTAAATACACCATTTTCCATAACTTCTCTAAACACTGGACGCTTATATAAATCTTCCACATCAAATCCATGAATTGTAGTGATTAAATTAACTCCAGAATTTAAAGCTGCAATTATACTTTCCATATCACTTGAGGTTCCTATTTCATCACAAATTATTATCTGTGGAGACATACTTCTAATTGCCATTATTATTCCTTGGCTTTTAGGACAATTATCCAAAATATCTGTTCTATCTCCAATATTCATTTGAGGTATTCCATTATAACAAGCTCCTAATTCACTTCTTTCATCTACAATAGTTATATTTTTTCCTGTAAGCTTTAAACTGCTGCTTCCTGTAGATAACACTCTACATATATCTCTAAGGATAGTTGTTTTACCACATTTAGGTGGAGATATAATTATAGTGTTTAAAACATTATTTTCCTCTATCATATAAGGTAATATTTCTTTAGAACAATCTATTACTTCTCTTGCAACCCTTATATTTACAGAAACGATATTCTTTATAGTTTTTATTATGTTATTTTCCGTCACTACCGTTCCACATAATCCAACTCTATGTCCACCTTTTATAGTTATATACCCTTGTTTAATTTCATCCTCAAAAGCATATATAGAATAATTGCTTATTTTTTGAAGAACATATTTCATCTCTTCTAAAGATGTTTTATAATGAAAAGATTTTTCATTATTATTAGAATAAACATATAATGGTCTATTCACTTTTAATCTAATTTCCTGTAGCTTATTTATATCTACAGTACTCTCTAAAAGATCTCTAATACTTTTAGGTAATATATCTAGTATTTCTTTTGCCATTTTTATCACCCTTTCATACTTCATTATTATTTAGATGGTGGACAAATTATTACTAGTATTTATATTTTTTAATGAATCTAAAATAAAATAATCGTTCAAGAATTCTAGGAATATTTTCTATCAAAAAATAATAGAACCAGATAGTGGTACTATCTGGTCTTTTAATACAATATATAATATATAAATAAACTACCTTAAAAATTAATGTATAGCTGAATATATCTACACCATTAAATATTTTAATTCACAACTTAAAATAATGCACAATTCAAAATTCACAATTAAGGTTGAAATTAGTTTTAATCAAACTAATTTCTTAAAATAAAATTTATTTTTAAAAAACTCCGAAGGCTTTAGCAGTGGAGTTTTAACCATAACTTTTCATCTTCAATTCTTAATTTTTAATTCATAGTGAAAATTTTTTGTTGTGGAAATTAAAATATTACATAAATTAAATTTTCACTAATGAATCCTATATATTATGATTAGTTATTTTTAGAATGGAAATATAAAAGAGTCAATTTAGAATATTTCTAAATTGACTCTTTATAATTTTAATATTAAACTCTTTCCATATATTCGCCTGATCTTGTATCTACTCTTATAGTTTCACCTTCATTAACAAATAATGGTACTTGAACAATTGCTCCTGTTTCTACAGTAGCAGGTTTTAAAACATTTGTAGCAGTATTTCCTTTAACTGCTGGTTCTGTATGAGTAATTACTAATTCTACAAAGTTTGGAGCTTCTACTGAGAAAGCTTCTCCTTTATAAAACTTAATTATTGCAAACATGTTTTCTTTTAAGAACTTTATAGCATCTTCAACTTTTTCATAATTTAGTGGAATTTGTTCAAAAGTTTCTTGATCCATGAAGTAATATAATTCTCCATCAGAATATAAATATTGCATTTCTTTTCTTTCTATTACTGCTTCTTGTAATTTAGCAGTTGGGTTAAAAGTTGTTTCAGTAACTCCTCCAGTTAAAACGTTTCTTAATTTTGCTCTAACGAAAGCCGCACCTTTACCTGGTTTTACATGTAAAAATTCTATAACTGTAAAAACTTGTCCACCCTCTTCAAAAGTCGTTCCTTTTCTTAAATCTCCAGCTGAAATCATTAATGTTACCTCCTAATATAAATAGTTAAACATTTGTTAATTATATTTATTATAACCTATTTAAAATAAATTAATACCAATTTATAGCTATATACAAAGCTAGTAAGAGCTGTGTTTGTCAGACAATTTATTGTCCTAAAAATTAAAACAAACAACTCTCTAAATCTATTTAAATACGTTAAATTTATAACCTGTATATATAAAAAATACGGTATTTTTTATATCACATGCATATGAAATAGTTTTTTCTAAATAGACCTCTAAATCATTAATTTTAATAAATCCATAATCCTTAGGGCAAAAAAATAAACTTAATTTTAAGTTTATTTTTGCAAGGTGTTTATTATCGCTTCTATAGCCATAATATATCCATAATGTCCAAATCCACTTATGACACCATAACACCCTTCGCTTATAACACTATTTCTTCTATACTCTTCCCTTTTGTAAATATTACTAAGATGAACCTCAATAGTAATAATATTATAGGCTCTTATGGCATCTAGAATAGCAATACTATAATGAGAATATGCTCCAGGATTTATAACTACTCCATCATATACATCTATAGCACTATGTAATTTAGAAATAATATCACCCTCATAATTGCTTTGATAAAAATCAATATTTATGTTGGCATCTTTAAATCTATTTTTAATTTCTTCATTAATTTGTTGTAATGTTAAGTCTCCATAAATGCTCTTTTCTCTATTTCCTAACAAATTAAGATTGGGACCATTTACAACTAAAATATTCATATTTTGAACCACCTTATCATAGTCGCTAATAATATTATTTTACCAAAACTCAATACTATTTGCAATTGTAATTGAGAAAATTGTTAATATAATTTATTAATACCTATGAAATAAAATACATTATAGATTTCCTAGTTAAAAATTTAATTTATATAGTATTCCAGCTTTTATAATAAAGTTTCTTCTGTGGAAATTAAAAACGAAAAATATAACTAAACTATTTTTAAACATGCTTAAAGCTCTAAAATTTTCTTATATTATTTATTATTAAATCCATATTTTCTTCTTCATTCTCCGATAGCTCTATAGTCATGTGTGCTTTACTATATATTTTTATTCTTTCGTTGTATATATTTTTTAATTTCTTATCATAATCACATTTTAAAAGGGGTCTATCCACAGTATTTTTTCCTCTCTTTATAAGAAGTTCTAGGTCTACCTTTAAAAATATAACTATCCCTATATCTTTTAAAGTTTTCATGTTGTCATTGAAAATTGGAAAACCACCACCTGTGCTTATTAAAGTTCTCTTAGTTTTTTTAAAATCATTTAATAGATTTTTTTCACACTGTCTAAAATACTGCTCTCCCTTTAAAAGAAAAATATTATTTATGGTATTATTTTCTCGTTCTTCTATCAACTTATCTGTATCAATAAAATTGTAGCAAAGCTTCTTACTGACTTCATATCCTAAAGTAGTTTTTCCACTAAGACTCATACCAATAAAAATTATATTTTTATTTAATTCCTTTATCATTATATGCTCCTAAAACAATAATTATTTATTCTTAATAAAGGTAATATCAAAAGTAATTTTTTCGTTAGGAATAATAAGTATATTATTAAGGGATTCTACAGATTGAAATCCTTTTAAATAATTAACAATGGGTACAAACTCTTTGTAGCTACCATTAAAGCTCACTTTATAACTACATAGTTCACCATCCATGCTCATTTCAACAATATTCAAACTCTCATAAGATAATATTGTTTCTAAAGCATCTACAAATCCATAATTCTTTTTATCATCTTTTGATTTATAATCTCCAATTACCTCTTTGGTTATATTACTATAAAAATTATATAAATACAAATTAGTAATTACTATTACAGCTGTTACTGTTATCAATATATTAAGTTTTAACAATTTAAATCTCTTCATAATACTACCTTGAAATATTTCTTCTCCTTTTCATAAATTATAGGAGATAAATATTTAATACTATATTTATTTTCAATTATTTTTACTGCGTTTATATAATGTTTTTTATCCTCAATAAATATTTCTAGTTCAATAGAATCTTCATTGATATTAATAAATTTAATATGGAAGCTATCTAAATTTAAATTTTTAGTCAAATCATTAAATTTTTCAATAGCTACTATTTCTCTTTTAAATTCTTTCTCTATAAGGCTTTTATTTTCTTTTTTATGCATTTCATAACTATGTATTTTATCCATGTTAATTTTAAGAAAAAATAAATTTAATATTAAAATTACATATAGGATAATACTAACTAATTTTATTATATTGTCTGTTTTCTTCTCTCTTACACTTATGTATCCACTAGATATAAACCTATTTTTTTTCATATATTCACCTAATTATTACATATTGCAATATTCTTTCCATAGTAAGTGGCGATAGTTCTATACTATTATAGATATCCTGTATATATTCTTTAAGGTTTATAGAATACATATTATAATCTTTT
Organism: Clostridium sp. UBA2485; assembly: GCF_002341865.1. GTDB lineage: Bacteria > Bacillota > Clostridia > Clostridiales > Clostridiaceae > Clostridium_J. The sequence continues at coordinate 38,294 of NZ_DDOV01000036.1, read as the reverse complement.
TTATTTTTTTCTATAAATCTTTTTATAGCTTCATTTACTTCATCATAGGTAAAATTTAATGAATTTATTACTTTATTATAGGTTAATATATTGTTTTTCACCTTTAATAAATATATGTAATTTCTATAATTAAATAATAAAATAAAATTTTTATCTTCTATTTCTTTAAAATATAAGTCTTTAACATAGTTTTGTATAAAATTAATTCTTAACCCATTACAGTTGTAAATAGAAGAGTTTTTTAAAAGAGAGTATTTATTTTCATGAAAACAATATAGGATGATATTATAACAAGTTTTCTCCTCTTTGATTATTTCATAAGAAAACATCACATTTTCTCCATACTGTTCTGTTATTTCATTTCTCAATATATAGTATACATATCTTTTACTTACCTTAGGTATACTCATAGTTTTAATGAAAAGCTCTTCTCCCTCAATTACTAACATAATAGTTTTATTTTTTAAACTTATACTTTTAATTTGTTCATTACTATATTCTCTATTAAATTTTATATTATTAAGTATAGTTTTTTTAACTTCTATTGCCTTTGCTTCTTCATTATTACCATAAATGACTAACTTATTTTTAAATATAGTTATCACCTCTCTATAATAATAGTTTTTATATATTTAAAAGAATCTTTTTCAGTTTTCTCTTCTAAAGCATAATATTCTTCTTTAAATTGTCTTCCTTTATAAGGAATAGTTAAAATAAAACACTTATATTGTTTATCATATTTTATATATGAATTTTGAAAAGTTATATCAACTGATGAGAAATCTTCTATATCGTTCGATTTTAAATAAAGTGATAATTTAGTTAATAAAATCTCTCTATATTTTTCATCTATCTTTTCTCTTAATAGGTAATTATTATTATTTTTTTCATACTGTAAATTTAGCATTTTTCTTTGAAAAATATAGCTGCTCAAAGCAATAATTATACTTCCTATAATTATAACAGGAATTAACATAACCCCTTTTTTCTTTAATTTCTTATTAAATAGCATCCTCTAACTCTCACTCCATTTACGCCTTCTAACTCTAAATATAAAAGTCTATCTACAACTTTTATATGGAATTTTTTTACATCTTTAACTATATAATTTTTATACCCACTATCCTTAGGAAAATTATTATCATATCCATTAAGCATATATAAATTATTATCTATAAGTTTTATTGCCTTAACTATAGGATCATTTTTCATATATAGAATCACCACATCTTCCATAACTTTCACATCTCTACTTTGATTATGAATTTGATTTTCTATAAAGTATAATGCTTCTTCCAAATCAATTTTTTCTCTCATTTCCTTTATATCTTTATGAAAAAATTTATTCATACTAACAAATGATGATGTGAGCCCTGAAAGTACAATAGTTATTATAGTTACTGCAACAATTAATTCTAATAAACCATGCCCTCTACTCTTTTTAATAATTCCCTTTGTAAAAAGTGTATTCAATAGGTATTTCACCTTCCTTAAAATATCCCATCAATGTTATTTTTACTAGTTCTTCATTAATCCCAATTTTTAAGCATATGTATTGCTCACCTTTAGGATTATTATATTGAAGAATATCTACGAGATTGCCCTCATAATGATTCTGTAACTTATCTTTAGCAATATATACTTCTTTATCTAAAATACTTATAAGTTCTTCATAGTTAGAATTATATAGAATTATTTTTTCTATTTCATATATCATTTTAACTGTTTCACTTTTTTCTCTATTAATATTAGAGACTTTATTACTTACTATAATGGTTTGAAAAACTGCAGTACATATTAAAAGTAGTAAAGTCATTGAAATAACTAATTCTAATAAGATAAATCCATTTTTATTTTTTGATACTAACATAATTTGTTCCCACCAACATTGTAATTGTATTTATGTCACCACTATTATCTGTAAGTTCTAGTGTAAATGCACTTCCACTATATCCAAACTTATTTATTTTAATAGAATCTTGATTAAAATAAGATATTCTAATATTTTGTGGTAGCTTTAGCTTAGTTATTAATTTAGTTTTACAATAAGAGGAGATTTCATTTCTTTCTCTATCAATATATATAATTACGTCATTATATTCTTTTCTACTATAGCTCCTACTGTAATTAATAAAGCTTACTACTTCATTACTATAGTGTTCAACTGCTATTTGGTTTTCATAGTTCTTAAAAAATTTAAAAGATATCATACCTATGGACAATATTATAGAAATAATTCCTATAACCAATATAAATTCAATTAATAAAAAGCCTTTTTTCATAGAAACTCCTCATTTATACTGCACTTTCTAATAGAGTAAACATCGGTAATAACATAGCTACTATAGCAGATCCTATTAATAGTCCTACTAAAATTATAGCTATTGGCTGAGTTATAGAAACTAATCTATCTAAAAAATCATTTATTTCATCATCTAATATATCTTTCAAGGTTCTAAAGCTTTGATTTAAATTTCCGCTTTCCTCTCCTATTGAAATGATATTAATATAAAAATCAGGAAAGACTCCAGCACTACTTATACTATTGCTCAAGCTATTACCTAATTTTAAAATTTTTAATGAATTATTTAATCTTTCTTTTAAATAGTTATTATCAATACAACTAATTGCTATTTCATAAACTTTTACTAGGTTTATTCCACTTTGTATAAGAAGATACATACTACTACTAAAACTTTCTTGAAATCTTTTTATCGTAATAGTTCTTACAAAAGGTATATTTATAATTAGTTTTGATATAACTTTATTTTTAAATATATAGTTCCTTTTTAATATTAGGGTAATTCCAACAATAAAAAATAAAAGTAATAATATGAGCTTATGTCCTATTAAAAAATTGCTTAATTTTAAATAAAATATTGTAATATTAGGTAAGTTAGCATTACTAACTTCAAATTGGCTTACAAATTGAGGTAATAATCTTGTCATAAAAAATAATTGTACAATTATTCCTAAAATAAGAACTATAGATGGATAAGTTAGGGAAGATAATATTTTCTTTTTGATTTTATATCTACTTAAATAATAATCATGCATATTATTAAAAACTTCATCTAAATTTCCACTTTCCTGCCCTAATCTGACCATATTTATAAGTAACTTAGGATAAATTTTAGGGTAATTTTTCATTGCATTGTATAAACTATTTCCTCTTTCTATATCCTGCTTTATTTCTTTTAAACTCTTTTTTAAACTTTTATTTGAAGTTTTATAAATTAGTAAATTTAAAACATCTATAAAATTCATTCCAGATTTTAATGATATTGCCATATGTTTGCAAAACATCGCAATGTCTTTGTAGGAAACCAGTGTAATAAGATTTATTGGTAAATCTTTCACTTCAAAATATTTAATACAAAATAATCTCTTATTTTTAAGCTTTCTTAAAAAATCTATATTATTTTCTCCAAATTCATATCCTCTAACAGTATTATTATTTATATCTTTAGCAACAAATCTATATTTCATATACAACCTCATTAATACTTAAATAATTACTTGTAAATTAGCTACATATTCTTCATAAGTAGTTATTCCATCTATTACTAAAGCCTTAAGCTTTTCTTTTAAACATTTATTACCTCTGTTAAAACTATACTTTCTAAGTTCACTAACATCATTAAAATTAATTATTAATCTTTTATGTTCCTCTGTAATAACTATCATTTCATACACCATTTGTCTTTCCCTGTATCCTGTATAATTGCATTTTTCACAACCTACACCTTTGAAAAGTTTATCTTGCTTCTCTAAATTTAAATCTTCCTTTTCCTCCATAGTTGGATTATAGGTACTCTTACAATTACTACATATTTTTCTAACTAACCTTTGAGAAATTACTGCTACTAAAGAATCTACAACTAGATACTTAGGTATCTTCATATCTACTAATCTAATAATAGAACTAGCAGTGTCATTACAATGTAGCGTAGATAAAATTAAATGACCTGTAAGAGAAGATGTTATTGCAATTTGTGCTGTTTCTTCATCAATTATTTCTCCTACCATAATAATATCTGGATCTTGACGAAGTATAGTCCTTAGTGATTTACTAAAAGTTAATCCTGAACTATTATTAATATTTACTTGATTTACTTTCTCAACTTCGTACTCTACAGGATTTTCAACAGTTACTACGTTTTTATTATCCCTATTTATTTCTAATAACATAGAATACAAAGTAGTTGTTTTACCACTACCAGTAGGGCCTGTTAGCAATATCATTCCATTATTGGACTTTAATATTTTTTTTAGCATTTTATTATCTTCTTCATTAAATCCCAAACTATTAAGATTATATATTTCATCGTTTTTATACAGTATTCTAATTACAAACTTTTCTCCATTTATTGTAGGTAATGAAGCTACTCTTAAATCATAATTAATATGATTTGTAATAAAGCTTATTTTTCCATCCTGTGGTAATAATTTTTGACTTATATCCATATTAGAAATAATTTTTATTCTATAAGTAATATTTTCATATATCGCCATAGGAAATTCTTCTATTTTTATTAAGTCTCCATTGATTCTTATTCTTACTATTACCCTATTTTTAAAAGGTTCTAGATGTATATCACTAGCTTTTTTATTTATCGCTTCTTTTATTATGGAATCTAATATAACTACTGCTGGAGCATCTTCCTCTTTGTCCGTAAGCTTAATAACATTATTTTTTTTAAGCATTTTTAGTGTTTTTTGTGCTTTTTCTTTATCATAATAATAGTTGATTAAATTTAATATACTTTCTATATCTGCTATACTTTGTTTTATGTTTTTAAAAGTAATGAATCTCAATTCTTCTATTATTGATGGATGTAGTTCTTCACTAGAAGCTATATAAAGTGTATCTTTCTCTAACTTATAGGGAATCAATTTATACTTTAGTGCAAATTCTTTAGGAAGGATATTAATTAAATCAATATTAATGTTTGTATTTTTTAAATCTAAAAAGCATTCTTCCATGTAAAATCACCTACTTTTTGTAATTTCTTACTTTTAATGTTGTCCCTAAATCTAAATTTTACTCTATGAAATTATGAATTTTTTGTAAATAACTACCTTGTAACAAATTTCATGCAAAAAAAGAAAAGCCAAATTTGGCTTTTCTATAAATATTTTATATTCTACCTGTAAATACAACCTCTGCTAGTCCTGTCATCATAATTCCACTACTAGTTATTTCAATGGTAAGCTCTCCACCAGGTATAGTTACCTTAACTATATTATCTACTAAGTCTAACTTATTACAAGCAACCACTGACGCACAGCTTCCTGTTCCACAAGCTAGAGTAGCACCTGCACCTCTTTCCCAGGTTTTAACTATTATATGATTTCTACTTTTAACTTCACAGAAATTAACATTGGTTCCTTTGGAGAATAAATTAAATTTTTCTATATCCTTTCCTTCTTCCACATCATATTTATTAAGCTCATCTATAATTATGGTGTGAGGGACTCCCATTAACATGGAAGTAATATTATAGTCTTTATTGTTTATATTAATTACCTTATTTATGATTTCCACTTCACTGTTTCCATAATAATCTGAAGGATTAAAAGATGGCAATCCCATATTTATTGTAATTTCACTAACTTTATCATTTACTACAGTAAGTAATGCTTCTTTAATACCATCTCCTGTTTGAATTTTTATCCTCGTACTATTTACATATCCACTTTCATAAACAAATTTAGCAAAACACCTTATTCCATTACCACACATTGAAGCGTAAGAACCATCAGCATTTATTATTATCATCTCTATATCACAAATGTCATTTTTTCTAGCTACTAATATTCCATCTCCACCAATTCCAAAATGTCTATCACAAAGCCTTTTAGCCAAAGCTTCTAAATCCGCATACTTATTTTCAAAATCCTCAAAAACTATAAAATCATTTCCTGCTCCCTGCATCTTTGTAAAATTTAAACTCAAACACACTACCACCTTTTATAAGTTTTTACTAAAGTATTAAAATCAAATCATTTAAAATCTATAAATTTCTTTTTTAATCTATAATATTATTTTATCATAAATTATAGAAAAATATATTATATTTTCAATGTTTAACATTAATGTTATACTATACATAATTGAAAAAATTCCATATAGAAAGGAAGATGTATATGGCATTAGATGGAATTTATCTACACAGCATACTTCACGAACTTAAAGTGGAATTTGTAAATGCAAGAGTAGAAAGAATAAATCAACCAGAAAAAGATGAAATAACCTTAACTTTTAAGAAAGGTAGAAAAGCTCAAAAGCTGCTTATAAGTGCTAGTTCTAATTATCCAAGAATACAAATAACTAATAATTCAAAAGAAAATCCCTTAAAAGCACCTATGTTCTGTATGGTACTTAGGAAATATTTAAATACTGCAGTATTAGTTGATATAAGACAAATTGAAAGTGATAGAATTGTTATTTTAGATTTTGAAAGTACAGATGAGCTAGGCTTTAATAGTATATATAGTCTTATTGTAGAGATAATGGGAAGACACAGTAATATAAGCTTAGTAAGACAAAGAGACAATATTGTAATGGATAGTATTAAACATATTACTCCAGATATCAACACATATAGAGTACTGTATTCAGGAGTAGAATATAAATATCCTCCAGCTTCTACAAAACTAAATGCCTTTGATTTTACAAAAGAGAAGTTTATAGATAAAGTTAAAGAAAGCTATATGGATAAAGATTTTGATAAGAAATTTTTTACTAATATTTTTACTGGTGTAAGTCCTGCCCTTTCCTCTGAGATGATTTATCGCTTGAAAGAAAATAATATTGAATTTACTATAAATAATTTAGAAGAAATATATAAATATATATTAGTATTTTTCAATTATATCGAAACTAATACCTATACTTTAGGTTCCTATGATATGGGTGGAGTACTTAAAGATTTTCATTGTATAACCTTCAAAGAGCTTTTAGATAATGGTTTTAACTTAAATGAATATGAGTCACCTTCAAGACTTATAGAAGATTTTTATTTTGAGAAAGATAAGATTGATAGATTAAATGCTAGAAGTTATAATCTGCAAAAAATTGTTAACAACAACTTAGATAGAGTTAGCAAAAAAATAAATATATTAAATGAAACTTTAGAAAATTGTAAAGAAAAACAACAACTTAATTTATATGGAGAGCTTTTAACTGCAAATATTTATGCAATTAAAAAAGGAGATAAATTTATTAATGTATTAAATTATTATAGCGAAGATAATGAATACATTAATATAGAGCTAGATGAGCATAAAACTCCTTCTGAAAATATTCAAAATTATTTTAAGAAATATAATAAATTAAAAAAATCTGAAGAAAATGCAAAAATTCAAATAAAACTTGCATTAGAAGAACAGGAGTATCTTCAATCTGTATTATCACATATACATAATGCAGATAATTACACTGAAATTGAAGATATTAAAAATGAATTAGTGGAAACCGGATATATTGCTTTTAAAAAAGCACATAAAGGTAAAAAAAGTAAAATTTCAAAACCTATGCACTTTATATCTAGTGATAATGTAGATATTTATATAGGAAAGAATAACATGCAAAATGATTATTTAACACTAAAGTTTGCAAATAAAAATGATATATGGCTTCATACTAAAAATATTCCTGGTTCCCATGTGATTATTAAAAATAATGGTAATATAACTGAAAACACTCTTTTAGAAGCTGCAACTTTAGCTGCTCTATACAGCAAAGCTAAAAACTCTTCTAATGTACCTGTAGATTATACAGAAGTGAAAAATGTAAAAAAAATCTCTGGTGCTAAACCAGGTATGGTTATTTATTATACTAATAAAACTTTATATGTAACACCAAAACAATTAAATTTAAAAAGCATAGAATAACTATGCTTTTCATGTAATTAATAATTTAAAAATATAATTTTTATTTTTTTAATTTTCGACTATAGTTGAAAATTATCTTAAATTCTTCATTCTTAATGCTTAATTCTTAAATTTAAAAGTGGTGATATTTAATCACCACTTTTTTATATATTGTATTGATAATAATAGCATAATAATCTTCCATTATATAGTTTTCTGTTTTTATCCGCTTTTTTTCCAAAACATTTTTGGAAGTCTTCATAGGAAGTAAGTATGTAACAGGACCAGTCATCTAAGTTATTATATACCTTTGAAAAGTCCATATATAAATCTTTAACTTCATCTTCTTTTAAAAGTCTTTCACCATAAGGCGGATTAGTAATTATTATTCCACGTTTTTTCTTTGAGCTAAAGCTTTGCATAGGAATTTTTTGGAACTTTATATTATCATCTACTCCAGCTTTAATCGCATTATTCATAGCTGTTCTCAATACTCTACCATCTATATCTGAAGCTAAAATTTCAAGTTCGCTATTATTTTCCGCTTTTTTTGCACCTTGCCTAACTTGATCCCAAATTTCTTTATCAAAATTAGGCCAGTTCTCACTTTCAAATTTTCTATTTACGCCTGGTGCAATATTTCTAGCAATCATAGCTGCTTCTATTGCAATGGTTCCAGATCCACAGAAAGGATCTGCTAAAATTCTTGATCCGTCATATTTACTTAATAAAACCATTGCAGCAGCTAAAGTCTCCTTAAGTGGTGCTGATCCTGCATTTTCTCTATATCCTCTTTTATGTAAGCCAGCTCCTGAAGTATCTATTGAAAGTGTAGCTAAATCTTTTAACAGAGCTATTTCTATTTTATAAATTGGTCCATCTTCACTAAACCAATTAGTATTGTACTTTTCTTTCATTTTTTCTACTATTGCCTTTTTAACAATACTTTGACAGTCTGGCACGCTAAAAAGAGTAGACTTAACTGATTTTCCTATTACGTGCATTTTCCCATCTTGAGGTATTAAATCTCCCCAGTTTACCTTTAAAGTTCCTTGAAAAAGTTCTTCAAAGGTTGTTGCCTTAAACTCTGCCATTTTAATAAATACTCTTTCAGCAGTTCTAAGATGAATATTACAAATAGCAATATCCATTTCATCTCCTTCAAAAGTTACTTTCCCATTTTCCACCTTTAAATCTTCATATCCTAATTCTTTAAGCTCTTTAGCAGTTATGGCTTCTAATCCAAAGGTAGTAGTAGCAACAATTGTATACATCATACGTTTTTCTCCTAGCTTTCTAAAATTTTTACTGAATCCTCTCCATCAATTTCCTCAATCATAACAGAGATGATTTCTTTCCTTGAGGTAGGTATATTCTTACCAACATAATCTGCTCTTATTGGTAGTTCTCTATGACCTCTATCTACTAAAACTGCCAATTGAATCATTTCAGGACGTCCTAAATCAATTATAGCATCAATAGCAGCTCTTGCAGTTCTTCCTGTATATAAAACATCATCAACCAATATTATTTTTTTACCTTCAATAGGTACATTTATATTTTTATCATTTAATCTAGGTTCTGGTGAAATTGTTGTTAGATCATCTCTATATAAGGTTACATCTACGCTACCAACTTCTAATCTCTTTCCTTCAAAAACTTCAATCAAATCTGCAAGTCTTTCAGCTATAGGTACTCCTCTACTTTTTATACCCACCAATACTAGATTATCAATTCCTTTATTTTTCTCAATTATTTCATGAGCTATTCTTGTCAAAGTTCTTTTTATTGCCGTTTTATCTAATAATACAGATTTAAATTCCACAACAACCACTCCTTATATATCACTTTTTCTTAAATTTTCAAGTAAATCCTCAAAATATTTTGGTATATTTGAAGTAAATTTCATATATTTATTTGTAGTAGGATGTATAAATCCTAATTCTTTAGCATGTAATACTTGTCCTTGTAATTTAAACTTTTGTTTCTTAAATCCATATACTATATCCCCTACTAATGGGTGACCTATATAAGCCATATGTACTCTAATCTGATGTGTTCTACCTGTTTCTAAATTACACTTCACCAAAGTATAATGATTAAATCTTTCTAAAACCTTATAATGAGTTATAGCTTCCTTGCCATTATTTTTTACCACTGCCATTTTAATTCTTTCCACAGAATGTCTTCCTATTGGAGCATTTATAGTACCACTATCTTCTTTTAATCTACCTTCCACTAAGGCATAATATGTTCTTGTCATACTATGTTCCTTAAGTTGTTCTGCTAGTTTACTATGAGCATTATCATTTTTAGCTATAACTAGAATCCCTGAAGTATCTTTATCAATACGATGTACTATACCTGGTCTTACAACTCCATTAATTCCTGACAAATCATTACAATGATATAACAATGCGTTTACTAAAGTACCACTATAATTTCCTGGTGCTGGATGTACTACCATATCTTGTGGTTTATTTATTACTATAATATCATTATCTTCATAAAGAATATCAAGAGGTATATCCTCCTTTTCTATCTCTAAAGTCGTAACTTCTGGAACATCTACAATAACTAAATCATTTAACTTAAGCTTATAATTACTTTTTTTTAGTTTTTCATTAACCTTAACTTTTTCTTCTTCAATTAACCCTTGAACGTAAGAACGCGATTTATCTTCTAGTTTCTCTGATATAAATACATCTAATCTTTTATTTATATCATCTTCTTTTACTTGTAATTCTTCTATTTTCATTAAACTTCGTTCCTTATTATACAAATTATTAGACCTATTGTTCCTAAAGTTACAAATATATCTGCTACATTAAATGTTGGAAAATGATAAACATCTTTATAATGTACCAAGATAAAATCCACAACATATTTATAAATTACTCTATCATAAAAATTACCTATAGCTCCTGATATTATCATAGCAAAGCTTATTCTTGTTAAAAGAGATTTAGGCTTATATTTAATTAGATAAAATAATATAATTCCTACAACTAAAAAAGTAGTAATTACTAAAAACCATAACTTATTTTGAAGCATTCCAAAAGCTGCTCCTCTATTTTCTAAATACTCAAAGGAAAGTAGATTTTTTATTATCTCTATTCCTTCATTATTTTTCAAGACTTTTAGTGCCCATATTTTAGATAATCTATCTAAAATCATGCCTAAAAATATAATTATAAATTCTAACGCCATAGTTGTTCCCCCTAGAGTAAAATAATATTTCTGACAGCCTAGCTATCAGAAATATTATATAAATTAATTTTTAGTCTGGTAATTGATTTTTATACTGTTCATTACTAATTAGATCCATGTGATCTACATAATAATTGTCATCATCATAATCTTCATCATATACGTTATCCATAGCATTAAATCTAGCAACTGCTTGATAGCTATCTTCTCCGTCGAACTCTACTAAAGATGTATTATCATTAAAGCCATATCTAAAAGGAAGTCCTAATACCCGTTCTTCCGAAGGTCTATTTTTAATGTCATCAGGAACAGCATCATTTATACTATTTTGACAATGTACACAGTGTTCAGCGTAAGGAATAAATTCTAGCCTTCCTTGTGGTATAGGCTTCTTACATATTTTACAGTTGCCATATTCTCCACTTTCTATGCTTTTAAGTGCATTATCTATTTTATTTAAAATAGTTACTTCATTGTCCTTAAGTGCCGTATCTCTCTGAATATCAAATAGATTTCCTGCTGCATCTGCTCCATGATTATCATAATGTGAAAGCTCAGAAGACATCTCCACATTTGAATTTACCGTTCCATTGCTCTCAATTTGATTTATTATCTGATTTACCTTGTTTTTTTCCTTTAATAACTTATCTTTAAAATAATTAAGCCTAGTTTTGTCCATTTTTATCCACTCCTCAAATAAAAGCTAATAAATTTACCACTCTTAATTATTTTCTCAATATAACTAAATTTTATTACAATTCATTAATTATATTTATAATATTTTTAAAATACACTAATGAATTAGGAAAAGAAACATTACTACATTGATAATCACCAATAGTAGTTACTCCTTTATTTCTCATAGAAGCCATTAAAAAGGCTAATGCAATTCTGTGATCCTTATAAGAATTTATATAGGCATCTTTTTTAATATAATCATTTAATCCTAATATTTCAATATTATTATCATTATAATATGCCTCTATTCCTAAACTCTTTAAATTGTTTATTATAGCTTCTACCCTATTACATTCTTTATATTTCAGTTCCTCTACTTCTTTAAATACAGTTTTTCCACTGCTAAAAGCTGCAACCACACTTAACATTGGTATTTCATCTATAATACTTGGTATATCTTCACTTTCTACAATTAATCCATTTAACTTACTACTATAAACTATAATATCTCCTACAGGTTCTTCATTTATATGCCCTTTATTATTTACTGTAATTTTGCCACCCATTTTTTTTAGGATTTCAATATACTTTATCCTTCCTTTATTTAATAGAACATTCTCGATTTTTATAGAAGAGTTTTCTCCTAATAAGGTTGCTCCAATTAAAAAAGCTGCTGAAGAAGGATCTCCAGGAACAAATATGTCCTTTGAATTCATAGAGGAATTCTCTATAGCAATAGTGTTTTCTTTTCTTTCAATATGACATCCTAGATATTCAAACATATTTTCTGTGTGATCTCTAGTAGGTATATTTTCTATGACTTCTGTTCTTCCTTTTGATAAATATCCTCCAATTAAAATACAGGATTTCACTTGCGCTGATGCAATAGGAATCTCATATTTAATACCTTTTAATCCATTATTTTTTTTGAATTTCAAAGGAAGTTTTTCATCTTTACAACAAATATTCGCCCCCATTAATCTTAAGGGTTCTACAATTCTTTTCATCGGTCTATTACTCAATGAATTATCTCCAATTAGTGTAGTCTCTATATTGCATCCACTTAAAAGTCCACTTAGCAATCTTGCCGCAGTTCCAGAATTGTTCACATTTAAAACTTCTACTTTATCATTGAAATTTTTATAGCCTGGAGAAGTTACAGACAGTTTATTTTCATGTAAAACAACGTCAACGCCCAATTCTTTCATACATTGGACTGTTGATAAACAATCTTCACTAAAAGGGAAATTATAAATGTTATAATTCCCCTTTGGCATGGAACCAATTATTAAGGATCTATGTGCAATAGATTTATCTCCAGGAATATCAATAACTAAATCTTTAAATTTCTTATATCCTTTAACTACTAAATCCATAGTTATATCTCCTAAAAAATATTTTTTAATTCATTAACTTTTGAAACTATAGATTTCATTATATCCATAGATACAGTTTGCTTTGAATCAGAAATCGCTCTATCTGGCTCTATATGACTTTCTATCATAACTCCATCAGCTCCACTAGCAATGCTTGCTATAGCCATTCTTTCTACTAGCTCTCTTCTACCTGTTCCATGACTAGGATCTACAACTATCGGTATTCTGCATTTTTCTTTTATTACCGCTACACTATTTAAATCTAAAGTGTTTCTAGTATAGGTTTCAAAAGTTCTAATACCTCTTTCACAAAGCACTACACTTTCATTCCCACTAGACATAATATATTCTGCAGCATTGAGCCACTCAGTTATTGTAGCACTCATGCCCCTTTTTAATAATATAGGTAAATTACACTTGCCTAATTCTTTAAGCAATGTATAATTGTACATATTTCTTGAGCCTACTTGTATCATATCTATATAATCTATACATTTTTCAATATCTCTTGCATCCATTATTTCTGTTACTATAGGCATATTAAACTCTTTTCCAACCTCATGAAGAATTTTTACTCCTTCATATTTAAGTCCTTGAAAATCATAAGGAGAAGTTCGAGGCTTAAAAGCTCCTCCTCTTAAAATATGTACTCCCATATCTTTTAATTCTTTTCCAATTTCTTTCATAGTATTATAATTTTCTACAGAACAAGGACCAGATATTATTACTTTCTCTTTTTCACCAATAGTTATATCTTTTACTTTAACTATTATTTTAGGACCACTATTATTTCCTACTAATAAATTTTCCATAAAAAGCTCACCTACATAGCTCTTAGCATGTTTTTTAATATATTGTTGGAGTTTTCTACTGCTATATCTTTAAACTTCTCATAATCCATATGAGCACCATTATTTGCATTATCTGATATAGATCGTATTATTATAAAGGGAATATTATTTAAATATGCAACATGAGCTATACTAGCGCCTTCCATTTCACAAGCTAAAGCTTCGAACTCATTCTTTAGCCATCTAATTTTCTCTACATCTGCAATAAACTGATCTCCTGATACTATTCTTCCAACAAAACTTTTATGGTCCTTAAGGTCTTCACAAGCATTTTTTGCATATTTTATAAGTTTACTATCACATTTAAAATCAAAAACATCCATTCGTGGAATTTGTCCTATCTTATCTCCAAAAGCTGAAGTATCCATATCATGTTGAACTAAATCGCTAGCAATAACTATATCTCCTGGATATATTTCTTCCCCTATACCTCCAGCTATTCCGACGTTTATAACAGCATTTGCCTTATAATCATCCACTAATATTTGAGTACAAACAGCTGCATTTACCTTGCCTATTCCACTCTTTACAATTACTACTTCTTTACCAAAAATTCTACCTTTATTAAAGCACATATTTGCCTTTTCAATTTTACTTTCAACCTGCATTTCATCTATTAAAATTTGTACCTCTTCTTCCATGGCACCTATTATTCCAATTGTCATATTAATAACTCCTTCCTATGCTTTCCTTTAGTGCTTCTATTATTTCCTCTTCACTAACATCTATCTTTATTTTACAAGCACCAACATCTTCTAGCAATGTAAATTTTATATTATTACCTTCCATTTTCTTATCATGCTTTATAGAATACAAAAACAAGTCCAAATTGTCAACTTTGTAAAAGGTTTCTATATTTATTTTTTTATAGAGATTTTCTATTTCTTTATAGATGTTTGTATTCAATTTTAATTTCATTTCAGATATTTTTATGGAAGTTAAACTACCTAAAGCCACTGCTATACCATGTGGAATTAAATAATTTGAATCTGACTCTATAGCATGACCTATAGTATGCCCAAAATTTAATATGTTTCTATATCCCAAATCTTCATAATCCTTCTCAACTACCGAAGCCTTAATTTTTAAACATTCTTTAACTATATATAATAACTTATCATTTTCTAATTCCATTATAGCTTTAATATTTTCTTTTATATACTTTAATAGCTCTGAACTTTCTATAAGACCATATTTTATAACTTCACCAAGACCACTTATAAACTGCATTTTATTTAAAGTCTTTAAAAAGTTAACGGAAACAAAGACAAATATAGGATCATAAAAACAACCTATAGCATTTTTTATTCCCTTTATATTATAAGCTACTTTGCCACCTATAGCACTGTCTACCTGTGATATTAATGTAGTAGGTACATTTATATATTTTATACCTCTCATAAATGTTGCAGCTACAAATCCAACTGTATCTCCAACAATACCTCCACCAAAAGCAATTAATATGCTATTTCTATCTGCATTATTTTCTATCAAAAAATTATAAATTTCTTCTACGGTTTTATAAGTTTTATTTTCTTCTCCTTGATTAAAAACAAAAATTTTATAATTATAATTTTTCATTAGCAATTTTAGCTTTTTTTCATACAGTGAATAAACTTTATCATCGGTTATTATATAAAATTTATCTGTACTCTTTAATTTATGCTCATTAAAAGCTAAAAATATTTTACTAATATCATTATCTATATAAACCTTATAATTTTTGTTTCTACTATTTATACAGATTTCTTTCATATACTTTCTCCTTTTAAAATACGACCAATTATTTTAATGTACAATTCGCAATGCATAATTGCGGTTGAAATTTTTTTAGTAAAAATAATTTCTTTAATGTATTTTTGTAGGTGCGAACAGTGTTCGCCAGTTTTTCATCTGTCTTATAATTTAATATTAATGTAATAATATGTGGCGAACACTGTTCTCCGCTACAGAATCAATTTTAAATTTCTCAGTTTTCACTGAGAAATATCCTCAATTGTGAATTGTGCATCGTGAATTGTGAATTAAGAAAAATCGTCAATCGTCAATTCTCAATTCTTTAAAGATTGTATCTATATATTCATATTATACCAAACTTTAGTTAAAAAAATCTCACTGTAAAAGTGAGATTTTAATCATTATTAGCAAAAAAGCTCTTTATTTCTTCTAGTTCTGTAGCATCATAATTTAAATTTTCTTTATCTAAATCTGGTTCTTTTAAATTGTCTAAGCCCTTTTCTTCTACATTTTCTTCTATAATATTTGATATATTATAGTTCTTATCAAAATCCTTTTCCAAAGATTCAAACATTTCTAATTGGCTTACCATAAAATTTCTAAACTTAGTTCTAAATTTTAAAAATTCTTGCTTAGTTTTGTCAAACTCATCATTAATTTGAAGTACATCACTATGTGCTTTATCTAAAATCTTCTTTGCAGATTCATTAGCATTTCTAAGTATAAGTTCAGCTTCATTTTGTGCTGTTATCTTAGCTTGTTCAGCAGCATTTTGTGCCAATAATAGCGTACTTTGAATTGTTGCTTCTATTTTTGAATAATGATCTAATTTATCTTCAAAAACTGAAATTCTTTCTTTTAAAGTTGCATTTTCTTTATAAATTCCTTCATAGTCCTCTGAAACTTTTTCTAGAAATTCATCAACTTCATCTAAATTATATCCTCTCATAGATCTTTTAAATTCTTTATTATTAATATCTATTGAAGTTAATCTCACGTAAATCACCCCTAATTAATTGTACTTTTTTATAGAAATTCTAAGTCTTTGGCTTTGTGTTTTATTTATAAAATCACAAATCTTAAATTTCCCATAACCTCTAATAGTCAATATATCTCCACTACAAAGTAATTTATCCTTTTTTGAAATTCCAATATGGTTTAGCAATATTTTGTTACCTTCTATAAGTTCTAAAGCCTTACTTCGAGATACATTACATAAGGAACTAATTATATTATCTAACCTTAAAGATGTAACTACTATGGTTCTCTCTTCAAATTTAATTTTAGGTGCATTTCTTAATGGCTCATCTACTATTATAACTTCACAAGGACAAGTATTAATATTAGTCAAGTTAAGTATAATAAAATCTGTAATTTCATTATATACAGGCACATAACAACATTCTTCTTCTAGAATTAAATCACCTAATAGTTCTCTTTTTATTCCTAGAGACATTATTGCACCTAAATAATCCTTATGTTGTAGATTTTTAAATTTGGATTTATTACATATCTTTAATAAATCTATAGGATAATAATGAGGTTCTTCATAACAGTCAAAGGCTAACATTGCTCTATCAAATTCTTCAAAAACACCATTACAATAAACCTTAACTTGTAGATTATTCTCCATATTCTTAAGTTTTTTATAAATATCAGGGTATGTAAAAACTTTGCTGTATATTGTCCCATTAATTTTTTTTGCTAAAATAATTTGATTATAAAGCTTTGATATTGAATTATTCTCATATTCTAAAAAATTATTTATAAAAGCTTCTTTTGTTATAATATTCATATTATATTCTTACCAATACCGATAATATAATTCCCTGTATAACATATATTAAGAAATAAGCAATTATAGGAGAAAAATCAATAACAAAACCCTTTAGAAATAAATCATTTATTTTTTCTGCTGGCTCCATAATTGGAGCTGTAAATGTTCTTATAAATTGACCTACCTTACTATATCTCCCATTAGGTATCCAAGTTAATAATACTTCTATTAAAATTGTAGCTTTAATTACTTCAAAAAAGATATTTACTATTCTAATTATCATTTGTCCCACCATTATTTAGGCCAGCTAAAAAGTCCTTTACTTGATAGTTCACTTTTTAAATCATTAGTGACTTCAACATTTGAAGGACATAGTATAAATACACCTTTTTCTACCTGCTGAAGATCTCCTTCTAATGAATATACAGCTCCAATTAAAAAATCCAATATTCTCTGTCCAACCTTTTGTTCTATACCATTTATATTTACAAGAACTATTTTTCTATTTTTTAAGTTGTCCACTATAGCTGTTGCTTCATCATATTCTTGTGGTTTTATTATTACTACTTTAGCAGAAGTTGCTGTGTGGATATTTACAATTTTATTTTGTTTTTTAGTAGTTGAAGCAAAAGTTTCTATATCAATGGCATCTTCATTTTCTTCTTGCTCTTCAAATTCATCCATTTCTTCTTCATCAATATTGTCATCCATTCCTAAAATTGTTAAAACTTTGTTAAACATATTCTTTTCCATTTATGATTACCTCCTAAATTATTAGTTATACTGTCTTTTGCCAAAAATTCCTTCTCCAACTCTTATCATATTGCTACCTTCCTCAATAGCAATTTCATAGTCATGAGTCATTCCCATGGACAAAATTTCCATAGAGATATTTTTAAAGCTTCTGGTACTTAAGTCATCAAAGATTTTTTTCATTTCACTAAAATAATATCTACAGCTCTCTTCATTACCAATAGGTATAGTAGCCATTAAGCCTCTAACCTTAATTGAACTGTAACTTTCACAAATATTTATTAGCTCTTCTAACTCTTCTATTTTAACTCCAGTTTTTGAAGCTTCTCTTCCTATATTAATTTGAATAAGTACATTAGCAATTTCATTTTTTGCTGAAAATTGTTTTTCTATCTCCTCTGCTAACCTTACACTATCTAATGAATGTATGAGATGGACTTTACCTACCAAATATTTAACTTTGTTTCTTTGTAGATGTCCAATGAGATGCCATCTTATATCCTTAGGCAATTGTTCATACTTCATGTCTAACTCTTGCACCTTATTTTCACCAAAATCTCTAGCTCCAGCCGCATAAGCTTCAACTAGATCTTCAACAGGTTTAGTCTTAGATACAGAAATTAAGGTAATCTCTTTTGAAATTTTATTCATTATAGCTTCATAATTATGTCCAATTGACAATATTCTGACCTCCTTATGGTGATTCTTAAAACAAAAATTAATATTCTTTTATATATTCTTCATCAAATTGAAAAATTCCTGCAAAAAAATACATAAAATTGGTATATTATTTCTCTGTAACTTCATTTAAGTAATTACTTTTAATTGTGCTATTGTAGGACTGTATTTCTACGTTACTTAAAGTTTCAATTTCAACATAACATGTTCTTCTTTTTAATTTTTTAACNNCTTGAGTCTCTAAATAATTTTCCATCACATCTTTATTTCCAATAGCAGTTATATAAAAAGGTGCTACTACCTTTATTCCATTAATATTGACGTTAGAGCCGAAACAAATTCCAAAGGCATTGTAAGTAACTCTATAATCATTAACTGCTATAGCTTCAGCTCCTGCATTTCTAAGTTCATTTATCACTTTAACAAGATCTGCATCATGTATTAGCATATTCCTATCATATTTCCCTCCAAAGCCAACTTGTGGAGAGTCATTTAGTGTAATCCTTATGCCTTCACCTTGTAATGGCAAAGTTCCTAAAATCATTTTATTTTCATTTAATTCTTTATTTATCTCATTTAAAACTCCATAAGTATTTTGTGAGTTGTACTCATACTTTTTAATTTTTTTATTTAATTCATTTAATTCTCCTTGTAAATCGCTTATATCCCTTTGTAAATCTCCTCTTTCATTATAAGCAATTTCGTATTGCTTAACATCTAAAAAAGCATTAGACTTTCCAAGGTCAATATTCATAGAAATTAATAACCCTACAATAATTGAAGCAATAAACAAAAATATAGTAGCTTCGTTAGTTTGCATTTAATCACCTCAATTATGGAATTTTGCTCTATCCATAAGTAATCTTCTAATAACTGCAAAGTTATTAAATATTCTTTCTCCAAATACTATAACTGCTGCCAAATATATAGGAATACCTAATTTATCTCCTAGATACACCATAAGTGCTGCTAATAAGGCATTACCAAAAAATCCTGATATAAATATATCTGGTCTAAAATCTTTGTTTAAAGAAGCTCTTACCGCACCAAATACTGAATCTATACAGGCAAATATTGCCACAGATATATATGGTGAAAATTTAATAGGGATATTTATATTCCATACAATTCCTAATATTATTCCAATTAATAGACCTATAAATGCTACCATCTAATCACCTCTATTTATTTTCAACTTGTTTTGCATAATCAAATTTTTGATTTACACTGGTTTTCTTTATCATAACTTCGTCTGAAGCTTCAAATGTTACATCACATAATTTTAAAAGTTTATCTGATACTACTCCTGGAAAGTTTAAAGCTGCCTCTAACAGTTTTTTATTACCTATGGCTTTGATTACAACTCTCTGCTTAGGAGATATCCTCTCATTGTTTATGATGATATTGTCTCCACCATCTCTAATGCCACTTCGTGATGTCAATCTTATATCATTTATTGAAATTGCCTCTGCATCTGCTGCATTTAGTTCATTAACTATACCTAATAACTGTTCATCATATATAGGCCTAAAATTTATATCATTTGCAAATAGATTTTTTTTAGGAGTTATATATATAATTATACCTTGACCCTTTACATCTACTGCTCCAGTTTGTAGTCTGGTTTGTTGCAATTCTTGTAAAAGAAGTGTACTTTCTTCAGTTCTTCCTGCTGCTGCTTCTTCAAATTCTTTAGCTTTAGCATTAAGATCATCAATTTGCTTTTCAAGCTGTTCCTTTTGCTTTCTCAAATGTTCATTTTCAATTATAATCTCTGGATTAGCCTTTTCTTCATCTGTAGAAATTGTTTGTTTATTTATAGTTGAGATTTGAGTAGTTAACATATATCCTAAAAGAAGAAATATAAGTGCTATCGCAATTTGATATGAGAATTTTTTCAATTAAACCCCTCCTAATCCTGCTTATATATTACTGGGTTTCCATCAAAGCTAACATCAATATACCCTTTCATATTTTTAAGTTGTTTATCCTTTAATATACTAAAGGCTTTGGCTAATTTTTCTGGTATGTCGTCATCAGTACCAATTTTAATATAAACGTTGTTATTACAATGAATTTTAATATCAAGAAAATTATTTAATTCAATCATGGTAATTTTTACGTTCTCATCTTTTGAATTATAATCATATATAATATCAGATAAGGTATTAATATCCTTTAATTTCTTCTTATTTTCCATAGGAATTTCACTACCTAAAGTTGGATTTGAAAGATTTATGCCTTCCAATCTTACCAAATTAGGATTTTCTATGGTTTTCTTTTTATCCAATATTATCCCTTCATTGTCAATTATATAAAACTCTTCATTTAATTTGCTATAAAAAGCTGCTTTTCTCTCTTTAACTGTTACAATAATTTCATTAGGAAATTTTCTTTTAACATGAGAAGTAATTACATAGGGATTTTCCTTCACACTACTAATGGCTTTATTAGTTTTTACTATAAATATGTTTTCTCCAACTTTTATATTAGACCTTTCTATTATTTCCTCTTTAGTCAAATTTTCATTCCCTTTAACAGTTATTGAAGCTATGTTAAAATAGCTTAAATTTAAACATAAAGTAACCAAAACGCTTGTTAACACTATAAATAAAAAAATACCTCTTTTAATAAATTTAATTTTTCTTTTTTTATTTAATAATTTTTCTTTGTTTTTTAATATATAACTACCTTGTTGTTTTTTTAATTTAGACATATTATTTTCACCTATACTATACCCATTATATTTATATGAAAAATTACATTACTTACATAATAACATTAATTTCATTAAAATTCATTACAAAACCATTAATTTACTCTAGAAATTTTAGGAACTGAAAAATAAAATTGACATGATAACCATGTCAATTTTATTCTTATAACATATATAAAAGTAAATAACAAACTAAAGATGTTAATCTATTTTTATATCAAATAAGACGTCAAAACCCGCTCATAGTGGTTCTATGGCGGGTTATAATAACACAATATGATAGAAAACAAGCTATAAAATACTAGCTTGTTATTTTTTTTAGAATGTTTTAATTACCGCTATAAGCATTCTGTCTAGTTATGTTTAAAAGTATCCCCATTGCCATCATATTTATAACCAATGAAGAACCTCCAGAGCTTATAAAAGGAAGAGGCACCCCTGTTGTAGGCATAGAAACAGTAACAACTGCTACATTTATAAGTGCTTGAACTATTACTACTGCAGTTATACCTGTAGCTAATAAGCTACCATATACATCTTTCGCTTGTACTGCCGCCCTAAGCCCTCTCCATAAAAATATTATGAATAGAGTAATTATGAACATGCATCCAATAAATCCTAGTTCTTCGCCAATAACTGCGAATATAAAGTCATTGTGAGGCTCAGGAATGTAAAAGCATTTTTGTCTTGATTGACCTATACCCACCCCTGTAAGCCCTCCAGACCCCAGTGCTAAAAGTGATTGAATCAACTGATATCCTGCTCCTTGTGCATCTGCCCAAGGATCTAAAAAACCTGTTATTCTCATCATTCTATAAGGCTTTAGCCAAGTTGCTAATCCTACCAATCCTGCTAGTCCTCCTACTAGTCCTCCAATAAATCTTAGTTTAGTACCAGCAACAAATAACATTCCTACTGTCACTATCATTATAACTGTAGCTATACTTAAGTTTTGTTCTGCAATTACGAGGCCAGCATAAAATCCAGATACTAGCAAATATGGCAAAACTCCTTTAGTAAAACTTTTAATTTTTTCCCCTTTTCGTTCAACGCTCATTGCCGTAAATAACACCACTGTATACTTAGCAATTTCTGATGGTTGAAAAGATGCTGGCCCAAGTTTTATCCATCTCTGAGCACCATTAACTGGGGGAAATAGAAACACTAGTAACAATACAATTACCGTTAAAATCATAAGTTTTCCTGTATGTTTTTTATATTTATGATAATCTATGTTCAGGGTTATTATCATGCCAAAAGTCCCCAAGCCTGCCCATGCAAGCTGTCTCCATAAAAAAAACTCCGCATTATTATGTTTAAAAGATGCAAAATATGAACTCGCACTATAAACCATAACCACCCCAATTGATACTAACATTAAAATAGTAGCAAATAACACAAAATCAATTTCTCCTAGCTTTGTCTTGGATTTTTTCATATCTCATCCCCCTATATTATTTTAGGCATCTGAAACAAAATTATCAGTAAAAGATTTTGAACATATCTTGTGCCAGACCAAAATCATATTCTATAGATAATATATTAGTATCTATAAATTATACTGATTCACTATGACACAAAGTACACCAGAATATTTATTAGCTGCTTTTTAAGATACCTTAAGGTGTAATTGATAAGAATCCTATCAAACATAATACTACAGTAATTATAGAAAATACTGCTACAATTTTACTTTCATGCCATCCACTAAGTTCAAAATGGTGATGAAGTGGACTCATTTTAAACACTCTTTTACCAGTGAGTTTAAAAGATATAACCTGAATAATAACAGATAGAGTTTCAACCACATATATTCCTCCAACAATTAACACTAAAAACTCAAGCTTTAGTATCATTGCTACAGCCCCAATAGCTCCACCTAGAGCTAAAGATCCTGTATCACCCATAAATATCTGTGCAGGATAAGAATTATATCTTAAAAATCCTAATAATGCTCCTGCTAATACTCCACAAAATATAGATAAATTATAATATCCCATTCCAAAACTTACAAGTGCAAAAAAAGTCATTACTAATAATGTTATTGAACTAGCTAATCCATCTAATCCATCAGTTAAATTAACTGCGTTAGTGGTCGCTGCAAAGTAAAAAACAATGAAAGGTATAAACATTGGTCCTAAGTTAAAGGTTATATTGAAAAACGGTATTATAACATCAGTTCCAATTCTTGTAGAAGCATAGTATCCAAGAAAAATTGAAAGAATAACTAATAGTATCATCTTTTGCCATGATTTTAAACCTTCATTGTGCTTATGAACTATTTTTAAAGAATCATCTAACATTCCTATAATTCCAAATCCAACTAATGAAACTAAGGCAATTATTGCCTCATCAGCTACAGTTCTTAGAACTACAAATAAAGTAATAGCTGAAGCAATAATGAATATTAATCCACCCATAGTAGGGGTACCTGCTTTCTTTAGATGGCTTTTAGGCCCTTCATCTCTTATATTCTGTCCAAATTTAAATTTAGTTAAGAGTGGAATTAATAATGGTGATAAAAGTAAAGATATAAGAAATGCCACTAATACAGAATAAACAACTTTACTCATTTTATATCCCCTCCTTAACGTCTAAGTTTTCTATTTCACTTACAATACTTTCAAACTCCATTGATCTAGAGGCTTTTATTAAAATTACATCATCAGGTTTTATTTCAGAATTCAAGTATTTTACTACTTCTTCTTTATTTTCAAATAATATACAGTTTTTATCTTGAAAACCATCTTTAAAAGCTTTCTTAAAATCGCCTATTGCTATTAGTAAATCAATACCCTTAAGTTTGGCATACTGCGCTACTTCCTTATGAGCATTATAGGATTCATCTCCTAGTTCCTTCATAGTGCCCAATACTGCTATTTTTCTACCACCTTTAAAATCCTTTAATACCTCTAAAGCTGCTTCCATCGAATCAGGACTTGCATTATAAGCATCATTTATAACTGTAAACTTATTGCAATTTAATATATCAAGTCTCATAGAAGTAACTTCCAAGTTATTAAAACCTTTATTTATATCCTTATAATCCATATTTAATTCTCTAGCTGTAGCTATTGCTAATAATGAATTAAGTACATTATGTTTTCCTAAAACAGGTACAACAAAAGTCTCATCAATTAACACATTATTTTCTCTTATATTAAATTTTATATTGCTATCACCTATAATTATTCCACTTGCCATAAAATTATAATCATTTTCTATACCAATTTTTATAATTTTATATTTATCTGAAGATATTTCACTTAGTAGAGCATTATCTCCATTAAGTATTAAAACATTTTCCTTCTGAAAAAAGTCTGTAATTTCCATTTTCGCTTTTAATATATTTTCTTGTGTCTTTAAATTTTCTATATGAGACAATCCAATATTAGTTATAATTGCCATATCTGGATTTGAAACTCTAGATAGTCTATGTATTTCCCTTAAGTTACTCATACCAAGCTCTAGTACTGCTATATCATAAGAGTTATCTAAATTAAATATCATAAGCGGTAGTCCCACTTCGTTGTTAAAATTGCCTTTAGTTTTAAAAACCTTATATTTTTCACTTAAAACTGCTGCTACTAAATCTTTAGTAGATGTTTTTCCTGTGGAACCTGTGATTCCTATTATTTTAATATCTAACTTATCTCTATAATATTTTGCTAAATCTAATAGTGCCATTCTAGTATCTTCAACCAATATTACTGAAGTATACTCACAAAGGTCTTCTTTACTAAAATCTTCATTATGAACTATGCATAATGCCACTCCTTTATATGAAGAATTTACCACATATTCATGTCCATCAAAATTTTCTCCTTTAAGGGCAAAAAAAATGTCATTTTTCTTTACCTTTCTACTATCTATGACAACATTATTAAATCTATCTATGGTACCTTTTACAATAAGCTTGCCTTTTAAGGCGTCTGTAATCTCCTTTATATCTAAATATTCCATCTAAGCATACAACTCCTTTATGATTTCACTTATAATTTCTCTCTCATCAAAGTGAATTCTTTTATCTTTAAGTACTTGATAGTCTTCATGCCCTTTGCCGGCTATGACTATAACATCTTTATCTTTAGCAATTTTCATAGCATACTTTATTGCTTCTCTTCTATTTTCTATAATTATATAGTTTTCTTTTTTTAATCCAACTTTTATATCCTCAATTATTTCCATAGGATCTTCTGTTCTTGGGTTATCAGAAGTAATTACTGCTATATCACTTAAACTACTTCCTATGCCGCCCATTATAGCTCTTTTACTTTTATCTCTATCTCCACCACAACCAAAAACAGATATCAATCTGCCAAAAGTAAACTCTCTAGCGGAGTTTAATATGTTTTCAAGGCCATCTGGAGTGTGGGCATAATCAACAATTACATCATATCCTAAATTATGATTTATAGTAACTATCTCACATCGTCCTGGAACAGTTACCTTTTCAAGAGCCTGCTTTATATCTTGGATAGATACACCTTCATGTATTGTAGCTGCAATACATCCTAGCGCATTATAAACATTATATTTACCTGGAATACTAAGTTTAATATTTTCTTCATCTCCGTTATAAACTAAAGTGAACTCTATTCCCCTTGAATGAAGTTTTAAATTCTTAGCCCATAACATAGCCTTCTTTTCTAATCCATAGGTTATTACATCACCATCAATTGAATCTATAATTTTTTCCCCATAGCTATCATCCATATTAATTATAGACATATTATTATTCAAAAATAATTTCAATTTAGCATTAAAATAGTTTTCAAAAGTTTTATGAAAATCCAAGTGATCTTGAGTTAAATTTGTAAATATGCCATCTGAAAATTCCACTCCATAAACTCTATCCAGTTCTAATGAATGAGAGGAAACTTCCATTACACAATATTCAACATTTTCTTTAACCATTTCATTGAATAATTGATGTAATTCTAAAGATTCAGGAGTAGTTCTTTCAGTATAAAGCTTTTTATCTCCTATATAATTTGCAATAGTACCTATAAGACCAACCTTGTGACCACATTGTTCTAATATAGACTTAATCATAAATGTAGAAGTTGTTTTTCCATTGGTTCCCGTTATCCCAATAAGCTTAAGTTTCTTACTTGGGTTATCATAAAAATTTGATGAAGCTAGTGCTAAAGCTTTCCTACTGTCTTCAACTTTAATTAATGTGACATTTTCATAATTTAGTACTTCTTTTTGCACTATTATTGCAGCTGCACCTTTATCTATAGCACTTTTTATATATTTATGACCATCTAAAGTAAGTCCTTCTATACAAAAAAATACATCTCCTTTATTAATTTTCCTAGAATCGTATTGTATATTATTTATTTCTATATCTAAGCTTCCATTTAATAATTCAAACTTAAAATTCTTTAAAAGCTTATTTAAATTCATAATATCACTCCTTTAAGCTTTTCTCTAAACATGGAAAGTTAATAACAGATTAATTAAAAGTATAAATACTTTTAATTAATCAACATATATATTTATACACTATATTCAAAGACTTATCAATAAATTGCATATAGTCAAAATTTAATTTATATAATATTTCAGTTTTCATAGCAAAAATTCTTATAAGCTAATTAAAAACACCTTAAACAATGCACAATTCACAATGCACAATTAAGGGTGAAATTATTTTCAGCAAAATAATTTCTTCAATAGATTTCTAACTAGCAATTGCTAGTTAGTGTGTGGCGAACACTGTTCGCCGCTACAACCAATCAATTCTAAATTTCTCAGCTTCTGCTGAGAAATATCCACAATTTTGAAATGTGAATTGTGAATTGAATTAGCCTCCTGATACCTTTAAAGTCACAGTAACTACCGTTCCTTTTTTTACATGTTGCCTTGGAGCAATACTTTGTTTTGATACTGTACCTTCCCCGTCAAATTCTATACGGAGCCCTAAACTATCTAAAAGTTCACTAGCTTTATCCTTACTATATCCGCTTAAATCTGGTACTGCTACTGTAGTATCAGTTTCCATTTCTTTGCCTGTATACACCGTAATTTCTGTTCCTTCTTTAACCATATATCCAGGTTTAGGATTAATATCAATTATATAGTCACCATTTCCTTCTATTTTAACATTTAAATTATTATCCTTTAAAGTTTTAACCCCATCATTTTTTTTAGCTCCTCTTACTTCAGGTGTAGCTATGTTTTTTAATAAGCTATCCTTATCTTTCTCTGAAGTAGCATCTGGTTTTAGTGCTAAATAATTAAATATGTCGTAGAATAAACTTTTTCCTACCGGTGCTGCTATTTGACCACCATAATATTGGGATGAATCAGGCTCATCTATTGTTATAAGTATAGTAATCTTAGGATCATTAGCTGGCGCCATACCTACAAATGAACCAATATACTTACCTTTTTCATATCCACCATTTTTAAGATCAGGCTTTTCAGCTGTACCTGTCTTTCCTGCTATGTGATAACCAGGTATGTATGCATTTGATGAAGCACCACTTTCTACAACTGCTTCTAAATGATTTCTCATTTCCGCCAAAGTCTCTGGTTTAAAATTTCCTTCTGTAACCTTTGGTATGAATTCTTGGTCTACTACTCTTTTATTCTCCTCATCATAATGAACAATTTCTTTCATTAAATGAGGAGTAATTAATTTTCCACCATTGGCAACAGCATTAAAAGCCATCATATATTGAACTACTGATACTGTATCACTTTGTCCAAAAGAAATAGTTGCTAAATCAGAATCACTCATTAACTCTGTAGGTTTAATTATTCCTTCTGTTTCTCCTGGTAAATCAATTCCAGTTTTTTTGCCAAAACCGTATTTTTCAATATATTTGTTTAAAGTTTCTTTACCCATTCTATCTGCTAAAGTCATAAAGCCAACATTACAAGAATTTTTTAAAATGTCTTGAAAACTTTGATTTCCATGTCCGTCCGTGTTCCAGCAGTGTATAGTACGCCCACCTACTGTAGAAGAACCATTACAATAGAAGTTATCATTTTCTTTAACGTGTCCAGTTTCTATTGCTGCTGTAGCTGTTACTACTTTAAAAATTGATCCTGGTTCAAAAGCATCACTTACAGACCTATTTCTCCATAATGCTTCAGTTTCACTATCACTAAGATTTTCTGGCCAAGGATTATTCAAATTATAATCTGGTTTATTTGCTGTAGCTAATATCTCTCCATTATTAGGATTCATAACCGTTATAGAGACTGCCTTAGCATTATTATCAGCTAACGCTTTCTCTGCAGCTTTATCAGCAAAAAATTGAATATTTTGATCAATAGTTAAAACTACATCTCTTCCATCTACTGGTTTGCTATAATCAGAGACATTATAAGGCAAATCTTCACTTCTTCTGTCCGCTTCAGAAACTTTTATCCCTGGTATACCAGATAAATACTTATTATAGTATAATTCTATTCCCGTTAATCCTTCACCATCGGAGTTTGTGTGTCCAATAGCATGTGATGCTAGATTATCATTGGGATAATATCTCTTAGTATCTGTTGAAATAACTAAGCCTATTATATCTTTTTCTTTTGAATAAGCTTTAATCTTATCAGCTACTTCTTTTTCAATTCTTCTTTTTAAAATAGCTGCATTTTTTTCCTTACCATTTGGTAATGGTTCAGTTAAAATTTCAAGCACAGTATCACTATCCATAGTCAATATTTGTGCTAAATCTGGAGCTATTTGTTTCATAGTTAATTTTTTCTTTTCTAAAGATTCTCTTAATGCCTTTAAATCTAAGTCAACTCTATATACATTAGCACTTACAGCTAATTCATTTTCATCTCTATCTAAAATTTTTCCACGCTTTGCGTCTATTCTAGAGTCATTTGTCCATTGTTGCACACCCTTACTTTTGTATTCATCTCCTTTAATAAACATTATTGTAAATAATCTATAAGAAATGTAGATAAATATTAAAAGTGTAAATAATAATGTATATTTTATTCTTTTCTTATTCATTGTTTTATTTTTTGTTTTTGCTTTTGTCACTATTATTCCTCCAAAAATTCTAATATTAAAACCTTTCAGCTTTATTAAGAAAATTTCTTTAGACTTTTTATTTTAAATCACTAAAATTCTATGTGCACATCCTCTTTCTGTTTAAATATGGCAAATCGGTAGCATATAAATTATATGCTACCGTTATACAATTGAGAATTGACTATTGACAATGGACAATTCTGGATACTTCTCTCAAGAGAAGTTTTAAATCTATTTCCTTTAAAAGTGACCAAGTCACTTTTATTAAAAATCTATTAAAGAAATTATTCTAAATAAAAAATAATTTCTACCTTAATTGTCAATTGTCCATCGTCAATTCTCCATTAATTAAAATTGTAAATTAAAATTGTAAATTGAAATGCAATAAATTAATCTGCAATTATTTGTAAATGAACTGTAATTACTGTTCCTTTGTTAACATGTTGTCCCGGCGCAATACTCTGTTCAGATACTACACCTTCACCTTGAATCTCTATTTTAAGACCTAAGCTGTCTAAAAGTTCAGTAGCTTTTTCTACACTATATCCATTCAAATCTGGTACTGCTACTGTGTTATCTGAGTCTAATTGATCACTGGTATATACTATAATCTCAGAGCCTTCTTTAACCATATATCCTGGTTTAGGACTAATATCTGATATATACTCGCCATCGCCTTCTATTCTAGCATTTAAATTATTATCCTTTAATATTTTAATACCGTCATTTTTCTTAGAACCTCTTATTTCTGGTAGTGCTATACTTTTTAATAAACTGTCCTTAACTTCCTCTAAAGTAGCATCTGGTTTTAATCCTAAATAATTAAATATATCATAAAACAGACCTTTTCCTGCTGGTGCTGCTATTTGACCAGCATAGTATAATGATGGATTAGGTTCATCTATTGATATAAATACGGTAACTTTTGGTTCATTAGCTGGTGCCATTGCCACAAATGAAGAAATGTATTTTCCGGCTCCATAACCACCTCTTTGTGGATCAACTTTTTGTGCTGTACCAGTTTTGCCCCCTATATGATATCCTGCTATATGAGCCTTTGAAGAACCTCCACTTTCTACAACCGCTTCAAGATGACGTCTCATATCCGCCATAGTCTCTGGCTTAAAATTTCCTTCAGTTACTTTTGGTTTAAATTCTTGATCCACTATCCTTTTATTATTTTCATCATAATGAATAACTTCTTTCATTAAATGAGGGGTAATTAACTTTCCACCATTAGCAATAGCATTAAAAGCAGTCATAAATTGAATTGCAGATACTGTGTTACTTTGACCGAAGGAAATAGTTGCCAAATCCACATTTGTTATAGATTCTGTAGACTTAATTATGCCTTTTGCTTCACCTGGTAAATCAATACCAGTTTTTTGTCCAAAACCATACTTTGTTATATATTTGTTTAAATTATCTCTTCCTAATCTTTCACCTAGAGCCATAAATCCAACGTTACAAGAGTTTTTAATTATCTCTTGAAAAGTTTGACTCCCATGTCCTGCTGTTTTCCAGCATCTTATAGTTCTACCACCAATTCTAGAAGAACCACCACAGTGAAATGTATCGCTTTCTTTTGCAACACCAGTTTCTAATGCTGCTGTTGCTGTTACTACTTTGAAAATAGAACCAGGTTCAAAGGTGTCACTTACAGCTCTATTTCTCCAAGATTTTTGAATAGCATTTTCATCAAGATTCTCAGGCCAAGGTTTATTAAGATTATAATCTGGCTTATTTGCCATAGCTAGTACTTCTCCAGTATTAGGATCCATAACCAATACTGATACAGCACTAGCATCATTATCACTTAGTGCTTGCTCGGCAGCTTTTTCAGCAAAAAATTGAATCTTTTCATCAATAGTTAAAACTACATCTCTTCCATCTATTGGTTTACTATAATCTGAAATAGTATAAGGTAAGCCTTCACTTTTTTTGTCAGTTTCAGAAATCTTTATTCCTGGCATACCAGACAAGTATTTATTGTAATATAACTCTATACCTGTTAATCCATCTCCATCAGAATTAGTATGTCCAATAACATGAGACGCAAAATTTTCATTTGGATAATACCTTTTAGTATCTGGTGAAACAACCACACCTCTTATCTCTTTACTCTTAGAATAAGACTTAATTTCATCAGCTACACCTTTTTCTACTCTTCTTTTTAGAATAGCTGCCCCTCTAGGCTTGCCATTTGGTAGTGGCCTTGTTAAAATATCTAACACCTTATCATTATCCATGCTTAGTATGTTTGCTAAGTCTGGAGCTATTTGTTCCATAGTTAATTTTTTATCTTTTAAAGAATCTCTTAAAGTATTTAAATCTAAGTCAACTCTATATACATTTGCACTTATAGCTAACTCATTTTCATCTCTATCTAAAATTCTTCCACGCTTCGCATTAATTTTAACATCACTTGTCCATTGTTGAATACCTTTGCTTTTATATTTATCCCCTTCAATAAACATTATTGTAATTAATCTATAAGTGAGGTAAATAAATATTAAAAGCGCCAATAATAAGGCATATTTTAATCTCTTTCTAATTATTACCTTATCTCTCAATTCCCCTTTCGCCACTATTACTCCCCCAAAAAATCTTACTGTTAAAATAAAATATTTTTGATTTTCTCAAAAAAACCTTCCTTAGATTCTTCAACAACTTTTTCACCATGGGGTACTTCAACCTGTTCTAAATTGCAATATATAGCAACTCCAGCATTAGGCTTTTTCATTTTTAGCTTAGTTGTAGCTATATCTTCTATATACTTTAAATTATTAAATTTGATAAGCTCAACTTTCATGCTTTCATTTTGTTCACGGACATTATATATTTCTTCTTGCTTTTTAATAATATCACCCTGTGTTCTATATATAGAAGAATATCTAAATAAAATTACAATTGCCACTACAAAGCTAAGTCCTATATTTCTTATAAGCTTTAATCTTCTTTTGAGAATTTGTTTCTTTTCTATTTTAGTTTTATGTGAATGTTTTTTATCTTCCTGCCTCTTAGGCACAGAAGTAGTCTTAGGTTTTAAAACTGTATTGCCACTTATCACATTTTTATCTTTTTCTACTAACATTTTACTACCCCCATAGTATTTTTAGAACTAAATTTTCTCAGCCACTCTAAGCTTTGCACTTTTGCTTCTTGAATTTAGATTTTTCTCTTCTAAAGAAGGTTCAATAGGTTTTTTACTTATTAACTTAACTATTGGTGTCTTCCCACAAACACACATAGGTAATTCTTTAGGACAAGTACATGGATTTTGTAATTCTTTAAATTTATTTTTAACAATTCTATCTTCTAAGGAATGAAAAGTAATTATAGCAATTCTACCCTCTTTATTTAGGAATTCAACTGCATCTTCAATAGTTTTATTTAATATAGTTAATTCTTTATTAACTTCTATTCTTATAGCTTGAAAGGTTCTTTTAGCAGGATGACCTCCTTCTCTTCTAAATTTCGCTGGAATAGCTGCTGTTATTATATTAGAGAGTTCTAAAGTAGTATTAATAGGCCTTCTATTAACTATAAAATTAGCTATTCTCTTTGCAAATTTTTCTTCACCAAAACTTTTTATAACATCTGAAAGTTCTTCTTCACTATAATCATTAATTACGTTATATGCAGAAAAACTATTTTCTCTATTCATTCTCATATCTAAAGGAGCATCTTTCATATAACTAAAACCCCTTTCAGCTTCATCTAACTGATAGGAAGATACACCTAAATCCATAAGAACACCATCAACTTTTTCAATTTTTAACTCTTCTAATACTTCTTTTATATTATAAAAATTATTATGCACGAAAGTCACATTTTCATAATTCTTTAATCTTTCCTTAGCTGCATTTAAAGCATCTAAATCTTGATCTATACCAATTAATCTTCCTTTACTTGATAACTTCTTAAGTATTTCATTAGAATGACCTGCACCACCTAGGGTACAATCTACATAAATACCATCTTCTTTAATATTAAGCGCATCTATGCACTCTTCTAATAACACTGAAATATGTTTAAAGTCCATTTTAAAGTCTCCTTCAATAAATTATTACTATACTTATTAAGGTCGTTTATCATCATTTTCTTCCTTTGTATAAAATTTAAACTCTATTAAATATTTATAACATAAATTATTCTATGAGTATATAAAAATTCCTTCAAAAAGGTGGATTTTTTTATAATCCTTTTTTAGAGAATATTTGTTGTTTTTTCTTAATTTTCTCTTAAAATGCTTTGAAAATGTTGAAAACCCTCACTTTATGCTGTTACATTAAATTACAATTCTTTCTAGAAAAATATTATTTTCTTTTAAACTCACCATAATAATAAAACTTTTTGTAAAACCTAGTTTTCCCTACAATTGTTGAAATATATTCCGTTGTAGAGTATAATTTAAAAGAATTTATTTGAGTTTTTAAAAAGTTATTTGTCATAATGTAGATATAAATTTGTAAAATTATTGTATATTATAATAATCTACAAAGTAGTTATATATCTATATTAACTTGTAAATTGAATATCTAATTTAAATATTAAGGTTTTGGAGAAACTATAAAAACTTTATATAAGGCATATGAAATACAATTAAAACTCAATTTGCTTTTATAATATACATGAAGAGAAGAGAAAGGAAAGAAAATATATATGAAATTAGGAATAGTAGGATTACCAAATGTAGGAAAAAGCACTCTTTTTAATGCTATCACTAAAGCTGGGGCAGAATCTGCGAACTATCCATTCTGCACAATTGAGCCAAACGTAGGTGTTGTTAGTGTACCAGATAAAAGATTAGATGTGCTTGAAAAAATGTATAATACGAAAAGAAAAGTTCATACTGCTATTGAATTCTATGATATAGCTGGTCTTGTAAAAGGTGCTAGCAAAGGAGAAGGCCTTGGAAACAAGTTCTTATCTCACATAAGAGAGGTCTCCTCAATAGTACATGTAGTTAGATGTTTTGAAGATGATAACATAGTTCATGTTGATGGATCTGTTGATCCAATAAGAGATATTGAAACTATAAATTTAGAACTTATTTTTTCTGATCTTGAAGTTTTAGATAGAAGAATGGAAAAATCTCTAAAACTCGTTCGTTCTGGAGATAAAACTGCTAAGATTGAATATGCTCTAATGGAAAGAATAAAAAAACACTTAGAAGAAAATAAACCTGTTAGAACTTTAGAAGTCACTGATGACGAGGATGAATTTATAAAAGGATTGTTTTTAATAACTTCTAAACCTGTATTATATGCTTGTAATATCAGTGAAGATGATTTAATGTCAGGAAATGTTGAGAATGATTTAGTAAAAAAAGTTCAACAATATGCAGCTAGTGAAAATTCTCAAGTTATAGTTGTTTGTGCTAGATTAGAAGAAGAATTATCTACTCTTGATGATGAAGAGAGAAAAGATTTATTATCTGAATATGGACTTGAAGAATCAGGACTAGATAAACTTATAAGAGCAAGTTATAAATTATTAGGACTTATGAGCTTTTTAACTGCTGGTGTTCAAGAGGTTAGAGCTTGGACTATAAAATTAGGAACAAAAGCACCTCAAGCTGCTGGTAAAATCCATAGTGATATTGAAAGAGGTTTTATAAGAGCTGAGATTGTTTCTTACGATAAGCTAGTTGAATGTGGATCTGAAGCAGCTGCAAAAGAAAAAGGCTACTTCAGATTAGAAGGTAAAGACTATGTAATGCAAGATGGAGATGTTGTAAACTTTAGATTTAATGTATAGTTAAATTAATTGATGATTAATAATGAATAATTAATTTCTTAAATAAAAGCCATTAATTTACTAAAATTTTATTTTGTAAATTAATGGCTTTTACTATTTTTAATAAAGTATACTTTGCTAATAGTTTTAAAAGAAATTGACCTATGAAATTTTCACTGTCTACTGAAAATCTTTTTGATTATAATTGTCAAAATTTAATTTTCCAATGAATAAAGATTATTCTATGATTTTTTTTATTGATTTTTTTATTTTTTTATTAATTTTTTTTAAATCTACCTTTCTATCTACCTTTTCTAAACCCGCATTAATAGTTTCTGGAATTACCTCTTTTAAATTAGGCATTCTCTTCATTAATAATTTTATCTTTGATTCCTTTAGCTTTATCTCCATCTTTACCTTGGATATTATTTTTATCATTATATTTTTCAATCTCCTTGTTTATTGCTTTAGTAACTTTATCAAAGTTTATTGCTGGTTTATCTAATAAAACTCTTACAGCATCTTCTACAGACTTCATTGTATAAATAGAAAACTTCCCTTCTTTTATTGCTATTTCAACTTCTTCACATAATACTAAATCCTCTTTATTAGAAGCAGGTATTAATACACCCTTATTTTCTATAGTATCCATAGCCTTGCAGACCTTAAAAAAGCCTTCAATTTTTTGATTTACCCCACCTATAGGCTGAACTTCTCCAAATTGATTTATAGATCCTGTCACAGCAATATTTTGCCTTATTGGAATCTTACTTATAGAAGATAACATGCATATTATCTCTGCTATAGAAGCACTATCGCCATTAACAACTCCATAAATTTGTTCAAAGCTTACATGTAAGTCTACTGGTAATTTTGTATACCCTCCATTTAAGGTACTAATATATCCTTTTAATATACTTAATGCCTTATTATGAATCTTTCCACTTAAATTGCTGTCTCTTTGAGCATCAATTATATTTCCCTCTCCTTTATAGCATATGCAAGTTATTTTTATAGGTTTTCCAAAGCTTACATATCCTGTATCTATTACTGAAAGTCCATTTACTTGACCTACTTTACTATTGGCAACTTCAATTAAGGTCTTACCTTCCTTATAACTTTGTAAAATTTCTTTTTCAATAAGCTCCTCTTCATAGGCAATATCAATAATATCTTTTCCATCAATAGTATTTCTATTTTCTTCTTTTACTTTATTATTAGCAAGTAAGATTAAATTGTTTAATTCATAGCTTTCAAAATAAATTTTATTTTTATTTTCTGCCTTTCTCGATAAGCATTTAGCTATTTGTTTAATAGCTTCATCCGTCAATGGTCTTATATTATTTGCTGATGAAAAATTATTTATTTCTCTGATTAATGCTCCTTTTACATCTTTATCTATATCCAATATTGGATTATATTCTGTTCTCATCTTAAATATCTTTTTAAAATCTTCATCATGAGTATAAAGCAAATCATAAGTTTCATAATCACCAATTAATATAACCTTCTGCCTTATATTAATTGGCTTGGGTTTTAATCCACTAAGAGCCAAGAGCTCTAAATATCCTTTGTTATAATCTAAATCTACCTTTTCACTTAAAAGTACTTTTTTCAAATAATAGTATGCCTGTGAATTGCTTAGTAGATTATTTACTCTTAAAATTAAACATCCTCCATTGGCTTTTATTAAACTCCCTGCTTTTATCAGTGAAACATCGGAAACATATATACCATTGTGATTTTCATATTCAATACTTCCAAGAAGATTATTTAAATTAGGATCTTCTTCAAAAATCACTGGTGGAGAGTTTTGTTCACTATTATCCACTATTACATTTATCATATATTTATAAATTATT
This sequence comes from Clostridium sp. UBA2485, assembly GCF_002341865.1. GTDB lineage: Bacteria > Bacillota > Clostridia > Clostridiales > Clostridiaceae > Clostridium_J. The sequence continues at coordinate 1,034 of NZ_DDOV01000036.1, read as the reverse complement.
TCATTTATTTTATCTTCATCATCATCATAGCTAATACTATAGTTGTCAATTAAATATGTTACTATGCTGTCGCATACATATTCTAAATATTCTATCACTTCTGTATCTCTATGAAAGACTTTCTTGTATTCTTCCCTTTTATCTTCTAATTTTTCATTTAAATAATCATGCATAATACCTTTTATTTTCTCCAGCTCATTTACTTCCATAAGCTTCAGTTCTTCCAAAATTTCCTTAGCTTTAAGTTTAAGCTCATTTACCTTAGATATCATCAGCTCTTTTTTATCTGAATCTAAATCTTCATATTCCTCTTCCGTCATTTCCCTACCATCATTTAAGGGTATAAAAGTAAATCCTCCATCATTTGATTTAATTTCAAATCCACTACTTTTAGATATAATAATTAAATTATTTATAATTTCATTTCGCTTCTTTTGAATTGTATCTACAAGTTTTTCCTTCTCTTTACTTATAGAATTATTATAAAATTCAAAAGTATATTCTATTAAACTACTTTGTATATCTTCTAAGGTAGCTTTAAATTTCTTTCCAAAGCCATTGGTTACAAATATAGGTATTGGTTTTTTTTCATCATTTTTAACTACATAACATATATCATCAGGCTTATCTCTATCTTTAAGCACATTTTCAATATATTCTATAATTGTTTTAACCTTATCCATGGAATAATCATCAACTAAATATACATTATATCCTTCTTTATCTATTTCAAGGGCGGTTTTTATCTTTTTATATGCTTCTGAATATTGTGGTAACACAGATTTATCTTTCTTAGAGCTAATACCACCAAATTCAAAATTATATATAACTTCCTTTGGAGTCAACTTTCTCTTCATAACTATCCTCCCGGTAAAAATCACTTATTATATTAATATTCCTGCAAATGGTTTTTTGGAACAAAATTATTAACTTTTTACCATAAACCTTGAAACAATAGATAATAAGTGCTTGTGAATTATGAATTAAATAAAAAAAGTATAGTATACTAATATATACAATTGAGAATTGACTAT
>NZ_DDOV01000026.1 GCF_002341865.1 Clostridium sp. UBA2485 | reverse complement strand
GTTTTTTTTATAAGAAGTTGCCTTGCAACTTCAAAAAACAATCAATTCTAAATTTCTCAGCCTCTGCTGAGAAATATCCACAATTGTGAATTTTGCATTGTGGATTGTGAATTAAATTAATTTACTTTAACACGTTAATATAATAAAGTAAAAATAATGAATTTATGTATCAAAAAGATATAATATGCTAAATTGTGAAAAAAGTTAATATTTTTGGAAGGATTTTTTGAGTTTATAAAGAATATAGAGTAGTGTGTAGTTTAATATTTCTTTGTAATGCATTATTTTATTATTTTATCAATTAAGATAATGTCATAGATAATTGATAATGATATGCAAATGATATTTAAAACATAATAATTTGAAAAAAATAATTATGTAAAGTAAAATCATAATATCAAATTGAAAAGTTCTCAATTATTTTTGAGAATTATATGCAGTTGACAATTAAGAAAGATAATTTTGTACAGTTAAGAATTCACAATGGGGTAAAGATAATTCTTTAAAATTTAGTTAATTTATATATTGTAAATTGTATTTTTGAAATTAATTTTAATATATTAATTTCTTATTATAAAAGTAATTTTTAAGTAATTTATAGAAATTATACACAATTGACGATTGAGAGAAATAACTTTGTACAATTAAAAACTTGTAATAAGGTACTTGAAAAAATAAGCAGCCACTATGTTAGCTTATTTTGCATTATATTGTGTTGTCAGATTAGCCCATGGTATTACTATGAGTATAAACTGATAATTTGTTCGATATAAAATAAACTAATATCTTTGACTTGTTATTTTCTTTCAGATGCCTGTAAAAGGTAATTTTAGAGATAGAATTATTTTAAATTGTAAATTGTATTTGGAGGTGGCTATATGTTAAATAATTTAGATATTGAAAAAGCTATGATTATTAAATTAGAAGATGAACTACCTAATATGCCAAAATTTCAAGAGGGCATTAGAAGAGCTCCGGATAGAGGCTTTACATTAACAAAAGCTCAAGCAGAACTTGCGCTTAAAAATGCACTAAGATACATACCTGAAAAGTATCATGCAGAGCTAGCTCCAGAGTTTATGGAAGAATTATTAACAAGAGGAAGAATTTATGGTTACCGTTTTAGACCAGAGGAAAGAATTTACGGTAAATCTATAAATGAATATAAAGGAAATTGTATGGAAGGTAGAGCCTTCCAAGTAATGATAGATAATAACCTAGATTTTGATGTAGCACTATATCCTTATGAGCTTGTTACTTATGGGGAGACAGGTCAAGTATGTCAAAACTGGATGCAATATAGACTTATAATGAAATATTTAGAAAACATTACTGATGAACAAACTTTAGTTGTTGAATCAGGACATCCATTAGGATTATTTAGAAGTTCTAAGAAAGCACCAAGAGTTATAACTACCAATGGACTTATGATAGGTATGTTTGATAATCCAGAAGATTTTCATACAGCTACCCAATTAGGTGTTGCTAACTATGGCCAAATGACTGCAGGAGGATGGATGTATATAGGACCTCAAGGTATAGTGCATGGAACCTTTAATACTATATTAAATGCAGGAAGGTTAAAACTTGGAGTACCTCAAGATGGAGATTTAAGAGGCAAAATATTTGTAACATCAGGACTTGGGGGAATGAGTGGTGCACAGCCTAAGGCTATAGAAATAGCTAATGGTGTTGGAATAGTTGCAGAAGTTGATTATTCAAGAATAAAAACAAGATTAGATCAAGGCTGGGTATCAATGGCTTCAGATAATCTTGACGAAATATTTAAAGTAACTTTAGAAAAAGTTAAAAATGAAGAAGCAATTTCAATTGCATATCATGGAAATGTTGTTGATTTACTACAATATATTGTAGATAAAAATATTAAAATAGATTTATTATCAGATCAAACCTCATGTCATGCTCCTTATGAAGGTGGATATGCACCTATGGGCATAAGTTTTGAGGAAAGAACAAGACTTTTAAAAGAAGATAGAAAGAAATTTAAAGAATTAGTAGATAAGACTCTACTTAAACATTATGAACTGGTTAAGATATTGGATTCTAGAGGAGTATATTTCTTCGATTATGGTAACTCCTTTATGAAAGCAGTATATGATGCCGGAGCAAAAGACATTGTTAAAAATGGTGTAGATGAAAAAGATGGCTTTATATTCCCATCTTATGTAGAAGATATAATGGGACCTATGTTATTTGATTATGGTTATGGTCCATTTAGATGGGTTTGTTTAAGTAGAAATCATGAAGATCTAATAAAAACTGATAAAGCAGCTATGGAATGTATTGATCCAAATAGAAGAGGACAAGATAGAGACAACTACATCTGGATTAAGGATGCAGAGGAAAATAAACTAGTAGTTGGAACAGAAGCTAGAATACTATATCAAGATGCACAAGGAAGAATAGATATAGCATTAAAGTTCAATGACATGGTAAGAAAAGGTGAAGTTGGGCCAATAATGCTAGGTCGTGACCATCACGATGTAAGTGGAACAGACTCTCCATTTAGAGAAACTTCTAATATAAAAGATGGAAGTAATATTATGGCTGATATGGCTGTACAATGCTTTGCAGGAAATGCTGCAAGGGGTATGAGTCTTATAGCACTTCACAATGGTGGAGGAGTAGGAACAAGTAAATCAATAAATGGTGGATTTGGACTTGTACTTGATGGTAGTGAAAGAGTAGATGATATAATAAAATCTTCTATGGCATGGGATGTTATGGGAGGAGTTGCTAGAAGAGCGTGGGCAAGAAACCCTCACTCAATAGAAACTTCTATGGAATACAACCAAAAACATTCATCAACAGATCATATTACATTACCATATATAACTGATGAAAACCTAATTTCATCAGTGGTAGAAAAAGCTTTAAATAAATAAGCATTTAATTTTAAATAGGGAATAGAATATAAAGATGAAACTATTTCTAATTTTTAACCGGTAACACTTGAACTTAAATATAAATTAAAGGGATACCTAAAGTAATTTAGGTGTTCTTTTTTTTATATGTATAATCACCTCAGGGGAACTTAAGCAATGGAGAATTGACGATGGACAATTGACAATTTTGGTGGAAATTAATTTTTACAAATTAATTTCTTTAAATAGATTTTTTTA
>NZ_DDOV01000124.1 GCF_002341865.1 Clostridium sp. UBA2485 | reverse complement strand
TACTATCATGAATTAATTATAACATATTTTGTAAATACCGTATTATTCAATTTTCAAAGAACACTTTTTATTAATTACTTCGTCATTTAATCATTTTAAGCATAACCAAATTTAGTCATATTTTTTACCAGCTACTACTGTGTATATTTAAATATCTATATAGCCAAAATAAACTTGAAAGGTGGTTATTCTAATGAAAAAATTTATTGCTATGATTTTAATTTCGCTATCATTATCATTTAGTATTTTTACTCAATTTGCATACCCCGTAAATATCTTTAATGAAGGCGTTTATAAAGCAGCTGATTTTAATTTTTCAAAAGATAATAAATATATTGTTCAAAATGTATCTAATGAAAATAGTGTTTATTTACAAGTTTTCGATGAAAAACAAATTTTGATACAATCGATACGATTATCTCCTAAATCTGACAAGTATAATTTAATTCCTCTATTGCCTGATTATAGAATTGTAATAGTTGGTAATGGTAATATATTTATTTCTTCTGAAAAGACACTCTAATAGTGTCTTTTATTAATCAATTTACACATTAAAATAATTCAATTTATAATAAATCCGTATCTATTAATATTAAATATGGTTCTTTAGATGTCGACATCTCTTCAAACTCTTTTTCAATTTGTTCTGTATCAACTTCTCCTTTTAAGCACGTTATACTTGTTTCGACTGCTATTTCTTTCGTTATTTCTTTTGGGTCTTTATTTTCTTGACTTTCATCTATATCACCAACATTGCTAATATAAAACTGTCTGGCATCTAATTCATTTTCAGCTCCTATTAACGCGTAATAATCAAAAACTTTTGTGTTAAATTCAAAATATTTCATTTTTACTCCTCCTTAAATTTCTCTTTAATCTCTCTAAGCTTATTTATCTTTTCTTCATACTGCTCCGTCTCTTCCTTGATCTTCTTATCAATAGCAGCATTAATACAAACTAAAAACTTTTTACTTGGTAATTTTCCTTCTTCTATCATCTTAAATGCATAGTGTAATCCCTGTTTTGTGTATCCAGTTAAGTTTTCAATTTCTACACCTTTTAATCCAATCTCTTTTTTAAAGTCAGAATAGCTTTTCATGTCTGCCACCCTCTTTTACTTTTTCAGTTTATTTTGTAATTTCTCTTTACTTTTTTATTTATTTTAGTCAAATATTTATGTCGCACTTTAATCAAATTGCGAAATAAAAATACCGCTTATTCTTTTTGAATAATACGGTATCTTAAGAGGTTATTTGATTTTGTAATTATTATGCCTAATATGATATTGGTCAATTAAATTAAATCATATAAATGCCCAGTGTCATTAATACATTTCACAATGGCTTTATTGCTTACAACATCGTATTTTACAATGCTTATACTACAATTATCAATATTCATATTAAATCTTTTATATTGTTCTAGCCCTAAAAAGTAACTTAAAAGTATAGCAATAGTTCCCCCGGAATTGACTATTGCTATATCTTTATAGCTTTTTTCTATTATTTCATCTATAACTTTCAGTGTCCTTTTACATACATCCTCACCACACTCCCCATCAGGATAAGGTAAATCTTCTAAATGCTTATGCCATTGTTTTGCATAATGTTCATTATTTATATATCGTTCTTCAATGGTAAGTGTATCCCATTGGCCCATATCTATTTCTCTAAGTTCTTCTTTAACAATAATCTCTTTACTAATATACTTGTTTATAATTTCAGATGTTTCCATTACTCTTTTTAAATCGCTTGAATACATAATATCTATACTATAATTCTTTAATCTTTTTCCAAGCAATTCGGCTTGTCTTCTTCCAAAGTCATTTAAATCCTTATCTGCAGCGGATTGATATCTTCCATCTCTATTTATGTTCGTTTGTCCATGTCTCAAAAAATAAATATTCATTCTTCCCTCTCTAATAAACAATATTTACAGATCCTCATAAGTATTATATTCTTTTTGTTGCCTTAAAATAAATAAATTATTTAATTATATAATATGCTGCGCTTTATAAGAATATTTCAAATTGAATTATTATCTTCTTGGTAGAGAAATTACCTTTATAATTCAAAGGTATTCTCTATAACTCCGGGTAATATACTATATATAGATTTCCCTATTTTTTCATCAAAATAATTTTTTAGCTCCATGAAAGCCTTCCATTTTGGAACTATATGTTCACTTATCCCATGTCGTAATGCAAAATCTACAAGCCTTTTTTCTATAAGTGTAAAACCATTATGTAAACCTAATGCGTCACATAATTGTATTATTCTATCATAATCATCATATTCAACTGTATTTAAGAAATTTTCAACAAAATCATATCCATCATCTGTATGACTTTCTTTAACTTCAAAAATATCTGAGATATTTTTACTTGGACAAGAGTGTGTCACACAAATTTTAGCTAAAAGATTATATCCCCTTTCCATAGAATAATTATATCCCTCCATAATATGACCTATAGTAGTTTTTCCACTTGGCGTTGTTTTACCAATATCGTGAAGAAGCCCTAAGATATATGCCACATCAGGGTTTGAATCCTTACAATTAGCTGCTATCAATTTTGCACTTTCTGCAACATATTTACAATGTCCGATCCATGATCCTGGATTTATCTTTTCGGCCTCTTCCAATAATAACTTTGCTTCTTCTAAAGTTGGAACCCCTTGTACAATATGACTTTTCAATTTACTCATCCCCCTAATAATCAAATTGTTTGTCAGCATAATACAATTATGTGTTAATTTATATAAAAATTATAACATATTTTACACTTTATTGTATTATTTCCTCATATTTCTTAGGAACAATTTTTATCTTTTAATATTGTATTATTTAGTTTCAAAAGAGCTTAATTTTTAAGTGAACACTGTTCGCCCCTACACAAAATATATTTATTTTTTATAAAATACTTACTAAATTTAATATAGAATCTTTAAATTATAAAATAAAAATACCGTAAAATTCATTGCTGAACAATACGATATCTTAATAATTGCTATCTATTTGAGAATTGATTTTAATATCAATTTTCAATAAATTTTTCTATATCATTTAATCCTTGAAGCACTTCTTCCCTTGAGAAATTTCCTTTAATAAGTTCTTCATCACTTTTTGAAAGTAAAATATTATAAAAATATTTTCCGATGTTAACTAAATTGGTTGAAGGATTTTTATTCAATTCTTCAAATAGTATATTTTCTGCTTCATTATATTTACCTTCAAGAACAAGCTTCTTTAATAAAATTTGAAGTATCTCTTCTGAAGATAATGAATCTAAATTAATATTTTCATATTCTTCTTGTTCTTTATCTAAAAGTACCTTTGCAGCAAATTTTCCAAGGTTTTCTGCTAATCTTAATATATAATCATTATTCATTATTATCTCCCCTTTATTATTGGATTTATTATATGATCAATAGCTTATTGCACTATATTCCGCTATCTTCAACTACTTAGCGGTAATTATATCATATTTACATAATTATATTTATTACAGAGATACAATAAAATGAAAAATATGCTATACTCTTCACGTAAGTTGATATACAACTATCCTATATGGTATAAATATTGGTAAAGAAAATGAGGGTTAAATAATGATAGCTATAAATCCAATTATTAATAAAGATAAATTAAAAGATATAATCTCAAATTCATATAATATTTCTGAACCATTTGATTGTAAGTTTATTCGCAGAAGTTTTAATGACCATTATTTAATACAGACTAAAAATAGCAAATATATTTTAAGAGTGTACTTAGACAATAAGTATTACATTAACCATATAAATGATTTCAATTTTGAGTTAGAGTTACTTTCCTTTCTTGCTTCAAAAAATATACCTGTATCTTATCCGATTAGAAATAAAGATGGAGTGTTTTTAACTAAATTTTTATACAATAACGAAACAAGGTTTATAACACTGTTTTCATTTGCAGGAGGCTTTCAGATCAATCCCTCATTGGAGAGGAGTTTAGCGATAGGCTTTGGAGAAAATGTTGCAGATTTGCATAGAGTATCGAATGAATTTAAAAGTGAGCATGATAGATATAAAATAGACCTTAATTATCTTATAAATGAACCACTGGAAATATTACAACAGCATTGTAATAAACATAATCTAGGTAATCTTAATTTTTTTATGCCTTATGCAAATTATTTATATAGTCAATTACAACAATTACCTATTAACAGTGACGCATATGGTATTATCCATGGTGACTTAAACCCATCTAATATACATTTAGATGATAACAATAATATAACAATATTTGATTTTGACCACTGTGGATATGGCTGGAGAATACATGATTTGGCTGTTATAAAGCTTTGCTATAATAAAAATACATATGAAGCAATATTATATGGATATGCTTCTAAAAATAATTTATCCAAAACAGAAAAAGAATTGATTGAGTTATATGCTGAAACTTTAATTATAAGGAAATATAAGGATGTCTTGTGTATGTTAAAAATAAGCAATAATGATATAAATAACAATTTTAATGAAAGAGAATTTATTAGCACTTCTATTGATACATTACATAATATAATGAAAAAATAGTACGTCTTTTTTAATTATGAAATAAAAACATCGTAAAATATAAAATTAAATTTTACGATGTTTTAAATAATTCTTTAATTTTTATAGTTACCATTTTAAATATCAAAGTGCCAATTAACTTAAATCCACTTTGATATTTTGTCTTCAAAATAACTTCCTATTTTCACCACTTCATTCATGACAATGCTAATACTGTCTTCATTTAAAAACCAATTCTCCTTTGAAATTCCTCTCTTATCTATTACCGGTGCTATATAAAAATTAATATTTAATGGGAAAACTGATTGATAAGTTAGCAGCGCTCTCCTTGAATGATAGGCTTTGCACACTAAAATAACATTCTTTATTTGTATACTTAATTTCTGTAATAATTCCCATGAAAATTGAGCATTTTCAAATGTATTTTGCGCTTTATCTTCTTTTAAAATTGCCTTTTCAGGAACTCCTAATTGAATGCCTATTGTTTTTAAATAATCCCATTCTGACTCATAATTTGGTAATTTGTAATTAGCTCCTCCACTTGGTAATATGTATTGGGCAAATCCTCTATTATAAAGTTCTGCTGCTTTCTCCATAAGCTGAGATTGACTGGCTCCTGGAATCAAAATTACATCTGATTTTCCAACATCAGCCTCAACAAATATAAATTTACTTATACAATCAAATGGATGCTCCACTTACTTACACCTCCAATTGGTTCATAAAATCTTATTATTTTAACTTAACTAATTAATATAATTGCTGGACTTCTAAATAATATCTTTGAATAATGTTAAGAGAAAAATCACATAATTTCTTTCTAAAATTCCCTTCTAAAAGTTTTGTATTTTCTTTATTTAAATAAAAATTATATAAATCTTCAATTACTTCTAACTCTGATTTATTTGAAAAGAGCGTCTCACAAAAAAGAAAAATATCATTCTTCTTTATGCTTAACAATCCTTTACTAATACATATACATCTAATTGTTTCCCAAGCATTTTTTATTTGAGTTATAGTAGCATTTTTCATATCATAATCAGAAATTCTGTCTCCTAAATTCATAATAGATTTTTGTATTCTTTCCACACGAATAGTAAGAAAATACTGAGGTTTAATTTTAGTATAGAATTGTGTTATGTCTTCCCCATATATTACAACATGATGCTTAATGCTATCAAAAACATATAACCACAACTTTGGATATCCCTTTGGAATATTGCTTACACTCCATTCGTTTAATTCTCTTTGTCCACATTCTTTTACAGTATTAATGTCTTGCCATTGAATATCATAAACTAGTGGTTTTCTTGGATATTCTCTTTTAGGCAATTTACTTTGAATATTTTTTATCACTTCTTCTACATGCTTTTTAACTTGTAAATCTACATTTTTACGAGTGGTTGTAATAACGATGGCATCTGAAAGAAAATAACAAGTCAAAGATGCGAAGTATATTTTATATCATACAAGGAGATAGGTTTTCATGATAGTTGGGCTATCATGAAGTTCTATCGAGGAAGTAGGATGAAAAATAGGCAAGCATACTGACTAGTTATTTTCTTGAAGATGCCTAATCAATATCACTGGAATCCTCAATAAAGTCGCCTCTTACGACACTTCCATCAATAATTACACTAGCAATTTCATTCTGTATTGATGAACTTATTTTTTGTAATTCATATTGTAATAGCTGTATGTTTTCTAAAACTTTATTTAGTATCATAACACCATTTTTTCTCCTATTATATTGTTAACTGATAAATTAGTTAGCTTTATCTCAATAGTCAATTTCATCTAATAAGAATTTTAAGCCTATTGAGTTTCTGAATAGTTATTCAATTTTCCATAAAATCCATATTTATTCTGTTAAGATAAACATCTTCTCCATATTCATCAGTATATGCTTTTTCAAACCCTAGAGATTTCCAAAATCTTCGGTTATTCTCGTTGGATAAATTAAGTGCGAAATATTTAGCTCCCTCTCCAATGACCTGATCTTTTAAAAGATAAAAAAACTGCTTACCAAGGCCTTGGCTTCTATAATTGGAATCTATACAGTAATCAACTATGAAACACTTTCCGTCCTCGGAAATATAAGTTACATAAATACAAAATCCAACATATTTATTACTTTTTCTAAAAAATAGGATATTCAATTGATCCTGATTTCTACTGAAAAGATTCATTATATGATCTTTGTATTCCTTTGAGAAAAACCATTTTTTAGTCTCTTCATTCAGCGGATTTCCTAATGTGCAATTTGGAATTATATCTTCCTTCATATATTGATCTCTTTTTCCCCAAAAAAAATCAACTTCTTCCTTCAATTTAACCTGATATAAACTCAACTCTGGATTCATCTACTTCCTCCTAAAATTTATTGGAGGACTATTTTACGTGTTTCCCCCTAACACCTTTAAATTTATAACTATTTTTATTCACCATATAAGCCACTTCCTTTCAAAACTCTATTTATTAAACGCCTTACCGTAATAACTTAAGTTAATATCATTTATCATTACTTCATATTATTAAACAATTGTATGTTATATTTCTAAAATCATATCATGCACCACCAAATATATCAATTATTTCATAATAATGTAATATAGCCTTTTTAATGCCTCATTGTTTAATTTTCAAAGGATATTGTTCATAGTTCTAATTTTAATAGTTAGGTTGAAAAAATTTCAAATTATAACATAAAAACACCGTAAAATTCATTTTTGAATAATACGGTATTTTAAGAGATTATTCTTTTAATAATCATGATATTTAATAAGATGAAAGTCTACTAAATATAAGATTGAAATATTATATTGTATATCAAAATGCATTCCATAAGAATATGAAAATAAACACACAGCCCCATGCGTTATCGGTAAGTTCCTTTATCATAAGCATGCCATATATAATAATAAACACTGTAAGTCCTTCAATTATATTTTCTGCTGTAACACCTATCATTCCATGAATTAAAAGGCACATTATAGCACAAATAATTGCACCCCAATTCAGCCACTTTTTTTCACTTGGATACCTAATATTAATCTTTTCGCTGATCACTACATAATTAAATCCTTCAAAAAATCCCCACGCAATCGAAATTAATATCATACCAATTATATTTACAGGAAATGAACTTGCTAATACCTCTTTTGTCATATTCACACCTTGAAATGGTAAATACCTAGTTGCTTGCCCCGTTACAAATCCAAATATAATATTTGGTATGAACACAAATGTAGAAAGAATGATTGACTTTAATGCCCCTTTCCTCTTCAGCCCATATCTCAAAAAACTTTCCTTCCTCAAAATAGAAACTATTGTTATCCCAAGGCCTGCAATGCCAAATTGAATAAATGCTATAACCATTGTACGTAATATAATATTGATACTTTTGTTTTCTGCAAAGCTCATAATTTGATTTCCAAATATCATAAAACTTCCTAGAACTATAACTGTTACAATAATAATTATATATAGATCCATATCCGCTTTCTTTTGTTTTACTGTCAATTCTGTATTTACCATATTTCCCCCTCATATAGAAACATTGTTTTCGTTTATTCTTATCAACAAATTTAAGTTTCAGTAATATTGTAATATATTTGGTATATTATTATATTATTTTTGTGTACAATATAATATTCTTTAATTAATTTCTGCCATTATATGAAACTCTATATGTTTTATCCTTTAAAATATTGTAGGAACGAACATCATTGGCTAGTTTTTCTTCTCATATCTGGTATCATCAAATTAAGTGACCAAAATTATATGACATATACTTACATAAAGACGGTGAAAGGAAAAGCAGAATAGCTGAGTCAATGAAAGCAAATCTACCCTGCTTCTATATAAAGCAAATTTTATTTAGTACATTCAATTAGATGGATTAAAGGGTTTGCTCATATGCTGTATAGTTTCACAATAAAAATTATATCTCATTATTGCTCAACAATGATTCCCCAAAGACCAATTAAGTCAGACGCCTGAACCATGCTGATTTTAGCTCCTTTGAGTTCACTTGGGGGAGCAGATACCGTTGGAGCAATAAGCTCATTTTTTGTAAAATCAATACCTGCCAACATTGTCTTGAAGAAGTTGTTTTTAATAAAGCTCGAATTTTTTGCTTCAAACCTTTTCAATTTGGCTTCAGTTATAGATACCTCGGTGAAATCCGTGTCCTCAAAAGCAATGTCTGTCATTTTAGTTTTATCGAAATAGGAATACTGAAAATTTAATCCTTGTATAAATGTGTGCTTGAAAATAGTGTCGCTCATATTCACCCCTACACATTTACAGGCAACAAATTGACACCTTTCAAAATATGCGTCTGTAAAATTACTGTTTGATAGGTTACAGCTTTTGAATACGACATCAACAAAGCTTGCCCCTTCAAAACTGCAATCAAGGAAGGTACAGTTTTCGAAAATACTTTTATTGATTTCGCTTTTAGAAAAATCAATATGTTCAATATGTTCTTCGTAAATCTTTATCTGAATGATTGGTTTTTCCTCATATAAATATCGCTGTGCATATGATGAAAAATCGTCTACCTTTATCAGATCTGCTGGAATTTGTGGATTGATGATACTCATAGCTTTCTTTACTTCCTTTCAATAGAAATTATATGAATAATAGGTTTATCTTGAAAAAATGCTTCTCGTCAAAAACTCTTACTAAAAGATTTCTTTTGCCTTGGCATACAATGAAAATACATTGATCCATTATATAAATTAATGATACCGTAGGGGTGAACATTGTTCACCAATTTTTATTCACATATCTAATCTATATAGATTATAACATTATGATTATATGAATGTAATTTGTATAACAATATATTTTTAAATATTGATGCCAAGTTAATGTTTTCAAATATTAACCGTATATCCAATATCAATAATATGATTCGATTTAAAT
>NZ_DDOV01000039.1 GCF_002341865.1 Clostridium sp. UBA2485 | reverse complement strand
ACCGTGCGTACCGTTCGGTACACGGCGGTTCAATAAGTTAACAATTAGATTTAATCTTCGTATTAAGCGTAGGATTCACTAAGCACTCCTAACCTTTACTTTCGAGTTCCACTCTATCCTCCGTTAGGCAGTCCTTTTCAGTTGGCAGCTTTCAGGCATGAATTACCCTCTTAACGACTCTTATTAACTTATTGTCAAGTCCTTTCCTAACCTAAACTTTCGCAAAGGCTTATACGGTACTATGACTTGAACTGACTTCTAAATGTTCAGCTATACCTCTCGATATAGGTTACTAAGTGAGAAAGTTTATTCTCATACAGAGCATATCATTTAGACCTCCCCAGGTAAGGTGCAGCAACCTTCATCCCATGTAACCGCTGCATTTACTGCATGGAGTTCGGGCAGTATCGGACTTTGCTTTGTATAGCAAGCTCATCCGCTCCACATCAGCCTCTTATACAGTTTCTGTTCGTCAGTTCGGGATTTTGCCTCCGACTTCTTTCAAATTCCACCTCACGGTGGACACCCTTGTCTTCAGCTAACGTTCCTACTGCCAAGCCTGTAGTGGACCTTCACCACCAAGTTGTTGCCCATGCTGGGCACACTATAAAAAAAAGACCTACAATTTATAGGTCTAAAATGTACCCTATAGAGTAGATAATTTAAAAAAAGTCTACCCTATAGGGTTTTTTCATGTATAATTTTTAAAAAAACAAGTGAGGAGTTAGTTTATGAGTATTAAGTTATTTAATAATGAAGAAATTGATATATTATCTAAAAATAAATATGTAAAAAAAAGTAAGCAACAAGGCAATTACCTATACTGATGAGTTTAAAAGTATTTTTATAACTAAAAATGAAGCTGGAAAATTCCCAAGAGAAATATTCGAAGAATGTGGTTTTAATGTAGATATTTTAGGAATAGAAAGAGTAAGATCATGTGGAAAAAGATGGCGTGCTGCACACGCAACTGGCGGAGTCATGGGATTACAAGATACAAGAAAGTATAATACTGGAAGACCAACTGAAAAAGAATTATCTTTAGAGGAAAAATATAGACGTCTTGAAGCTAAAAATAAATTACTACAAGCAGAAAATGAATTACTAAAAAAGTTAGATATGTTAGGAAGGAGGATGTTAAAAAAGAAGTAAATTTGGCATCAGAAGATAAGTTTTTGTTAATTAGATCCACTATTAAGAAATATAAACTTAAAAATATGATAAGTCATTTGTGCGAGCTATCAGGAGTATCTAGATCTGGTTATTATAAATATTTTTCAAATAAATCAGAAGAACTTAGAGCTAACAGAAATGCTAATGATGAGCTTGCTAAATACTATATTTTAAAAGCATTTACTTTCAAGAAGCGTAAAAAAGGTGCAAGACAAATTAAAATGGTATTGGAAAATGAATTTGGTGTTGTATATAACTTAAAACGTATTAGAAGGATAATGAAAAAGTACAGTATTTTTTGCCCTATTAGAAAAGCTAATCCTTATAGAAGGATGATGAATGCTACAAAAGAACATACTGTTATGCCAAATTTATTGAATCGTAAATTTAAGCAAAATACTCCAGGAAAAGTTTTATTAACAGACATTACTTACTTAACTTATAAAAATAGAAAGAGGGCATATTTATCAACTATTAAAGATTCCTCAACAAACGAAATATTAGCATATAATGTCTCCGACAGTCTTTCACTTGAAATTGCGATAGATACTATAACAAAACTTAGCCTAAATAAATCAGTTAAACTTCACAGCGAAGCATTTATTCATTCGGATCAAGGAGTCCATTATACAAGTCCTAAATTTCAGAAACTAGTAAAAGAAATCGGATTAAAACAGTCAATGTCAAGGCGTGGCAATTGCTGGGACAATGCTCCGCAGGAGTCTTTCTTTGGACATTTTAAAGATGAGGTTGATTTTAAAAACTTAGAAACTTTAGAAAAGTTAACAGATGAAATTGATAATTATATGGATTATTATAACAATCATAGATATCAGTGGAACTTAAAAAAGATGACTCCTGTTCAATACAGAAATCATCTTATTAATGCGGCATAGTCTTTTTTAAAATGTCCTTTACAAAGGGTACACTTTAGTCTTTAAGCTGTTGCTTTCTTTTTCCTTTGTTTTCTTTAATAAAATCTACAAATTTTATTAAATTTTGATCTTCTACAAATCTCATAGAACAAGATTGCTTTTTGCAATGAATAAACACTTTATCTCCAAACTTTTCTTGTGACAGCTCTACATTATATAAATCTTCATATTCAACTACATCATTAAATACTGTAAAAAATCTTTTACTACAAAACCTTATTTTCTTATTAGTTGCAATTAATATACCTGTCCTTAATGTGCTTTTTCCATTAAACACCTTTTCATAAGCACCATATATATAATGTACTATTTCTTCATTACTCTCAAAGCCTTTTTTAGATATTTCTAATAACTTCTCAACTTTTGTCAAAATACTCCCCCCAAATTGTTATATTATCTAAATATCTTATCAATGTATTTTTTTAAAATTAAAATAAATTCATTAATTAAATCTTTTATCCTATATTTTATTCCTTTTTTAAGTAAATCACAACCTTGATTGTTTTTAATTTTGTCATCAAGTTTCAATTTGCTTTCTACTATAAATGCAATATCACTCATTTGGTCATAAGCTCTTTCCTCTTCCCATTCTAATAATTTATCTTTTCCTATTGTATATTTGATAGAATCACAAAGTTCTTTAAGTATATTTATTTCATTACTATTTACGGAGGATAAGGTTATTAAATAATTTAATATTATTGCACCACATACTCTAGCATCTATACTTGTTAACGCACACCAATAAACAAAATAATTAATAAGAGCTCTTCTTTTATTTAGATTAAATTTTTTTACAGTATCTTCATATTGTTTAAGTAGCTCTTCATTATTTAGTAAAACTTCATATTTCATTTATTATCCTCCTTTACATTAATGCAATTTAACAAAAACTGATAACATTTTTATTTGCTATCAGTCTCTGCTACTAAATTCTTCTAAAACTTTTCATTTATTTCCTTTTGTATTCTCTTTAAATCTTTTTGTCTTAATTTTGTTTCTTTTTGGATTTTACCCCAATCTTCACCGTCAATCATCATTTCCTTTGCTTGGTTTTTAGTACCATTTTCTCTTTCGTCTTTCATTTTAATGCCTCCAAAATATTTTAATTATATTTTTACCATTTTCATTTTCTTTTATGTATAAATACAAAAATACTAAAACTAACATTAATTATGCTTATTTTATAGCGATTCTATAAACTTTATGGGTAATAACATAATATATAACTTTATTACAGAAGCTATTAATATATTTTTTGTAATAAATCTATTTTATTAGTTAAAAGACTTCTTTATTTCAGTTTTAACTAAATATGTTTTTTTATTCCTATGTAATGTAAAATACTACTGCATACTACAAAATAAAACTATTTAAATAACTATTAATCAATGAAAAATAAGTTATATTGGGAATATAAGGAACTTACTAAATAAATTATAATGTTTTCCTTTTGATTATAATTAACTTACAGAGGTTTCGATTTGAGAGAAAAGGTTTTATTATTGAAGATAATTTTTATATAGTAAAAATTTTGAAAGGGTGTTTTAAGAAATCTGGACATGATAATATATAAGCTTCTACTTACATAAGAACTAAAATTCATAAAAACTAAAAGTTATATTCTAATAATAATTATAAATGCAAAAATGATAATTATGATAAAGTAAAACCCCTAAAGTTTTATGTACAAATGTACAATAATATAAGTACAAATACTTCAGAAGACTTTATTGAAAGTCTATCTTAAAATTAAATCATAAAAAGAAAGTCGTCATAATTATGCTGACTTTCTTTTATGATTCTCATGAACCTAATAATAGAAAATTATATTGCATTAGTAATTCTTATCTTATGAAAAAATTATAACTCAAAACTATTTATAATGTAGAAACATATTTTATCTTATTTTTTATATATACAATCAACATACCCATCATTCCGCCACTAGTATCTAATATAACATCTTTTATACTTCCTTCTCTTCCAATTACAAATAATTGATGAAATTCATCACTACAAGCATAGAGAAACACAAATACTATACTTAAAAGAATGCTACTTTTAAATTTAAAATATTCTTTTAATACATTATAAAAAAGTATATAAAGAATAAAATATTCTGTGAAATGTCCTAACTTTCTAATTATGAAATTTGATAATTCTCCAAAAATACCATTAAAATTTATTCCTATAGTTCGAAGCATAGATATAACCAAATAACTTTGTTCATCAGATTGTATCGATGGCTGATGTGAAAACCAAAATATAATACACATCCATGCTATAAGTAGAAACCATTTTAATTTTTTATTCATAATTTTTTCCTCGCTAAATTATATTTTAAATAATATACCTATAAAATAAAACTTAATTTTATCTTTTATATAGAATTCATTGGTGAAATTCTAAGTTTTCATATAGAAACCCTATATAGGGATACAATGCGAAAACTTAATATATACTCTGGAAAATAAATTTTCTATAAAAACAGATTAACCCCTTAGAAATTAAGGATTAATAATTAAAAATGAAAAATTTAGGATGAAATTCACTGTTAGTGAATTTCTAAAATGAAGTTTATCTTAAAAAACTCCAAAGACTTTGACGGTGGAGTTTTAACCATAATTCTTCATTATTCATTCTTAATTTTTAATTCATTGTAAAAATTTTATTATGAAAATTAAAATCATGCATAAGCTAAATTTCCATTAAGGAACCCTACAGTATCCTTTAATTATAGTATTAATTATTAAGTTGATTATGCATTATTTACAATATAAAAAAATCCTTAGTACACATTGTACTAAGGATTGGTGGCTCACCGGGGGATCGAACCCCGGACACCATGATTAAAAGTCATGTGCTCTACCGACTGAGCTAGTGAACCATATTACTAAGCTAAGTTAAACTTAGCTTAGCACTACCTGGCAACAACCTACCCTCCCACAGGGTCTCCCCTGCAGTACTCTCGGCGTCCTAAGGCTTAACCTGCCTGTTCGGAATGGAAAGGGGTGTTACCCTTAGGACCATCATCACCAGAT
>NZ_DDOV01000072.1 GCF_002341865.1 Clostridium sp. UBA2485 | reverse complement strand
ATCTAATTAGGGGGTCTATAGGAGGATGAAATTAGTTTTAATCAAACTAATTTCTTTAACTAATTTTTTACTAGTAATTTCATTACTAGTTTTTATAAAAAGTTACTGCGTGACTTCAAAAAGAATTAATTCTAAATTTCTCAGCTTCTGCTGAGAAATATCTTCAATTGTCAATCGGCAATTCTCAATTTTCAATTGTATAATGTTGTTAATTTTCTATAAGGCTATTAATTTTTTATATATAAGTACGATATACATTATATAGATACTAATATTAGAAGGAATATTATAGCAATATGCAGAAATATAAATAATTGCAAGTTATGCGTAAGAAAAGGAGAGTAGAAGAATGAAGAGAACTTTCAAGATTTTAGGAAGCTTTGTTATAAGTACATTTTTGCTAGCAAATGGTACAAAGGCTTTTGCATCAGATTATGACAGAATAGATATTAAAAAAATTTATGGTAAGGATAGATTTTCTACAGCAACAGAGGTGAGTCAAGAAGGATGGTATTATAGTGATTATGCTATTGTTGCAAATGGATTGGGATTTGCAGATGCTCTTTGTAGTACACCACTTTCTAAAGCAGTAGATGGACCTATACTTTTAACTCATGCTAATAAGCTACCAGACGTTACTAAAAATGAAATTAGCAGACTTGGTGTTAAAAAAGTTTACATAGTAGGCGGTACAGGAGCTGTAAGTAAGAATATTGAAAACCAAATAAGATCAATGGGTATTCAAGTACAAAGATTAGGTGGAAAAGATAGATTTGAAACTTCTCTGCTTATTGCTAAAGAGATGGAAAAACTAGTTTATGTTGATGACATAGTAATTGTTCCTGGAGATGAAAAATTTGAAGGCGCAGATGCATTATCTATTGCACCTATCGCTGGTTCAAGAAATATGCCTATGTTATTAGCTTCAAAGAATGAGATTTCTCCTAGTATTAAAAAATGGATAGATGGTATGAATGCAAATAATACTTATGTAGTTGGACAAACTGGAGCTATTTCAGATAAGGCTATTAAAGATATACCTTCTGTTGTAAAGATAAACGGTAAAGATAGATTTGATACTAATCTTAAAGTTTTAGAGGAATTTAGTTATTATTTAGAATATGAGCGTGTTTACACTTCTAAAGCAGTCGATTCATCAATAGTAGATGCTTTAACAACAGGACCGTTAGCGGCAAAAAAATCTTCACCATTACTATTAGTGGGAGATAAGCTAACACCTGCACAGAATAAATACTTATCGGCATTAGCTTCTAGAGAACTTGTAGCAATTGGAGGAGAAACTCCAAATGATGTAATTTTAGGCTTAGGTAAGCTTTTAGATAAAAATGCAGCATCTAAAATTAAATCTGTAACAATAAATGAACCTAGGGAAATAATTATAGAATTTGATGGAATAGTTAAAAAATCTAAAGCAGAAAGCAAATATAATTATGAAATTCCTGGAGTTCGCATATCAAGGGCAGAACTTATGGATGGATATAGTATAGTAAAATTAACATTAAGAGATGACTTAACTAAAAGTAAAATATCCAATTTAGAAGGAACAGTAGAAAATATACTTGGAGACAATATGAAGGTAAGATTCAGTAAGAAGAATTCTTCATATGATGATAAAGTCACAGATAATGTCAAACCAACTATTACTGGGGTAGAAGTTTCAGATATATCAGGTACTTCATTAAAGAGAATAAAAATTAAATTTAGCGAAAAAGTTAAAAAAGCAGATGCTACTAATTTAAATAATTACAGCATAAAAGATAGTAAAGGCGTAAATGTTAAACTTACAAGTGCTTCTTTTGATAATAAGGATGAAAATGAAGTAACATTAGTAACAGAGAGCGTAATAAATAGTAATGGAAGCTATAAATTAGAAGTTAAGGGAATTAGAGATTTATCTAATAACATTATGAATCCATATGGCAAGCCAATAAGCTTAAAGGATACAACTAAACCAAAGGTTACTTCTTTCGAAGTTACAAACACTTCTAATCCAAATATAAAATATATAAACATAACTTTTAGTAAAGAGCTAAATGAAGCTTCTGCTCTATCAAAGGGTAACTATGTTATAAAGGATGAAAAAGGTAAAAGCTATGCAAATTCCATAAGTAAAATTGAATTTAATAAATATTATAAAGATAGAGTAACTGTTACTATAAGCAATGTAAGTATGGATGGAGAGTGCTTTATTGAAATTAAAAATATCAAAGACCTATCAGGAAATGCAATGGAGCCATACAAAAATAATCTAAGCTTCTCTTTAGCAAGACCAAATATAATTTTACCATTTGAAATTAAATCTGTTATAGGAACTAATAGTAGAATTATAAAGGTAAGGTTTGATAGGGATATGAATAAAACTGATGTATCAAGAGCAAATAGCTATATAATAAGACAAGGTAATATAACCATACCAGTTAAAAAAGCAGAATACTCTAATTCTGGTGGTCAATATGTAGCAACATTAACTACAGCAGATTTTATTGAAGAAGGAGATTATGAATTACAGTTCCAAAATATAAAAGATGCTACGGGAGTTCCGTTAAATTCTCAAGCAGTATCAATACCTATAAGTGATATAATAAGACCAGAAATATATTATCATGTAACTGTTAAAGACGTAAAAGTAAATAATGTTCTAACAAATAAGAAAACTATAGAAGTGAAATTTGATAAAAACATGCAAAAGAGCACTATGATTAAAGAAAATTTCATTATAGAAAAACATGGTACAGGAGAAAAGGTCTTAGTTAAGTCTGTTGACTATGTTTCAAATAGTAATCAACATGTAGCAACAATAACTACAGAAGACTTTACACTTAATGGAGATTATAGTATAAAAATTAGTAATGTAACAGACTCTTCAGGAGTTAAAATTAAAGAAAATACTACTGATAATTTTAAAGTATATAATATAAAACCACAAATTGATAAGATAGATGATAAAATAGAAGATGAAAATCAACTAAACATTATATTTACAAAAATGAAATTAGATAAAGAGAGTGCTGAAAGTATAAAGAATTACACTTTACTTAAGAATGGTAAACCAGTAAATATAACATCTGTAAAGATGGAAAGCAATAAGGTTACATTAGATTTAAAAGATCAACTTGTACCAGGTGAAGATATTTATAATTTAGAAGTTAAGGATGTTACAAGTGATGATAAACAAAACACAATGAATCTAGTAAAATATACTTTTAAATATGATGGTACTAATTTAGCAGATATTAAGCTAACTTATAAAGATGGAGCAACAGTATCAAAATAATTTTAAATTTTTATAAAAGCATTAAAAGCGTGATTTTATCACGCTTTTTTTATGTATTAATTTCTCAAATCACTTTTTAATTAGAAATTTTATCGCTATTTTTTCATCATAAGAAGTTATTATATAGGTTCAAAAAAGAAATCAATTTTAAACTTCTCTTATAAAAGAGAAGTCTCCATAATTGTCCATTGTCAACAGTCAATTCTCAATTAACTGAGGTGGTTTTACTTACAAAAAAATAATATAACTAAGAGAAAATGTCACATTTGGGTATAAATTTACATAGTATATATAGAAAAACTAAGGGGTTTTGTCAATTAATGTTAAAGCAGGAGGACAATAATATGAGTAACTATGATAACAATATCCATAATATGAATGATTTTAGTGACAGTATACAAAATATAGATAGCAAAACTAGAAAAAAATTAGAAAGATTAGCTGAGTTGTTAACTAAGTATGAAAATCAAAGTAATAAAAATATAAAACATCATGATCATTGCAAGGAACATTGTAAAGAGCATTGTGAAGAACATTGTAAGGAACATTGTGAAGATCATTGTTGTGATGATATATGTTGCATTCCAGGACCACAGGGACCAGAAGGTCCAGCAGGACCACAAGGTCCAATGGGACCACAGGGATGTCCAGGACCAAGAGGATGTAAAGGAGAAAGGGGTCCAACAGGTCCAACAGGGCCAACAGGCCCAACAGGTCCAAGAGGAGCAACAGGAGCAACAGGGGCGACAGGACCAAGAGGAGCAACAGGAGCAACAGGAGCAACAGGCGCAACAGGAGCAACAGGTCCAAGAGGGGCAACAGGAGCAACAGGGGCGACAGGAGCAACAGGCGCAACAGGTCCAAGAGGAGCAACAGGAGCAACAGGTGCAACAGGTGCAACAGGAGCAACAGGTCCAACAGGCCCAAGAGGTCCAGTAGGTCCACAAGGAGCAACAGGCCCAACAGGCCCAACGGGTCCAACAGGACCACAAGGAGCAGTAGGACCACAAGGACCACAGGGAATAATGGGACCACAAGGTGAAACAGGAGCACAAGGTCCAGTAGGAGCACAAGGCCCAGCAGGAGCACAAGGAGTAACGGGACCACAAGGACCAGGTGGACCAGCAGGACCACAGGGTACAACAGGACCACAAGGACCACAGGGACCAATAGGAGCACAAGGACCACAGGGAGTGACAGGACCACAGGGACCAGCAGGGCCACAAGGAGCAACAGGAGCACAAGGTCCAGCAGGACCAATGGGACCGCAAGGACCAGGAGGACCAACGGGACCACAGGGACCAGCAGGCCCAGCAGGAGCACAAGGGGCAACAGGACAACAAGGACCAGTGGGACCACAGGGATGTCCTGGAGTAGCAGGACCAACAGGACCACAGGGACCAGCAGGCCCAGCAGGAGCACAAGGAGCAACAGGACAACAAGGACCAGTGGGACCAATGGGACCACAAGGCCCAGTAGGAACAACAGGACCACAGGGACCAGCAGGTACGCGAGGAGCAACAGGACCGCAAGGACCACAAGGACCAATGGGAACACAAGGACCACAAGGAGCAACAGGACCACAAGGAATACAAGGCCCAGCAGGCCCAGTAGGCCCAGTAGGAGCACAAGGAGTAGCAGGCCCAGCAGGACCAATGGGTGCACAAGGACCACAGGGAATAACAGGAGTACAAGGAGTAACAGGTCCACAAGGTCCACAAGGGCCACAAGGAATACAGGGACCAGTAGGTCCAACAGGCCCAACAGGAGCAACAGGTGCAGCACCAACAGGAGCGAATATTGCGGTAGTTGCTAATTTACCTTCAAGCACTGAAACTATTACACCAAATAATAATATAATATTTAATGAAGATTTAATAATTTCTCAAGGAATGGCAATATCATTGCCAGATTCAGTAATTACTATATTTGAACCAGGAACTTATTATGCATGCTGGAATATTATAAATGTATCATCAACTAGACCAGTAACTGGACTCTATGTAAATGGAATACTTGTTGGAGCAACTGCTTCAAATCAAAATGGAGCTTCTGTTGCTGGAACTACAATATTCCGAATATCAGCACCAAGTATAGTAGAATTAAAAAATATTAATATAGAAAACCTAATTATAGGAAACGTAGCTACAAATGCTTTTGCAGCAACCTTAACAATTCAGAAAATACTAAGTTAGTAAGGATAATAATTAAAGAAAGTAGTTTTAAACTACTTTCTTTTATATTAGCAATATATTAGCAGGATTAAAAAGTAACATTTATATATTTAAATCATAGTATATATAGAGGATAGAGTTAAATATTAATTATATTATTAATATAGTAAACTGAATCCTTAAAGAAGTTGATTAGATTATTTAATGTGGAAAGAGGAAGGTTTCAATAGTAATTGCAAATATTATATAAATTTATTTTAGTTAATTATAGATAATAAGATGTCTGAAATAAAATACACTAACAGATTAGTTGGTGATTTTTTTAGATACCTGAGCTGAATAAATAACAGATTTGATATAAATGGAAGTATACCTATGTATAAGAATATACTAATAATAATTAAGATGAAATTATAATGAATAATATTATTAGTAAATATAAAATACAAAAGGATAGATTAGTAGAATCAGTATAAAATGAGTAAAAATCATTGAGAAACTAAATTTAGGTGTCTGAAATAAAATAACTAGTTCAAGATGCATGGATATTTTGTGCCAGACAAGAAAACATAACCGATTCATAGTGGGGTTATGAACCGATTATGTTGGCTTAGTATTATGCACAATAGGTTAGCGTACTGACTAGCTATTTTTAAAGATTGCTTATATAGTTTTCTAAAGGTTCCTCCTAAAATAGACTTTATAACATGATAACCCTTATTTATGTTATAAGACTATATACAGGTTCTAGAATTGAGATACAGTTTAAATATCTCTTTGAGAGAAACTATTTCCTTAGAAATGTATTTTAAAGGTTAGAAAGGTTTCTTTATGTAGTATCAGAGAATATAAATATAATGCTTAAGAAATGTTAATTTGTGGTACTGGTAGAGCTGATATTGTTGTCATAATTTAAAAAGCAAATAACTATAGTCTATAAAATAGTTAGATAGACTATAAATTAATCCTTTTAAGGTATTGGCTGAAGTCAATACCTTATTTAATTTACAATCCACAGCTTAATTCAATTTATAATGGAAAATTCACAATCCTATTAATTAAGAATTAATAATGAAAAATGAAGAATTTATAGAGACTTCTCCCTTATAGGAGAAGTTTTTAATTGATTTATTTTTAAAGTGACACAGTCACTTTTATTAAAAAATCTATTTAAAGAAATTAATTTACAAAATTAATTTCAACCTTACTTATTCACCCTTCGTCCTTAATTTTTAATTCCTGTTCTTTCTCCATAGTATTAGTTAAATTTATTAGTCTTGTTCTAAACTATACTGCACCCCTCTACAATTGAGAATGAATAATTGATTTCTCTCGAAATTATAAATTAATTTCTTACAAAAAATAGCAATTGTATTGCTGGTAAAAAAATTCATTAAAGAAATTAGTCTGATTAAAACTAATTTCCTCAATAATTTTTCATTTTTAATACTTAATTTTTAATCTTTGAAAAGAGCATAACAGGATATTGTAGTAAGTAGTTCTTATAAAAATTTAATAGTACTTTAATTATTTCTTAAAAGTAACATTTTTATGTTTATATCATAGTATATAGCAAGTATTAAAATAAATTTAAAATATAAAATTAGGTTATTTATGAGAAATATGTTTAAAGGGAAAAGTTGTCTGTAGACAGCTACCATAAGTAACTTTAAAAATATAATTGACTTAGCGAATAGTTAGATATATAAGGCACCTTAAAAATAACTAGTTAATATGCTAGTTTATTTTGTGCCATACTTTATGGATAGAATATACTGAAGTGACTTCAGCGGACTACCAACTTGTCTGACACAAAATATTCATCACATCTTTCACTAGTTATTTTATTTAAGAGGTCTAAAAATTTAAAATAACGGGGGAATAGTTATGTGTAATAATCATAGACACAATCATAATTGTTGCTGTGAATGCCGTGAGTGCTGTGAGTGCCGTAGACATCATGAATGTTGTGAACGCCGACATCATGAATGTTGTGAGCACCATAAACATCATGAATGCTGTGAGCATAGATGCTGTAGATGTTGCAGACACTGCTGCCATAGATGCTGCGATTGCTGTAAGAGATGTAGATAGGATAGATTATAGAGAAATAAAAAAGAAGTTAATTGAATATTTTAAAGGTATTGTTTTAAGCAATACCTTTTTTGAATTCATGAGAAATATTAGTTTCTAGAAAATAGATTAAAGATTATAATATTATTCATATAAGATTAATAATAATCATAAAAAATTTAATAAAACATGATAAAATTAAGGAAAAATAAAGGATTTTTTGTGTTTATGTAATATTATATAAATTGTAGAAAGTAAACTTAAAAGGAGATGATTGGATGGTTAACAATAAAAAGGTTAAGATATTAGCTGCTTTAACTATAGGAACATTAATATCCACCACTTTATTAAATGGAGTTAGTGTTTATGCTAATAATATTGAAGGAAAAACTACTTCAGTAATTACTAATAGATTACCAGCAGATAATAAAGGAGATAGATATGATACAGCTATAGCTATTTCTAAAAATGGATGGGCTAATGGCTCAAATACAATAGTATTAGTTACTGGTGCAGATTATCCTGATGCTCTTAGTGCTACGCCTTTAGCTAAGAAATATGATGCTCCGATACTTTTAACAAAAACCAATGAAATCCCAACAAATGTTTTAGATGAAATTAAGAGATTAAAGGCAAATAAAATAATAATTGTTGGAGGAAATGGTGTTATTACAGATAAAGTAGAAAAAGAATTGAAATCTGTAGTTAAAAACGTTGAAAGAGTTAAGGGTGAGGATAGATATGATACTGCAGTTAATGTAGCTAAGATATTAGGTGTTGAAAATGGTGTTGCAGTAGCTTATGGATTAAATTACTCAGATGCACTATCTATAGCACCATTAGCAGCAGGACTTTCTATGCCTATACTTTTAACAAAAACCAATGAAATGGATGAAAAGGTTCAGGAGCTTGTTAAAGATAAAAATATTCCAGTAAGTTATATAGTTGGTGGAGAAGGAGTTATAAGTAATTCTGTTATGAACGGATTTAAAAATCCTAAGAGAATTTCAGGTGTTAACAGATATGAAACAAACGTTGAAATATTAAAATATTTTTCTTCTAAACTTAATTATGATAAAACTTACGTGGCAACAGGAATGAATTATCCTGATGCATTGGCAGGAAGTGCACTAGCAGCGAAAACAAATTCACCTTTAATACTAACTAATAATAGTGTTATTGAAAAGCCTACACTAGAACATGCTAAATTTCAAATGTCTAAAGAGATATATGCGTTAGGAGGTTCCAGTATAGTTGGAGATAATGTGCTTCAACAACTGAAAACAGATATGGGATATGGTAATATCAGTCACATAGATACTCAAACTGTAGAAGCAAAACATAAGTCTACGTTTGAATTACCTAAAACTGTAGTTGCAACTTTAGAAGATGGTAGAAAAAAAGAAGTTACAGTTAAATGGACAAACAGTACTGCAGACACTTCCGTAGTAGGTGTTAAAAGCTATGAAGGATTAGTGATGGACAAAACTGTTGTGTTAAATGTTAAGGTAGTTCCATGTTTAGAAAAGGTTAATGATTTAACTGCTGTAATAGGAAGAGGAGATAAATATACTTTCCCTACTACAGTACAAGGAATCATGAGTGATGGGACAACAAAAGATTTTAAAGTAAATTGGGATAATACTTATATAAACTCAAATACTCTTGGAAACTATAATTTCACCGGAATAGTTGAAGGAGAAAATAAGCAAGTCAAATTGACAGTGACTGTAAAAGAAGTTTTTAAAGTTATAGATATAAGATAGTATAGTTATAGGGTTCCGCGGTGGAAGTTTAACTTATACATGATTTTAATTTCCATAACAAAAATTTTTTTCTTTAAATTAAAAATTAAGAATGAAAAATGAAGAATTATGGTTAAAACTCCATCGTCAAAACCTTCGGAGTTTTTTAGAAAAAATTTTATTTTAAGAAATTCACTAAAGGTGAATTTCATCCTAAATTCTTCACTCTTAATTAGCATCCTTAATTTCTAAGGATTTAGGCTATTTTTATAGAAATTATACTTTGGAACTCTATAATTATTTATCGATGCCTTAAGTTGATTTGCTTATAATATGGTAATATGATTAAGTTATTTGAAACCATTAAAAGATTACCTGAAGATTCTGTATCCTTAATAGAAGATAGAAAACTAATAAGAGGATTTACTTTAATAGTTATAAAGGATTGTATTTCTGCTATTGAAGAGTATAGTGAGTATTCAACTATAGCATTTAGAGGTGCCTTTGTAAGTAATAATAAAGTTAAATCGTTATATCTTTTAATTAAAATTAAAGGAAAATATAAAGATGGTTATTATACAGTTTGGTTTAATTATAATGATGCATACTCGCTAAAAATTATGATTAACTTAACAAAGCAAAAGAAACTTTTAATATTACTAGTAGATAATGATAATACAATACAAAAGACAATTACTTTAGAAAATAGATTAAAAGACTTTTTCAAAGAATATCTAGGCAGATGTTCAAGTATTAAATGTAGATGGACTAAAAGGGATTTTGAAATTTTTCTTAATTCTGTAAGAAAACAATATCCTACCAATATACTAATGTGGGAAGAACTAGAATGGGACATATGAAAGGCGTGACAAAGTCACGCCTTTATTTAATTCACAATGTAAAATTCACAATTGTGCATCGTAAATTCTCCATTGGCTAAGTTTTCAATTGATTAACTATTATTTCATAAAGATTATAAATTGTCGAATAAAATTATTTGTTAAATTTTAAATGTTTTAGTTGTATTTAGAAGAATATATGAATATAATATTAAAGGTACGAATTATAAAAATATTATTTGGAAATATTTATGTAAATTAAAAATTTACAAAAAATTATAATAAACTACAACATGTCGAATATGCTGTAAAAATTCAATTTATATTGTCGAGAATATAAGAGAAATTTATGAATAATTTATTAAATGTTAAAGTAAAATAAAATTTTCAGAAAATATCATTGATTTTTTAAATTATAAATAATATAATATAATACATAGGGTGGACATAATATGTTCACAGATTACTAAAAATTAAATATTGTTCGTAAATAGAGGAGCGAGTGAATGGTAGTATATATATGTTAAGGAAAGGAACTTCCAATGATATATGCGAAGGATTTACACGCCGAAAGGGTATACTTGTTCTTAAGTATATTACTTGGGGGTAGGAAGTAAA
The DNA here is from genome assembly GCF_002341865.1 of Clostridium sp. UBA2485. Classification (GTDB taxonomy): domain Bacteria; phylum Bacillota; class Clostridia; order Clostridiales; family Clostridiaceae; genus Clostridium_J. The sequence continues at coordinate 70,222 of NZ_DDOV01000072.1, read as the reverse complement.
TTTTCTATCACTGTCATAAGATATTATGATGAGCTATTTATGTGATGAAGATAAGAAATTTTCGTTACATCTATAGTCCATTATATATATATAATTAGGATTGTTTAAGGTGCTGAAAGTTTCAGTGCCTTTTATTTTTTAAAAAATTAACAGGGGGTACTAAAAATGAAATCAGTAATTAGATTAAGAATGAGTGCACATGACGCACATTATGGTGGAAACTTAGTTGACGGAGCTAGAATGTTACAATTATTTGGAGATGTAGCAACAGAGTTATTAATACTTAATGATGGAGATGAAGGACTTTTCAAAGCTTATGAAAATATTGAGTTCTTAGCACCAGTTTATGCAGGAGACTATATAGAAGCAGTTGGAGAAATAGTACACGTAGGAAATACTTCAAGAAAAATGACTTTTGAAGCTAGAAAAGTTATAGCTCCAAGACCAGACATAAATGATTCAGCTTGTGACGTATTAGAAGAGCCAATAGTTGTTTGTAAGGCAACTGGAATCTGTGTTGTTCCAAAAGATAAAAAGAGAAAATAGTATAAAGATAAAAAGTTCTTTATAATAAAAAATGAAGGAATTATTGCAAGTGATTTGTTAAAAAAATAACAATATTATCCAATGTGGGAGGAAAAGAAGATGGAAAAATTAATCATTGCTGCAGCAATATGTGGTGCTGAAGTAACAAAAGAACACAATAAAAATGTTCCTTACACTGTTGAAGAAATTGGAATTGAAGCTGAAAAGGCTTACAAAGCTGGAGCTAGTATAATTCATTTACATGTAAGAGAAGATGATGGAACTCCAACTCAAGATAGAGAGAGATTCAGAGCTTGTATAGAAGAAATTAGAAGAAGATGCCCAGATGCTATCATTCAACCTTCAACTGGTGGAGCAGTGGGAATGACTAATGAAGAAAGACTTCAACCAGTAGATTTACGTCCAGAAATGGCAACATTAGATTGCGGAACTTGTAACTTTGGTGGAGACGAAATATTTGTTAATACTGAAAATACAATAAAAGAATTTGGACAAAAGATGATAGAGCTAGATGTTAAGCCAGAAATCGAAGTTTTCGACAAGGGAATGATAGATATGGCTATAAGATTACACAAAAAAGGCTACATAAAAGCACCAATGCATTTTAATTTTGTTATGGGTGTAAACGGTGGCATAAGTGCTGAAATCAGAGATTTCGTATTTATGAAAGAAAGCATTCCAGCTGGAAGTACTTATGTAGTTTCAGGAATAGGAAGAAATGAATTTCCATTAGCTACAATGGCAATATTAGATGGTGGACATGTTAGAGTAGGTTTTGAGGATAATGTTTACGTATCAAAAGGTGTTATGGCTGAGTCTAATGCAGAACTAGTTGAGAAAGTTGTAAGAATTGCTAAAGAACTTGGAAGAGAAGTAGCTACTCCAGCTGAAGCAAGAGAAATATTAGGACTTAAACCACTTAAATAGTTTGACATTAAAATTAACATAAATGTTATTGTTTTAAAACAATGTTGAATCTTTAATTATTGTAATTTTATGATCAATAATTAAGAAAAAGAATTTTGTATGAATTTAGCGTGCAAATTTCAAGTTGTGCTAACTGTCTTAATTGTAAGTTGTGAATTAGATTAAATAATTTAAGTTTCAACATATTTAAAACGTAACCTTATAAAAAAACTACTTTACAATTTAAATTTTAAAATTTAGAGGAACATAAGGAAGGAGAGCTTAGTTATGAAAAAAGGATGTAAATATGGAACTCACAGAGTTATAGAACCAAAAGGTGTTTTACCACAACCAGCGCTTAAAATAGACAATGATATGGAGATTTACGATAATGAAATACTTATCGACGTTCAAGCTCTAAACGTTGACTCTGCAAGCTTTACTCAAATAGAAGAAGAAGCAGGTCATGATATAGAAAAAGTTAAAGCTAAAATACTTGAAATTGTTGCAGAAAGAGGAAAAATGCAAAACCCTGTAACAGGATCAGGCGGAATGTTAATAGGAAGAATAGAAAAAATTGGTGAAGCTTTACAAGGTACAACAGATTTAAAAGTTGGAGATAAAATAGCTACATTAGTTTCATTATCTTTAACTCCATTAAAAATAGAAAAAATAGTAGATGTTAAACCAGATATCGACAGAGTTGAAATAAAAGGAAAAGCTATATTATTCGAAAGTGGAATATATGCAAAACTTCCAGAAGATATGGAAGAAACATTAGCATTAGCAGCATTAGATGTTTGCGGAGCACCAGCTCAAGTTGCTAAACTTTGTAAACCAGGCGAAGCTGTATTAATCTTAGGTGGAGCAGGAAAATCAGGAATGCTTTGCTGCTACGAAGCTGTTAAGAGAGTTGGACCAACTGGAAGAGTTATAGCATTAGTAAGAAATGAAGAAGAAGCTTCAAGATTAAGAAAATTAGACTTCGGACCAAGATTACACATCGTTATAGGAGATGCTACTAAACCAATCGAAGTTATGAACCATGCACTTGAAAACAACGAAGGAAAAGAAGTTGACGTTTCAATAAACTGCGTAAACGTTCAAAACACAGAAATGTCAACTATATTACCAGTTAGAGATGAAGGAACAGTTTACTTCTTCTCAATGGCTACAGGATTTGCAAAAGCAGCACTAGGAGCTGAAGGTGTAGGTAAAGACGTAACTATGATGGTTGGTAATGGATACACTAAAGGACATGCTGAAATAACATTAGAAGAATTAAGAGAAAATGAAAACCTAAGAAAAATGTTCGAAGAGCTATACGTTTAATTTAAATTTCAATTTAAATAAAATTTATATTATTTAATGATGGAGGGAATATCATGATAAATAGAAGATATGAATTATTTAAAGATGTTAGCGACGCAGATTGGAATGACTGGAGATGGCAAGTAAGAAACAGAATAGAAACTGTTGAAGAACTAAAAAAATACATACCATTAACAAAAGAAGAAGAAGAAGGAGTAGCTCAATGCGTAAAATCATTGAGAATGGCAATTACTCCGTATTATCTATCATTAATCGATCCTAACGATCCTAATGATCCAGTAAGAAAACAAGCTATTCCAACAGCATTAGAGCTTAAAAAAGCTAATGCAGATCTTGAAGACCCATTACATGAAGATACAGATTCACCAGTACCTGGATTAACTCATAGATATCCAGACAGAGTATTATTATTAATAACTGATATGTGCTCAATGTACTGCAGACACTGTACAAGAAGAAGATTTGCAGGACAAAGTGATGACTCTATGCCAATGGAAAGAATAGATAAAGCAATTGAGTACATCAGAAACACTCCTCAAGTTAGAGACGTATTATTATCAGGTGGAGACGCACTTTTAGTATCTGATGAAACATTAGAATACATCATAGCTAAATTAAGAGAAATACCACACGTTGAAATAGTAAGAATAGGTTCAAGAACTCCAGTTGTTCTTCCACAAAGAATTACTCCAGAGTTTGCAAATATGCTTAAAAAATATCATCCAGTATGGTTAAACACTCACTTTAACCATCCAAATGAAATAACTGAAGAATCAACTAGAGCTTGTCAATTACTTGCTGATGCAGGAGTACCTCTAGGAAACCAATCAGTTTTATTAAGAGGAGTTAACGATTGCGTACACGTAATGAAAGACTTAGTTAATCAATTAGTAAAAATAAGAGTAAGACCTTACTACATCTATCAATGTGACTTATCATTAGGACTTGAGCACTTCAGAACTCCAGTTTCTAAAGGTATCGAAATCATTGAAGGATTAAGAGGACATACTTCAGGATACTGCGTGCCAACATTCGTTGTTGACGCTCCAGGCGGCGGTGGAAAAACTCCAGTTATGCCAAACTACGTTATTTCTCAAAGCCACGATAAAGTAATATTAAGAAACTTTGAAGGTGTTATAACTACTTATACTGAACCTGAAAGTTACGTTGATACCTGTAACTGTGATGTATGTAAAAATGAAAAGTCTAATGAAAAGCTAATAGGAATAGCAGGTCTAGTTCAAGGAAATGGTATATCCTTAGAACCTGAAGGACTTCAACGAAAGAAAAGAAATCATAGATAAACTGTATAATAAATAATGTTCTTTGCTTTAGTTTTAAACTAAGGCAAAGAGCACCCTTTATCATGAGTTTAGGAAGTGTTTAAATGGATAATAACCGCAATACTATAATGAGCCTTATAGAAGACTTTAAAACCATATCTATAATAGGAATGGATAAAAATGTAGGTAAAACTACTACATTAAATCATATATTGAAGGAGGCAAGGGGCAATAGGCTCCTTGGCCTAACTTCAATAGGTCGTGATGGAGAAGAGTTAGATAGGGTTACAGCAACGGAAAAACCAAAAATATATATAGAAAAAAACACAATAATAGCAACAGCTAAACAATGTTTATTCAATAGCGATATAACAAAAGAAATTCTTAAGACCACAGGAATACATACTCCTATGGGGGAAATTGTTATTTGTAGGGCTTTAAGTGATGGTTATGTAGATTTAGGAGGACCTTCTGTAAACTCTTATATGACTGAAATTCGTGATGAACTTTTAAGCTTAAACTGTGATCTTGTAATTGTTGATGGCGCACTAAGTAGAAAGACTTTTGCATCTCCCGCAACTACAAAAGCCACTATTCTATCAACAGGTGCAGCATTATCAAGAAGCATGAGAAAAGTAGTTGAAGAAACAGTTCACACTGTAAAACTGTTAAGCTTACCCCATGAGCAAAATCAGGAAATTTTACAAATGTGTGAGACTATAAACAAAAGTACACGAATTGGTATTATAAGTAATGAAAAAACTTTTAAAGGCTTAGAAGTAAAAACTTCCTTAGAGGCGTCAAAGGAAATAGTAGAAGCCTTAGATGAAAATACCTCCTATGTGGTAATTAAAGGCGTAGTATCTGATAATTTAATTGAGGATATTATGAAGTCCACAAATCTTTATAAAAATGTAACCTTCCTTGCAGAAGATGGAACAAAGGTTTTCTTATCAAAAGATACTCTTTATAAATTCCAAAAGCAGGGGGGAATTCTTAAGGTTATAAACCCTATAAATGTATTATGTGTTACCACAAATCCTAAATCTCCTTATGGGTATGAGTTTGATAAAGTTAAGTTTATAGAAGAACTTAAAAAAGAACTTGATATACCAGTTTTTGATGTGGTTGGAGGGTTATAAAATGAAGTTTTTAGATGATGAGCAAAGAAGGCAAATAGGGTTTAGTTTTCTCATGGAAGAGTTAGATATAACTACTTTCTATGGCGTAGAGGAAAAGAAAAAGATTAAACCTTTTACAGTACAAGAAAAAGCTCTTTTAATAGATGAATTTGATAATTTGGAAAAAGTTATAAATTCGATGAAAGAAAATGAAGATGCCTTTAAAGATATAGGAAGAATATTTTGTAAATTTAAAGACATTAGGAATTCCATAAAGAGAGCTATGGAAATGGAAGCCTTAGATGAGGTTGAGCTTTATGAGATAAAATATTTTTCAATGCTTATAGAAGAGCTTAAGGCTATAGTAGATAAGATAAAACTTGATATTAAAGAAATAGAGTTTTCCTATCTTACAGAAGTTTTAGATCTTTTAGATCCAGAGAAGAAAAGAATACCAACCTTCCATGTGTATGATAAGTATTCTCAAGAGCTTAAAGAAATAAGAGAAAAGAAAAAAGCAGTAGAAAAAAAGATATACATTTCAGATGATGAAGATGAAATATCAAAGTTAAAACAACAACGTTTAGAAATTGTTATTTTAGAAGAAACTGAAGAACTTAAGATAAGACAAGGCTTAAGTGAAGAAATATCTAAGTTTGGGCCAAAAATAAATAAAAATTTAAAATCCATAGGAAAGTTAGATTTTATCATTGCAAAAGGCAGGCTAGCATTGAAGCATAACGCAGTCAGACCTACGATAAGTGATAATATGAAAATAGAATTAGACAACGCCTTTAACCCTGAAATTAAAAGTATTCTAAGTAAAAAAAGTAAAAAGTTCACACCTGTTAGTGTTAAGCTTAAAAATGGTACAACAGTAATTACTGGTGCCAATATGGGTGGAAAGAGTGTAACTCTTAAAACTATAGTATTAAATTTATTTTTAGGACAAATGGGCTTTTTTGTATTTGCTGAGAAAGCAACATTTCCTGTATTAGATTTTATACACTTTATATCAGATGATATGCAATCTATATCAAAAGGACTTAGTACTTTTGGAGCAGAAATTATTAAGCTTAAAGAAGTTGTTGAATGTGCTAAAAGAGCAGATGGTTTTATAGCATTAGATGAATTTGCTAGAGGAACTAACCCTAAAGAAGGATTCTATTTAGTAAAATCATTAGCAACTTATTTGTCTAGATTTAACAGCGTAAGTTTAATATCTACTCATTATGATGGTGTAGTAGATGATACTATGGATCATTATCAGGTAATTGGGCTTAAAAATATGGATTTTGATAAATTGAAATATAAAATAGATTTAAATAAGACTCATTCTGTAGAGATAATTCAAGAACATATGGAATATAAGCTAGAGAAAGTTTCTAAAGAAAACAAGGTGCCAAAAGATGCACTAAATATCGCTATGTTATTAGGACTTGAGAGCGACATAGTAGATATAGCAAAAACTTATTATAACGAGGAGGATGGCAATGAATAGTAAGATAAATTTAGACTGGAATTTAGTAGATAAGGCTAGACAGTCATCAAAAAATATCGCTAAGGACACTCAAGAATTTATAGATAGACATACTACAGTAGCAGTTGAAAGAACTGTATGTAGATTATTAGGAATAGACAACGTAGATGAGTTTGGAGTACCACTACCAAACGTTGTGGTTGACAACATTAAAAACGGAAATGGATTATCAATGGGTGCTTCTAAATTCATAGGAAACGCTATGATAGAAACAGGATTAACTGCACAAGAAGTAGCTGAAAAAGTTGCTAAAGGAGAATTAGATTTAACTAAAATTCCAATGCACGATGACTTTGAAATTAAAATGGTAATTGATAAAGTTGCTAAAGAAACTGTTGAAAGAATAAGAACAAATAGAGGAAAAAGAGAAAGCTATTTAGAAAAATTCGGTGATAAGAGCGGTCCATACCTATATGTTATAGTTGCAACAGGTAACATTTATGAAGATATAGTTCAAGCTAAAGCTGCTGCTAAACAAGGTGCTGACGTTATAGCAGTTATAAGAACAACAGGACAAAGTCTTCTTGACTATGTACCATATGGAGAAACAACAGAAGGTTTCGGAGGAACTTTTGCGACTCAAGAAAACTTCAGACTTATGAGAGCTGCTCTTGATGAGGTAGGAGAAGAATTAGGAAGATACATAAGACTTTGTAACTATTGTTCAGGACTTTGTATGCCAGAAATAGCTGCAATGGGAGCATTAGAAAGATTAGACGTAATGCTTAATGACGCATTATATGGAATATTATTCAGAGATATCAACATGCAAAGAACACTTGTTGACCAATATTTCTCAAGAATAATCAACGGATTTGCTGGAGTTATCATCAACACAGGAGAAGATAACTACTTAACAACTGCAGATGCTGTTGAGGAAGCGCATACAGTTCTAGCTTCTCAATTTATCAATGAACAATTTGCATTAACTGCTGGTCTTCCAGAAGAGCAAATGGGACTTGGACATGCATTTGAAATTAATCCAAATGTAGAAAATGGATTCTTACTTGAACTTGCACAAGCACAAATGGCAAGAGAAATATTCCCTAAAGCACCACTTAAATATATGCCACCAACTAAGTTTAAAACTGGTAATGTATTTAAAGGACATGTTCAAGACGCATTATTCAACATGGTAACAATAATGACAGGACAAAAACTTCATTTATTAGGAATGTTAACAGAAGCTATACACACTCCATTTATGAGTGATAGAGCGCTATCAATAGAAAACGCTCAATATATCTTCAGCACAATGAAAGACCTTGGAGATGAAATTACTTATAAAAAAGGCGGAATAATGGAAACAAGAGTAGACGAAGTTTTAGGAAAAGCTACAGATTTAATACAAGATATAGAAAAAGAAGGTTTATTTAAGACATTAGAACAAGGTAAATTTGGTGGAATCAAAAGACCATTTGACGGTGGAAAAGGCCTTGCTGGTGTTGTACAGAAAGAAGAAGGTTACTTCAACCCATTTATAGATTTAATGTTAGGAGGTAACAAATAATGAGTGGTGGATTATATTCAACAGACAATAAAGATTTTGATAAAAGCTTAGATTTAACTAAACTTAAACCATATGGAGATACTATGAACGACGGTAAAGTTCAAGTGAGCTTTACTCTTCCAGTAGAAGATAATGAAAGAGGAGTAGAAGCAGCAGTACAACTTGCAAAGGCTATGGGAATTAAAGAGCCTAACGTTGCACATCATGAAGCATTAGATAAAGAATTTACTTTCTATGTTGTTTATGGTTCTTTAACTCACACTGTAAACTATGAAGAAATTCATGTTCAAACAGTAGAAGTTGATACAATGGATATGCAAGAAGTTGGTGAATACATTAAAGAAAACATTAAAAGAGAAGTAGTTATCATAGGTGCAAGTACAGGAACAGATGCTCATACAGTTGGTATAGATGCTATCATGAACATGAAAGGTTTTGCAGGACATTATGGTCTTGAAAGATACCCTATGATAGAAGCTTACAACTTAGGAAGCCAAGTTGAGAACGAAGAGTTCATTAAAAAGGCCATAGAACTTAAAGCAGACGTTTTACTAGTATCTCAAACAGTAACTCAAAAAGATGTTCACATTCAAAACTTAACTAACCTTGTTGAGCTTTTAGAAGCTGAAGGAATAAGAGATAAAGTTGTATTAATAGCTGGAGGTCCAAGAATAACTCACGAGCTTGCTAAAGAGCTTGGTTACGATGCTGGATTTGGACCAGGAAAATACGCAGATGATGTTGCTTCATTTGCAGTAACAGAAATAGTTGCAAGAAATTTAGTATAATATAAGAAAAGAAGTGCCAAGCACTTCTTTTTTTACGTGCATTAATACTTTTTCACCTCTTGGGATTTATCAATGCACAATGCACAGTTCACAACTTAAGATAATGCACAATTCACAGTTAACAATTCACAATTATGGTTGAAATTATTTTTAGCAAAATAATTTCTTTGAATGGATTTTTTTAACTAGCAATGCAATTGCTAGTTTTTTAAAAAAGTTACTCTGTAACTTCAAAAAAGAATCAATTTTAAATTTCTCAGTGGCAACTGAGAAATATCCACAATTGTGCATTGTGCATCGTGAATTCTCAATTGTATAAGGGTTTCTTTGAGGTACAGTATAGTTCGGAATAAGAATTAGTGAATTTAAGCAATACTATGGAGAAACTATAGACATTAAGAGTTAAGTATGAAGAATTATAGTCGAAATTAATTCTTACCAATCAACTAAATGCTTCTCCTGTAAAGAAGAAGTTTCCATAAATTCTTCATGCTTCGTTATTAATTCTTAATTAATAAGATAATTCATTGTATAATTTTGTGAATTAAAATACAAAAAAACAGATAATTATACAATTTTCAGTGAGATATATCTATATTATAAGACCAGCTAAACTTCCTTATTTTAGATTAAGTTCGACATTATTTACATATTAAATTAAAAAAATAAAATAAATGATTAAAATAAGTGAACTTAATACATATTTAAGACTATAATAGAGTGTCAAGAGAAATCATATTGTAAATAAATTATTAATATTATATTATTAAGATATGATTCGAAATATTTAAAATATACAGAGCAAATGGGTGATAAAATTGGTTTTTTGTAATAATTTTAACAATATATACGATGAATTGCTTCTGTTCTTAGGAAAAACTCCTAAGTTAAGTAAAAATAACGAAGATATAGTTAAAACGGATAAAAATTATGATTATAATCAAATGGAAAATGATATTAAGGAATTAGCTAAAAGGTATAGTTTCATAGAGGTTAATACTGCAGGGAAGAGTTTACTTGGAAAAGAGCTTTATTACTTGAAAATTGGTAATGGTAGAAAAAAAGTATTTTATAACGGTAGCCATCATGGAGATGATTGGATTACTTCACTACTTTTATTAAAATTTATTGAGAGTTTCTCATATGCTTATTCAGAGAATAAACGTATTGGAGCATATAATATCAATAAAATCTTTAATACCTGCACTATTTATATACTTCCTATGATAAATCCTGATGGAGTAGATTTGGTAATTAATGGACTTAAGGAGGAGCATCCATATTATGAACAGTTAATAAAATATAATAATGGAAGCTTAGATTTTTCAGGTTGGAGTAGTAATGCTAGAGGAGTAGATATAAATAGGAATTATGATGCAAATTGGCATAAATGGAAAGCTAGTGAGGCAAGAGAAGGAGTTTTTGGACCTAAATTTAGATGGTATAGTGGGGAATTCCCAGAAAGTGAACCAGAAACTAAGGCAGTAGTAAATTTAATCTTGCAAGAAGATTTTGATATAGTAATTTCTTATCATTGCAATGGAAAGCAAATATACTATGGACACGATGATTATAATTATCAATATAAGCATATAGCAGTTAAAATGTCTAGATTATCAGGGTATAAACTAATTGATAAGGAAGTAAATTATGAATACTCTTCATTAAAATATTGGTTTATAAAAGAGTTTAACAAGCCTAGTTTTAGAATTAAAGTAGGAAAATCTAATGATATACTAAGCTTTGAAGAAGCATATAAAGAAAATATAAGAGTATTGCTTCATATACCACTATTAATCAATTGAGAATTGAAAATTGACGATTGACAATTATGGAAACTTCTCCTTTGTGGGAGAAGTTTTAAATTGATTTTTTGAAGTTACTGTGTAACTTCTTATAAAATAAAAGTGACTTTGTCACTTTTATTTTAAATCTATTTAGAGAAATTAATTTGTAAAGAATTAATTTCAACCATAAATTCTTCATTTTTAACTCTTAATTCTCAATCATATAAAAAACCGTGAGTTCTCACGGTTTTTTATATATGGTTTTCCCATTCTTCATATAGTGATTCTAGTTCTGTTTCAATATCGCTAATTTCTTTATTTACCCTTTGACTTTCTTCAGGATTTGAATAAACTTCTTCAATGCATAGCTGATTTTGTAGCTTTTCAAGTTCATTTTCAAGGGTTGAAATTTTATCCTCAATGGATTTTATATGATTTTTCTTTTCTCTTTCTAATTTTTCATGTTCTTTTTTCTTCTTTTTATCAAGTTTCATTTGGGTTTTAGTAATACCGTCATATTCTTCTTCTACTTCAAATCTTAGAGGATTTTTCTTTTTGTCAACATAGTAGGAGTAGTTTCCTAAATATTCTTTAATTCCATCTTCCCTGAGTTCAAAAATTTTATTTATAACTTTATTTAAGAAATATCTATCGTGAGATATAACTAAAACTGTACCATCATAGCTAAGTATTGCATCCTCTAAAGCCTCTCTTGAAACTATATCTAAATGGTTAGTAGGCTCATCTAGAAGTAAGAAATTGCACTTGGAAAGCATTAGTTTTAAAAGGTTAATTCTACACTTTTCACCACCACTTAAGGTTTTAATCTTTTTAAATACATCATCACCTGTAAATAAGAATGCTGCCAATGCATTTCTTATCTCTGTAGTGGTCATCTTTGGGAAGTCATCCCATACTTCATCTAAAATAGTTTTATCTTCATTTAAATTAGATTGCTCTTGGTCGTAATAGCCAAGATGAACGTTCTTACCTAAAACTTTAATACCACTATCTGAAGGTACTTTATCCATAATTATTTTAAATAATGTAGTTTTACCTCTACCATTTTCACCTATAATTGCAATTTTAGATTCTCTCTTAATATCCATATTAACATTAGTGAAAAGTGTTTTTTCTCCAAAAGATTTACTTAAATTTTCTACATATAGAACATCATTACCGCTTTTGATTTCTGTGTCAAATTCGATTCTAGAAGCCTTTTTTTCTTTAATAGGGGCATCTATTCTATCCATCTTGTCTAATGCCTTCTGACGGCTTTCAGCAGCTCTTATGCTTTTTTCTCTATTAAAGGATTTATATTTAGCTATTATATCTTCTTGCCGTTTAATCTCTGCCTGTTGTAGAGAAAATGCCTTTAATGCTATTTCATAATTTTTCTTTTTTAAATCTATAAAAGTAGTATAATTACCGTTATAAATTTCAACTATTCCACCAATAAGTTCTAAAGTTTTAGTGGTTACAGCATCTAGGAAAAATCTATCGTGTGAAATTATTATAATGCTTCCCTTATAGGATTTTAAATATTCTTCAAGCCATTCAATAGCATCTAGATCTAAATGGTTAGTTGGCTCATCTAAAAGTAGAATATCAGGCTTAGTAAGTAGTAGTTTACAAAGGGCTACTCTAGTTTTTTGTCCACCACTTAAAATATTGATACATTTATCAAAATCCTCTTCATTAAAGCCTAACCCTTTTAGAACTCTGCTGATTTCTCCCTTGTAGGTGTAACCACCATTATTGGTGTAAAGTTCCGTTAGTGTGGTATAATCTTTTATTATTTTGTTATGATATTCTTCTTTAGAGATGTCATAAGGTTCATTCATCTTTTCTTCTAAAATTTTTAGTTTCTTTTCCATATTTAATAAATTTTCAAAAACCATTAAAAGCTCATCGTATATGGTATTATCTGATTCTAAAGCAAGACTTTGAGATAAATAGCCTACCTTTTTACTTTTATCTATAAAGAGCTCTCCGCCATCATATTCCATTTGTGAGGTTAATATTTTAAAAAGAGTAGATTTACCTGCACCATTAGCACCTATAAGACCTACTTTTTCTCCATCATTAATATTAAAACTTATATTTTTTAAAATCACATCTATTCCAAAGCTTTTATGTATATTATTACAGCTTAAAACTATCATAATTTTCACCATCCTCGTTATATAGGGTTCCTTAATAAAAATTTAACTTATACAATATTTTAATTTCCATAACAAAAATTCTTTTCTATGAATGAAAAATTAAGAATGAAAAATGAAGAATTATGGTTAAAACTCCACTGCCAAAGCCTTTGGAGTTTTTTNNCTTCATTCTTAACTATTAATCCTTAATTTCTAAGGATTTAAGCTATTTTTATAAAAAGATTATTTTCCAGAGTATATTTTGAATTTTCATATTGGATGCCCATATTATTGTACTATGAATAATTATCAAATGCCAAGTTAAAACAATTCACAACTTAGCAAATGGGGAATTGACTGCGAACAATTGACGACTATAGTGGAAATTAGTTTTAATCAAACTAATTTTTTTAATAAATTTTTTCTGAATTTCTCAGTAAGGCTGAGAAGTCTCCACAATTGTCAATTGTCAATTTTCCATTCTCAATTGTAGAAGTGGGAATTCCCATAAATTGACCATTGTCAATAGGGAAATTTTAATTATATAATATATAGTGCTGTTATATAATATATAGTATTGTTATATAATATATAGTGATGTTATAAAATATATAATATTGTCATATGAGTATTAAATAATTGTTTCTTTATACGATAATTATCAATATATTAAAAAATATTTCATAAAACTTAAAAAATATATGACGATAAAATGAATAATTTATATATAATTTACATAATTTATTTTTAAAATACATATAAACAAATTACAATTAATATGGTAAAATAATAACAAAGTGTAGAATGGACAGGGTATACAACAAATTATTAGCTTAGGCGCACATGCTAAAGGTGATATTTAACTTTGCAATATATATAAACTAAATAGGAGTTGATTACAGTGGAAAGGAAAAAAAATATATCAATGGCAGTTATAAAAAGAATGCCAAAATACTATAGATACTTAAAAGAACTAGCTAATAATGATGTGGATAGAATTTCTTCTAAAGAATTAAGTGAAAAAATAGGCTTTACTGCGTCACAAATAAGACAGGACCTAAATTGCTTTGGTGACTTCGGTCAACAAGGATATGGATATAATGTTAAAGAGCTTTTATCACAAATAGGATTAATCTTAGGTCTAGATAAACAATATAATACAATAATTGTTGGAGCAGGTAATATAGGTCAAGCGATTGCTAATTACACCTATTTTCAAAAGATGTCTTTTGATCTAAAAGCAATATTTGATATAAATCCAAAACTTATTGGATTAAAGATAAGAGATGTAGCAATAGAAGATATAGATGATTTACAAAATTATATAAAAGAACATGAAATAGATATAGCTATAATTTGTGTGCCTAAGGATAGAGCACAAGGAGTGTGCGATATAATAACTACTAGTGGCATAAAAGGTATATGGAACTTTGCGCCAATAGATTTAAAGGTACCTGATGATGTAATAGTAGAAAACGTTCATCTAAGTGAAAGTTTAATGACTTTAAGCTACTTATTAAATGAACATGATGAAGAATAAATTTAATTGATAATTGTGGAGTCTTCTTAGAAAAATAAGAAATTAAAGTAATATTTATAAAATATTGTGGAAATTAATTCTAAAGAATTAATTTCATCCACAATTTTTCATTTATGGGGTAATTTTTATAAATTATCTAACTTTAGTTATTATGATTAATTAACAATCTAGAATAGAGTTAAATATATAAGTAACAATTAAAATACATATAAAATATAGATGTTTTGACATAAATATACAAAATTTTAATTTTAAATTTATATAAATCTTTAATAAAATTTGAATATGAACTTAATAACCGTTATGATTTTTAATATTTAGAAAAATTTCATGATTTATGTTGAAAAAGTTTGCAAGACATAATATAATAGTGATTGAGGCGTTTAGTGCTTCAATCATTTTGTTTTAATTTGTTAGAATATTAACAAATTATGCAAGAAACAAAAAGAAATAATTCATGGGGAGATGGAGTTATGGATTTTAAAAACATTATCCTTGAAAAAGAGGGTAACATTGCTTTTATTAAGCTTAACAGACCGAAAGCTTTAAATGCTTTAAATTCAGAAACTTTAAAAGAATTAGATAACGCTATTGAATTAATTGAAAATGACGCTGAAATTTATGCTGTTGTGTTAACAGGAGAAGGAAAAGCTTTCGTTGCAGGAGCAGATATTTCTGAAATGAAAGGATTAAATTCACTTGAGGGAAGACAGTTTGGAATATTAGGAAATAAAGTTTTTAGAAGAATAGAAACTTTAGAAAAACCAATTATAGCTGCTGTTAACGGATTTGCATTAGGTGGAGGTTGTGAGCTTTCTATGGCTGCAGATATAAGAATAGCTTCATCAAAAGCTAAATTTGGGCAACCAGAGGTTGGATTAGGAATAACTCCTGGATTTGGAGGAACTCAAAGACTAGCTAGACTTGTGGGAGAGGGCAAAGCTAAGGAATTGATTTTCACAGGAGACCTAATTAATGCAGAGGAAGCTTTAAGAATTGGATTAGTAAATAAAATTGTTGAGCCAGAACAGTTACTTGAAGAAGCAACTAATATGGCTAAAAAAATTGCAAGCAATGCTCCAATAGCAGTTAAGCTTTGCAAAGATGCTATAAATAAAGGTATGCAAATGGACATAGATAACGCTCTTATGTATGAAGCTCAAGTATTTGGACTTTGTTTTAGTACAGAGGATCAAAAGGAAGGTATGGGAGCTTTCATAGAAAAAAGAGACAAGGCCTTTAAAAATAAATAGAAATAAAATCCGTTGATATTTATAAATTATAGGAGGAATGGGAAATGAATTTTTCTTTAACTAAGGAACAAGAATTTGTAAAACAAATGGTAAGGGAATTCGCTGAAAATGAAGTGAAGCCTATTGCCGCTGAAATAGATGTAACTGAAAGATTTCCAATGGAAAATGTAGAAAAAATGGCTAGATACCATATGATGGGAATCCCTTTTTCTACTGAATTCGGTGGAGCAGGTGGAGATAGCATATCTTATGCTATAACAGTAGAAGAATTATCAAGAGTTTGCGGAACTACAGGAGTTATAGTTTCAGCTCATACTTCATTATGTGCTGCTCCAATAGATGCTTTTGGAACTCCAGCTCAAAAAGAAAAGTACTTAGTGCCATTAGCTAAAGGAGAAAAAATCGGTGCGTTTGGTTTAACTGAGCCTAATGCAGGAACAGATGCTTCTGGACAACAAACAACAGCTTACTTAGATGGAGATAACTATATATTAAATGGTTCAAAAATATTCATCACTAACGGTGGAGTTGCTGATACTTTTGTAGTATTTGCTATGACTGATAAATCAAAAGGAACAAGAGGAATATCAGCATTTATAGTTGAAAAAGATTTCCCAGGATTCTCAATAGGTAAAGTTGAGGAAAAACTAGGAATAAGAGCTTCTTCAACAACTGAACTTGTATTTGAAAACTGTATAGTTCCAAAAGAGAACTTACTAGGAAAAGAAGGAAAAGGCTTTGGTATAGCAATGAAAACTCTTGATGGTGGAAGAATTGGTATAGCTGCTCAAGCATTAGGATTAGCTCAAGGTGCTTTAGATGAAGCTGTTGCTTATATGAAAGAAAGAAAACAATTTGGAAAACCACTTGCAGCATTCCAAGGATTACAATGGATGGTTGCTGAAATGGACGTTAAAGTTGAAGCTGCTAGACTATTAGTTTACAAAGCTGCTTACAGAAAAGATAATAAATTACCATATACAGTAGACGCTGCAAGAGCTAAATTATTTGCATCAGAAGTGGCTATGGAAGTTACTACTAAAGCTGTTCAAATATTTGGTGGATATGGTTACACTAAAGAGTACCCAGTTGAAAGAATGATGAGAGATGCTAAGATAACTGAAATTTATGAAGGAACTTCTGAAGTTCAAAGAATGGTTATCGCAGGAAACATCTTAAAGTAGGAGGGAAATTACGATGAAAATAGTTGTTTGTATGAAACAAGTTCCAGATACAACTGAAGTTAAAATAGATCCAAAGACAGGAACTCTTATAAGAGANNCAAGCTATAGATGGAGATACAGCTCAAGTTGGACCAGAAATTGCTGAACACTTAAACTTACCACAAATAACTTACGTTGAAGAAGTTGAAGTAGAAGCTGATGGATTAAAAGTTAGAAGAGCTTGGGAAGATGGATATGAATATATAAAAGTTCAAACTCCAGTTCTATTAACTGCAATAGAAACTTTAAATGAGCCAAGATACATGAACGTTAAAAACATATTTGCATTAAAAGATAAAGAAGTAAAAGTTTGGACTGTTAAAGACATAGATGTAGATGTAGCCCTTCTTGGATTAAAAGGTTCACCTACAAAGGTTAAGAGATCTTGGGCTAAAGAAGCTAAAGGACAAGGTGAAGTTATAAATGTATCACCAAAAGAAGCAGCTTCAATTGCACTAGCTAAACTAAAAGAAAATCACTTTATTTAGTAGGTAGGAGGGAATTACAATGAATATAGCAGATTACAAAGGTGTTTGGGTCTTTGCTGAGCAAAGAGACGGAGAATTACAAAAGGTTTCACTAGAACTTTTAGGAAAAGGTAGAGAAATTGCTGATAAATTAGGAGTAGAGCTTACAGCATTACTTATTGGACATAACGTAGAAGGAATGTCTAAAGAATTAGCAGCATTCGGAGCTGATAAAGTATTATTAGCTGATAGAGAAGAATTAGCACATTATTCAACTGATGGATATGCTAAAGTTATAGCGGATCTTGCTAATGCTCATAAGCCAGAAATAATATTTATAGGAGCAACTTACATTGGAAGAGATTTAGGACCAAGAGTTGCAGCTAAACTTTCAACAGGATTAACTGCTGACTGTACAGCACTTGATATAGATCCAGAAAACAATAACTTAATGATGACAAGACCAGCTTTCGGTGGAAACTTAATGGCTACAATCGTTTGTGGAGATCATAGACCACAAATGTCAACTGTAAGACCAGGAGTTTTCGAGAAACTTGCAAAAGACGATTCAAAAGCTGCTGTTGTTGAAAAAGCTAACTTTGAATTAACTGCTTCAGACATCAGAACTAAAGTTCTAGAAGTTAAGAAAATAGTTAAAGAAGTTGAAGACATAATTGAAGCTGATATCATAGTATCAGGTGGTAGAGGAGTAGGTTCAAAAGAAAACTTCGCTATGTTAAAAGAACTTGCAGAAGCACTAGGTGGATCAGTTGCTGGTTCAAGAGCTGCTGTTGATAACGGCTGGGTAGATAAAGCAGTTCAAGTAGGTCAAACAGGAAAAACTGTAAGACCAACAGTATATGTTGCTTGTGGTATATCAGGAGCTATTCAGCATTTAGCTGGTATGCAAGACAGTAACTATATAATTGCTATAAATAAAGATGCAGATGCTCCAATCATGAAAGCTGCTGACGTAGCATTAGTTGGAGATTTCCAAAAAATTGTTCCAGAAATGGTAGCTCAATTTAAAGCAATGGAAAAATAATAAATTCATTGATGAATTTATAGATAACTAAATTAAAGATTAAATATTTAACTTAGTTATCTTAAATAAGATTTATAAATATGATATAATATTGTTAACTTATTGGGTTATGATGACACCATATTTAAAATAAGTTTTTTACAGTACCCCAATGCAAAGCATTGGGGTATCTGTGAATATATAACTTTGACAATGTTTTAAAATAATATTAAATATTGATTTATAACTAATGAAGAATTAAGGATGATAACAGAGAATTAGAAAATTTCACATTTAATATGAGAAATTTATGGTTAATTCTATCCATAATTCTTCATTCTTCACTAGATTAAAATTATTTTAAAACATGGTCATAAAGTTAATACTTAGGAGGTATTTAGTATGAAAAAAATATGTGTTCTTGGTGCTGGAACTATGGGTTCTGGTATAGCTCAAGCTTTTGCTACAAAAGGCTATGAAGTTATAATAAGAGATATTAAGGATGAATTTGTATCAAAAGGAATAGCTGGAATTAAAAAGAACTTAGACAAATTAGTTTCTAAAGAAAAAATAACTGCTGAGAAAGCTGAAGACATATTGTCAAGAATAAGTGGAACAACAGATATGAACTTATTAGATGATGTTGATTTAGTTGTTGAAGCTGCTGTAGAAAACATGGAGATTAAAAAACAAATATTTGGAGAGTTAGATAAGATATGTAAGCCAGAAGCTATACTAGCTACTAACACTTCATCTCTTTCAATTACAGAAGTTGCTGTTGCAACAAATAGACCTGACAAAGTTATAGGAATGCATTTCTTTAACCCAGCTACAATGATGAAGCTTGTTGAAATCATAAGAGGAATGGCAACTTCAGACGAAACTTTTAATGCTATAAAAGAATTAACTATGGCAATGGGAAAAGAACCAGTTGAAGTAGCAGAAGCTCCAGGATTTGTTGTAAACAGAATATTAGTTCCAATGATTAACGAAGCAGTAGGAATATTTGCAGAAGGTATAGCAAATGCAGAAGATATAGATAAAGCTATGATGTTAGGAGCAAATCATCCAATGGGCCCACTAGCACTTGGAGATTTAATAGGTCTTGATGTTTGCTTAGCAATTATGGACGTATTATATAAAGAAACAGGAGATACTAAATACAGAGCTCACAGCTTACTTAGAAAGTATGTTAGAGCTGGATACCTTGGAAGAAAAACAGGAAGAGGATTCCATAATTATAGTAAATAATTTAATAAATAAAAAGCTAGTTCATTAATAATGGGCTAGCTTTTTATTTTTTTATAAATTACATATGAAGTTTTTATAGAGGCTAAGAGTGAAAAGAGATGTGTTATTACTCATTAAAAAGTGTTAAAAAACATATAAAAATTCTCATATAATATTGAATAATTTTACAATATATGATAATATTACAACAGTAAATGAAAATGATTTTCAATATCAAAATTCGAGGTTGATATTGAAAATTTTATAAATTCTACTAGTTTTTCTGCATCTATTATAATTTTTGCATTAATAATTGAATTTTATTGTAATTATTAAGTGTAAATTTAAAGTTATAGATTTATGGAAAAATAATAAAATAAACAATGTGGAGGTGAAAAAATTACAGGCAATAGTAAAGATTAAGCTGGAATCCTTTACAAAAAAATCATAATTTCTAAGAGAAGAGGGGATTAAAATATGAAAAGAAGCTCAAAAATTATTTCGACACTATTAGTTGGTGCTACACTTACCACAATGAGTAGCAAATTTTTTGCTGTTGAGAGTAAAGAGGCAATAGAGAAAAAAATATTATCTGGTAAAGATAGATATGAAACAGCAATAAAGATCAGCTCAAAATGGGACAAGGCTGATAATGTAATTCTAATTAATTCTATGGCAATTGCTGATGGACTATCCGCTGCACCTTTTGCAAAGCATAAAGATGCTCCAATACTTTTAACA
Source organism: Clostridium sp. UBA2485 (assembly GCF_002341865.1). Taxonomy (GTDB): domain Bacteria; phylum Bacillota; class Clostridia; order Clostridiales; family Clostridiaceae; genus Clostridium_J. Next base: position 49,787 of record NZ_DDOV01000072.1, on the reverse strand, counting down.
GAATCAGATAAATTGACAGAGTCTACTAAGAAAAGAATAAAAGAATTAGGGGCCAAAAACATATTTGTTGTTGGCGGAGAAGCGGTAGTGTCAAAAGAGGTTGTTAAAGAGATAGAAGCTTTAGGAACCAAAGTTGAAAGAATATCTGGAAAAAATAGATATGAAACTTCAGTAAAAATAGCTAAACAATTAAATTTTGAAAAAGTTGCAGTAGTAAATGGTGTCACAGGATTAGCAGATGCACTATCCGTTGCAGCACCAGCTGCTACTAATGATATGGCAATATTACTTACAGATGGTAAGAACTTAGGTGAAGTTGAAGGTATGGTTAAGGGAAAAGAAACTTTTGCTATAGGGGGAGAAGGAGTTGTTTCAGAAGCTCTAGTGAAAGACTTAAAGGCTGAAAGATTGAGTGGGAAAAATAGAAGTGAAACAAATGTGAAAATTATGGAGAAGTTTTATGGTAAAGAAGATGTTAAAGCACTTTATATTGCTAAAGATGGTTCAACAAAAGAAAATGAATTAATTGATGCATTAGCTTTAGGTTCCTTAGCAGGAAAAGAAGGTGCTCCAATAATACTAACAGGTAATGACTTAGATGACACACAAAAGAATTACTTAAGAGCTCAGAGAAATATTAAGACCATATATGAAATTGGAGGAAGTTTAAAGGAAAATGTTATTAGAAACATAGTCAATATTTTAAATGGTAAAGAAGAAACATCGACAAAACCAACAGAGAATAATGGAAGCTCAATAAAGCCAACAAAAGGGAATGAGAGTTCAACAAAGCCGACGAAAGGCAATGGGGATTCAATAAAACCTACGGAAGGTAATGGAGGTTCAGCAAAGCCAACAGAAGGCAACGGGGGAACGACAAAACCTACAGAAGGTAATGGAGATTCAGCAAAACCTAATCCTGGTACAGAAGAACCTAACAATAAAAATCTTATAGACAGAAATAAATCTTCAATAATGGAAGTGCATTTTGTATATTATGCAGTTTTGAGTCTAAATGAAGGTAATATAGATAATTGCAAGGTTTATATTGATGGAAATTTAGCAAAGTCTGAAAAGGTAAATACCAGTGGTACTATATTAAAAATAGAGCTTAAAGATAGTAATAAGAAAAAAATAAAAGTTGTAAAAGGTGACCTAGAAGATAGTGTTACTTTAGAACTTAAAATGTAAAAAAGGCTGATATAAAAATAAATATATCAAGCCTCAAGTTAAGATGTCAAAATGGACATCTATGAAAAAATATGCGATTTCATTATATCATAAATAAGTATTGGAGGATAGATAAATGAATAAAAATTCAAAAATATTGTATGCTATAGTTTTTGCTACATTTGCAAGTAGTATACATTCAGGCGTAGCGTTAGCAGCTCCAAGTGAGATATATGGTTATAAAAAAATGGATTTATTTGAATTTCACAAAACCAATTATGATAAATATGGAAACATAAGATATTCACCAGAAACTACAACTTTTTCTACAGGAAATGATGAAAAAGATTTAGATAATAGAACTTCAGCAAGTCCAAAGACTCATTCTGTAAAAAATACAAAAGCACATTCTCAAAAGGCAAAAGTGGATGCAGTAGCTCATGCTTCAAGTGGTGGAAATAGCGATAAAGTAGATGCTGTGGGGAGTGCTAGTGGTGGATTTGTTGGTGCAGATGTAGTTTTTGATTTTGATATGCTATCTAATGCCTTAATATTAAAACAGTTAGGATATGATATTTCAGAAGTAAATAAGGTATTGGATATATTTAATACTACAACAAGAACTCATATAGGAAAAAGAGGAGAAGTAGATTTCCTTGTTGATTATGAAGATTATATGGCTAAAGCGGGAGAAGCTTATTATAATGATGAATATTTAAGTTTTGAAGAATATATAAAGAGCGGAAATTATAAAGCGAATCCTAATCGTCCATACTATTTAAAATATGTACTTGAAGATGGACTTTATGGAGAACAAATGAAACCAGAAGAGGTTTATAAGAAAACTTCACCAAAAGTTGCAGTGGATCTAGAAAATAATATCAAGGGTAATACTATTACTTTAAAGTTTAAAGACAATAAAGAGTGGAGAGAATCCATAGAACTAATAGAGTTAGTAGAAAACTATAATAGAAAACCATTGACCAACTATGTAGAAATTAAAGATAGTGAGATAAAAATTAATACTGAAATCTTTAAATATGGGAAAAATACCATATCCATAAAATCAAAGAATTATAGAACGATATTAATAGACCAGCCTATATACAAGGGAAAAGTAAATTTAACAGTTGATAATAATAATGTTTTAGGAAATGATATCATAGTTAAAGGTGGGGACAAAAACTATATAGAATCATTAAAGACTATAATTGTAAATGGAAATAGTTTATCGAAAGATAAATGGAAGGTAAATGAAGATAATAATATAGTTATATCGAAAGATGTGTTCTCTCAAGGTGGCATATACAATATTATTTTAAAAGCAGATCCAGAATATGTTGATAGCAAAGTAAGTATTAATGTTGTAAGAAAAACTAGTGATAAAGTTATTTTACATGAAGATATAATAGATAACTTTGAGGGAAATACAATAGAAATATTTATTGAAAATTATAATGAACAGTGGAAAGAAAATATTAAAGAAATAGAAGTTGGAAAATATAAATATACAACTAAAGATATAAGCATTGAAAATGGAAAAATTATCTTGCCATCCGAATTATTTAAAGGACAAGATGGAAAGGTTAATATAAAAGTTACCTTAAAAGATGGAACAGAGTATTTAGTAGTACAAAATATATATAAAAACAACGAAAGCTTGAAGGTGTCGGAAATGACTTCTAAAAGAGTTGAGCTAGGACAAGATATAACTATAAACTTTGATAAAAATACTAAATTTCAAAAATCTATTTATAAAATAGAAAAAGTATATTCAGGAAACATACCATCTTTAAATACATCATTAGAATATATGGTTCAGGATGGAAAAATTATTTTAAAGCACAATTCTAGAATATTTGGTAATAATGGAGTATACAAAGTAAGAGTTTTTGCAACAGGATATGAACCAAAGGATGTAACTATTGAATTAATTAAGAATCCTCCAACTGTTTTATTACCAGCACCGCCAATAGTGGGAGAAGAATTCATGATACAAGTAAGCAGAACTACTCCAGAATATAATTGGGGAGATAATGTTAAAGAAGTTTACGTAGATGAAAAAGTATTACAAAAAAATTTACATTATACATCCAATCTTGGAGGAGTTTATTTTAAGGGAGGAGCTATAAACTACCCAGGAGAACACCTAATAAAAATAGTTTCTACAGGATATAAAGACTATGAAGTAGCTTTAAGATTTAAAGATATAGATGGAAATCTTTCAGATAAAAATCAGCTGGAAAATGTTAAGTTTAATGAAAATCTAATTTTAGGAGAAAACTTAACAATAATATCTACAGATAAAAATTGGATTAATGGTATATATGAAGTTAAAACAAATGACAGTGTAATAAGTACAAATAACTATAGATTTGAAAATAATGAGTTAATAATTGATAATCATGTAGTTACAAATTTAGGTAAAAATAAAATATCTATAAAATCAATTAACTATAAAAAAGCCGAATTTGAAGTAAATGTTATAAATAATCATAAGCTTTTAAATCCTCCAATACTTAAAGAAGATATAACAGACAACACAGCTTCAAAAGAAATTGAAATAACTTTTGAAGATAACAAGGATTGGAGAGAGGGGATTGAATATATTTTAATAGATGGAAATAAATTTTCTAAAAATGATGTTCATGTAGAAAGTGGCAAAATAATCATACCTTCAGGAATATTAACAGAAGGAAAGCGTAAGATAGTTATTGTATCTAAAGGATATAATAATGCAGCATTAACACAAAAAATAAGTAAGGTTGTACCTGAGAATATTAAACTAATGCCATCAATTATAAAACCTGGACAAAATGCTACGATAAATTATGCTTATAGAGAAGGATATAGTGTGGAAGAAGTTTATATCAATGGTGAAAAAATAGACATGGAAAAATACGCTGAAAAAACTTTATTTGGAGATTTGCGTTTAAAAGGAGAATTGTTTAGTAAAGCAGGGCAATACTCTATAGTTATAAAATCTTCAGAATTTGTGGATAAAGAATTTTCTTTAGAGGTTAAAGGAGGAAAAACAGAAGTAGAAGATGGATTAAAAAATCCAGGTAATATTAAGTTAATGTCGGAAGTTATAAATTCTAATGATAAAGCTGATGTATGGATAGGATATATGAGTGAATATGAACCTACAAAGATTTTAGTAAATGAAAAAGAAATAGATATGACTAAGGACTATGAAAAGCAACATATTGGAGGCATATTTATAAAAAATGTATTTAGTAAAGCAGGAGAATATAAAATTGTACTAAAAGCGGATGGATATAGAGATGTAGAGCTTAACTTAACTGTAATTGATAATGAAAATGAATCAAATAATGGTGATATAAGTGAGGAGAAAAATAAAGAAGAAGTTTTAAAAGATGCACCAGAGAATGTTAAGACAAATATATCATCTATAAAGGTAAACAGTAATGTTCGAATAAATTATGCTTATACATCTGAATATATTGTAGAAGATGTATATATCAATGATAAAAAAATAGAGAAAGATAAAGATTATGAAAAAACTTTCTTTGGAGATTTATCTTTAAAAGAGCATTTATTTAGTAAGGATGGAGAATATAAAATAGTCCTAAAAACAAAAGACTATAAAGACAAAGAGTTAAAATTAATTGTTACTAGTGATAAAGAAGAAGTAGAAGAATCAAGCAATGAAGATATAGAAAAAACTTTAAAGGATGTACCAAACAGTGTAGAATTAATGGACTCAATTATAAATGTCAATGGTAAAGCTACTATATATGTAGGATATATGAGTGAATACGAACCTACAAAAATTTTAGTAAATGAAAAAGAAATAGATATGATTAAAGATTATGAAAAACAGCATATAGGGAATCTTTATGTTAAGAATGCATTTGATAAAGCAGGAGAATATAAGATAATTTTAAAAGCGGATGGTTATAAAGAGAAAGAATTGAATTTAACTGTAAAATAAAATTGAATATATTTTCTGAGAATTAAAAATGATATTTAGGCTGTTGGCAAGTTACTTTGTCAACAGCCTTGTATTTTCAAAAAGGAATTTATTTGTTTATATAAAATTATTATAGTAAGATATATATGTATATAGATATATTAGTTCTAAAACCAATATATATGAAAATAGTTTATGTTTTTTAGTATTATAATTAGAACTATTGAATTCACAATGCACAGTTCACAATTCACAATTATGGATATCTCTCAGCAAAAGCTGAGAAATTTAAAACTATCTATTTTTTGAAGTGATGTAATCATTTACTATAAAATATCAACAATAATAGATTACTAGTAAAATATTAATTCCAACTATAATTGTGAATTTTACATTGAAATTGTTCATTATTTTAACTTGTTAAAGAAAGGTGAAATCATTAACTATTTGTAATCTCAATTGAGAAGTTAAAAGGCGTAATTTTCTGAAAATCCCTTGAAAAACTATGTAAACAAGAGTACAATATACTTGTACAAATTGTTAATTTATTATCAATATTTAGAGAGTTATGAATATTATTGAGGGGCAGTTATCTTTGGATGGCTGTGAAAGGGGATTAATAATGAACAGATTTACATTACCAAGAGACATCTATTATGGTGAAAATTCATTAGAAGTTCTAAAATCTTTAAAAGGTAAAAGAGCTATAATAGTTACAGGCGGTAGCTCAATGCAAAAGTTTGGTTTCTTGGATAAAGTTAAAAATCTATTAGAAGAAGCTAATATAGAAGTCAAAATAATTGAAGGAGTAGAACCAGATCCATCTATTGAAACAGTTATGAAAGGTGCAGAGGAAATGAGAAACTTTGAACCAGAGTGGATTGTTTCTATAGGAGGAGGATCACCAATAGATGCTGCAAAGGCTATGTGGGTATTTTATGAGCATCCTGAATTAACTTTTGAGGATATTAAGGATCCATTTTCTATTCCTACATTAAGAAATAAAGCTAGATTTGTAGCAATACCTTCAACCAGTGGTACAGCAACAGAAGTAACAGCATTCTCTGTTATCACTGACTATGAAAAGAAAATAAAATATCCATTAGCGGATTATAATATAACTCCAGATATAGCTATACTAGACACTGAACTTACTATGACTATGCCTAAGAGCTTAGTAGCTCATACTGGAATGGATGCATTGACTCATGCTATAGAGGCTTATGTAGCATCTAATAAATCACATTTTTCTGATCCATTAGCTATGGAAGCAATAACAATGATAAAGAAAAATATATTACAATCTTATGATGGATGTAAAAAAGCTAGAGAACAAATGCATATAGCACAATGTTTAGCAGGAATGGCGTTTACAAATGCACTATTAGGTATAACTCATTCAATGGCTCATAAAACCGGTGCAGTATTTAATATTCCACATGGATGTGCTAATGCAATATTTTTACCATATGTTATAGATTTTAATAAAACTGCTTGTAGTGAAAGATATGCTAATGTTGCTAGAAATTTAGGTTTAACTGGCGAAAGCGATGAAGAATTAATAAATGCATTAACAGACTGTATAAGAGAATTAAATGATGTTATGGACATACCTTCTTCATTAAAAGAGTATGGTGTAAAAGAAGAAGATTTTAATAAATGGGTAGATTATATTTCAGAAAATGCAGTACAAGATGCTTGCACTGGCTCTAACCCAAGAACTGTTTCTGTTGAAGAAATGAAAAAAATATTTACTTGCACATTTAATGGAGAAAAAGTAGATTTTTAATTTAAATATATGAAATTATAGATTTATAAGTTTATAGAAATGTATTAAGGTGTCTGAAATAAAATAACTAGTCAAAGGTGGAACCTATTTTATATCAGATAGATTGGTAGTTTTGTCAGCAAAACATGATATAAGATAAGATAGCGTGATGACTAGTTATTTATTGATACCTTAATTTCTAAGTTCAGAGATATAAAGTTATTGTTATATCTTTGCTTGTGAAATAAATAGTTTTTAAAATATAATAAAAAGAAAACACACAAATAGTATTATATTGTATATAATGTAAACGTTTGTTAGAAGAAATGCGAATAGTGAAAAAATTCTAATAATATATACAATTAATATTGACTATATAAAATATAGAATATAGAATATATATGTAAAGTTAATATTTTGGTGAATGAGGATTGTTGGAGATATTCCGTTTTATATAGGGATAACCGTAGGAGAAATGAATAGTATAGCTATGGGCTATTCAGAAGCTTTCAGGTGAAGTACAATAATCGGATACCACCCTGGAGAGACTCATTTTATGAGCATCGAAGAAGAAACTCAAAATTATTTTAATTTGTGGTTTTGGGGAAACTTTCAGATAAAAGGACAGGTGTAAATAGCATTTATTTGTGTGCATATTTACTTATTGTCCCTTTTTTGTTGCAAAAACATAAGAAATGTATAGTATAATTATGTTAGTGTATATTTAGTATGGACAAGTTATCTTTAGGTGTCTAAAATAAAATGGACTAGCATACTGATTAGTTATTTTTGAAGATGCCTTATTAAAATGATTAGATTTGGAGGAACATGAATATGTATAAAATAGCTGAAAAAAGGGATTTAGCACCTCAAATTTTCTTAATGAATATTGAAGCACCTAGGGTAGCTAGATCAGCTAAACCAGGTCAATTTATAATCGTTAGAATGGATGAAAAAGGAGAAAGAGTTCCTTTAACTATTTGCGACACAGACGCAGAAAAAGGAACAGTTACAATAGTTGTTCAAACTATTGGATGTTCAACTAAAGAAATGGCAAAATTAGAAGCTGGAGATATGGTAGCTGATTTTGTTGGACCATTGGGGATGGAATCTGAACTATTACATGAAGACTTAGAAGAACTTAAAAATAAGAAGATATTATTTATATCTGGTGGTGTTGGAGCTGCTCCAGTTTATCCACAAGTTAAATGGTTAAATGAACAAGGCATAAAAGCTGATGTTATAATGGGATATAAAACTAAGGAAATGGTAATTTTAGAAGAAGAAATGAAAACTGTTGCTGGAGATGTCTTTGTATGTACAGATGATGGTACTCATGGCTTCAAAGGAATGGTAACTAATAAATTACAAGATCTAGTACAAAACGAAGGTAAAAAATATGATTTAGTTGTATCAATAGGACCTATGATAATGATGAAATTCGTTTGTAAGTTAACAGAAGAGCTAGGAATAAGAACAGTTGTAAGTTTAAACCCAATAATGGTTGATGGAACTGGAATGTGTGGAGCATGTAGAGTTACTGTTGGAAATGAAACTAAATTTGCTTGTGTTGATGGCCCAGAATTTGATGGACACAAGGTTAACTTTGATGAGGCATTAAAAAGAATATCAATGTATAAAACTGAAGAGTGTAAAAAAGATAGCATAAAAGAAGGCTGTGGTTTAGGAGGTAATAAATAATGGCTATAGATAGAATGAAGAGAACTCCAATAGCAGAACAAGATGCTAAAGTAAGGGCTAAAAACTTTGAAGAAGTATGTTTAGGATATAATGAAGAAGAAGCTGTACAAGAGGCTTCAAGATGTTTAAACTGTAAAAACAAACCATGTGTTGGTAAATGTCCAGTTGCTATAGATATACCAGAATTTATAGCACATGTTAAAAATAGAGAATTTGAAGAAGCTGCTAAAGCTTTAGATAAGTATACAGCACTTCCAGCAGTTTGTGGAAGAGTTTGTCCTCAAGAATTGCAATGTGAAAGTAAATGCGTTCTTGGAATAAAAGGAGAGCCTGTGGCAATTGGTAAACTTGAAAGATTTGTGGCTGACTGGTCAAGAGAACATAATGTAGATTTAACTAAAGATATAGAAAAGAAGAATAGAAAAGTAGCTGTTATAGGCTCAGGTCCAGCAGGAATAACTTGTGCTGGGGATTTAGCTAAAATGGGATATGATGTAACTGTGTTTGAAGCATTACATGAACCAGGTGGAGTTTTAGTTTATGGAATTCCTGAGTTTAGATTACCAAAGGAAACAGTTGTTAAGCATGAAATAAATAATTTAATTAAATTAGGTGTAAAAATAGAACATAATGTAATTGTTGGAAGAACAGTTACAATAGATCAATTAATAAGTGAAGAAAAATTTGAGGCGGTGTTTATAGGTTCAGGTGCAGGTCTTCCTAAATTTATGGGAATACCAGGAGAAAACTTAAATGGAGTATTCTCTGCAAATGAATTTTTAACAAGAAATAACCTAATGAAAGCTTTCAAAGAAGGATATTCTACTCCAATAAAAGCTGGTAATAAAGTTGCAGTTGTTGGTGGTGGAAATGTTGCTATGGATGCTGCTAGAACAGCTTTAAGACTAGGGGCAGAGACTCATATAGTTTATAGAAGAAGTGAAGCAGAACTTCCAGCAAGAGTTGAAGAAGTACATCATGCTAAAGAAGAAGGAATAATACTTGACCTTCTAGTTAATCCAATTGAAATCCTTGGAGATGAAAATGGATGGGTTAAAGGAATGAAATGCATAAGAATGGAGCTAGGAGAAGCTGATGCTTCAGGAAGAAGAAGGCCTGTTGAGGTTCCAGATTCTGAGTTTGTAATTGACTGTGATACAGTTATAATGTCATTAGGAACATCACCAAACCCACTAATTCCATCAACAACAGAAGGATTAGAGATTAATAAGTGGAAGTGCATAGTAGCTGATGAAGAGACAGGAAAAACTTCTAAAGCTAAAGTTTATGCTGGTGGAGATGCTGTAACAGGTGCTGCAACAGTTATACTTGCAATGGAAGCAGGTAAAAAAGCTGCTAAAGCTATAGACGAAGATTTATCAAAAAATAACTAAATTGTTTAAATAACATATTTAATAAAAATATACAAGCTTACTATGAAGCTTGTATATTTTTTTAGAAAGTTATGATTTAAATGTTTACATAAAGACTTATTATTAAATATAAAATTATTTTATTGATAAAAGCAAATGTAAATAATAAATAACAGTGTTACTTAAGAAAATAAATTTAGTATAAATGAAAAGTACTTATAATTTATTTATTCTTTATTTTCCATTCTTAGTTTTTTATAATCTTCTATTATCCTTTCGATAAACTCTATTTGTTCTTCTTTGCTAAGTTTTGATAGTTCCTTGTAACCACAGTGATAAAAACAACCATGATATGATTTTATAGGTTTTTCTGATGGTCTATGTAATCTAAGGTCTAAAGGACAAGGCTGATACTTAGTATCTCTTGCTTTTAATTGATCCCTATTTATAGGATGGCTGTTTATCTCATCTATTAGTGCAATATTACCAACCTCTTCACAAAGTCCAACGAGACCTTTACCTTCTTTAACATGATTTAATAGTTTTTCAAGAGTATAGATATATTCTTTATCTGATAGCTCTTTATTTTCTAGTGCCTTCATTTTCTCTCTCCTTTTGCTTTTGTACCATAATTAATTAACTAATTTTATTATTAGCTATATTTTAACTGATTATTAAATTTAGATTCTATCTAAAAAATTTTAAATAATTTATAATTTGTTATTGTTATTGAAGTTACTGTGTAGCTTTAAAAATAAATTAATTTTAAATTTCTCAGCTTTTGCTGAGAAATGTCCGCAATTGTGAATTGTGAATTTAATAGCGTTATTTTAAGATACTAAAAAACACTAATTACTTTAAATATGCATTAATTTTTGAATCTATATACTTATAGCATACTTGATGCCACTATATTATAATATTTTTAAAACTAAATTTCCATGATTTCAATAGGAGTATGTATCCAAAATCCTTAAACTTTCATTTAGAATTCATGAAGAGAAAAATATTTTAAATACTTTATATTTAGGAGGAAAAGTATGAAAACATTAAAGATATTTCAAGTGGATGCTTTTACAGAAGAAAAGTTCAAAGGTAACCCAGCAGCAGTATGTATTTTAGAAGATGAAATAGAAGATAAAGAGTTACAAGCTATTGCTAAAGAAATGAATTTATCAGAAACTGCCTTTGTTAAAGCTATAGACGGAAAGTCCTTCAAAGATGAAAAAACTTTTTCATTAAGATGGTTTACGCCAACTCAAGAAGTGACCTTATGTGGACACGCTACTCTTGCAACTTCACAGGTTATATTTGAGCACTATAATAATTGCAATGAAAAACTAAATTTCCAAACTAAAAGTGGCAATCTTGTGTGTGAAAAAACATTAAAAGGTATATCTTTAAATTTTCCACTAGATAAACCAACGGATATAGTACCTGGAAATCAGTTATTAGAAGCAATGGGAATTAAAGATTTTAAAGATTGTATAATCGGTGAAAATACAAGGAAAGTAGTTATTAAACTTAGTAGTATAAAAGAAGTATTAGAACTTAAACCTAATTATGAAAAAATGAAAACTATAGCCTTTAAAACAGATATTAAAGGAGTAGGGGTTACATGTAAAGGTGATGAGAACTATGATTTTATTTCTCGTTATTTTAATCCATGGGCAGGTATAAATGAAGATTCTGTCACTGGATCGGTTCATACTTTATTGGCTAATTATTGGAAGGAAATTTTTAATAAAAATACATTAAAAGCATATCAAGCCTCAGAGAGAGGTGGAGAAATACTGCTTAATATTCTAAATGATGATAGAGTTGAATTAATTGGCAAGGCTGTGATTGTACTTAAAGGAGAGATTTATACAATTGAGAATTGACAACTTAATTCAATTCACAATTCACAATGCAAAATTCACAATTGTGGATATTTCTCAGCCTCTGCTGAGAAATTTAGAATTGATTTGTTTTTGAAGTTACGAGGTAACTTCTTATAAAAACTAGCAATTGTATTACTAGTAAAGAAAATTAGTTAAAGAAATTAATTCGTAAAGAATTAATTTCCACCGCATTGTCAATTTTCCATTATCAATTGTCAATTGTATAAGTTGTCCATCGTCAATTTTCAATTGACTAAGCTTTTCTTCTTTTTAATGTGGACAAGTGATATAATTTATTTAGTTATATATTAGGCATCTTCAAAAAAATAATAGATCAGTATGATTAGCATATTTTATATCATACTGCGTTGTCAGAACCTGATCATAGCACCACTATGAGCAGAACCTGACGCCTTGTCTGATATGAGGCATATTCAAAAAATAGCTAGTTAGTATACTCATCTATTTTGCATCATACTGCGTCGTCAGAACTCCATGATAGCTAAACTATCATGAAAACCTGTCTCCTTTTCTGATGCAAAATATATTTCGCATCTTTAACTAGCTATTTTCTTTCATATGTCTAAAATATACTAACATCTTTGGTCTATTATTTTCTTTCAGATGCCTTAAAGAAATAAAGCTTTGGGAGGAAGATTTTATGTTGTTGGATAAGGTCAAAAAATTTTATGGTAGTGAATATGATTTAAATTGTGCTGAAACTATAATTTATGCGGCAAATGAAGAATATAATATGAATCTTAATAAACAAACCTTAAAGGCAATGGCAGCTTTTGGTGGTGGAATGGCAGTGGAAAGTGTTTGCGGTGTTATAACAGGTGCTATATCTGTAATTGGAATATTATTTACTGAAGAAAGAGCTCATGAAAGTGATAGAGTAAAAAATTTAACGAAGGAATACTTTGAAGAATTTACCTCAAAATTAGGTAGCGATAATTGTGCAAAATTAAAAGAGAATTATAGAAATGATGAAGCAAGATGTTTTAAAATGATAGAAATTGGTGCAGAAGTTTTAGATGAGATAGTTATGAGAGAACTTAGGTAATTCACAATTCACAGTGCAAAATTCACAATTATGGATATTTCTCAGCTGTCACTGAGAAATTTAGAATTGATTCCGTAGCGGCGAACAGTGTTCGCCACATAACTAGCAACTGTATTGCTAGTCAAAAATTTATTAAAAGAAATTATTTTGTTTAAAAATAATTTCCTCCTTAATTGTGAATTGTGCATTATCTTAAGTTCTCAATTGTATAACTTGTTTATTTAGTGAAAGAATTATAATATCTCTTATATTTACTGAAGTAAATTTTATAATAAAAGGATGTGTTATGATGGATTTTAAAGAAATTTTAGAATTTGAAGATAGAATTGTATTAAAGGGAGTTAAAAACTTTGAATTACCTCATATTTTTGAATGCGGACAATGCTTTAGATGGAGTAGGTTAGAAAATGATAATTATATTATGGTAGCTTATAGAAAAGTTATAGAGTTAGAAAAAAATAATGATGAGGTAATAATTTATAATACAACTAAAGAAGACTTTGATAACATATGGTGTGATTATTTTGATTTAAAAAGAGATTATACTTCTATTAAAGAAGAATTAAGTAAGGATTCATTACTTAAAAAATCCGTAGAATTTGGACATGGAATTAGATTACTTCAGCAAGAACCTTTCGAAATAGTACTATCTTTTATAACTTCTGCAAACAATAGAATCCCAATGATAAAAAGAGCAATAGAAAATATAAGCAAGAAATTCGGAGATGAACTTCATTATAAAGGTAAAATATATTATGCTTTTCCTACACCAGAGCAACTTATAAATGCTTCACCAGAAGAAATTGAAAGCTTAGGAGTTGGATTTAGAGCAAAATACATAACCGATGCTATAAACAAAGTTTATAATAATGTTTATAATTTGGAAGAAATAAAAGCATTAAGTGACGATGAATGTCATGAAGCATTAAAGCAGTTTAATGGTATAGGACCTAAAGTTTCAGACTGTATAATGCTATTCTCAATGGGAAAATATTCTGCTTTTCCTGTGGATGTATGGGTAAAAAGAGCAATGCAATTTTTCTATTTAGCGCCAGATGTATCTTTACCTAAGATAAGGATATTTGCTCGTGATAAATTTGGAGAATTATCAGGCTTTGCACAACAATATCTATTCTACTACGCTAGGGAGAATAATATAAAAATTGAGTAGTATGAACAGATTTAAATTATAGCTTAAGAAAAATTTATTAATTTACAATACAAAACTTAGTCAATGGAGAAGTTGCAGGAATGAAGAATTAAGTATGAAGAATGAAGAATTAAGGAGGAAATTAATTTTATCAAACTAATTTCTTTAATAGATTTTTAATAAAAGTAATCATGACGTTTCAAAGATAAATAAATTCTAAATTTCTCAGTCTTTGCTGAGAAATATCCACAATTCTTCATTCTTCATTATCAATTCTTAATTAATAAGATTGTGAATTAGAAAAGTTGTCAATTGTCAATTTTCCATTGTAGAAGGGATGTTTATGAATTATATAATTGATAAAATAAATAAGTATAAAGGATATATTATATTAGGAATTCTCATAATCGTTGGTGGATTTATTGGTTATGAGTATTTTTTTAAATATGCTGATTTGTTTAAAAATCCAGAAAAGATAAAAGAAATTATTTTATCCTATGGAAGTTATAGCATATTAATCTTTATACTAATACAAATACTTCAAGTAGTATTCTTCTTTATTCCAGGAGAAGTTATACAAATTGCAGGAGGATACATTTTTGGTAGCTTTTTAGGAGGAATAATTTCTGTTATTGGCATTTTTCTAGGAAGTGCTATTGGATATTTAATTGCAAGATATTTGGCAAGAGATATGGTCCGAAAAATCATAGAAAAGAAAAATCTAAAATTCTTTAGAAAAATATTAACAAAAGGTAGTAATAAAATGATCATATTGCTTGTATACTTAATTCCAGGGATACCTAAAGATATATTAGTCTATCTTTGTGGATTATCTGATGTAGATTTCTGGGACTTTATATTATATTCAAGTATAGGCAGATTTCCATGGATAATTATTTCAGCTATGTTTGGAGATAGTATAGGTAATAGAAACTATATAATTTTGGGAAGCTTAGCCATAATATCTATTATATTCTTCTTAATAGGAGTACTAAAAGGAAATAAAATACTTCAATACTTACATAAGTTACATGAAAAAAGAAAAAAAGGTAAGGGATATTAAAGTAGAACTTAAGGAAAAATACAATTAATAGAAATATTGAGAAAAGATAAGGAAAATAAAGTTATATTAAGGAAAATTGAAATAAAGGCTATTTTTGAAGTGTAAAGCAAATTTGATATTAATCTAAGGTTTAATTATGATAATAATAGAATTAGCACTCAATGATATGGAGTGCTAACAAATTAAAAATAAATAATTTTTATTTCATATATTTAAGGAGGGCTAAACTATGGCAATAAAACCACTTGGTGATAGAGTAGTTATAAAAAGATTAGAGGCTGAGGAGAAGACTAAGAGCGGAATAGTTCTTACGTCAGCATCAAAGGAGAAACCACAAGAGGCTGAGGTTATTGCAGTAGGCTCAGGACTTGTAGTTGACGGAAAAGAAATAAAAATGGAAGTTAAAGTAGGGGATAAAATATTATTCTCTAAATACGCAGGTAATGAAATTAAACACGAAGGACAAGAATATATCATATTAAAGCAAGAAGATATATTAGCAGTTATAGAGTAATATTATAGAATATAGTCGAAAAGTAAGCGTATAATAGGAGGTTTTTATCATGGCTAAGACAATTTTATTCGGTGAAGAAGCAAGAAGAGCTATGCAAAGAGGAGTGGATACTTTAGCAGATACAGTTAAAGTAACTTTAGGACCAAAAGGAAGAAACGTTGTTTTAGATAAAAAATTCGGTTCTCCACTTATAACTAATGATGGAGTAACAATTGCTAGAGAAATAGAACTTGAAGATGCTTTTGAAAATATGGGAGCACAACTTGTTAAAGAAGTTGCTACAAAAACTAATGATGTAGCAGGGGATGGTACTACAACAGCTACAGTTTTAGCTCAAGCTATAATAAGAGAGGGCTTAAAAAACGTAACAGCTGGTGCTAATCCAATGTTAATAAGAAATGGAATAAGAATGGCAGTAGATAAATCTGTTGAAGAAATAAAAAAATATTCTAAGCCAATAAACGGAAAAGAAGATATATCAAGAGTTGCAGCTGTATCAGCAGCAGATGAAGAAATCGGACAATTAATAGCAGATGCAATGGAAAAAGTGGGAAATGAAGGAGTTATCACTGTTGAAGAATCTAGAACTATGGGAACAGAGCTTGACGTAGTTGAAGGAATGCAATTTGACAGAGGATATTTAAGCCCATATATGGTAACTGATCCAGATAAAATGGAAGCTATTTTAGATGACGCATATATCTTAATCACTGATAAGAAAATCAGTAACTTACAAGAGATTCTACCAGTACTTGAACAAATAGTTCAGCAAGGAAAGAAATTATTAATAATTGCTGAAGACATAGAAGGAGAAGCATTAGCTACATTAGTAGTTAATAAATTAAGAGGAACATTTACTTGTGTTGCTGTTAAAGCTCCTGGATTTGGTGACAGAAGAAAAGAAATGCTTGAAGATATAGCAATACTTACAGGTGGAGTTGTAATTTCTGAAGAGTTAGGATATGACCTAAAAGAAGCTACAGTAGAAATGCTTGGAAGAGCTGAAAGTGTTAAAATTTCTAAAGAAAATACGACTATTGTAAATGGAAAAGGAAATAAAGAAAATATAGCTCAAAGAGTAAATCAAATAAAAATACAAATGGAAGAAACAACTTCTGATTTCGATAAAGAAAAATTAAATGAAAGACTTGCAAAACTTGCAGGTGGAGTAGCTGTAATAAAAGTTGGAGCTGCTACAGAAACAGAACTTAAAGAAAGAAAATTAAGAATAGAAGACGCATTAGCGGCTACCAAAGCTGCTGTTGAAGAAGGAATAATTGCTGGTGGTGGAACTGCATATGCAAATGCAATTCCTGAAGTTGAAAAATTAACTTCTGATATAGATGATATTCAAGTTGGTATCAATATTGTGAAAAAAGCATTAGAAGAACCATTAAGACAAATAGTTATAAATGCTGGTTATGAAGGTTCTGTAATCATAGAAAAAGTTAAAGGAACTGGAGCAGAAATGGGTTACGATGCATTAAGAGGAGAATTCGTAGACATGATAAAAGCTGGTATAGTTGACCCAACTAAGGTTGCAAGAACTGCTCTTCAAAATGCTGCATCAGTAGCTGCAACATTCTTAACAACAGAATCTGCTGTAGTAGATCTTCCAGAGAAAAATCCTGTTGCACCTATGGCACCAGATATGGGAATGGGTGGAATGTACTAATAAAAAAACATGGAGTTATGACGAAAGTCATAACTCTTTTTTTATGTATATGAAAGTATAAAAAATTTTGAAAGTTGAAGATAAAAATAGTAGATATTTTTTATAACCTATATTATAATAAGAACAAATGTTCTGTGGAGGGAAGATAAAATAATGATAAATAAAATAGGGAAAATAACAATATACGCAAATAATCAAGAAGAAGCTAAAAAATTCTGGACTGAAAAAGTGGGATTTGTAGTTAAGTTTGAACAAGAAATCATGCCAGGTATGAAATGGTTAGAAGTAGGTCCAAGTGAAGATGAATTTACAACATTTATATTATATAATAAAGAAGCAATGGAGACTCAAAATCCGTCAGCTAATGTTACTCATCCATCAATAATATTAAGTACAACTGATATTGATAAGGCATATGACGAGATGAAAGAAAATGGAGTGGATTTAGGAAAGCTAATGGCTATGCCTTATGGAAAGATGTTTTCATTTAAAGATCAAGATGGAAATGAGTACTTATTAAGAGAAGATAAATAGGATATTTATAGAGTGATAAAGTTATTCTTTATCACTTTTTTAAAAACATTAATTAATACATCTTCAAGAAATAGCAGACTAGTATTCTATCTTATTTTCTATCATACTGAGTTATCAGAATCTTTTCATAGCATAACTATAGAGGGAATCTAACGCCTTGCGTGATGCAAACTATATGGCTCATAGTTGACTTGTTATTTTCTTTTGCATTTCTAAAATTTAAACTAATTCTTAATAAATTGATTATAAAAAAAGTTAGAGTTAAGATATAAAAAAGCAAACTTATCTCCAAATTTTCCATAAGAATAAAAAAGCATTTATAGATTTTTATTTCACAGTTATAATTTAAATTAAATACGTTATATAATTAGATGAACTTTTTATTAATTTTATTCTTTTTTAATGTTGACAAAATGTTAAATATTAAATAGAATAGTTTTAATAAGTTACGGAAATAACAAAAATAGCATTAAATATTAATATATTTAACTCATATATCCCTTGAATATGGCAAGGAGTATCTACCGGAAACCAAGAATTTCTGACTATGAGTAAAATTGGTATACTTATATTTGAGTTTTTATTAATGAAGCTTTTATTGAGTACTAATTTTACTTAGAGGGAATAAGTAGAGTTAGTATTTTTTATTTGCTATGAATTTCAAGTTTAAATATTAAACATATTCAATTTAAAAGATCTAATATTAGAAGAAATTACTAAAACCTTTTAGATAATTAGATTTAGTTAATTTCCTTTATATGTGGACAAGTTATTTACTGTATAAGTATGTATTATTTGTGGAATACAACTTATGAGGGAATTTAAAAATTATAATTAGGAGTGAGGATATAATGGCAAGAATATTAAAGCAAGCATACACATTCGATGATTTATTATTAGTTCCAAATAAATCTGAAGTTTTACCTAAGGATGTTTCTTTAGTTACTAATTTAACTAAAAAAATAAAACTAAATATTCCATTAATGAGTGCAGGTATGGATACGGTAACTGAATCTAAAATGGCAATATCTATGGCAAGAGAAGGCGGAATTGGAGTAATACATAAAAATATGAGTATTGAGGCTCAAGCTAATGAAGTTGATAGAGTTAAGAGACAAGAAAATGGTATAATTACAAATCCTATATCATTACCTAAAGGTAAAATAGTTCAAGATGCATTAGACTTAATGGCTAAATACAGAATATCAGGGATACCTGTTACAGAGGGAAAAAAACTGGTAGGAATTATTACTAATAGAGACATTGTTTATGAAACAGATTATACTAAAAGTATTGAGGAAGTAATGACAAGCAAAAATTTAGTCACTGCACCTCAAGGTACTACTGTGGAAGCTGCTAAAGAAATATTGAAAAAACATAAAATAGAAAAATTGCCATTAGTAGATAGTGAAGGAAATTTAACAGGATTAATAACTGTAAAAGATATAGAAAAAACAGTTAAATTCCCAAATGCAGCTAAGGATGAAAGAGGAAGACTTCTTTGTGGTGCAGCAGTTGGCGTAACTAAAGATATGATGGAAAGAGTAGATGCATTAGTTGCGGTGGATGTTGACGTTATAACTATAGATACAGCTCATGGACATTCTAAAGGAGTTTTAGATGCTGTAAAAACTGTTAAAGAAAAATATCCAGAACTTCAAGTTATTGCAGGAAACGTTGCTACAGCTGAAGCTACAAAAGACCTAATAGAAGCCGGTGCAGACTGTATTAAAGTTGGTATCGGACCAGGATCAATTTGTACAACAAGAGTTGTTGCAGGAGTTGGAGTACCTCAATTAACAGCAATTATGGATTGTGTAGAAGAAGCAAATAAATATGATGTACCAGTTATTGCTGACGGAGGACTTAAATATTCAGGAGACGTAGTTAAGTCACTTGCTGCTGGAGCTAAGATTTGTATGATGGGTTCAATGTTTGCAGGTTGTGAAGAAGCACCGGGAGAAACTGAAATTTATCAAGGAAGAAGTTATAAAGTTTATAGAGGAATGGGTTCTTTAGGAGCTATGGCCGCAGGAAGTAAAGATAGATATTTCCAAGAAGATAATAAGAAACTTGTTCCAGAAGGTGTAGAAGGAAGGCTTCCATTTAAAGGACCAGTTGTTGATACAATTTATCAATTAGTTGGTGGTATACGTTCAGGAATGGGATACTTAGGATCACCTACACTACCAATACTATATGAAACTGCTACTTTCGTAATTCAGACATCAGCGGGACTTAGAGAAAGTCATCCTCATGATATTTCAATCACAAAAGAAGCTCCAAACTATAGTGCTTAATCATCTTAGGATGATTAAGTTCTTTAAGGCAGTATTAATAAAATAGCTAGTAAAGGTACTAATTACTTTATTAAATACTGCTAAAGGAGAAATCAATTTTAAGGAGGAAGCTAAGATAATGAAAAGAGAACTTATATTAGTTGTTGACTTTGGCGGACAATACAATCAACTTATAGCAAGAAGAGTAAGAGAAAATCATGTCTATTGTGAAATAGTTCCTTATACAATTTCTGCTGAGAAAATTAAAGAAATGAATCCAAAAGGAATAATATTTACTGGTGGACCAAACAGTGTTTATGGAGAAGAAGCTCCACAAATAGATAAAAATATATTTGAACTTAATATTCCAATACTAGGAATATGTTATGGTGCACAATTAATGGCACATACATTAGGTGGAAATGTTAAGACAGCAACAGTTAGAGAATATGGTAAAACTGATGTAAATCTTCAAATGAACAATAAATTGTTTGAGGGAATATCTGAAACACAATGCTGGATGAGTCATACTGATTTCATAGAAAGTGCACCTCAAGGCTTTGAGATTATAGGACACACTAGTGAATGTCCAATAGCAGCTTTTTGTAGTGAAGAAAAAATGTTATACGGAGTACAATTCCATCCAGAAGTTCAACATACACTATTCGGTGAGAAGATGATAACAAATTTCTTATATAACGTATGTAAAGTAGCTGGAGATTGGTCAATGGCTTCTTTTGCAGAAGAAAAAATAAAAGAAATAAAAGAAAAAGTTGGAGATAAAAAGGTATTATGCGCATTATCAGGTGGAGTAGACTCATCTGTTGCAGCGGTACTAGTACATAAAGCTGTTGGAAAACAGTTAACTTGTGTTTTTGTTGATCATGGTCTTTTAAGAAAAGACGAAGGAGATCAAGTTGAAGAGATATTCAGAAAAGGTTTTGACATGAACCTTATAAGAGTAAATGCACAAGATAGATTCCTTGGAAAACTTAAAGGTGTAAGTGATCCAGAAAGAAAGAGAAAGATTATAGGAGGAGAGTTTATTAGAGTATTTGAAGAAGAATCTAATAAACTTGGAGAAATAGATTTCTTAGTTCAAGGAACTATATATGCTGACGTTGTAGAAAGTGGAACAAATACATCTGCAACAATTAAAAGTCACCACAATGTAGGAGGACTTCCAGAAGATATAACTTTTGAACTTATTGAACCATTAAGAGAGTTATTTAAAGATGAAGTTAGAGCAGTTGGAGAAGAACTTGGAATTCCACATCATTTAGTATGGAGACAGCCTTTCCCAGGACCAGGTCTTGCAATAAGAGTCCTTGGAGAAGTTACAGAAGATAAATTAGAAATAGTTAGAGAAGCAGATGCTATTTTTAGAGAAGAAGTTGCATTAAACGGCTTAGAAAGTGAGATATGGCAATACTTTGCTTGTCTTCCAAACATTCAATCTGTTGGAGTTATGGGAGATGAAAGAACTTACTGCCATACAGTAGCATTAAGAGCAGTTACATCTTCAGACGGAATGACTTCAGATTGGGCAAGAGTACCATATGAAGTATTAGATAAAGTTTCAAGAAGAATTGTTAATGAAGTTAAAGGAGTAAACAGAATAGTTTACGACGTAACTTCTAAACCACCTTCAACTATAGAGTGGGAATAGTTTCTATATATAAATAGATGACATAAAATCAAGCATTATCGGGGTTAAATGTATTTACTGACCTACATTTGACCCTGTTTTATTTTTTAAATGTTCATTTATATTATTTGTAATATTAAATTTATGATTTATGTTTTAAGCAAATAAATAAAAGAGCTCTTAACAGGGCTCTTTTTTGATATATACAGATGTAAAAATAGTCGATAAATAAAGGATTATCTACCTTAATGTAGAAATTATATTATTATAGATGAGTTTTATGAATAAGGAATTAAATACATTGGAAGAGGTTATTGTAGAATTAGTAGCAAGTAAAGGTAACATATCTAATTGTAATAATTCTTATGCAGGTTATAGAGAAGGATTGAAAGAACATTTTTTAGAAAAATATAAAATTGTATAGTGAATTTTAGGTTTCTTCCATAAAAGGGAGGAGAATTACAATGTATTTTGAGAATGAAATTTTACATCCAGGAGATAAAATAAAAAAATTAAGAATAATGCTGCATGCAGCACAAAAAGAACTTTCAAGTAAAAACATAAGCCGAAATTTTATTAGTGCAATTGAAAATAAGAGAGCTTTATTAAGTGTTAATGCAGCTAGGGTTATTGCTGATAATTTAAATAAAATAATAGATGATGGAGCATATACACTGCCACATATAACCTCAGAGGAACTACTTTTAAGTGAAGAAGAACAGGCTATAAGAATTGTAAAAAATGAAATAACAGAGCTGAGTAAATATAAGAATGCATCAATAAAACAGTTTAAATTGAAAGTTGATAATATTGAAAAAATAATTAATTCATATAACATACCAGAAGATGTAATGTATAATTTTTTTGAAGTTGTTATTGAATTTTATTATAANNAAAAGTTAGATTTATCATCAATAGAACAAAATAAGATAGAATATATTGAATCATTACTTACTAAAATGAAAATATATATAGAGTTAAACAAAGATTCTAGTATAGTACATCTAGGTGAATATATATTAGAATTTATGAAGCGGAATAAAATAGATAATGAAACATATAGAAAAAGAATATATTTTAATGTGGCTCTATATTGTAAAAAGTTGAATAAGAGCAAAGAAGGATTATACTATATAAATAAGCTTAAATCAGAGTTTAAACTTACTGAAAGTGAGCTTAGTGATGTAACACTTGTGGAAGGAAAACTTTATCGACAAATTGGAAACTATAAACTTGCAAAAATAAAACTCCATGAATCTTTAGAATTAAGTATTAAAATAAAATGTAATAGAAGTATAGTAATTGCATATAATAGTTTAGCACATCATTACTGTTTGTTAAAAGATTATGGAAGAGCTAAGTTTTATGTTGATATGGCCATACAGATTGGTAATGATAATAATATTGATGATGAGAGATTAGCACAAATCTTTCATGAGGCTTTTACTATTTATTTAAACTTCGATGAAGATAAAATGCTTTATTATTTTAATAAAACATTAGATAAGGCATTTTTAATAAGTAATAATGAAATAATACTAGACGCAATAAACAGAATATTTGATTATTTTGAAGCGAAAAATAGCATAAATAAAAATTTAGAAATATTAAAAAATATAGATGAAAAAACTAAGAATTATGATAAAAAAAATGAGTTGGGAGAAATATACATAAGAGCATTTAATTATATAGATTTTTAAAAAAGTATTAAAATTAGATTTTTAACTATAAATAAGTTATTAAAATAATAAGTAATGGAGGATCTAAAATGAAAAAAAGAATTGGTATATTAGTGTTAATGGGATTAGTAGCTATTAATACACTTTATAGTACTGCATTTGCAAAAGAATTAAAAACTATTAATAGGGATTTACACGATAAGTCTATTATATTATTTTCAGATGGAGATCCTAAACCATGGTAAAAATAAAAGCAGGCTATATTCTATATGTAGCCTGCTTTTATTTTTAAAGTGGTAAACCAATTATAGAATTTTTCTTTATAGGGATAGAAAATACCCAAAATAATTGGAATTTTGAAATGAAAAATAAATTTTTTATAGATTCTGTATAATTATTTGAAAAGAAATAAAGGGAGTAAAAAATTAAATCATAATATAAATTTATAAATGTGCAAATTAATGATATAACATTATACAATATCAACATGTAAGGAATTTTTATGAGGAAGAAATTTATTTCCATAGTACTTAGTGGAGTTCTTATGTTAGGATTTTTTACTACTAACATAACTACCAATAAGAATTTAGAAAGTGGTAAAATGCAAGATCAAATTCAATTAAAACTTTTAACTGAAACAGATCCTAATCCGTGGTAAAAATAAGAGCAGACCATACATAAGTTATGTATGGTCTGTTTTTATTTTGCCAAAGGGTAAGTAAGTTATGAAAATTTTACTTACTTTTTAGACATTTTTAGATATTGATTACACATGTTTAAATAAACTATAATTTATTTATAAAAAAATTATTCTTTTGTTAAATTTTGATTTATTTTCAAAGTTAGAAAATCATGATGCTTAATGGTGTAGGGGAGTTTGAAATAAAAAAGTAAAAGATAGCATATTATCCTTAAATGACATATTTATATTTCAGAATATTCTTGAAGTATAAATATGAAATAAATGAAAACTCTAGTCATCAGGATTGACTAGAGTTTTCAGTCTATTCAGCAACAACTTTGATAAATGAGGAAGGTTTGAACTCAATCCAATGGTAGAGAGAAATCATAATCAAAGCAATTGAAACAAATGTTTTAAGTGGAATTGGATAAGTTCTTCAGATTCTAGTTATAAGAACTTTATTATAATAAAAATTATATCTGTATAAATGAAGTTCATAAGGGGGATTGGAAGTGAGGACAATGCTAATTTTGTTTTATTTAAGCGTTACAGTTATATGTGGAGCGGTTTATATAGCTTATGAAAAAATAAAATATGCTTATGAAAAAAGAAATGATGAAATTGAGATATTAAAAAGAAATCTTGATATAAATAATTCACTAATAGAGAAGAAGCTAAATGAAATAAATAAAATGCTGGACATAGATAATATAACATTTAACTCAAAAGTGAAAAAAGAATATGAAGCTACTAGAAATATAGCGAATACAAGCATTAATGCAGCAATACCATCGGTACAGGAACCACGTTAATTATATTTAGATTGGGGAATTTAGAAATGGGAAAATATATAAAGTTAAAAATGGAATTAAGTAAAGACTATAAGGAAATAGCAGCAATAATAGCAAAAGACTATGTGATATACGGTAGTTATTATAAATTATCACTTATATACGGAACGGGTAAAGCAAATTTATATAGGTTGGTAAAAAGTCACTTAGAGTATATACAAGAGAATTATCCTGAAATTTATAAAGAGTATAGCTTAAAGATAGAAGAAAACAATAAAAAAGGGATTAAAATTAGGAATAAGAAAAGTGAAGAATCTAGAAAAAATCCAAGAGAGTATTTATCATATTTTGATAATAAAGTTTTCAAAGAGTTACCAAAACAAATAGAATATGATGATTTTCTTAGCTGGTGTGTAAAATTTAATACTGGTGACTTAAGCGGTGTAGATCTTATAAGCATAGCGGCTAAAAATGGAATAAAAGTGATTAATTAGCTAGTTATTTATCTATCATAAATTCGCAAATGGTATTATGGCAAAGTATAATTATAGAAAAACATAATAGTGGAACTATGCCAGAAATTAATTGAAGTATTTATATATCTAGCTTCAGAGATGTAAAAAAACAATGTAATTTAGTATACTCATGACGCTTGATGTATACTTAAACTTAGATTTATTTACTAACTTGTGGTAATAACGGAGGAAATTATATGATCATAAATTTAATATACATATACATGGCTATGATTTTTAGTTAAAATACTGAGAATTATAGCCAACTTTTTTAGGCAATGGAGAACTTAGGCAATGGAGAATTGACGATGGACAATTGAAAATTAAGGTGGAAATTAATTTTACGAATTAATTTCTTTAATTATTTTTTACTAGCAATACAATTGCTAGTTCTTTAATGAAAGTTACTGTGTAACCTCAAAAAAAGAATCAATTATAAATTCCTCAGTAATAACTGAGAAATATCCGCAATTCACAATGCCTAACTTATTNNAATAAGTTAGGCATTGTGAATTAAATTAAGTTGTTACTGTAAAAGCTTGTTTTATTACAGGAATATTTTAATATTTAAAATATTTCATTATCTAGTAGTAAAGTTATTTTTATTGTATACTTTATTTATTACATATAAAAAAGACTATTAAACTTTAGATAAAAATGTTCTGGAGGATATTAATGGAGATAAAGAATGAAACGAGAATAATGGCTTCTTATGATAAAGGATTAACAGAAAGAGAAGTCGCTATTCAAAAAGAAAATGGCCTTTTGAATGTTGCTCCTAAAAAGGTAACAAAAACTAACGGAGAAATCATTAAAGAAAATGTATTTACATTATTTAACTTATTGAACTTCTTAATTGGTATTTGTTTGGCTTTGGTTGGTGCCTACACAAATATGGCTTATTTACTAATTATTATTGTGAATATGAGTATTGGAATTTTGCAAGAAATTCATGCTAAAAATTTGGTTGAAAAACTTTCTCTGATTTCTGCTCTAAAAGCACATGTTATTCGTGATGGAGAACAAAAGGAAATCTTAGTTGAGGATTTAGTTCAAGATGATATTATCATGCTTGACATGGGAAGTCAGATAGCAGCAGATTCTATTGTTGTTCATGGCGAAATTGAGGTCAACGAATCTCTACTTACAGGAGAATCTGATTCTATTATAAAAAAACCTGGAGATATGCTTCTTTCAGGAAGTTTTGTAGTAAGCGGTAAATGTTATGCTCGAGTAGAACATGTAGGTGCGGATAATTTTTCAGCGCAATTGGCTGAAGGAGCTAAAAAGCATAAGCAAGTAAACTCAGAATTGATGCATTCTATGAGAAAAGTAACAAAATTTACAAGCTATTTTATTTTATCATTAGGAGTTATTTTATTCCTAGAAGCTTATTTCGTACGCTCAGATACAATGCAGGCTTCTGTTGTATCAACTTCAGCAGCTTTACTTGGTATGCTGCCAAAAGGTTTAGTATTATTGATTAGTATTTCTCTTGCTACTGGTGTTGTGAAATTATCTAAGAAAAGAATATTGGTTCAAGAGATGTTCTGCATTGAAACACTAGCTCATGTAGATACTCTTTGTTTAGATAAAACAGGAACTATTACAGAAGGAAAGATGACAGTTTCTAAAGTAAATATTTTACGTGAAGATATAATATCTGTGCCGATAGAAAATGTAATTGGTGCATACTTGAATTCAACAGATGATAATAATGCCACTATGACAGCCTTAAGGTCACATTTTTCAAGTAATGACGATCAAATAGCTGTTTCAAAAGTAGCTTTTTCTTCTGAACGAAAATGGGGTGCAGTTACTTTTGAAGAAATTGGAACTATTATTTTGGGAGCACCAGAAATCTTATTAAAAGGACAGTCATTGCCTGAATTAGTAATAGAAGCGCAAGAAATGGGAAGGCGTATTTTATTATTAGCACATACAGAGGAAGTTATAACGGAAGCGGGACTTCCAAATGTTACAGCTATTGCAGCTATTGAATTAGAGGACCCTATTCGAAAAAATGCAAAAGAAACACTGGATTTCTTCAAAAATGAGGGTGTTCAAGTGAAAGTAATTTCTGGAGATAACCCGGTAACTGTTTCTAATATTGCTAGAAAAGCTGGCCTTGAAGACTATGGTTCCTATATTGATTTATCACAGGTGAAAACTGAGGAAGAGGTTAAGAAAGCAGCTGATAAGTACAGTATTTTTGGACGTGTGAGCCCAGAGCAAAAACAACTACTTGTAAAAGCGCTACAAGAAAATGGTCATACAGTAGCGATGACAGGTGATGGAGTAAATGATGTATTAGCGTTAAGAGAGGCAGATTGTAGTATTGCCATGGCTGAAGGAAATGACGCAGCGAAGCAAGTTTCTCAACTTGTATTATTAGATTCTGATTTTTCAGCTTTACCAGATGTACTTGCAGAAGGAAGACGTGTTGTTAATAATGTTACAAAAGTAGCTTCTATCTTTTTTATTAAGACACTGTATTCATTAATGTTGTGTATTATTAATGTAATTACTATGACCACATTCCCATTTATTCCAATACAGATTACGTTAATTGACTTAGCAATTGAGGGATATCCTTCCTTCTTCTTATCCTTTGAACCTGATAAGAAGAAGATTAAAGGGACCTTTTTAAATACTGTTATAAAAACTGCATTGCCAAATGCAATTTTAATTATTATAAATATTATTGCAATTTATCTATTAGCTCCAAATCAGGGATTATCTGAGTTAGATAAAGTGACATTAATGTATTATATGGTTGGATTTGTAAGTGTACTTGGTGTACTTAAAGCATGTTTACCATTCAATAAATTGAGAGTATTTTTATTCTCAACTGTAGCAGTAGGTTTTTATGGGGCAGTATATTTATTTAGAAGTATTTTAAATATCGGTTCATTAACCAATAAAACATTTCCTATTTTCATCATATTAGCAGTAGTAACCGCTTTATTAAGATGGTTAATTTCAGTTTTTACAAAGAAAAAAGCAACTGCATAATTAAATTATAAAAATTATTAATTCATTATTCATATACATGGCTATGATTTTTAGTTGAAATTCTGAAAATCATAGCCTTTTTTTCACCTCTGGAAAACTTAGGCGATTGAGAATGGACGATGGAGAATTGACAATTGTGGAGGAAATTAGTTTTAATCAAACTAATTTCTTGAAGTAGATTTTTTAATAAAAGTGACTGTGTCACTTCAAAAAAAGAAAACAATTAAAAACTTCTCCCATAAAGGAGAAGTTTCCTTAATTGATAATTGTCAATTGTAAAAGTGTTAATCTCTGCTTTTAATCAGTCCTTTATTTTTAAGTGATGCTTCATATAATATTATAGTTGAGGCAACTCCAACGTTTAAGGAATCACAATCACCTAGCATTGGGATAGAAACACCGGTATACTCTGTGTTATACCAATCTTCTGATACACCATATTTTTCACTTCCCATTATTATAGCTACTCGTCCTTTATAATCTAAGTCATAATAATTTGTATCTGCATCTGTATCTGTGATTATAGTTTTAAAGTTCTTCTTAATTAACCAATTTTTAATTTCATCAAAATTAGACTCTACAATAGGAACTTTAAAGCAAGATCCCATACTACTTCTAATTAATTTAGGATGATTTAATCTTGTTTTTCTATTATTAATAATAATAGCATCTATATCAGTAGCATCAGCAGATCTAATAATAGTACCCACATTTCCAGGTATTTCTAGACCATCAAGTATTAATATTATAGAGTTATTAGTAACATAGAGGTCATCTAAAGTTTTGTTTTGCAAATAACATACAGCCAGAACTCCTTGAGAATTCTCTTTTTCACTTATGCTATTAAAAACCTTTTCAGATACTATACAACACTCTTCAGCTAAATGTACATAATCTTCAATTAATTTTTGCGATTCTACAGAGTGGATTTTTTCTAAACATATTACAAAATATTTTATAGCTACATTGTATTTAAGTGCTAAATTTAAAGCCCAAATGCCCTCTATAACTGCTAGCTTTTCAGGATTAGGCTTGCTGTTTTTATTTAAGCTTATTATTCTATCAGCTATTTTACTCTTCTTACCATAAAACTTAAATTTATCCTCGTACTTAGCTAAAAATAATTGTTGCTTTTCTTCTAAACTGCAATCTTTTAAATCTTTAAAATTATTCATATTTATTTACCTCATATCTCCTATAGTGAATCTAATTTAAAAATGAATATACAAATTAATACATTATATTTTTAAATTCTACATATTTTTTGATCTAAGATGAATTTACAATATTTATATAATTATATCATATTTATACTTTATAAAATAAAGAGAAATTTAAAAATATTTATGTAGATAGAACCAATATTTCCTGAGAAATAAAAAGCATATATACATTAGCTTTCATATATCTTATATAAAAGTATACCCTAGATAATTTAGAATATTAAGATGGCATTTATGGAAAAGCCATAGCATTAAAAAGTACCACAACTATTTAAGCTGAGTAATAATAAAGTTAGATTTTACATGAAGAGAGCATCAATTAAATCTAAAATAAATTTTGCATTGTAAATTATTAAGTAAAATTTAAGTTTACATAAATAGTTCTTTGTATTAAAATTTAAAAGCTATGATTAAATATTTGCATCCATATATAAATAAACTATTTTTAAAATTAATGTATAGCTGAATATAGTTACACTCTTAAGTATTTCAATTCACAATTCACAATGCAAAATGCACAATTAAGATGGAAATTATTTTTNNCTAAAATAATTTGTTAACACAATTTTATGAGTGTATAGATTAAATTTAGGAGTGGTATATATATGCATGGCTTCATATAGAACTTTAGAATATAATAATGATATAAAGGATATGGAGGAATAAGAAATGTCGAGGAGAGTTAGAGTTAAACAAAGTAAAGGCGCGGGATTAGTTGGAGGAATTGTAGGTATTTTATTTGTAATTATAGGAATCGTTAAGGTTATTCCAATCTTTGGGGCTTTCGGTTTTGTTTGGACTGGCATAGCAGTTATTATTACAGGAGTTAATTTTTATGATGCCTTCAGTGATAAGGGAATTGCTAACTGGGAAATTGACGTAGATTCTAATGAACATATTAGAGAAAATAACGATTTTGAAGTTAAACTAAGAAAGCTTGAAAGGCTTAGAAAAGAAGGATTAATTACAGAGGAAGAGTATATAATAAAGCGACAAGAAATCCTAAATGATAAATGGTAATTTAAGATTGTTAAGAAGGTAGCCCTAGAGTTATAAAAAGAAATCTTAAATTTTGGAGGAGCAATGAAAGGTTTTGATGAGTTTAATATAATTCCTTTTTCAAAAGAATATCAAGAAGAGACTAAAAAGCTTATTTTAGAAGGTATCAAGGAATATGTAGGAGAAATAAATATTAATTTTAATAAAGACCTTAATAATATAGAAGAACAATATAAAGATGGGAAATTTTTATTGGCTATTCATAAAGAAAAGCTTATAGGCACAGGAGCTTTAATTTATAATGGGGAATTCGGTCAAATTGTTAGAATGTCTGTAGATAAGAACTATAGAAATTTAGGAATAGGAAAGAAATTATTAGATGAACTTATAGAGCACGCATTAAAAAACAATACGAAAAAGATAATAGTAGAAACCACAAATAATTGGAAAAATGCAATTAATTTTTATAAATCATATGGATTTAAATTTTTACATTATAAAGATGATGACATTTATTTTTACTTAGATATTAAATAATTAATGTTTTTATTGAAAAGATATGATTTAAGTCATATCTTTAATTTTGTTTTTATTGAGATTTCTGAATTAAATTGAAAAGCGTAAAAAATAATAGACAGAAAATTATCAACAAATTAGAAAATTATCAACAATTCAAACAGGTTTTTATCTTTAATAATTATAAAATTGTGGATAACTTTGTGAAAAGTATTAACATAGATGTGAACTGAATTATAAAAAGAACTTAGTCAATAGAAAACTTATGAAAATTAAGAATTAAGTATGAAGAATGAAGAATTATGGTTGAAATTAGTTTTAATCAAACTAATTTTTAAATTGATTTCTTTACTAGCAATATAATTGCTAGCTTTAATAGGTTACTACGTAACTTCAAAAAAATCAATTTAAACTTCTCTTATAAAAGAGAAGTATCCGTAATTCTTCATTCTTAATTATTAATTCTCAATTAGTCTAAGTGGCATATATCAGCTTCTTTAAGAAATTTTATATCTCCATTTTCAACTTCTAATATGGTTAAGCAAGTATCATATATATATGGAGGATCCCATAAATTTTTTATTGGAAGATTCTTTAATTTTGCTAATAGACATTTTATTACTACTGTGTGAGTTACAATAAGTATATCACCATCTTCATTATTTATTATTTCTTCTAAACCTTTTGAAGTTCTTTCCATAACTTCATAAAAATTTTCTCCATCTATAGGAGTATACTCATGAGGATTATTCCAAAAGTTATCATATTCCTTGGGATATTTTACTACTAGATCATCGCTAAGCATACCGCCCCATGTACCTAAGTTCATTTCTTTTAAATAGTCTACAGTAATGATTTCTATGTCTCTATCACCAATGATATGTTTTGAAGTATCAATTGTTCTACCTAAAGGACTACTATAAACCTTAGAGAAATCTATATGTTTTAAAGCTTCTCCAAGCTTTTTAGCATTGCTTACTCCCTTTTCAGTTAAGTTAGAATTTTTAAAGCCTTGCATTCTTTTTTCTGTATTCCATTCTGTTTCTCCATGACGAGTTATGTATAATTTCATAATATCCTCCTAAATTAAATATTGACTCAATTATATCATAATATGCTGACGAATTTTGAAGGATTATAAAGAAAAATACAGAATATATAGGTCAGAGCAATTGTTAATATATAGAAAAAGAAATTTAAAACAATGTACAGTTAAGGTAGAAATTAATTTTATAAATTAATTTCTTCAAATGGGTTTTCAATTTATTTGAGCAATTAATGGAAGAGGGGGAGAACATGGGGAAGAAAAAAGATAGCAAAAAGATTTTATACTTTTTCCTTAAAAATTGGTATTTACTTATAGCTATTGCTATAGATATTATTTTAGTTAGTTTTTTAGCTACATATCCTATAAAACTACTTAGTGAAATGGTGGATATAGCCACTAGTGTATTGCCTGGAGGAGTATCAAAACTTATAAAAGTTGGAGGAATTTATTTTGCACTTCAAATTTTATGGAGTTTAGCATATAACACATTAAGTTATTTAAATATTTATGCAGAAACAAAGCTGGGGCACATTATACGATGTGAAGCGTTCAAACATTTATCCTATTTACCACAAAGTTTTTATGATACAAACAATTCAGGAGATGTAATGGTAAGGTTTGTACAAGATACACAGATTACTGTACAAGGATTTTTAAAACCTATAACTTTTTTAGCTAAATCGTTAGTTACTTTTGGTATAGGACTTTACTTTATGATTAATATAAATTGGAAACTTACCTTATTTGTAATTCCTTTAGGAATAGTTACTTCTATATTTGCTTCAAAAGTTGGTGGAAAGTTTAGAACTTATTCTGAGAAGAGTAGAAATTCTCTTACTAAACTATGGTTTACTTATCAAGAGGGATTAAGAGGAATGAGAGAAGTTCAAGTAAATTGTAAGCAAGATAATATGTTGGATAAAATAAGTAGTAAAAGTAAAGAAGCTAATAAAGATGTTAGGAAGGAACAGGGATTTGCTGCATTTATTCAATCAATTAACAGTATAATCTTTATGGGAGTTATAGCTCTTATAACGGTACTAGGTGGGGTTTTAGTAATTAAAGGGGAGATTACCATAGGAGGATTAGCAGCTTTTATGATGTATAATGGACTCCTTATAGATCCATTGGTAGAGATTATATCACTATATCAAGAAATGCAGAAAACTTGGGTTTCAATGAAAAAAATAAATGATATATTTAATGAACCTGTAAGTATTTATAAGAAAAAAGCACCTAAGAATAAAGATATAAGATTAGGGGAGATTTCTTTTAAAAATGTGAGTTTTTCTTATAAGGATGATTTACCTACAATTAAAGACTTAAGCCTTCAAATTAACAGTGGTGAAAAAGTAGCAATTGTAGGGGGAAGTGGTGCTGGTAAAAGCACAATTTTTAAATTGATATTAGGATTTTATAAGACAAGCATAGGAGAGGTTAAAATAAACAATTTATTAGTTGACGATTTAAATATGTCATATATAAGAGATAGCATAGCTGTTGTATTCCAAGACACCTTCTTATTTGATGATACTATTGAAAATAATATATTATTCTCAAATCCTAGTGCTACAAATGAAGAGCTTTTAAAAGCCATAGAAATTGCACAACTAAGTCCTATTATAGAAAATTTACCGGAGGGACTTAAAACTAAAGTTGGAGAAAATGGTACCAGTCTTTCAGGAGGAGAAAAACAAAGGGTTGGAATAGCAAGAGCATTAATTAAAAATCCTAAAATTTTACTTTTAGATGAATTTATCTCAGCCTTAGATAATGAAACCACCTCTTTAGTTATTGAAAATATATTAAAAGAGTATAGTGATTGTACTATAATAACTATTGCTCATAGACTTTCAACCATAACTAATATGGATAAAATTTATTTAATGAAACATGGGGAAATAGTAGAAGAAGGTACTCATGATGAATTGATGAAATTAAGTGGAATTTATAGAGTACTATATGAAAGTGATTTTAATTAATAATTAGTCAATATTTTCATAAGAAAACCTATGGATATTAGCATTATATGTAGGTTTTTTATCTTTTATAAACAAGAATATTAAAAGAACTTTTAATTGTTTAATTTTTAAATGTAGTAACATAACTATTTATTATTAACATGAATAATATTAAATAATTAAGAATAGCTTTATTGTTTAGTTTATATAAATATATAGATGAGCTACCTTAAAACAATGCACAATACACAATACACAATTCACAATTGACAATTATAGTTGAAATTAATTTTGTAAATTAATTTCTACAAATAGATTTTTAGCAAAAGTGACTGTGTCACTTTAGAAAGAAATAAATTCAAAACTTCTCTTATAAAAGAGGAGTATCAATAATTATGAATTTTGCATTGTAAACTGTGAATCAAATTAAGTTGTGAATTTACTTAATAATAGGGAGGGTTTTATGAGTAATATAACTATTAAATATCTTCAAGAAATTATTAAAAATAAAGATTATAATCCAGAGCTAAAACAGGAGTATTTTTTTAAACTTATTGAAGAAGTAGGAGAGCTTTCAGAAGTCATTAGAAAAAATAAGAGAATGAAAGGTAATAAAATAAAAGGAACCATTGAAGAGAAATTATATGATGTTCTTTATTATAATTCAGTATTAGCAAATGCTTATGATATAAACTTAGAAGAATGTTTTTATTTAAAGGAAGAATTAAATAGAAAAAAATCTAAATAGTAATTACTTCACAAAATATTTAAAGTGAGATTAAATTCTCACTTTAAATATTTTGGAAAAGGATATAAAGATTAGTAGATTATTGACGAATTTTAAATTATTAGTATAAATAAAATTTCAAAGACTAATACTCTCAAAAACTAAAACGTTTTACTAAAACATTTTACTAAAAATATATGAACTATTAAAATTAAAAATTATTTAAACTAGAAAACCAATTTTAATAAATATCAATTTTTTACTTTGGTTTTCTATATATTAAATAAATCTATACTTATAAGGCAAATATGGGATTAAATTTATAAGTGTAAAATAACTGAAAGGATGGAGAGATTTTAATGAGTAAACTTAAGAAAATTAAGAACATTAATAAGATTAAAATTAATTTTAAAGGAATTAATTTTAATTTTAAGAGTATTGGATCCAAGTTAATTGCATCTTTTGCAATTTTATCTTTCATCAGCTGTTCAGCTTTAGCATTAATATCAATGAATATTTCTAAAAAAGCATTAAACACTATGGCAAATACTACTTTACCAGAAACAGCAAAGTTACTTTCATCCATGATTGATGAAAAATTAAATATTAAGAAAGAAGTTCTTAAAAATTTAGCTATAGACGAACAAATTTCAGATCCAAAGATAAGTATTAAAGAAAAGGTAAAGTTATTACAACCCAATGGAGAGCTAAATAAATTTATGAGAATAGGGATTGCTGATATAAGTGGTCAGTTAAATTTTAGTGATAGTACAGCTGATATATCTAGAAGAACATATTTTAAGGAAGCCTTAAGAGGAGAGGCAACTGTAGGGGCACCTATGGAGAGCATTAATTCAGAAGATAAAGGTACAATTATAGTATCTTATTGTGCACCTATAAAAGCAAAAGGAACAGATGAAATTATAGGTGTTATTGTAGGTATTACAGATGCCGAAGTTTTCAGCAAAGAAGTTTCTGATGTTAAGGTTGGAGAAACAGGCGATGCATTTATGGTAGATAATATAGGTACTATAATTGCTCATGAAAATAAAGATTATGTAACAAAATATAATCCTATTGCAGAGTCAAAAAAAGATACTAAACTATCTGAATTTGGTAAATGTGTTGAAAGAATGATAAGTGGAGAATCGAATTCTGAGAATTTTAAAGTGGACAAAGACAAATATTTTATTGCTTATGCACCTGTAGGGGATACGGGCTGGACTACAGCAATACAAATTACTGAAGAAGAAGTTCTAAAGGAAGTTAAAACTATAAAAAGTATGGTATTTATAGTCTCTGCAATATGTATAAGTTTAAGTATAGCTTTAATATTGATACAAGTTAGAAAAATGTCTAAAACCATGAAATCTTCAGTGCAGCATTTAGATACTATTGCGAGTGGAGATATGACAGTTCATGTTCCAGAAGTACTTATAAAAAGAAATGACGAGTTTGGAGCAATGGGACAAGCTATGGAAAAAATGCAATGTTCTGTTGGTACTATTATTAAGAGTATAAAAGAAAAATCAGCTCAAATTGATGCATATTCAGAGAATTTGGCAAGTCTATCAGAGGAAATGTCAAGTTCATCAGATACAGTAGCAGTTTCAGTTCAAGATGTATCTAGAGGAGCAGAAGATCAATCTAGTGATATCGCTGAAATAGTAGACAAACTTGATGAATTTAATATCCAGATAGAAGAATCTATAGTAGGCCTTAAGGAAATAGAAGCTGGTACTGGAGAAATACAGATACTTTCTAAGAATAGTAATAAAGAGATGGAAAGTGTTGTTACATCCTCAAATAATGTAAAGACATCTTTTAATGAACTTGTTAATAAGGTAAGTTTAGTAGAATCCAATGTAGATAAAATAAATGAAATCACAACAGTAATTAATGGAATAGCAGAAAAGACTAACCTATTAGCACTAAATGCAGCAATAGAAGCTGCAAGAGCAGGAGAAGTTGGTAGAGGCTTTGCAGTAGTAGCTGATGAAATAAGGAAGCTAGCAGAGCAAAGTAAAGTATCTTCAGCAAATATAACTGAACTTTTAAATATTATATTTAATGAAACCAATATAATGGTTAACACTACTTCTGTAGTGCAAAATGAATTGGTAGCACAAAGAGATACAATAGAGACAGCTATAGAATCTTTTGATAAAATTACAAAAGCAGTTGAAGAGATTAAGCCTAAGATAAATAGAAGTATGGAAATAGGAGGGGAAATTGTAAGTGATAAAGAAGTAATTTTAAGTAAAATTCAAAATGCATCTTCTGTATCACAAGAAGTTTCTGCATCGTCAGAAGAAATTGCAGCTATAACTCAAGAGATGAATGCATCATCAGAAGAAGTAGCAAGTGCAGCACAAGAATTAACCTTTATGACAAAAGATATGAAAAAGGAAACAGATAAATTTATTGTAGAATAATAGGCTTAAAATAATTAGTTAAAAATACAATTAATATTTTATGCTAGAAAAGATATTATGTATTATGAAATTAGTATAGAGAACTAGTTATCTTTTAAGATGGCTAATAAAAAGAGAGCTTATTTAGTTATGCTCTCTTTTCATTTTTAAGCTTATAAAAAATTTTATGAGCATTTATTATAGTAAATTCAAATTAAAAATTAATACTAATCAAAAGGAATTTTAAGGCTATTTTAATAATAATAAAGTATAATAAAACTAAACTATATAGAAATTAAAATAGTTTAATTGAAATTGTATTAGTAAAAACCCTATTATATACTTATTTTTAAGGACTTTATAGTATAAGTAATAGGATTTTTGTATAAATTATTAATAAATGCTAAGTTAAATTTTAGCATTTATTATTTTATACGGAGGTATTTTTTAATGGGCAATGAATTATGCTTAGATCTATCAAAATGCTTACCATATTTAACTGAGGATGAAATAATAAATTTTTCTCCTATGGTAGAAGAGGCTCATGAAATGTTAGAGAGTAAAACAGGCTTAGGAAATGATGCTTTAGGGTGGTTAGATTTACCCATAAATTATGATAAAGATGAAATAGATAGAATTGAAACAATAGCAGAAAAAATAAATAGTAATTCTGACGCCTTTATAATAATTGGCATAGGAGGCTCTTATCTAGGAGCTAGGGCTGTGATAGAAGCTTTAAAGCATAGCTTTTATGATAGTCTACCTAGAGAAAAAAGAAAAGGTCCTAAAATTTATTTTGCTGGAAATAATATAAGCTCTACCTATTTATCAGAGATATTGGAGATGGTAGAGGATGTAGATTTTTCAATAAATGTTATATCTAAATCAGGTACCACTACTGAGCCAGCTATTGCTTTTAGATTTTTTAAACGAGTACTAGAAGAAAGATATGGAAAAGAAGGAGCAAAAGAAAGGATTTTTATAACTACAGATAAAAAAACTGGTGCACTGAGAAAACTTTGTGAAGATGAAGGCTATGAAAGTTTTACTATTCCAGATGATATTGGAGGAAGATATTCAGTTCTTACCTCAGTAGGATTACTTCCGATAAAGGTAGCAGGTATAGACGTTAAAATGCTTTTAAAAGGCGCAGAAGACGCAAGAGAAGAGTATAAAATAATGGATATTAAAAAAAATGATTGTTATAGATATGCAGCCGCAAGACACTTATTATATATGAAGGCAAAAACAATAGAAATTATTGCTAACTATGAACCTTGCCTTATGTATTTTAATGAATGGTGGAAACAATTATTTGCAGAAAGTCATGGAAAGGAACATAGAGGAATTTTCCCTTCTAGTGTAAATTTTTCTACAGATCTTCATTCAATGGGACAATATATTCAAGATGGTCTTAGAATTTTTTTTGAGACCACAATAAATATAGAGACTCCTAAAAGAGAACTTATGATGTTTGAAGATGATAAAAATGTAGATGAATTAAACTTTTTATGTGGTAAGACTATAGATTATGTAAATAAAAGAGCTATGGAAGGTACTGAGCTTGCTCACAATGAAGGGGGAGTACCAAATATAAGAATAAGTATAAAAGAATTATCACCTTATTATTTAGGCTATATGATATACTTTTTTGAAAAGGCTTGTGCCATAAGTGGATATCTTTTAGGAATAAATCCGTTCAATCAAGAAGGTGTTGAAGATTATAAGAAAAATATGTTTGCCCTACTTGAAAAACCAGGATATGAAAAAAGAAAAGAAGAACTAAATAAAAGATTAGAGGAAATAAGTTATGAAAATTTTAGTAGACGCAGATGCATGTCCAGCGAAACATATAATTGAGGAAGTAGCTGAAGATTTTAATAAAGAACTAATATTTTACTGTGATTTAAATCATGTAATATCTCCAAGCTATGGAGAGGTTAAATATATGGATAGTGGATTTCAAAGTGTGGATATGAAGATAGCTAATGATACAAAGGAAAAAGATATAATAGTAACTCAGGATTATGGAGTTGCAGCTATGGTATTAGGTAAAGGAGCCTATGCTATAAATCCAAAAGGATATATATACAATGACGAAAATATCGATAAGCTTCTTTTTGAACGCCACATTTCATCAAAAGTAAGAAGAGGTGGAGGCAAAACTTCAAATCCTAAAAAACGTAAAGATGAAGATGATGAAAGACTTTATAAGAACTTATTAAAGTTAGTAAAAGAATATGATAACTTAGTCAATGGAGAATTGACGATGGACAATTGAAAATTAAGGATGAAATTAATTCTTGAGAATTAATTTCTTTAATGATTTTTTACTAGCAATACAATTGCTAGTTTTTTTATGAGAAGTTATTCTGTAAGTTAAAAGAGAAATAAATTAAAAACTTCTCCTATAAAGGAGAAGTTACCGCAATCGTCCATTGTCAATCGTCAATTTTCAATTGCTTTGTATCCATATCTGGTTTTATTCCTTCAGGAAAGATTAGTCCATTATTTGTACGTTCTATTACTGGATAAGAATCTTTAAAGTTTTGTATATCTACATCCGACTTTTTATATGTATAGGTTGGGTCATATAAATCTTTTTTATCTTTAGGCATTTTTACAGCTCCTTTCTTAATTACAATGTATAATAAAGTTTTTTAGTTATTAATTGATTATCATTGATAAATATTCGCAATGTTGATCAAACAAAGATGATTTACCTTATTATTGGAATTTGATTGATAATTTATTCTTTTCTATATTTTGGAACTATAGTATAATGAAATAGGGTATATGAATTAAAATAATTAGTTGAATATGGAATGAATATTTTGGTTTGATAAGAAGAAAAATTCCATTAATAGTGCGGTTGAGAGCAGGTTCTAATTGCATAATAGTATATAAAATTATCATACTATGAGCTATTTATTTGTTGGCATAAATGTTTTGAGAATTATGAACTGGGGAGGAATGGGTAATAAATGAATGAAATGAATATTATTACAAACATGCAAAGTCCTCAAGAAAAGGGTACGGAAATAACTATTAGTATTGAAAATGAAATAGAACAAAATTTATTATATAAATTTCTAATTGGAAATGATGGAACTTGGGAGACTATTAAAGATTTTCAAATTGATAGTTGTGTTAAATGGCAACCTAAGGATGATGGGAAATATATAATAATGGTACAAGCCAAAAGAGAAGGAAGTAAGAAACCTTTCGATTTTATGTCTAAAATCGATTACATAATTGGCAAGTGTGAGGAAAATTTAATAAAATCCATATATTTAGATAAAGATGAAGTTAAAATTGGAGAAAAGATTAACTTAACTGTAGAGGGAATTTCGCCATCTATAATGTATAGATACTGGGTTAAAGAAAACTCTCGTTGGACTCTTTTAACGGATTATTCTGCTCAAAATAATCTAAGTTATACTCCAAAGCAACAAGGAGAAATGGAATTTTTAGTAGAATGCAAAAATATACAGTCAAAAAATTTATTTGATGACTTTAAGTCTATAAGATTTGAGATTTTACCGATTTCTTCATTAGAAATAACCAATTTGAAATGTATATCTACAGAGCTTTTAGTCGATAGTGAACTTATTTTTGAAGTGGAAGCTAATTTTGATGAAAGCAGAGTTATATTATATAAATTTGTTAAAATAAATGAATATGGAGAAGCAACTTGTATTCAAGATTATTCTACTAAAAGGCTAGTTAGTTTTAGTGAGAATAAAAAAGGAGATTATAAACTTTTATGCTTGGCTAAAGATATGTATTCGCCTAAAGAATTTGATGATAGAGCTATTATTCATTATAAAATTGCTCCTTATAATACTATTAAACTTCTTAGTTTTACTAGTGACTTAAGTTCTCCTCAAGTTATAGATACTGCTATAACACTAAAGGCAGTAGCGTCAGGTGGTAGAGAATTATTATATAGGTTTGTCATAGATGGCAATGAAAGTCAAACTACTAAATATAATAATGCAAACAGCTATCTTTGGAAGCCTACAAAATGTGGAGAATATATTGTTGAAGTTTATATTAAAGATAAATCTTTTGATGGGGATTATGAACTTAAAGAAGAAATGAATTTTACTATTGAGGAAGACTTTGTAGAAAAGGTAGAGATAGCTGAAATCTTATTTGATAAGAAAAGACAGCTTTTAATTAAAGAACCTATAAATGTTAAAGTTATTGCTACTGGTGGAACAGAATTAAAATATAGTTTTATAGTTAAGAAAAATGATAGAATAGTCGATAAAATAGAATATGGAGATCATAATTGGGTTGACTTTTCTCCAGAAGAAGTAGGACAGTATGAACTTGAGATTATGGTTAAGGATAAACGATCTAAAAGAGAATATGATGTTCATTCTGTAACTTATATTGATTGCTATGAATATATTCCAGCTAAGATAGAATATCTTCTAACATCTAGCAAAGAATATTATTTAGTAGGAGATTCCATAGTATTAGAAGCAGTAATGGAAAATACAGAAGATAGCCTTATAAAATATAATATTAAAATAAATGGCCATGAGGTTGAAAAATCTGACTTTATATCAGAGAAAAAATTTAGATTTATTCCAAGATGTGCAGGTAGATATGTTGTAGATATTATGAGTAAAAATATTTCAAGTACAGTGGAATACGATAGTAAAAAAAGTTTAATTTTCAATGTATTAGAGGCACCACCAATTACAAATTGTAAAATAACTATTGATAAAGAAGAATTTAAATGTAATGAGTCAGTAAATTTTGCAGTAAATTCTCAAGGTGGAAAAGATACAATATATGAATTTTACCTTATGGAAAAAGGCGATTGGAGATTAATTCAAAAGTATAGTAAAAAAAGTTATTATACTTTTATACCATTTAAAAAGGGCTTCTATAAACTATTGGCATTAACAAAAAGCAGTCATAAGAAGATAGCATATGAAGACTACGATATACTAGAGATTAAGGTAAACTCATAAAAGTTTTGAAAGATAGGTGAGAATTTTGACGGTACAAAACATGGGAAGCACTGAAAATAATACTATTAATAGCATGATGCCAATTATGCTAGCAGCAAGTATGTTTAAAGGTTCAGGAGAAGGTAGTGGAGAAGGCTTTAATATGATTCTAAGTAGTCTTCTAAATGCCTTAAGAGAAAAGGATGAAGCAAGCAAAATTAGTGGACAAGCTGCTTTAGGGGGAAATAATGACTTAACTCATATTACAGATTTAATTTTAAGACCTAACTATAATTTAGATGGAATCGCAAGTAGAGGTGCTAGTAGTGCTAGCTATCATGGAATTAGTAATGGATATGTTTCCCCTACAACACCTGTAAGTGATGATATTAGGATTGAAAGTGCAATTAAGCAAGCTTCATTAAAGCATAATGTAAATGAAGGTTTAATAAGAGCAATTATAAAGGTTGAGTCAGACTTTAATCCTAAAACTGTATCATGGGCAGGGGCAATGGGGCTTATGCAACTTATGCCTGAAAATGTTAGTCATTATGGAGTTAATGATCCATTTAATATTGAAGAAAATATTGATGCAGGTACAAGACATATAAAAGATTATCTAGAAATGTTTAATGGAGATTTAGAAATGGCATTAGCAGCTTATAATTGTGGTCCAGGAACCATGCAGTGGAGAGGCGTAAAAACTCATGCTGATTTTAATAAATTGCCAGAAGAAACTCAAAATTATCTTGTGAAAATAAAAAAATATTACAACCCTTAAAAATCACCCATTTGGGTGATTTTTTGAATTGAGAATTAAGTATGAAGGATGAAGAATTATGGTTAAAATAATTTTTGAACAAAATAATTTTTTTAAATAGATTTCTTGTAGCGGCGAACAGTGTTCGCCATTCTTT
This sequence comes from Clostridium sp. UBA2485, assembly GCF_002341865.1. Taxonomy (GTDB): domain Bacteria; phylum Bacillota; class Clostridia; order Clostridiales; family Clostridiaceae; genus Clostridium_J. Next base: position 6,569 of record NZ_DDOV01000072.1, on the reverse strand, counting down.
TTTAAATTTCTCAGCTTTTGCTGAGAAATATCCATAATTCTTCATTCTTCATTAAAAAGTGATAATCTATAATTATCACTTTTTATATCTTGTTTTATTTCAGCTTAAATGTATATAATAAGGAGGCAATCTTTAATTAATAAAAATACGAATAAATGTGTTTAAATATGTTAATACATACCCAAGAGGTGGTATTAATGAAACACATAACTAATTATAGACTAAAAAACTTTTCTAAATTACGTGGAGTTTTAGTAAAAATATTGCAACGTTTGGATAGATAATATATTTTAGTTTAGGCTATATGGTTTAAGAAAGTATAAGAAAAAGATAGCGGAGGCTGAAGAAATTGCTAAGAGCATACAAAGTGGAAATAAAACCAACGTTGGAACAAAAGATGAAAATTGATCAATCAATTGGAATATGCAGATATTTATATAATTTTTATCTTGGTAAAAATAAAGAATTATATCAGCAATTTAAAGATGGTTTATTGGATAAAAAACATTCATTTATGTCAGCTAATGATTTTGATAAATATATCAACAATGAAATTAAAGTATTGGAAGAATATCAATGGATTAATAAATGTGGTTCAAAGGCACGTAAAAAGGCTATATGTGATGCTGAACTTGCATATAAAAAATTTTTTAAAGGTGAATCTAAATTTCCAAGGTTTAAAAAGAAGAATAAATCAGATGTTAAATTATATTTTCCTAAAAACAATAAAGGGGATTGGAAAGTATACAGACATAAAATAATGATACCATCATTGAAGAATGTAAGATTAAAAGAATATGGATATATACCAACAAGTGCAAAAGTTAAAAGTGGAACAGTGTCTAAGAATGCTGATAGATATTATGTATCAGTATTAGTAGAAACTGATATTGTAAACCTAAATATTTCCACAAATCATGGTATTGGCATTGATTTAGGATTAACAGACTTCGCAGTTATTTCTAATAGAACTTTTAAGAAAAACATAAATAAAACTGTAATAGTAAAAAAACTAGAAAAGAAATTAAAACGTGAACAAAGAAAGCTTTCAAGGAAATATGAAAACTTAAAATTAAGAAATGAAAATAAAAAGGAGGAAGCTACCAGACAAAATATCCAAAAACAAATAGTTAAGGTACATAGACTTCATCAAAGGCTATCTAACGTTAGAACTGATTATATTAATAAAGTAGTATCTGATATAGTGAAACAAAATCCAAGTTTCATAACTATAGAGGATTTAAATGTTAGAGGAATGATGAAAAATAAACATTTATCTAAGGCAGTTGCAGGGCAAAAGTTTTTTGAGTTTAGAACTAAATTAACTAACAAGTGTAATTGGATGGGTATTGAATTGAGAATTGTAGATAGATTTTATCCTTCAAGTAAATTATGTCATAAATGTGGCTATGAAGAGGATAGAGATGTAAATGCAAGTTTTAATTTAAGAGATGCTAAAATCTACAAAACAGCATAAATAAGTTATTGTAGATATATATGTACGGATGGCTAGTTTGGAATTTACGACTATGGAGTGTTATATCAAATGAAAGTAGTTCTATAGAACAAAATCATACACATTGAAGTAGTAAAAATCTCGATATGGGTATATTTGTCCATATTTTGAGTAGCAGTGTTAAGTTAGCGGTTGAAAGGTAGGAGTAGAATATAATGGAAAGATTAGATAAAGTTTTAGCAAATTTAGGTCATGGAAGTAGGAAAGAAGTTAAGACATTGTGCAAAAAAGGAGAAGTTTTAGTTAATGGTGAAGAAGTTAAAGATAGTGCTATAAAAATTAACCCTGAAGTTGATATTATTGAGGTTAAAGGGGAAGTTTTAAATTATAGAGAGTTTATATATATAATGATGAATAAGCCTGATGGAGTGGTAAGTGCTACCTTTGACAATTATGATGAAACAGTAATAGATATTTTGGAACCAGAATATCAAGTGTTTAAGCCATTTCCTGTAGGAAGGCTAGACAAAGATACAGTAGGATTACTTTTAATAACCAATGATGGAGAGTTAAATCATAAGTTAATATCTCCTAAAAGTAATGTAGATAAAGTGTATTATGCAGAAATAGATAAAGCAGTTACAGAAGAAGATGTTAAAGCTTTTGAAAATAGGATTACATTAGATGATGGATACCAGTGTATGCCTGCTAAATTAGAAATACTTGAAGCTAGTGAACATGGTTCAGAAGTTTTAGTTACAATTCAAGAAGGAAAATTTCATCAAGTTAAAAGAATGTTTGAAGCAGTAGGTAAATCTGTAGTTTATTTAAGAAGAATAAGCTTTGGTCCACTAAAAATAGATGAAAATTTAGAAGAAGGCACATATAGAGAGCTAACTGAAGAAGAAATAGAAATGCTTAAAAATGTGTAGAAAAAACTTAAACAATTGAGAATGGAAAATTGACAATTGACAATTAATTTCTTTAACTGATTTTAAACTAGCAATACAATTGCTGGTTTTTTTATATATGTTTCATAATTTAATATTAATATAAAAAATATTATGGCAAACACTGTTCGCCGCTACGTTTAGGAAATCAATTATAAAAAGTTACTGTGTAACTTTAAAGAAAATCAATTTTAAATTTCTCAGCTTTTGCTGAGAAATATCCACAATTGTGAATTTTGCATTTTGAATTGTGAATTTAATTAAGTTGTCAATCGTCAATTCGTATTATATAAGGATTATGTAACAATATGTCTTACGAATTAACAGAATATTAATAAAATATACATTTTTATGATGAAAAACCTCTAAATTTAAAAAGATTGTTAATATATTAAGAAATTTCCAATAAAAATATGTATTTTTTATAAAATTTTTTATAAATATACTTGAATATGGATTGAAATAGTAATATAATAAAGGTGCAAAATAAATAAAGAGATATATAGCCCCCTTTTTATTTATTTCAGACAGCCCAACCCCAAGGGCTGTCGCATATTTATTGCATGTCGAATTTTGTTGTAATGCATAGTTTGTCATAAAAAATCTTCTAGTAGCAGAGTCGTACTAGAAGATTTTTTATTTTTAGATACCTTACATATATAGTAATATATCTTTAAATCCACTATGAAATTATAAAAAGTTAACAATTTATAATTTTAAATTTTGAATATATTTCTTATTGAAAACTGTGAATTAAGGATTATTATTATAAATTTAAATTACTATGCTTATGATTCTATATAAATTGTTCCCCTTAGTCACATAAATATCAAAAAAATTACAATTGATAAAGTAAATAATTTTCTTAATAAATTAGAAAAATTTTAAGTGTTACATTGATAATAGTATAAAACTATAAAATAATTAATCTACATATAAGCAAATTATATAAAATTTTACTATTATCGATAATTAAATAGATTTCTGTGTATAATTAAAATATATAAATTAATAATATAGCTTTTAAAAGATAATAATAATATATGATAGATGCAATTTTTAGATATATGAATAATATAAAATGTTTCATACATTATACTTAGCTTTTAATCAAGGAGGGAAAAAATGAGTATTAGAGAAGTTCTAATTAGTTTTATGACAGAACAGGCATATAAACCGCTGAATATTCAGGAACTTGCTAAAGTATTTAGCATTGGTAAAAAAGATGTTAAAGATTTTAAAAAGTTGTTAGATGATATGGAAAAAGACGGACAAATTATTAAAAACAGAGCGGAATTTTATGGAATTCCAGAAAAAATGGGCATGGTTTCAGGAACTTTCCAAGGCCATCAAAGAGGATTTGGTTTTGTTATAGCAGATGAGGAAAGACCAGACATATTTATACCTGCAAGCAATGTTAAAGGTGCAATGCATGGAGATAGAGTAGTAGTAAAAATTTTAAAAGATGAAGACAGAGGACGAAAATGTGAAGGGGAAATAATAAGAATAATTGAAAGAAAAAATAAAAAGTTAGTAGGAATATATGAGGATAGTAAAAATTTCGGTTTTGTAGTACCTGATGATCAAAAAGTAGCTCAGGATATATTTATTCCAAAGAGTGGTAGAAATGATGCAAAGTCTGGTCAAATTGTTGTAGTTGAAATAACTAGATGGCCAGAAAGCAGAAGAAATCCTGAAGGTAAGATTATTGAGATATTAGGTAATAAAGGTGATAGAGGAATTGATATTTTAACTATTATAAGAAAGCATAACCTTCCTGAGGATTTCCCAGAAGATGTTGAAAAGTTTACACTTGATATATCTGAGGAAATACCTAAAGGAGAATATGAAAGAAGACGTGATTTAAGAGACGTAAAGATGGTGACTATAGATGGAGAGGATGCAAAAGATTTAGATGATGCCGTTTCTATAGAGATGCTTTCAAATGGAAACTTCAAATTAGGAGTTCATATTGCAGACGTATCTCACTACGTTAAAGAAAGAAATCCATTAGATAAGGAAGCCTTTAAAAGAGGAACTTCTGTCTACTTAATAGATAGAGTTATACCAATGCTTCCTAAAAAACTTTCAAATGGTGTATGTAGTTTAAATCCTAAAGTGGATAGATTAGCGTTAAGCTGCTTTATGGAAATAGATTCTAATGGTAAAGTTTTAAATCATGAAATAATGGAAAGTATCATCAAAACTAATGAGAGGATGACCTATACAGACGTTACTAAGATTTTAAGAGATAAAGACGAAGAAACTATAAAAAAATATGAATATCTTCATGAAGACTTTAAAAATATGGAAAAGCTTTTTGAAATTTTAAATAAGAGAAGATTTAAAAGAGGCTCAATAGATTTTGAATTTGAAGAATCAAAAATTATCTTAGATAAGAACGGAAAACCTATTGATATTAGGCCTTATGAAAGAGCTGTTTCAAATAGAATTATAGAAGAGTTTATGTTAGTTTGTAATGAAACTGTAGCTGAGCATATGTTCTGGCTTAACATGCCTTTTGTATATAGAGTTCACGAAGACCCAGACGAAGAAAAATTAATGCATTTTAATGAATTTGTCTACAACTTAGGATACTTTATAAGACATACTTCAGAAGTTCATCCAAGTATGCTTCAAGAGGTCTTAGAAAAAGTAAAGGGCCAAAAAGAAGAAATGGTAGTAAGTAGATTATTACTTCGCTCAATGATGAAAGCTCGTTATTCACCAGAATGTTTAGGGCACTTTGGATTGGCGGCAAAATACTATTGTCACTTTACTTCTCCAATAAGAAGATATCCTGATCTTATGATTCATAGAATAATTAAAGAGAGTTTAAATGGTGGATTAAGTGATTCAAGAGATAAAAAGCTTAGAAAAATAGTTGAGGATGCTTCAAAACAATCCTCCGATACTGAAAAAATTGCAGTAGAGGCAGAAAGAGAAGTAGACGATCTTAAGAAAGCTGAGTACATGTCAGAAAGAATTGGAGAAGAATTCGAAGGTATTATATCTTCAGTTACTAACTTTGGTATGTTTGTAGAATTGCCTAATACCATAGAAGGATTAGTTCATATAAGCTTTTTAGATGATGACTACTATAGCTATGACGAAAAACGTATATTACTAATAGGCGAAAGAACTAAGAAAGTATATAGATTAGGTGATGAACTTAAAGTAAGGTGTTCTAAGGTTGATCTAGAAGCTCATGAAGTATATTTCGAGATAGTTAAAGATGAGAGCGAAGAAACAGAACTAGCTTTAAGTGACTATCCTGTATTACCTCTTGATGAATTTAAAGAGGAATATTCATTATTAGAAAATGATGATATAGAAGAATAAAAAACTAAAAGTCATGGGTAACCATGACTTTTTTGTAATTTTGTCGAAAACTTAAAAATATTTAGAAATAAAGTATTTTTAAGTATTTTTAACCTTAACATTGTTCCATAGAATTGTATTATGAGGGAAAACATAATATAATATACAGTATATCGATATTAACTTTATACAAAATTAGATCATTTTTATATAAAATTTGTTTTGAAAGAAATGGAGGTAGGTTTTATGGGTATTTCATTAAAAAAAGGACAAAAAGTTGATTTAACAAAAGGTAATCCAGGGCTAAAAAATTTATTAATTGGGCTTGGATGGGACACTAATAAATATGATGGTGGTAATTCGTTTGATTTAGATGCGGCAGCATTTGCCCTTGGAGAAGATGGAAAAGTACAGAATGAACAAGATTTTGTGTTTTTCAATAATTTAAAACATAGCTCAGGTTCAATAGCACATTTAGGAGATAACTTAACAGGTGATGGAGATGGTGATGATGAGCAAATAACAATTGACTTATCTAAAATTCCAGCCAACATAAGCAAAGTTGATTTTACTGTAACAATTTATGATCCAATAACAAGAGGTCAAAATTTTGGACAAGTATCCAATGCTTTTGTAAGAGTAGTAAATGCTGATAATAACATTGAGTTAATCAGATATGATTTAGGAGAAGATTTTAGTATTGAAACAGCTGTTATAGTTGGAGAAATATATAGAAATAATGGAGAATGGAAATTTAATGCAATAGGAAGTGGCTTTGAAGGTGGACTAGAAGCACTATGCAGAAACTTTGGATTAAATGTATAAGGCATCTTCAAAAAATA
>NZ_DDOV01000017.1 GCF_002341865.1 Clostridium sp. UBA2485 | reverse complement strand
ATTCTCAATTGTCAATCGTCAACTCTCAAATGTATAAGGGTTCCTCTAAGGTGTAGTATAGTTCGGAATAATATGTATTTGCTTAACTAGAATAATGGAGATAAATAATAAAATTAAAGTATTAGCTAATGTATTTAATATCTGCAATTGTGCATTGTGAATTTAACAGTTCTAATTAAAACAGCAAAAAAAGAATTTGCATTAATATATACATTAACATTAAACTTCGTCCATCTATATATTAAATATATTGAAAAAATACTATAGCATATTCTTATATGTTTTCTACTATGTTAAATTATAATTTTCTATAGATACTTATTTATTATTATCTATAGAAAATTAATTTTTATTAACATGAAATATCTTCAGAACTTTTGACTAATTATTATATTTTAAATTTTTTGTTAATTTAATATAAACTTTTAAACAAAAGGAGAGAAAATAGTGAGTATAACATTATCATTATCTGACATAAAAAAGGCACAGGAAAGTTTAAAGGGAGTTGTAAGAAAGACACCTTTATTCCATTCCAGTACGTTTTCAAAAGATACTGGATATGAAGTGTATTTAAAATGTGAAAATAAACAAAAAACTGGTTCTTTCAAACTAAGAGGAGCTTATAATAAAGTTGCATCATTAACAGAAGAAGAAAGAGCTAGGGGAGTTGTTGCATCTTCAGCAGGGAATCATGCTCAAGGAGTTGCATATGCATCAACTATATTTGGTGTTAAGTCTACAATATGTATGCCATTAACAGCACCTCTTGCAAAAGTTCAAGCTACAAAGAACTATGGAGCAACGGTTATACAACATGGTGAAGTTTACGATGAATGTTATGCTAAAGCAGTAGAAGTACAAAAAGAAACGGGAGCAACATTTTTACACCCATTTAATGATGAACATGTAATAGCAGGACAAGGAACAATTGCTCTTGAAATTTTTGAAGATTTATCAGAAGTTGATACTATAATAGTTCCAATTGGTGGAGGGGGGATTATAGCAGGGATTGCAGTAGCAGCTAAAGCTATAAAGCCCGATGTAAAGATAATAGGAGTTCAAGCAGAAATAATTGCTTCAAGCAAAGCATCCTTAGAAAAAGGGGAAGTTGTTACAGTTGAAGGCTCAAAGTCATTAGCAGATGGTATATCTGTTAAAACTCCAGGAGATAAAACTTTTGAAATAATAAAAGAGTATGTTGATGAGATAGTAACAGTTACAGAAGATGAAATCGCCTATGGAATATTTGCACTAATGGAAAGAAATAAGGTTATAGCTGAAGGTGCAGGAGTTGTTTCCTTAGCTGCATTATTAACAGGAAAAATTAAAAATGCTGGTAAAAATGTTGTTGCAGTTATAAGTGGTGGAAATATAGATATAGCTACAATATCAAAAATAATTGATAGACAATTAGTGCTAGTTGAAAGAAGAATAACTTTACAATTTGAATTAAAAGATAAAATAGGTCAATTGGGAGCATTAGTTGCTGAAGTAGCTACGTTAGGTGGAAATGTAGCAAAGATTAAACAAGATAAAAACTGGAATCCTAAAGGGCTTGAATTTACAAACATTGAAATAGAAATTGAAACAGAATCAAAAGAACATGCTGCAATGATAAAAAATGCATTAGCAATAAAAGGATATATATTTGAACAAATATATAAATAATCTTTTAAGATTAATCTATACATTTAAGAGAATTAGATAGTTAGTATTTTAAAAATCTTTAATTAAATAAGATATTTGATATATAAGTGTTTACAACAGTTTTTAAAAAACTCTAAAACTGTTGTAAACATTTTTTATTTAAAGGAAATTTATATTAGAGTAAAATAATAGGTAAGTATAATTAAAGTGATAGTTTATTTTTATGACTTATAAAAATTACTACCGATTCTTCCTTTTTATAATAATTTATATGTCATTTTAAAAATATTTTCAATGGCTCTTGCCATAAGAAAAAGTATTGCATTGTAATAAAATGAGGATATGGATTAAAGATAAAAAAGAAGATTATACAAAGTTTTTAGTATTGTTATTAAATTTATATATTTATAATTTATTGGCTAAATTTCGTCATGATTTTTAAAAATATTCATTTATTACCTGTTATTATTTTAAATATCTGTGTATAATTAAAATTGAATAACTATAAGGTTAAGGAGAAAAACATGAACTTTCAATTACTAAAGGGAAAATTCACTCTAGAAGAGATAAAACAACTTAATCCACTAGTGTTGGCTTTGATAGGAGATGCTGTGTATGAAGTGTTTATAAGAACATATTTAGTGGAAAAAAATAGAGGACTTAATGTGCATAAGGTTCATGTAAAAACTGTATCTTATGTAAAAGCAAAAGCACAAAGTGAATATATGAAGATTATAATAGATGATTTAGAAGATGATGAAATGGCTATTTTTAAAAGAGGAAGAAATTCTAAATCTCATACACCTAAAAATTCAGACGTAGCTGATTATAGATGGGCTACTGGTTTTGAAGCGGTTATAGGATATCTATATTTATGTGAAAAGGAAGAAAAACTTAATTATATATTAAGTAAAATAGTAAAATACGAGGAGGATAAAAATGACTTTGAAAGTTAAATTAATTGAGCATACACCAAATCCAGAAAAGGTTATTGCATCAGCAGCAAAACTTTGTTATAGCTCTGTAGGAGTAGACGAAATATTAGAAGGATTAGATAAAGAAAAAACAGAAAACTTTTTAAGTATGCTTATGAATTATGGTCACTATTCTCCTATTGAGCATGTTAGTTTTACCTTTGCTATTGAAGGAGTGTCTAGAAGTTTAACTCATCAACTAGTACGCCATAGAGTTGCTTCATACTCACAACAAAGTCAAAGATACGTAAAATTGGATGCCTTTGAGTACATAATACCACCATCAATAGAAAATAATTCTAAAGCTAAAGAAATATTTATAGAAGCGATGAAAAAGGACCAAGAATATTATGATGAAATTGTAGAAATGTTATTTGAACAAATTTATAATGAAAGCTTAAATAAATATATAAGAGAGAAGTCTTTAAATTCAACATCAGAAGTTGAAGAACGTGTATTAAGAAAACTAAAATCACAAGCGCAGAAAAAGGCCATTGAAGATGCTAGATATGTATTTCCTAATGCTTGTGAAACTAAAATTATTGTTACGATGAATGCAAGAGAGCTTATGCATTTTTTTGCACATAGATGCTGTAATAGAGCTCAATGGGAAATTAGAGACATGGCAGATGCAATGTTAAAAGAAGCAAAAAAAGTAGCTCCTATTTTATTTAAAAATGGAGGACCAAATTGTATAAAGGGATCTTGTCCTGAAGGTAGTATGACCTGTGGAGAAATTGTGACAGTAAGGAAAAAATATTCTAATTTATAAACAACTACATAAATTAAAGTTATGCTTTTGGATATAATTACAGATAACTTAAATTTAAATAGGTTTATGAAAGAGGTTGAAATATGAAAGAAAATAAAAAAACTAACAGTAGAGATAGAGTTAAAAAAGAATATAACAATAAAACTAATATGGGCAATGAAGAAATAATAAGAGAAGATATTATTGAAGGAAGAAATTCAGTAATTGAAGCTTTAAAATCTGATAGAACTATAGAGCAAATATTAGTTGCTAAAGGTGATACTAAGGGTTCTATTAATGTGGTTTTAGCTTTGGCAAAGGAAAAAGGTGTAGTTGTTAAAACTGTAGATCGTGTAAAGCTTGATTCTATGTCTTTAACAGGATCACACCAAGGCGTAATAGCTAAAGTTACTGCTTATAAATATTATCATGTAAAAGAAATTATTGATTATGCAAATTCAAAAAATGAAAAACCATTTTTAATTATACTAGATGAAATTGAAGACCCTCATAATTTTGGTTCAATTATAAGAACGGCAGAAGTTTGCGGAGCCCATGGAATTATAATTCCTAAAAGAAAAAATGTAGGGGTCACTCCTATTGTTTATAAAACTTCTGCAGGTGCTACAGAACATATGAGAATAGCTAAAGTTACGAATATTAACAGCACTATAGATGAGTTAAAAGAATTAGGATTATGGATATATGGTGCTGATATGCATGGTGAGAATTGTTATGATGTGGACTTAAAAGGTGCAGTAGCATTAGTTATAGGAAGTGAAGGAAAGGGTATATCAAAACTAACTAAAGAAAAATGTGATGTGCTAATGAAAATTCCTATGGTTGGTCAAATAACTTCGCTTAATGCTTCTGTAGCTGGTGGAATACTAATGTATGAGGTGTTGAAGCAAAAGTTGAAATAGACTTTTGCTAATATAATCTTGAGAAAGATATTTATAGATGGCTACAATGTTATAAATAGTTGGCCAGAACTTAGAGCGATAAAGGATTATAGTTATGAATCTGCAAGGACAAAATTAATAGATATTATGATTAACTATTCTTCCTTTAAGGGATATAACATTATAATAGTTTTCGATGCTCATATGGTAAAAGGCAGTCTTCAAAAGAAAGAGAGGATTGGAAATATCACAGTAGTTTTTACGAAAGAAGGAGAAACAGCGGACTTATATATTGAAAAAACCGTAAATAATATAGGTAGAGTATCAGAGGTTTATGTAGTTACTTCTGATGCTATTGAACAACAAGTTACTTTTCAAAGGGGAGCCAATAGAGTATCTTCGCTAGAGTTTTATCACACCGTTATGGAGGCTAATAAGAAGATTTCTAAAAAATATGAAAAAACTTATTCGCAAGATAGAAATTTATTTGAAGATATGATTGACAGTGAAATAGCTGAAAAGCTAGAAAAAATAAGGCGAAGCAAGTAATATAGCTTGACGCTTTAAAATAATAATGTATAATTTTAGTTAAGTCCATATTCAATTTGGAGGGGATGCTTTTGGAGAAAAGGGTTGACAATGAGGAGTTAAATTCCCAGTTTATGAACAAAACTGATGAGGAAATTGTTGCTGAAGCTAGAAATGGGGACAATCGTGCTTTAGAATATTTGCTATGTAAATATCAAAATTTTGTGAAAGCTAAAGCTAAATCATATTTTTTAATTGGTGCAGATAAAGAAGATATATACCAAGAAGGTATGATTGGGCTATTTAAAGCTATTAGAGATTTTAGAACAGATAAGTTAGCATCCTTTAAGGCTTTTGCGGAACTTTGTGTTACGAGGCAAATAATAACGGCAGTTAAAACTGCCACACGTCAAAAACATATTCCATTAAATACATATGTATCACTAAACAAACCTATATATGATGAAGAATCAGATAGAACACTTCTAGATATAATATCAGGAGTTAAAGTGTCTGATCCAGAAGAACTAGTAATAAGTAGAGAAGAAGTAGAAAGTATTGAGAATGAGATAGGTGAAGTGTTGTCAGATCTAGAGATGGAAGTGCTCATGTCTTATCTAGATGGTAAATCTTATCAAGAAATTGCTTGTGACTTAGACAGACATGCTAAGTCTATTGATAATGCTCTACAAAGAGTTAAAAGAAAATTGGAAAAATGCTTAGATAAAAGAAAGTAATAGCGTTGACATAAAAGGATATATATAGTATAATGAGTAACTGATATATAGTATTTAAGTATACATTTAACATTTGTATGATGCGATTTTTTTATAAATCTACATCATATTTTAATGCCCATATAGCTCAGTAGGTAGAGCGTCACCTTGGTAAGGTGGAGGTCACCGGTTCAATCCCGGTTATGGGCTCCAAACTTACTTAAGGAAACGCAACACACCAGGGTGAGTTTATAGGAGTAAATTAATTAATTATTCATTCATAATAATTAAGCCTATATCAAGGAGGAATAAAAAAATGGCTAAGGAAAAATTTGAAAGAAGCAAACCGCACGTTAACATTGGAACTA
>NZ_DDOV01000068.1 GCF_002341865.1 Clostridium sp. UBA2485 | reverse complement strand
TTCACATATATTAATTTTAGAGTTAATATTCTATATATCAATATCTTTTAAATAATATATTATTTTCTAAGTGAATATGCTGAAAAATATCACTTTCAAGATCAACTAATTTTCTATATGTCATCTCAAAGGTTAAGCATACATCACTTGGAATACTATAACCATCTGTTACTTTTCTCAGTTCTTTAAGAATAACACCAGCACCTTCATGTTCATTTTCAAGTTCATTAATTTTATTTTTTATCTGCTCTTTTTCTTCACCTTTAAGTATAAGTGGAAAAATTTCTTCTTCTTCCTTAGGTAAATGAGCTAACAATTCTTTAGCTAAAGCTGCAAATAATTCTTGAACTTTATAAAGCTCCTTATGATTATCACCATGTGCTCTTATAATTTTTTCTATAAGCCCTCCTATATTAGGAAGTTCATTGTATAAATAATTATGATGAGTATCTATAATATGCTTTATTAATTCTTCTGAAGACACATCCTTCCATAGCTTAGGTATTGTATTCATAATAGATAATTTATAATTTTCATTTATTTTATCCATTATCTCTTTTTCATTTAATCCTTGTTCTTTTATAGCCTCTATTAAAGGTCTATTTCCTCCACAACAAAAATCTATTTCATAAATTTTAAATATATCTCCTGCTCCTGGATATTCACTAAGTATGTCTCCAATAAGCATTATGCTGTAAAATTTTTTTTCCATAATAATTCCCTCCATTTAAGTATTTAAAAGAAAATAATAGTTCAAAAATATCAATTTGCTTTATATCATATAGAGCTTTAAAATCCATTGGTATCGTCAATGAGCGGATTCTAACAAAGCAGTATGATATAAATATGCTAATATATTAGCTTGTTATTTTTTGAAGATGTCTTATGCCTTTATTATAGATTTTCATCTTATGGAAATATGTGATTTAAATCAAATTATAATAAATTATTTAGTGTATAATAAGATATATATTTATACCTTAAGAAAGTGGAGGATTCTTTTATGATTAACCTTTATAGTTGTAATAGTTGTTCAGGCAAATATTGTGCTAGTAAAATATCAATATTTAAAGGATTAGATGAAAATCAATTAAAAAAGATTACAGCCTTAATAAAGAGAAAAAGTTTTGAAAAGGGAGATGTTTTATTTAATATAGGCGATACTTCCGACAAACTTTATATTATAAATAGTGGGAAATTAAAGGTTTATACTTATAACAAAGAAGGTAAAGAACAAATTTTATATCTCTTAAACGAGGGAGATTTTATTGGAGACTTGAGCCTTTTAAAAAGTAGTAAATTTAACTTTGCTTCTAAAGCCCTTGAAAAAACTAATATTTGCATGATTTCTAAAGAAGATTTTGATAAAATCATTAAAGAATCTCCTGAAATTACTTTAAAAATATTAGAGTATGCTTATGATAGAATTGAAAGTCTTGAAAATATGATTACCACTTTAACCAATAAAGACATTGACAGTAGAATTGCGGAACTCTTATTAAAACTAGAAAAGAATAATATAATAATTCTTTCTATAAATAGAGAAGATATGGCAAATTATATAGGAGTTACCCGTGAAACCATAAGTAGAAAACTAACTTCATTAAGCGAAGAAAATATTATAGAACTTGTAGGTAATAAAAAGATTATTATTAAAGATAAAGAATATCTACAAGATTTATTATAATAAGAAATAGAAATGCACTTTTATGTAAATAAACATAAAAAGTGCATTTATTAAATTCCTTATAATCAATTGTGATTTTTATATTTTCAAGGTTTATAATTTACAATTATCAATAATTACCAAATATATATTAGGTAGCAATAGTTACTTCTTCTTTTCTCTTATTTAATATACCAATAAAAATAGTGGTAGCTAAAGCTAATGTATCAGAAACTAACGGTGATAAAAACACTCCTTCAACCCCTAAAAATTTAGGTAATATAAATGACACTGGTATTAAGAATATAAAGGAACGTCCCATAGAAATTATATTTGCATATAAATCTTTTTGTATTGATTGATAATAGCTTCCATAGGTTATTACTATACCTAAAAACGGCAATGACCCTAAGTACATTTTTAATCTTGTGGCTGTACTATTAACAAATTCCATATTATCATTAAATATATTTACAATTGAAGTCGCAAATATGAAAAGTAGTATTAGTGCTATACATCCATATACTATATCAACGATTAAAGCTAACCTTAAAGTTTTCCTAACTCTATCATATTTTTCAGCGCCATAGTTGTACCCTATAATTGGCTGAGTTCCTTGAGCTATTCCTAATAATATTTCTAAAAATATTGTTGCAACATATCCTACTATAGCAAACATAGCTAAATCTGTTGTTGTTCCATAGTGAAGTATTAAATTGTTTTGGATAAAAGTTAAAATACCTAAAGACATTTGCATACCAAAAGATACAAAACCAGAAATACATATCTCTTTTAAGATATTAAACTTAATTTTAAGATGTTTTAGTCTAATATGAAGTTTAGATTTTCTAGAAAAGAAATAATAAAGGAAATAAACACCAGAAAGAGTCATACCTACTATAGTGGCTGCCGCTGCTCCTGCCATCCCATAACCTAATTTCATTACAAATAGCCAGTCTAAAAATCCGTTTAATATAGCAGAAATTATTAAAATATTCATTGACAACTTTGGATTTCCTTCTGCTCTTGCAATTGGATTTAATCCTGTAGATAAAATATGCATAATTGTAGCAGAAATAATTATTACACTATATTCCTTACTTAGCTTTAAAACTTCTCCTTCAGCTCCTAAGAAAATCATAATAGGCTCTAGGAATAATAATCCTACTATAGTTATTATTAGTCCAATTAATATCATAGAAAAAATAGATGTACCTAAAATTTGTCTAGCTTCCTCCTTTTCATTTTGTCCAAGTCTTATTGCAATAAGTGCAGAACCTCCTACCCCTAAAAGCATACCTATTGCCATATTACTACACATTACTGGCCACAAAATATTTATAGCTGCTAGCCCTGTTTCTCCTACTCCTCTTCCTATAAAGATTCCATCTACAATTATATACAATGAGTTTACCAAAACTCCTATAATTGCCGGAATTACAAACTTCAAAAACAAACTTCTAATACTTTTCGTAGATAAGCTATTCTCCATTCTTCCCCTCCGTTTAAGTTAGTTAGTTTAACTAACTATTTGCTTTATAAAAAAGTCTTATGAATAATTAAGACTTTACTTTCTCTATTTTATTATTTTATCAACTATTATACGAGTTAATTCTTTGTATTTTTCTAACTCATCTTCTGTTAAACTATCTTTTATTTCTTGAGTAAATTCATTTACAACATTATAATCTTGTTCTAACAGTAATTTGCCTTTATCTGTTAAATATAAATATGACTTTCTTCTGTCTTTTTCACTTTGAATCTTATATATTAATCCCTTAGATATTAATTTTTTTACCATATTAGTCACTGAAGGCTTAGAAAGATTTAGGTACTGTGCTAAATCTGAATAAGTAGCATCCTCTAATATATTTAAAGCTTCAACATAAAAATACTCGCTATAAGATATGTTAACTATATCTTCACAATTTGCAGAATACTTTCTGTAAAGACTATAAAGATGAGAATTCACCTTAAAGATAAGCTTTTCTAACTCCATCTTTATCCTCCTTAAAAACTTATAATATAATAAACGCATACTAAATTATACTTATAATAAATTTTAAAGTCAACAAGATACATTGCTTACCGTTTAAAAGTAACTAATTTAAATTTTAAAATATCTAAATAAAAAATAAAGAAATTAATTCATAAAGANNTGAGAATTATTTTAATTTATGTTGCTAAATTATTTCTATTATCTTTATTGTTCTTTAAATTTAAACAAATTATTATTGTAACCACTAGCCCTATATAATCAGCTACTACTGGTGCTAAAAACACTCCATCTACTCCTATAAAATAAGGTAAGATAAATGATATAGGTATTAAAAGTACAAAAGAACGACCTACTGAAATTATATTGGCAAATAAATTTCGCTTCGTTGCTTGAAAATAACTTGCAAAGGTTATCACTATTCCAACAGTGGGCATGGATGCCAAATAAATAACAAGTCTTTTAGCTGCTAACTTAATAACTTCTGGATTGCTATTAAAAATACCTACTAATTTACTGGAAAAAATATATACGAATATAAATGTAGCGCTTCCAAAAATAACATCTGCTATTAAGCTAATTTTTAATATTTCCTTAACTCTACCATGTTCCTTCGCACCATAATTATATCCTATAATAGGTTGTATTCCCTGCGCTATTCCATATAATATTTGAATAAAGACTATGGAAATATATCCTACAATAGCAAATATTGATACATCTAAAGTTGTACCATAACTTAATAATATTTGATTTTGAATAAATATTATAAATCCTAAAGCTACCTGCATAGCAAAAGACATAAAACCTGAGGTACAAATTTCTTTTAGAATATTTGTTTTTATTTTTAAATAAGATAACTTAATTCTAAGATTAGCTTGTTTACTAAAGAAATAGAATAGAAGATATACAGAAGACCCTATTATTCCAATAGCTGTAGCACATCCCGCACCTATAATTCCTAAGTTCAATTTAATAACAAATAGCCAATCTAAAAATCCATTNNAAAGATATAAAAGTTGAAACTAAAATCATAACTAAAATGGATGTCCCTAATATATTTTTAGCTTCTTCCCTCTTATTCTCACCAAGTCGTATAGATATTAAGGTTGCTGCACCTGTTCCAAATAGAGAACCAATTGCCATATTTACACATGCTGCTGGAAATATAAGATTAATACTAGCAAGTGCAATCTCTCCTACACCACGCCCTATAAATATTCCATCAATTATTAAATAAAGAGAATTTACTAGTATTCCTATTATTGATGGTATAACAAATTTAAAGAAAAGGCTTAGTGTATTCTTTTTTATCAAATCATTTCCCATTATATTTTCTCCTTTGGTTACTTATTAATATTAACGATTTTTACATAGATATTTTGCTTCTAATACCTTAACTACAAATATTTCAACTATTCTTCTTAAAATAAGTAAAAACACACTATATAAAATGTTAATACAAAGTTAAGTGAATTTCAAATTAAAAAAATCTAATGTTTCTCTAAATTAATTTTAAAAATATAGATAACTAATAAATAAACACTAATTATTTATATATTATATTTTGTTAAAATTACCAACTAATTATTAATCTCTATAAAATTCTAAAATATTTTAATAAAATATTTTTTACGCAATAAAAAAATAGTCATATTTGACTATTTTTTGGAGCGGGTGAAGGGA
>NZ_DDOV01000027.1 GCF_002341865.1 Clostridium sp. UBA2485 | reverse complement strand
TTCCCCAGAGGTGGAAAACTAGTAATTGTGTTGCTAGTTAAAAATCCATTAAAGAAATTATTTTGATCAAAAATAATTTCAACCTTAATTGTGTATTAAAATGTCATAGAGATATACGTTAAGTTTTAAGGTAGTTTATCTATAGACGTGCTACTTCTAAATTAAATCTATACATTTATATAATTGTATTATTGAATTATTTGAATTTCTACCTTATACAATTGAGTGGGAATAGTAGCGGGATAGGCATAAGCCCTTTATTTCCAAGAGCTTGGGGCTCTTTTCCTATTTTCGTTGCACTTTTTATAGATTCTTTTCTTTTGTATGATATAAGTAAGCAGAGATTTCATAAAGCCATAGGGGTTCTTTCCATCAAAGGTCTTTTAGCACATAAATCACGTAAAACCAATGAGGATGCCTGCATACTTTAAAAATGCACCCTCAATGAATGATAGTGGTGGTACCGCAAAACATTATCACGAAAAACAGAGAGACCACAAACCATGTCATTTGGGTAAAAGTAATTGGGAAGGGTAGTTGTAAATCAGTGATGACATAAATGACTTTTTCTACTGACCAGATACTGGTGTAACTTTTTATTTTTTTCATATCATTGTCCTTTCTTTGTAAAATGAAAAAGAGCAACCTGTTTGTTAGATAAGTTACTCTTTAGAAATATCATATATTTAATTTTTATTTCGTAAGATTCGTTCTCCACTCTTTGGTTGGAGACAGATAATAAATCATGCGTTCTTCAATCAAATCGGCAAGTTTTGCTTCATACTCTTCTCTATAAGGTTTTGGTAATTCTTCCTTTAACCAACTTTCTTTTGTACCTTTCCAAATCTCATAGAGAGTAAGTTCATTTGAATTGTCTACATCATCAGAAAGAATGGCACTTATAAAAGCAGGTTCATGTTCCATTCTATCCATATTTGCAGATAGCAACTCTCGAAACTCTTCTTTTTTTCCTTCCTTGATTGTAAAGCGTATATAAAGGATGATGGTTTCTTTTGCATTACTCATAGTAAATCCTCCTATTTTTATTTCCATAGATTCATCACCAGTCTATCATGTATGAGAGACATAATACAATAATATTGATTTTTTCAGTGTTTGCCTTTTAATCATTTGAGGAAAACACTAACAAATGGACAATCAACCGACATACTCATCATATTATAAATTAATTTTTTACGTTAATCCCTTATAACTAATTTCTACCTTTATTTCTATTTAAAATAATCTATAAGTAAATACTAAAAGCCTTTATTGATTTTAAAGCCGTCTGCTTCTATTGGAAGATATATTACTTTTTTATTTTTTTCTACTTTATCAAAAAATACAACCCAATATGGTCTAAATATGCTATCTATTTTTATTATTTTAATTTCAGGTATTTTGCCCATAAATTTATGAGTTATTCTCATAGTCATTTTTATAGCTTTTGAACGAATCTTTGTATCATCCTTATCAGAATACTGTACTATGTCTTCATCTACATCTTGTGATGTTATAGATATAGGAACAACATCTTGAGCTATACTACCTGATCCAGTTGATCCATTTATAAGTACTTTTAATATATTAGCCTTATTATCTTTATTTTGTTGTATTTCTATAGTTACCAATTTAAATTCTATATAATGTAGTCTAACTTCATGTACTTTTTTATACTTTAAAAATATTCTACTTAAAACCGATCCTTTACCATTTTTAGCTATTTCTATAGCTTCCTCTTCTGTAACTTTTATAGGTAAAGCATTTATTTTCATATTATTCACCTTCTTTTGGAAATTATCTCTGTTTTATCATTTTATATATTTGATATAAGTAATCCAAAAATACAATGGTAACTGCAACCATAACTCCAAAAGGTATTAATTTACCTACTATAAAATCATTCTTTGTAAGGATACCATAAAATATGAAACTTGCTATTACAAAATAAAGTAATACTAAAAAACCATCTATACCAAACCATTTTATTTCTAAATCTTTTTTAACTTTAGACACTAGTTTAGACATGCTTAACTCTCCTTTACTATATTATCTTAAATTACTTGAAAGCTTCTACAAGCCTCTATATATTTTCATTATTATTTTGATTTAAATCTTTTCCTATTCTATTTCCTATATTCCAAGCAATAAAAGAAAGAGGAATTGCTATTACAAGTGGTTCAAGTTGAAATTTCTGTACTGGAAATATTTTAAAGTATCCAAAGGTAAATCCACCAACAAGCATACCTAATATTCCACCTAAAGCTGTCCTTTTTCCATTTCCCAAAAGTGCTCCTACTATGGGTACAAAAGCAGATCCCATCCATATACTTCCCACAAATATACAGGCATCATATACATTTTCAAATTTGAAGGCAATACTTAATCCCATTACTGCCGCTACTACAATTCCTATCCTAGTTAATTTAACTAACTGTTTTTGTGATAATTCTTTTTTTGTTATTCTGCCATATATGTCATTAGCTAATGTAGCTCCTGCTGCAAGATAATAGCTATCTAATGTAGAAATTATAGAGCCTAATATTCCAATTATAAAGATTAGTCTTACTCCTTTTGGTAGCGTATTTAAAACTAAAGTTATATATCCAGCAGCTGGTGGCATTTCTGGGTAAGTAGCTCTAACTATAAGTCCTGTGATCACAAGCACCATATCAAAACATATCCATAATGAAAAACAGGTTAATAATGCCCTTCTCCCAACTTTAGGAGAATCAGCCGCTGAAAATCTTTGGTAAAAAGTTGGATCTGAATAAGCTCCAAAAGAATATACTATGAGCATTAAGGCTTTCATCATAGACATTCCTCTTGTTGGGTGCATAAGATTAGGTGCATTTTTTAAAGCTTCTGTAAGTCCTGCAAATCCACCTATTTGTTTAAATTGTCCTGGCATAACCATGGTTAATCCAAATACCATACAAAAAAATAATATCATGTCAGTTATAGCTACTCCCATAAATCCACCAAGTACAGTTAAAATAACAACCACTAAAACAAGTATAAAACCTATTGTTTCTTTATCTATGCCCCATGCAACTTCCCCTATTGTACCCAGTGCAGTTATTTCTCCAAGCTGTGCGCAGTATACAAACATCAGTATTGCTCCTAATATAGCTACATATTTTCCATAAAAGCTTTCTAATAAATCTGGCACTGTTATATCTGTTCTTATATGAATTCTTGGTCCAACCCATAATGCTAGTGGCATTCTACCTATATGAGCCGCTATAGACCAAACTGCCCATGCAGATAATCCATATATAGCTGCATATTCTACACTTCCAACAGTTCCTACTCCACCATACCAAGATGCAACTAATGTACCAACTATTAGAGACCATGGCAAACTACGATTCCCTAAATAGTAACTTTCCATATTTTTTATATTTCTAGAAAAATAGTATGCCACTGCTATTAATAAAAGAGCAAAAACTACTATGATTCCATTTTCCCATAATGTTAGCATAATTATCCTCCGTAATTTTAAGTATAAAGACTATCTTTTATATTATTATAATTGTAAATTGGAATAACTCTACCCATCTTTTTTAGAAGATAAGTAGAGCTCTATTCTCATTGCATTTAAAGTCTAATGTATTTAATAATAGTATGTATAAATTGTTTCTTAAGCTATTTCTTTATTCAATATTTCCAATTTCTTTTCTTTCTCATTTATTTTAACTAATGTATAAGTTGCAAATACGCCTATTATGGCACATATTACTGAAAGCATGAATATGTAAGTATATCCTCTTTGTCCATATGTATCTAACCAATTTCCAGCAAGAGTATAATAGAACGCATCTGGGGAAAACCCTATGAATGATGCAAATCCAACTACTGCTCCTGTAGTTTCTAATGGAATGTTAGATTCAGAAACTGAAGCAAAGTATATACCTCTAAAACCAAATAATATTATGCTTAATATTATCATATTTATAACTGCTATCCATATGAAGCTTTGATTCTTAGGTATTATTAAATAAGCTGCAGTACTTACGGCCATCAATATAAATCCTATAAACATGACTTTTATAGATGATCCAACCCTATCAGTTATGATTCCAGCAGCAGGAGATGCCCCCATTTTTATAACATAAGTTCTTATTATAGATATAGTAGAAACTAGTGCCATTGGCATTACATATATTTCTGATAAATAAGGACTCAAATAAGTTAAACTTGAAAATACTAAATAAGTTGAAAATATGATAATTCCTATTAACCAAGCTTTAGGCATAGTAACAACCTTTATCACTCCTTTAAAGCTCACATTATCACTTGAGGTTTCTTCTTCTTTCTTTTCTTCAAGTAGTATTACTAGTAATATTCCACATATTATAGAAGCTATTGAGTATAGCCAAACAACATATTTAAATCCAATAGTTATCTCCGTGAATTTACCGAACAAATATAATCCTATAAAAGATATTAAAGTCCCTGATATTCCTGACAGTCCTTCATAAAACCCAAATATTCTCCCTTGTTCTGATTCACTACCTTGCATTCTTACAACTTTTACTGAAGCTGAAAAAAAGGTCATTATGGTTGTTACACCCCATAATATAAAAGTTAAAAGTAAGCCATTATAGGATGGGAATGTAGCAAAGTAAAACCCTATCCCACCTGAAGACACCAAAGAAAAACATAATAACTTTTTAACTGAAAATTTGTCTGCAAGCCATCCTCCTACAAAGTAGGATATCATTCCTATTAGTCCGTATAAACTTAGTAAATTACCTATTTGAGTATGTGATAAATTTAATGCCTGTTGCATTGGATCATAAAATGATGATTTCATATAAGGCAGACTATACATTGCTGTAGTTCCAAATGCTAATATAAATATTATAAGAAACCTTTTAAAATTTTTCTTCTTTTCCATCTTCTCATTTCTCCTTATGTTTTTTATGCATCCTCTTAATTCATAAGTTGTTAAGAGTCTATATAGAATTCTTAGTTAGAAATTCAATTTATACAATATTTTAATTTCTATAGCAAAAACTATTTCTTCATGAACTAAAAATTAAGAATACGAATTATAATTAAAAATGCACTATCAAAGCCTTCAGAGTTTTTTAGAATAAATTTTATTTTAGGGAATTTATTAAAGGTGAATTTCATATTAAATTCGTATTCTCAACTATTAATTCTTAATTTTCAAGGGACTAAAATGTTTTTATATAAAATTTATTTTCTAAAGTAAATTTTAAGCTTTCATATAAGATTTATATTTTAATAATGTCGAAAGTTTACACTTAACATAATGAAATTATTTTATTTTTTCTATAGCTTGCTTAAAATCATTTACTATATCTATTGCAGATTCTAGTCCTATAGCTATTCTTATAAGGTTTTCACCATTCATTTGAACTAATGTATGCTCTTCTCCTAAGCTAGTAGCTATTGTGCATAGTTCTAGTCCATTAATCAATTTTCTACTTGCCTCATCTCTAGTTAAACCATTTATTCCATCTTTTAATTTAAAGGACACAATACCTCCACCCATTCCATTCATCTGCTTTTGACATAATTCATAGTGTGGATGAGATTTTAATGCTGGATATTTTACTATTTCAACCTTTTCTTCTGTACTTAAAAATTTAGATACAACTAAAGCATTTTCACAATGTTTTTTCATTCTCATATCTAAGGTTTTCATGCCTCTTAGTATCATCCATGCATTCATAGGTGGCAGTGATGCACCTGTAAAACATGGCAATCCTGGCCATCTAACTAAATCTATTAATTCTCTTGAGCCTATTACTACTCCACCTAAGGTATCTCCATGTCCATTTATATACTTAGTTAAACTATGAACAACTAAGTCAGCTCCTAAATCTATAGGTTTTTGTAATATTGGACTAGCAAATGTGCTATCTACAATAACTATACTTTTGTTATCATGAGCAATTTCCGATATAGTCTTTATGTCAACTAAGTCTAAAGATGGATTTAAAGGACTTTCTATATAAACTAGTTTTGTATTTGATTTTAATGCTGACTTTATATTTTCTGGATCAACAGCATCTACAAAAGTAACTTCAACGCCAAATTTTCCTAACAATTCATTCATAAATAATTTAGTGTGTGAAAATATTCCATCAGAGCTTACTATATGATCTCCACTTTTTATTAAGGCTAATATTGTAGATGTTATAGCTCCCATACCTGATGTGCTAACTATAGCACTGTCTCCATTTTCTAACATAGCTAATTTAAGTTCTAATTCAGTTAATGTAGGATTGCACTCTCTCGTATATACATAGCCAAAACTTCTACACAATTCTTCAAAATCTTCTATGGTTTTTGCTGCAAATGTGGCAGTTTGATATATAGGAGTAGCTAACGCTCCTGTCGCTGGATCTGGCCTATGCCCCCAATGAATTATTTTAGTTTCTAAGTCATAACTTAAATTGTTACTCACTTTAAATTCCTCCTACTTTAAATATTTTAATGATGATATTGTTTTCAAGCCATATAATTCTATACTTTTCTTGTCGCATAATAATATTTTTCTTATTTTTTGCAATTTTCTATATTTATGATTATAAAGTCTATAGTAACTATAGAGTCAATATTTTTTATTTTTTTTATATTTAGTAATTTAAGCATAAAAAAATACCGATATTCATCGGTATTTTATACTAAACATCTTAAATCTATCTCTCTTTTTTTCACTAATATTTGTACTTCTGTAAGAAATTCTTTTTCATTATTTGTAGATAAAGGATCAATTATTGGTATTTCATAGATATAATCTTCTATTGGTATACGCTTATATTCTACGTAATCTATAAGCTTTTTAAAGTGTTTATAATTGTCAGTGTACCGTCCTTTATAAGTCATACATATAAATTCACCTGATGGAATTTCTGTAATATGTTTTTGTGCTTCACTATTAAAAAGATCCTTCTCCACAGTAACAAAACTATTTTCATAAATAACTTCTTCATTTTCTATTACTTTTTTCATGGATACTAATCCACTTACTCCACCATAAAAAACAGAAATATTTTCTTCTAAAATATTTGCAATCTGACGTCTTGTCAATTCTATTGTGTCTTTTATACTTAAGCCTTCTTCATACTCCATAGATAAAATACTTCTTTTTTGCATATACTTTCTATTTATTTTTCCTACTTCATCTACCTTCAAACCTTTTTCTATAGTTTCTTTCTTAGTTTGAAGCACTTTCTTAATTAGCTCTAATTCTTTAATTTTATCATTTACCATATCAATTTTATTACTTAATAGATTCAATATCTCTTCATTGTTTTTTTCTAATTTACTTTTTATTTCTTTTAGTGGAATACCTAAATATTTTAAATACTTAATAATATCTAATTGTGAAAATTGATCTATTGAATAATATCTATAACTACTTTCTTTATCTACGTACACTGGCTTAAATAAGTCTATTTGATCATAATACCTAAGAGTTTGTATACTTATTTTATGGAGCTTTGACATTTCTCCAATAGAAAAATACTTGCTCATATAATTTGCACTCCTAAATCATCTTATAGATTATTTTCTTTATTCTCCTTAATTTTTTCAGATAACTCATTGAGATAAGTCCATCTTTCCATTAAATACTCCAACTCTTCTTCAATCTTACTTTGCTTTTCTAGTAGTTCTTGAAGTAATACAAAATCACTTCCTGCATTACTTATATTTTCCTCAACTTCATTTAATTCATTTTCTTTCTCTTCAACTTTTTCATCGATCTCTTCATACTCTTTCATTTCTTTATAAGAAAACTTTAACGGTTTTTCTTTTTTAGATTCTTTATTTTTGATTTCTTTACTTTTATTTATACTTTCATCTTTTTTTTCATTGGTTAAGTAAAGTTCACTATATTCCTTATAATCACTATAATTACCTGTAATTTCTAATATTTTTCCATTACCTTCAAAAGTAAAAATTTTATTAGCAATTTTATCTAAAAAGTATCTATCATGGGATATAGTAATTACTGAACCATTAAATTCTTCAAGATACTCTTCCAATATAGTAAGGGTATCTATATCTAAATCATTAGTAGGCTCATCTAAGAACAATACATTAGGACTCTCCATCAATATTCTAAGTAAATACAACCTTCTTTTCTCTCCACCAGATAGCTTTGATATAGGGGTATATTGCATTGCACCTTCAAACATAAATCTTTCTAGCATTTGAGAAGCAGAAATTGCAATTCCATCCTTTGTGGTTATAAATTCTGCTATTTCCTTTATATAATCAATAACTCTAAGTTCGTCATTCATCTCACCATTTTCTTGAGTAAAATAGCCAAGTTTTACAGTGTCACCAAATTCAATCACTCCACTTTCTACTTCTAATCTACCACTTAATATATTTAAAAGTGTAGACTTCCCTACTCCATTTGGTCCTATTATTCCTATTCTATCTTCTTTTGTTGCAATATAACTAAAATCCTTAATTAACTGTTTTTCTCCAAAGGATTTATAAATATTCTCTACATTAATTATTTTTTTGCCAAGTCTACTGCTACCTGTAGATATGTCTATTTTATTATCCTTTATTTCAACTTTGCTATTTTTAATTTCTTCAAATCTTTCCAATCTAGCTTTTTGTTTAGTACTTCTAGCCTTAGCTCCTCTTTTTACCCATGATAGTTCTTTTCTATATAAGTTTTGTCTTTTTCTTTCTAAGCTTTGCATAAGTTCAATTCTTTCAAGTTTCTTCTCTATAAAAGTTGAATAGTTTCCTAGATATCCGTAGATGTTCCCATTATCAATTTCAATTATTTTATTAGCAACTCTATCTAAGAAATATCTATCATGAGTAATCATCAACAATGCGGATTTTCTATTTCTAAGTTCGTTTTCTAACCATTCTATAATGTTATTATCCATATGATTAGTAGGCTCATCTAAAATTAATAAATCACAAGGAGATATTAGCGAAGAAGCTAATGCTACTCTCTTCCTTTGTCCTCCAGATAGGACTTTCATCTTATCATTAAAATTATTTATACCTAATTTTGTTAATATTCTTTTTGCTTCACTTTCTAACTGCCATCCATTTAAAGCATCCATTTTACTTTGAAGAGACATTAAGCTTTTTTGAAGAGTAGTATTGTCACCATCTAATGAAAGTTTGTGAAGTATACTTTCATATTCTCTTAACATTTTCATAACTTCTGAAGATCCTTTAAAAATCTGTTCCAATACAGTATCTTCTGCTTCATAGATAACTTCTTGAGGTAAGTATTCTATTCTAAGTCCATTCATTTTTATAATATCACCACTATCAGAAGTCTCCATTCCTGCAATTATTTTTAAAAGAGTAGATTTCCCTGCTCCATTTACACCTATTACCCCTATCTTGTCTTCATCAGTAATAGTCAATTTTATATTTTCTAATAGTGTTTTATCACTATAGCTTTTACATATATTTTCTAAAGTTATTAAATTCATAAAACTCCATCCTTTTAGTTAATTTTCATAAAATTGTTTTATATATATAATTAAATCTTTATATAAACTCAAATTTTATCTTGGTTCTATATAATTATACAGAAATACTATAACAATTTCACTATTAATTAATATTAGGTGTCTGAAATAGAATAACTAGTAAAAAATTCTGAGGATATTTTTCAATATACAAATGGAACGACTTAATATAGATAAATCCCCTAAGAAGTTAGCATACAGCTAATATGGCTACAACCTTGAATATTCCAATTCATAATTTACAATTATGGTTGAAATTGATTCTTTGTGAATTAATAAAATATATCACAATACTTATTAGTTATTTTTTTAGACATATTTAAATATAATATAATATCAAATAAAAGGAGGAACTTTATGGCAAACAAATCGAAGAAAGCTACAGATAAGTCAAATAGTAAAAAGAAATCAGACACTAAAAAGAATAAAGATAAAAAGAAATAGTAAAAAGTCGTGATTTCTAATCACGACTTTTTACTAGAACTCCTATCTTTTATCTGAATACCATAAAAATCTAAATTTAAGCTGCCATATCTTTTCTTTTATTATTACTACAAAGTAAATTTCCTGTAGCCTTATTTATAGATGCTACTAAAGGTAAGGTAATAAAGCCGTCGGCAATATGATGTAATACACCACCAATACCTACTACAATTAATGCTTTATATAAATCAAAACCAAAAGGCATTACAACTAAAGCTTCTAAGAATCCATGCAGTGGTGCAGTTATAAAAATGGTCTTAGTAAAACTTACATTTTTAAGTATTAATTTTCCTCCTACAAATCCTACTATTATGTGCATTGCTGCTCTAGCTGCAATTACTGGATCAGGAAATGCAAATAAGAATCCGATTGCAGATCCAATACCAACGACTGCTGCCTCAAAAGGTCCTAAAAACATAGATAAAAACATTGGTACGTGTGATGCCAAAGTTGCAGAAAATGGTGGTATATATATTCTCAAAGTTGAACCAAAGACTAACGGTATGATTATAGATATAGCCATCAATAATGCTGATATTACCATTTTTTTAATATTCATTTTCATAATAATCTCCCCCATTTATATATAGATATACTACTTTCAAATTTAATCTATGCATTCATATAATTGTGTTATTAGATTATTTGTATTCACAACTTTAATTAATGGAGAATTGANNGTTGCAGAAAATGGTGGTATATTAATTCTTAAAAATCCAAATTGTATAGGTATTATTATTGAAAAGGCTATAAATATCGAAGTAAGCACCATTTTCTCTAATTTATTATCCATAAGTATTTCCCCCTTAAATATTACTAGTGTATATACACTAGTATATATTGTTCCTTTTCATTTGTAAATACATAAATAAAAATATCTATAAAATTAAGAAGAGAATAAATACACTCTAATTCACAGCATATTTATTCTCTATTTAGAATTTAAATATTAACTAACTATTTTTTTGAAAATGGCTTAATAAACTTATCTTTTATATTAAATTTTTTTATTATAAATCTAAATAAGAACACTATTAATCCTATTACAACTATATATGGAATAGATGCAGCAATATAAATAATAGAATTTTTCATTAAATATCCAACATCTTTTATAGAATTTATAAAAGAATTGATCATTTTTTCAAATATACTTCCTTTTACATCAATTTCATTCTTAATTTGTTCAACTTCTTCTACATTGATATATACTGTTGAATATTCTATTAAATTATCTAAATTCTTTAAATAACCTTCTACTGATTCAATATCATATCTAACTTTAGAAAGTTCTGATTCTACTGCAATTATATCAGTAACATTCTTGCTTTCTTTAAGGATTTCTAATAATCTTTCTTCTTTTACTTTTAAAACCTTAAGTCTAGCTTCATTATCAACATATGTCAAAGTTACGTCTTCACCATGCTGACCTTCTTGAGTTACATGAGCTATAGATTTTAATTTAGTAAGGTACTTCTCTAAATCTTTGCTTGGAATTCTTGCTGTTATATTACCATTTCTATTATAAGTATTTCCCTTATTGTCTATCCCATTACCATTCATATAAGAGTTCTGTATAAATCCTTTAAATTCATCTATACTTTTATTAATTGATTCAATAGATTTTTCAAACTCAGTAGTTTGTAACGTAATATCTACATTTCTTATTATTTTTTTAGATGAAGAATTAATAAGTTTATTTTCTTCCACTTTATTTTCTTTTACTTTGCTGTCTTCCATTAACTTGTTATTTTGCTCACTATCGTTTATTGCATAGTCTTTAGCAGAACTTTCACATTGGAAACTCTCTTCTACTACTTCTGATTTTTTATCAGTCCCACAGCCAATAAATGCAAATAAGCTAATAAATATAGCTAAAAAAATACTTAGAAAATTTCTTATAGGATTTCTCATAAAATTCACCTTCCACAATTTATTTAGGTTTCTCAAATAAGATAACTAATCAAAAATAATAGAATATTTAAAGTAATGATTTCCAATGACCTAGCATAGTACAAAATAGACTATTATGCTGACTAGTTGTTTATTTATTGATTCCTTATATACTATACGAAAATTTTTAATTCATAGTTATGTTCAAGCTTTAAAATTAATCTCTAAATTTATATATTCTTTAAATTTTAACTATGTAAAGAATATATAAATTTGAAAGTAAAAAACTAGCAAATTACTTGCTAGTTTTTTATTTAAGAGTTTAATCTTATAGTCTTCAAAATTAATTTGAAATTTATGAAAATATCATTTAAAAACTCTTTCATTAAAAAAATGATTTATTAAATTAATTGAAACTTTTTTTCTATATCTAGCTGTAGATCTAGCATCATCTATAGGCATGATAATCTCTTTATATCGTTCTATTATTTCTTCTAATTTTGCCTTTGCTTCCAATTTGCTTAAGCTAATAAATGAACACTCTAAATCTCTATCATTTACAATAGTTGGAGACACTGCTCCCAATGCTATTCTTATATCTTTTACTATGTCATCTTCAATTTTATAAAATCCTATAAATGAAACTTTAGCTAGTGCTGTAGATTTTCTAGTACCTACTTTGTGATAATAATAATCAGTAAAATTATAATTCTCTAGAATGATTTCCTTTAATATCTCATTATTTTTTAATATTGTTTTTCCTGGTCCAACTATCAATTCTTTTATAGGGATTTTCTTTTCTCCATTACTATTAGCTATAACTACTTTACTCCCTAATGCATATAGTGGAGGTAAAATATCTCCCGCTGGAGAGCCATTACAAATGTTTCCTCCAATAGTTGCAATATTCCTAGTTCCAATTGACGCCATTTCTTTTATAATCTCTTTAAGATATTGAGGAATCATATTATTTATTTCTAATTCCCCTAATTTGCAACAACTCCCAATAACTAAATCATTATCTTCTAATCTTACTTCTTTTAATTCCGGTAAATGACTTATAAACAATACTTGTTCTTCAAAATTAGGTATCAACCCAGACCATCGCTTCTTTCTAACCATAAGGTCTGTTCCACCTGCTAATATAATACATTCTTCCCTATTCAATATGTCTAATGCTTCTTCTAGAGTATTGGGCCTATAACAATTTACCATAATCCCTCACCTCTTTTAGATGCCAATTTCACTGCCTCTACTATCATGTTATATCCAGTACATCTACATAAATTTCCTGATATACCTCTTCTTATATCCTCTTCCTTAGGATTAGGATTATTAGTTAAAAGTGCTTCAGCTGCCATTATCATTCCAGGTGTACAAAAACCACATTGTACTGCTCCTGCATCCTCAAAAGCTTGTCGTAAAATTTCAAATCGATTAGTTAATTTTAATCCTTCTATAGTTAAAACTTCCATGTTTTCTAAAATACCAATAGGTACTAGACAGGAATTTACTAATCTTTTATTTATTATAACTGAACAAGCTCCACATTCACCTTGTCCACACCCTTCTTTAATTCCAGTTATATTAAATTCTTCTCTTAACACATCAATTAATCTTTTTACTGGATTACATTCTAAAATAATTTCCTTATTATCCAATACAAAACTTACTTTATTCACTGTCCATCACCTCCATTAGGTACTCTGGATTAACTGGTATTTTATTTATATCTTTTCCTATAGCATTTTTAACTGCTAAAGCATAAGCCACAGGTGCATCTACAAAAGTTAATTCTCCTGCACTTTTAGCTCCAAAAGGTCCATTATCATATAGATTATTTATAAGCTCACTTTTAATATTTGAAAAATCTAAAGCTGTAGGTATAACATAATCCGTATTAGTTCTTTGAATAAGTTTACCATTCTTACATTCCATAACTTCAATAGAACTATGTCCTAATCCTTGAATAATTCCTCCATCTATTTGACCTTTAATTATTTTTTCATCAATTGCAATTCCAACATCATATACTGCATATATCTCTTTAACATCCACTTCATAAGTAATGGGATTAACTTGTACCTCTACAACATTAGCACCCCATGAATACTCATTGTAGGCATCTCCCTGAAAAGTTTCATCATTCCAATAAAATCCTTCAGGGAACTTATATCTAGTAGTAATCTCAGTTTCTTTACTATCTTCCCATTTCTCTTTTAATTCCTTGGATGCTTCCTGCAATAGCTTTCCTACAACCATTATAGTTCTAGAAGCAACGGTAGGTCCTGAATCTGGTACTCTATCTGTATCAGGATTAATAATAATCACTGTTTCGATTGGGATATCTAATTCCGAAGCCACAATTTTTCTTAAAGTGGTGTGAATACCTTGACCCATTTCCACGTTAGAAATAAGTATTTCCACAGTATTATCTATATATTTTTTAAGTTTAACCACTGCCTTTATATGGTCTCTCTCCCCACTTCCTGTAAATCCTCCTCCATGAAAAAACAATGATAATCCTATGCCTCTATAGTTATTAATTAGTTTAAACTCTTTAACTTTCTTACTATAATTACTAAGTTCTTCAATTTTTTTAATTAAATCATTTAATGGTACATATCCTCTAAAAATTCCTCCAGTTGAAGATAAATCTCCTTGATGAAGTAGGTTCATTTTTTTAAATTCTAAAGTATCAATGCCTAATTCATTAGCCATACAATCAATATGCATTTCTAATGCAAATATGCTTTGAGGTGCTCCGAATCCTCTAAAACCTCCATTTGGAACTGTATTTGTAGCTAATGCCTTTCCTTTTACTCTTACATTTGGAATATTATATGCTCCTGTAATTGCAAACATAGCTCTTTGAAGCACTATGTTTGAAAGTCCTGAATAAGCGCCGCCATTTAAAGTTATATCTGCATCCATTCCTATAATTTTATTATTTTCATCTACTAAAGTAGTTAATTTAATTTTTGATGGATGTCTTTTAGTTGAACATTCTATATCTTCATCTCTTTCAAAAATAAGTGTTACAGGCTTTTTGGTTTTCATAGTAGCAGCCACTACTTGACCACCTATTAATGAAGGATATTCTTCTTTACCTCCAAAAGCTCCTCCAGTTATAGATTGAATTATTTGAACCTTATCTTCAGCTAATCCCATAGCCTCAATTACTGCATTTTTCACAAAATAAGGACACTGCATTGATCCAATAACAGTAACTTTATGAGTTTCTTCATCATAAGTGGCAGCAATACCTTGAGTTTCTAAATATATATGCTCTTGATATCCAGTTTTATATTCTCTGCTAAACACCCTGTGTGATGAACTATAAGCCTTATCTATAACTCCTTTTTCATAGAAATAATTTGCAAAACAATTATCATCTTTATATATAGGAATTTTCTCTTTACTGTTCTCACTTTCTTCTATAGTAAAAATAGGTTCAATTTCCTCATATTCAATTTCTATTTTATTGATAATATCTAATATTTTCTCTTTATCTTCACCAACTATAAGAGCTATTGGCTCTCCTATATAATTAACTATCTCCTCAGCAAAAAAAGGCATATCATAAAACATTATTTTCACTCTATTTTTTCCAATTATATCATTTTTATCAACTATAAAATATTCTTCTGGCATTACTGGATATGTTATATTTACTATTTTTGCTCTTGCTTTAGTTGATCTTAAGGTTTTTGCATATAAAGAATTTTCTAATTTAATATCCGATATATATTTAGCCTCACCACTTATTTTCTCTTTTGCATCAAATCTATTTATTGGAGTGCTTATACATTTACCCAAAATTACACCTCCGCAACACTCTATGTTAAAGTTCTTAAACTTTTAAATTTTTCTAGTATCCTATTATAATCCTCAATGATATCAATATTACTTAATCCTAATTCATTACAAATTCCCTCTTTTAAAGCTTAATATATCCCCTCCTCTAGCATCATGATTAATAATAGTTTTAACACCATTTTTTATACTAACTAATTCAAAAATTAAAATACTACAAAAACACTCTTCTTTTGTA
Source organism: Clostridium sp. UBA2485 (assembly GCF_002341865.1). GTDB lineage: Bacteria > Bacillota > Clostridia > Clostridiales > Clostridiaceae > Clostridium_J. The sequence goes on along the minus strand of NZ_DDOV01000027.1, from coordinate 37,187 downwards.
AGTTTACTATCTAATTTCTACCACAATTGTTCTAATATTTCCTTAATATTTTTATTTATTAAAAACTCTAGGCGAATTTTTATTATCTTATTTTCAAATAATATATATGATTTCTTTCTAAAACTTTCAAAATCATATAATGTAGAGTTTATGATTGGCTTTCATCTAAAATACTCCTTGATAATTTTATAAAATTAGCTATAAAAAGTTGAAATTTAAAACATTACTATTAAATGAAATTTTAAAAGTTAAAATTAGATTGTTGACACCCTTCTTATATATTTTAATTTAAATTTCATAATTATATTACATTTATGATAAATTTTGGATTTAATTAACAATTTTTATTAATGTCTTATAAATTTAATATTTATTTCATATTCTAGTTTACTTTAAAAAATAATGTTCTTAATTTTAATTATGTTAACTAATTTTGTGAGATTCACATAATCTATCACTTTTTTAATTAATGTAATTAACTTTTAAATATTAAGAGCTAGTTTGAAATACATGTTTTTTACGTAAAATAAAATGGTTCTTCTTAAAATTATAGAAGAACCATTTTATTTACTTATATTAAGTTATATGGTCATTTTTACAAACTTTTCAAGACTTTTAGCATCTGGATTATTATTAATAATTCTATGTTTCCTTAATTTATTTCTATTACTTATATATAAAAAATTACGCTTAAATTTTTATGTTAACTTATCAACTTCTTTTTTTATTCTATTTAGAGCTTCTTCAATAATTTTTTTAGAACATGCTATATTCATTCTCATAAAATATTTTCCTTCTTGTCCAAATATACTTCCTTCATCAAGACCTACTCTGCATTTTCTAACAAAAAATTCTTTAATTTCTTTTTCATCCATGTTTAAATTAGAACAGTCTAGCCAAATTATAAAAGTTCCCTGTGGCTTTATAACTTTTATTTTTGGTATATAATTTTCAATAAAATCTATTACATAATTTAAACTTTCTTCTAAATATATCATTAATTGAGATAACCAATCATCACAGCGATAGTATGCTGCTTTTAAAGCTTCTGTACCAAAAACATTTGCACCAGATACAGTATTATTTTCTAAAGTAATTTTAAATCTTTTTCTTAATTCTTTATTTGGAATAATAATATTAGAAACTTGTAATCCTGCAATATTAAACGTTTTGCTTGGAGCAGTGCAAATAATAGAATTTTGTGCAAAAGTTTCACTAATTGAAGCAATTACTGTGTGATTGTATCCACTGTATATTAAGTCAAAATGTATATCGTCAGATATTATAATTATATTATTATCTATACATATTTCACCTAAAGTTTTTAACTCTTCTAAAGTCCAAACTCTTCCTATAGGATTATGAGGATTACATAAAAATAACAGCTTAGTTCTTGGAGTTATTTTTCTTTTTAAATCATCAAAATCCATGGTATAATTATTATCTTCATACTTTAATGGATTATTAACAATAGTTCTCCCATTAAATTTAATTACTTTTGAAAATGGTGCATATACCGGCGTTTGTATTATTATTTCATCTCCTTGAGAGGAAAATGCTTGAACTGCATAATTTAATGCTGGAACAACACCTGGAGTAAAGCATATCCATTCTTTCTTTATGTTCCAATTATGCTTATCTTTCATCCAATAAACTATAGCTTCATAATAACTATCTTCAAACTTGGTATATCCTAATATAGGATGCTTTGCTCTGTGTTTTATAGCTTCAATTATAGGTTCAGCTACTGGGAAATCCATATCTGCAACCCACATAGGAATTAAATCTTCCACTCCAAATCGTTCTTTTAACCCATCAAATTTAACACATCCTGTATTTTTTCTATCTATACTTTCATCAAAATTATAAATCACGCCATCCCCTCCTTTGTATTTTACATAAATTATATCATAGATGCTTTTGAAGTTTTAAGTTATTATATAAAAATTTGTTTTATCATCTCAAAAAAAACTTTACATTTTAATTATTCATAATATATAATATTTTTAAATTAATTTTCATAATATTTTAAATCTTCCATCATAATATATTACATATTCTAAATTCTTTACGTAATGAAATATGCTATTTTTAGAGATTTCACATTTTATTGTTAAAAAAATAACATTAAATTATAAGGAGGTTTTTTAATTGTGCTGTTGTTATGAAAAAGATGAAAAATTTTTAGAGTTAGAAACATTTATAGAATCCCTTCCTAATAAAAAAGGTGCACTTATAGAAGTTTTGCACAAAGCACAAAGTATATTTGGATATTTATCTGAAGAAGTTCAACTTTTTGTTTCTAAAAAACTGGACATTCCTGCTTCTAAAGTCTTTGGGGTAGTTACATTTTATTCATTTTTTAAAACTCAGCCTCAGGGAGAGTATGTCATAAATGTATGCTTAGGTACTGCTTGTTTTGTTAGAGGTGCTGGTGAAGTTCTAAAGGAGTTTGAAAATCAGTTGGGTATAGCTTCTGGTAAGACTACAGAAGATATGAAATTCACTTTGGGCTCTTTAAGATGTGTTGGAGCTTGTGGCCTTGCACCTGTAGTATCTGTTAATAATAAAGTTTATGGTCATGTAACAGTGGACAAGGTTTCACAAATCCTTAGGGAATATACTAATTAGGAGGCGGTATCTTGAATAAAATGGCTTCATTTGAAGAACTAAAAAAAATTCATAATGATAACAAAAATTTATTAAATATAAGAAAATCTACTGGTTGTGACAATTATAATTATAGTGAAGCTCAATATAGAAAGGTTATATTAATTTGTGGTGGAACTGGCTGTAAATCTGCTGAAAGCGACCTAATTAAAGAAAATCTAATTAAAGAAATTGAAGATTTTGGTCTTTCAAAAGAAATCTTTGTAACTACAACTGGCTGTTTTGGATTTTGTGAAAAAGGTCCTATAGTAAAAATTACTCCTGATGATGTCTTTTATGTTCATGTTTCTCCAAAAGATACTAGAGAAATTGTAGAATCCCATTTAGTTAATGGTGAGATTATAGAAAGATTATTATATGAGGAGCCTACCATAAGTAAAAAAGTTAAAACACAGGATGAAATGACATTTTATAAAAAGCAAGTAAGAATTGCTTTAAGGAATTGTGGATTAATAGATCCTGAAAATATACAAGAATATATTGCTGAAAATGGATATCTTGCTCTTGGAATATCTTTAACAGAACTAGGTCAAGATGGGGTTATAAATATAATTAACGATTCTGGTCTACGCGGTAGAGGTGGTGGTGGCTTCCCTACCGGTAAAAAATGGCATATGGCTAAAAGTTATAAATCTGATGAAAAATATATAATTTGTAATGCAGATGAAGGTGATCCTGGAGCATTTATGGATCGTTCTATATTAGAAGGTGATCCTCATAGTGTTATAGAAGCAATGGCAATTGCTGGCTATGCAATTGGAGCTTCTATTGGCTGTGTTTATATAAGAGCTGAATACCCTCTTGCTATAAGTAGATTGGAAATTGCAATTAAGCAAGCAAGAGAATTAGGATTACTAGGAAAAAACATTTTAAATACTGGTTTTAATTTTGACATACAAATTAAATATGGTGCTGGTGCCTTTGTATGCGGTGAAGAAACTGCATTAATTCACTCTATTGAAGGTGAAAGAGGAGAACCTACAAATAAACCTCCCTTTCCAGCAGAATCAGGATTATGGTGTAAACCAACCTGTGTTAATAATGTAGAAACTCTTGCTTCTATACCTGTAATTATAAACAAAGGTGCTGATTGGTATAATCAAATTGGTACAGCTACCTCTAAAGGTACTAAGGTTTTTGCACTAGCAGGTAAAATAAATAATGTTGGGTTAGTTGAAGTACCAATGGGTACAACATTGAAGGAAATAATATATGACATTGGCGGAGGGATTAAAAATAACCGCAAGTTTAAAGCAGTACAAACTGGTGGTCCGTCTGGTGGATGCATTCCTGCCCAATATCTTAATACTCCTATAGCTTACGAATCTTTAAATTCTATTGGCTCAATGATGGGCTCTGGTGGAATGATAGTTATGGATGAAGATAATTGTATGGTTGATATAGCCAAATTTTATCTTGAATTCACAAGAGAAGAATCCTGTGGTAAATGTACTCCTTGTAGAATTGGAACTACTCGCTTATTAGAAATGTTAGATAGAATTTCTAAAGGAAAAGGTGATGCTCAAACTCTTGAAAGATTAAAGGAACTTTCAGAGATTATTAAAGATACCTCATTATGCGGTCTTGGGCAAACTGCCCCTAATCCTATATTAAGCACTATGAAATATTTTATGAATGAGTATGAAGCTCATGTATTTGATAAAACTTGTCCTTCAGGAGTTTGCAAGGATTTACTTAAATATGTAATTACAGATAAATGTATAGGATGTACTAAATGCGCAAGACAATGTCCAGTGAATTGTATTACTGGTAAAGTTAAGCTTCGCCATAGCATAAATCAAGAAAAATGCATAAAGTGTGGTAACTGTAAGATAAGTTGTCCAGTTGATGCTATTATACTTAAATAATATAGAAAAGGGGTATAAAAATGAGTTTGATTTCACTTAAAGTAAACGATATAGATGTATCTATTCAAGAAGGTTCAACAGTGCTCGATGCTGCTAAAAAACTTAATATAAATATACCAAATTTATGTTATTTAAAATTGCATGATGATAAAACTAAAAATCAGCCTGCTTCCTGTAGAGTTTGCGTAGTTGAAATAGAAGGAAGAAGAAATCTTGCACCAGCTTGTTCTACAATAGTTCAAAATGGTATGGTAGTAAAAACTAATACTGCTAGAGCAATTGCTTCTCGTAGAGCAGTAGTGGAATTATTGCTTTCAGATCATCCACAAAATTGCTTGCTTTGTCATAAAAGCATGCATTGTGAACTTCAAAAGTTGGCTGCTGATTTAGGTATAAGGGAAATACCCTACTTTGGCGAAATGTCTACTTATCCACTAGATACATCCAGTAATTCAATTGTTAGAGATTTAGATAAATGTATATTGTGTAGAAGATGCACCACTATGTGTGATGTAGTTCAAACTGTAGGGGTATTGAGTGCTGTAGAAAGAGGATTTCAAACTGTTATTTCTCCTGCTTTTGGTGAACCTATGACAGAGACAAGCTGTACTTTCTGCGGCCAATGCGTTTCTGTTTGTCCAACCGGTGCGCTGACTGAAGTAGATAACACTTCAAAGGTTTGGAGAGCAATAAATCAAAAGGATAAGATTGTAGTTGTTCAAACGGCACCAGCAATACGGGCAGCACTAGGAGAAGAATTTGGTATAGATGATGATAACCCTGTTACAGGAAAAATGGTTTCAGCGCTAAGAAAAATTGGTTTTGATTATGTGTTTGATACTAATTTTGGTGCAGACCTTACTATCATGGAAGAAGCTGCTGAATTTATTCATAGATTTGAAAATAGCGGAAAACTTCCTATGTTAACAAGTTGTTGCCCTGGATGGGTTTCATTTTTTGAACATCAATTCCATGATTTACTAGACGTACCTTCAACCTGTAAATCTCCTCAACAAATGTGGGGAGCTATTGCTAAAACCTATTGGGCTGAGAAGATGAATATTGATCCTAAAAACTTAGTAGTTGTTTCAGTAATGCCTTGTCTTGCCAAAAAATATGAAGCTTCAAGACCAGAAATGTCTAGAAATGGAATTCCAGATGTTGATATTGTTATTAGTACAAGGGAACTAGCAAAAATGATAAGAGAAGCTGGGATTAACTTAACTTCTTTAGATGAAGATATCTTTGATAATCCATTAGGCGAATCTACTGGCGCTGGTACAATCTTTGGTGCTAGCGGTGGAGTTATGGAGGCTGCATTACGTACAGCATATGAATGGATTACTAAAGAGGAACTTTTAAATTTAGATTTTACTTCTGTTAGAGGTTTAGATGGTGTTAAAGAAGCTACTATAAAAATTAAAGATATCTATGTTAATGTAGCTATTGCAAGTGGTCTTGGGAATGCAAGAAACTTGCTTGAAAAAATTAAAAATGGCACTGCTAATTATCATTTAATTGAAATAATGGCATGCCCTGGCGGCTGTATTAATGGAGGTGGCCAGCCTTATTCTAAAGACGATACTTCTATTCTTGAAAAACGCAGAGCTGCATTATATAAAGAAGATAAAAATAAATCGATAAGAAAATCTCATGAGAATCCATATATCATAAAACTTTATGATGAGTTTTTAGGAGAGCCTTATAATAAAAAATCTCATGAACTTCTTCACACTCATTATAGTAAAAAATAATAGTTAAATTTACGGAAATTTTATTAAAGACTAACAATTTTTATTGTTAGTCTTTAATAAAGTCCTATATAAGCATACAATGCGAAAACTTAATATATACTCTGGAAAATAAATTTTCTATAAAAACAGCTTTAATCCTTAGAAATTAAGGATTAATAATGAAGAATGAAGAATTTGGGAAAAAATTCACTAAAGGTGAATTTCTTAAAATAAAATTTGTTTTTAAAAAACTCCAAAGGCTTTAGTCGTGGAGTTTTAACCATAATTCTTCATCTTTCATTCTTAATTTTTCATTCATAGAAAAGAACTTTTGTCGTGGGAATTAAAATCATGCATAAGTTAAATTTTCATTGTGGAACCCTATATAGGGTTCCAAACTCGAAATTTAATTTATACTAGGAAATTTCTAGCATAAGCTAGCGAATGAATTTCATAAGGATTATCATTAAGTTCGTCAAAAATCATTTTAATATCTGAAGCTAATTCATAAATAGATTTTCTAGCAGATGGTTTAAACAACTTAGCTTTTAAATGATTCCAAACATTCTCTTGTGGATTCATATCAGGAGAATACTTTGGTAGAAATATAATAGAAAGATTATCTTTGTTATCATAATAAAAGCTTTCCATTAATAAACTTTTATGAATTTTAGCGTTATCCATAAATATTACAACTTTTTTATCATCATTAATTTTCAACAGATATTCAATATGAGATTTTATTTCTTTTGATGTTATTGATTGTTGGGAAGAATATATATCGTTAACTGTATGAAATTCATTTAAAATTGAAGTAGAGCCTATAATATTGATTCCTTTATGTGAACCATTCTTTTCAAGAATAGGGGGATGTCCTACCATACTCCATAAAGAACGATTATTTGACTCTACACTAACAGAAGTTTCATCTAATGCGTAAACAACTACATCAGATGAAGATTCTAAAGTATCTAGTGTCTCTGAGATTTTTTTTAAAAGCTTCTTGCTCATCTTTGTCATTTTTAGTAGGTTTAGCTTGTGCTCTTTTGTAAGATAAGTTATTAGCTATTAGAGTTCTTCTAATGGTTTCATAAGAAACTTGTATTCCGAAAGTTTTATTAATATATAGAGCTAAAAGTTCACAAGTCCAGGCGTTACTAGTGAACTCAAAGTCTATAGGCGTTTTGTTGATAGTTACATAAATAAGATTATCAACAATCTTAGGTTCAAGTTTACTCATAGATCCACCGCGATGATCTTTTATAGCTTTTATACCATGAATATTCCAATTTTTAATATGTCCAACTATAGTTGGAACACTTAAACCTGTATTTTTAATAATTTCATTATTGGAATGACCATAATATCTCATAGTAATAATAGTTAATACTAACCTAGCATACTTAGACTCTGTTGTGTTTTTCAAATTAATTAAATCTTCAATTTTATATCCATGTAATGAATTTACTTCTAGTGATTTTCTTCCCATAATCTAAACTCCTTTCCACGTACATTTAGTATTTGAAAAGGAATTTAAATTATTCTGTATAACTTAATTTTTCACTGTGAAACCCTATAATATAAATTAATTATATATTAGTCTACATTACAATTTAAAGGGTTCTATAACTCTATCCAACATGTCATTTAATTTTGCTATTGCTAATCCAAAATTAGTTATAGATACATTAACATTATTACAACAGTTTATTCTTGACATAAATTGAGCTCTATTAAACATACAAGAACCGCAGTGTATAACCAATTTATATTGTGATAAATCTTTTGGGAAATCACTTCCACTTACATTATGAATTTCTATTCCTTTAATCTTGCTGCTTAAAAGTTTAGGAATCTTTTCTCTTGCAATATCCCCTTTTAAGCTATGATGACTACAAGCCTCTGAAATTAATACTTTATCTCCACTTTTAAGCTTATCTATAGTCTTTGCTCCATCTACCAAAGTCTTCAAGTCTCCTTTTTGCCTTGCCATCAAAATAGAAAAAGAAGTCAATGGCACATCCCTAGGTATTAATTCATTAACAATTTTAAATACCTGAGAATCTACCACAACTAAATCAGGCTTATTATTTAAAAGCTTTAGAGCATCCTCTACCTCATCTAAAGTAACTATCATAGGAATACCATGATGATCCAATATATCTCTTAAAGTTTGTACCTGTGGGAGTATTAATCTCCCTTTTGGAGCTTGAATATCCTGTGGAGCCACTAATAATACTTTACTCTTGGGTTTAATAATATCCCCTAATATTAATAAGTCGTTTTCTGTTTTAGAAATTATTTTTACTAATTCCTCTTTTAGCTGATTTAAATTGTCCTTTGTAATGGCATTAATTTCTATAATTTTAATATCAAATATATTAGATAGATTATGTTTATCTATAGAATTTATATTCTTTATATTTATAGCACCAACCACAGGAATGTTTTTCTCTTTTAATAAATTGTACCAATGCCTTTCAATTTCAAAACCCTTAAAACTTTCATCATCAAAAAGTAGTATAGCTACATCAGTTTTTAATAAAACTTCTTTAGTTTTTTCAATACGAAGATTTCCAATATCCCCTTCATCATCAATACCTGCAGTATCAATGAAAACCACTGGACCTATTGGATGAAACTCTATAGCTTTATATACTGGATCTGTAGTAGTACCTTTTACTTCGGAAACCAAAGATGTATTTTGGTTAGTTAATCCATTTATAAGAGTAGATTTTCCTACATTTCTCCTTCCAAATACAGATATATGAACTCTATTTGAATTTGGTGTTTGCAACATAATATAAACTCCTTTATCTTAGAATCTTAAATCTCTTTCTCCATTTTCAATTCTATTGAGTTTTTCAATGACAGAAGCTTTAACAGCTTCATTTTTAATTTCGCCTAATTCTTTTTCTATTATATTTTCACCCAAAACTTTTGTTTTTTCTCTACCATAATCTATAATAAATTCTTTTAAAGTTAGTAATGCATTAGGTTGGCACACATTATTTATTTCACCTGATTTTGCTAATGCCATAAATCTATCACCAGTTCGTCCTTCTCTATAACAAGCAGTACAATAACTAGGAATATATCCACTTTCACATAAACTTTCTATAATTTCTATTGGAGATCTATTATCTCCTAGCTCAAATTGTGGTTTGCCTTTTTGATGTTGATATCCACCTACTCCTGTACAAGAACCACTACTTACTTGTGAAACTCCTAGTGCAATTACTTCATCTCTAAAATCTGCTTCTTCTCTAGTAGAGAGTATAATTCCAGCATAAGGCACTGATAACCTTAATACCGCTACTATTCTTTTAAATGCATCATCATTTACTAAATGTGGATAGTTGTCCAAGCTTACATTTTCTGCCGCTTTTATCCTTGGAACAGAAACAGTGTGAGGACCAACTCCAGTATCTTTCTCTAAACTTTCTGCATGCATTAACATTGCAATAGTTTCATACTTGTAATCATATAATCCATATAATACTCCTAATCCTATATCATCTATTCCTGCTTCTCTAGCTCTATGCATTGCAGTAGTATGATAGTCATAATTACACTTAGGACCATTAAGATGGAATTCCTCATAGCTTTTTTTATGATAAGTCTCTTGGAATAATATATATGTTCCTATATCTGCTTCTTTTAGCCTTTTATAGTTTTCTACAGTAGTTGCCGCTATATTTATATTTATTCTTCTAATAGATCCATTATCAAATTTTAATGAATATATATTTTCTATACATTGAAGCACATATTCAATTGGTAAATTAACAGGATCTTCGCCTGCCTCTAATGCAATTCTTTTATGTCCTAAAGACTCTAAAATTCTTACTTCTTCTTTTAATTCTTCCATTGTTAATTTTTTTCTAGTAAAGTCTTTATTTGAAGCTTTATAGCCACAATATTTGCAATTGTTAACGCAATAATTACCTACATAAAGTGGCGCAAATATTACAATTCTTTTTCCATATATTTTTTCCTTAACTTCTCTTGCCAATTTAAATATTTTATTTAATATTTTCTCATCTTCTACACTTAAAAGTACTGCTGCCTCCTTATAACTAAGTCCTTTTCCTTCTTTAGCCTTATTTAATAATTTTTCAATAAAATTTATATCTTTTGATTTTTCTAATCCATAATTAATACTTTCTAAAATTTCATCATGAATTATAAAATCTCCCCCTCTATATCTCTCCATATATTTCCTCCTATCACTTTATTAAATCTCCTTTGGTATTAAAGGCTGTTCTATTAATGGTATGTATAAAATCCTCTATTTCTTTTACTTCAGTTAATATACTTTTTTTATCTTCAAGATTTTCAGGATATATATCATACAAAGCTCTATATTTATAAGATCTAGCTTTCTCATAATAAAATTTGCTCTACATTAAAAACCAAAGATCTATTTTCATTATTTATAGTTTCTAATGCATAATTGCAGGTAAATCTTTTAACACAAAATATCCTACAATAATAAGTTTTATAGCTTATCAATTAAAAAATTATAAAAACTCTTATAGATTTATTATATCAAAGCTAAATTTTCTTTTAAATAAAAATAAGTAGATAATAAATAAATTTTATTATCTACTTGATTGAATTAAAGATTATAGAAAAACGTAACGCAAACCGGTACTAAGGAAGTTAATATAACTCCATTTATAAATGATATTACCGCTATTTCTGAGTTTGTAGCTTTTGCTACTAAAGGTAGCGTAGTATCCATAGAAGCGGCTCCACAAGGTGCAATTGCGGAATAATAATTTAGTTTTTTTGCTAATATAGGTATGGATATTACTGCCATTACTTCTCTAAATACATTAGATAAAAATGCTATAGCACCTAACTGTGCATTTGCAAGTTCTGTAAGCATAATTCCTGATAAGCTATACCATCCAAAGCCTGAAGCTACTGCTAAGCTTTCATTATATGGCATATTAAATATCAATCCACTTATAAATCCTCCAAATAAAGAACCAAAAATAATTCCTAGTGGTATAATGAGGACTTTAATTCCTGTAGCTTTTATATCTTTTACTATCTTCTTATTTGATCCAACATCAATTCCTACTAAAAATATAAGTACATATAAACAGATAGATGCAATACTATCTAAATTTTCTATTATACTTTGTGGGAATATAAAATACCCAAATCCGATGCCTAAAATCATTGAACCTATGACAATTATAGTCATTTACATTCCCCCCTCTTCACATTTTTCAACTATAGCTTCTTTTTCTCCTTGAGGTATTTCTTTTCCATTACAAAAAACTTTTTTGCTCAAAAAATACACAGCTATTACACTAAAAGTACAAGCTAATAGCGAAAATGTAAAGGATTTCAAACCTATCGATCCTATGTTCTTTATTACCTCTTCATTCGCACCAATTGAGGCTCCCATGAAAAATAGCAAAAATACTACACCTAGTTGTTGTAACTTACCATTAACTTCTTTTTGTTTTTTTGTCAATGGAACGAAATATCCTAATATCATCCCTAGTATCAATGCAGCTAATATTTTCATATGCATCCCCCTTTCATAAATATTATATCACTTTTTCAAAAATTCTAAATAGATTTAATGTAAATAATGTTCTTAACCTAAATAATTGTTCTAAATTTAGTAAATACAATATAGAATTTATTATAATACTAAAAGGAGTGAATAAAGTGAGTGATGTATTTATTCCACTTTATGTGAATAACGATACTATTGTCAGTATGTATAAAATTGCTTTTATAAGATTTAGAGAAATAGATGTTACTGCAAATAGAAGAGAAATAATCATAAATACCAATATGCCTTTAAGTGAGCTTACCTGTGGTAAAATTAGTCAAGGTACCGCATTTGTACAAGTGCTACAAGGATTTTTAAATCTGACTTTAGAGGAAGTTACTGCATGCCCCATTACTACTTTTGTAAAACTTCATCAATTATTAACTGAATTCAAATTATTAAAAAATATAACTACTATACAAGCACTGGAAAAAGCTAAAATTGGCGATATTATTCAAATAAGTTGTAGGATTCATAAAAGCTCTCAGCTAAAAAAACTTCAAAACTTAATAAATACACTTGAGATAGAAAGTATACTTAATCCACAAGAAAATCTACTAGGAGGTAAGGTTGATAAAAGTGCTCTTTTAAATTTTTTAAAAGATACTTATTCTTCTCTTGAAGATAATCATTGCATGGAATATATTTCTGAACCCTTATTTAACAGTTATAAAGCCATTATTCACCTGGAAAGCAAATATTTAAATGCATATTCTCAATGTTTGGAAAACAAATATGTTACTGTAGTTGGAAAAGTAAACTCTATTGATAAGGAAGTAAAAGAACATTCTAAAGATCTATATGAGGATCTAGGGTTGAGATTAATGGAGAATAAGTTATTAGCTCTTACCGAACATGTTAATGAAAAAGATATTGAAGAAAGTAATAAAATATATAATTATATGGAAATTATACCAATAATGGTATATGTATAATCTTTTTATTATAAATTAACTATAGTATTGAATTTAATTGATTTAAAAATTAATATAATATAGCAATAATACTGATTCTACTAAAGGATAAATTCATAGAAATCTTTTTCAAATTTAACATTAGAAATGCTTTCATATCCAATTCTTAATGTACTAACAAATCTATTATTAATGAAAGCGAAAATAAACCTCTTTCAATTGTTAAATGGCTATTATCTATCATATTTGTATTAAAACTAATTTTACTATACATTAAAAAATAAAGCTGTGACAAATAGTCACAGCTTTATCTCTAATTAAAGCTTTTCTACTTTGGCAGTTACAATACCTTTATCAATTTCTACATGGGTTAATTTACACTTATTTCTCTCACAAAAACCTTTCACATCTTCTTGAAAATCAGTATCTGAAGATTTTACTGTTAATATTTCTCCTCTGTTTAGCTCTTTTATTTTTTCTTCTAAATTAATTAAAGGATTGGGACAATGTAATCCACAAAGATCTAAAGCAATTTCTTTTTTATTATAATTAATTTTAGAGAAGTATTGATTTTCTTGATTATTTATAAGCTTTTTAGGAACAAATTTTTCTGCCCTATAGCTTTTATATCCTCCAGTTACATTTTTCACATTAAAACCATAGTTTTTTAACATTCTCTCGGCTATATAAGCTCTTAACCCTACTGCACAATGTATCCAATACTCCTTAGATTTGTCTAACTCAGAAATTTTATCTCTCAATTCATTGACATCTATATGAATTGAATCATCTATATAACCATTATCTCGTTCCATTTTGGTTCTAACATCAATTAAAATAACTTTCTCCCTGTCTCTTCCATCAACTTCTCTAGGTAATACTATATGACTTTTTCCAGACAATACATTTTCAGCTATATATCCTGCAAAATTTACAGGATCCTTTGCACTAGAATATGGAGGTGCATAGCTTAATTCCAGCTCAGTTAAATCATAAACTGTACCACCTAACCTAAGGACTGTGGCAATAACATCTATTCTTTTTTCTATTCCATCGTATCCTACTGCCTGCGCTCCTAAAATTTTTCCCTCATCATTGAATATTAGCTTTAAAGTCATTTGTGTAGCGTCAGGATAATAGGCAGCATGATTATTTGGATGAACATATATTATCTTATATGGGATATTAAATTTATTTAAAGTTCTTTCATTATTTCCTGTAGATGCTGCTGTTAAATCAAAGACCTTTATGACAGAAGTTCCTTGGGTGTCTTTATATTGATTTTTATATCCACAAATATTATCTGCTATTATCCTGCCCATTTTATTTGCTGGTCCAGCAAGGGGTATAGCAGTTTTGCTTTTATTTATAAAATCTACCACTTCCACCGCATCTCCTGCAGCATAAATATCTTTAATATTCGTTTCTAAATACTGATCTACTAAAATATGACCTTTAACTCCTAATTCTATTCCACTGCTTTTTAAGAATTCCGTATCTGGAGTAACTCCTATAGCAAGTATCACTAGATCCCCTTCAACGGCTACATTGCTATTTAGTATAGCAGTGATTGAATTTTCATCTCCTTTAAACTCCTTAACCCCATCTTTTAATATTAATTTAATACCTTTATTTTCTAATTCTTTTTCTATTAATACTACCATGTCATCATCTAATGGTGCTAAGATGTGAGGTGCTGCTTCTACCAAAGTTACCTCTAGCCCTCTTTCTCTTAAGTTTTCAGCCATCTCTATACCTATATATCCGCCACCAATAACAGTGACCCTCTTAACTTTATCACTGTCTATTTCTGCTTTAATTTTATCAGTATCAGGAATATTTCTTAGAGTTTTTATTCTGCTATTTTCTATACCCTTTATATTAGGAATTATAGGTTTAGCCCCTGGTGATAAAACTAAATAATCAAAGCTTTCTTCATAAACTTTATCACCATTTTTCACCTTAACAATTTTATTTTCGCTATCAACCTCAATTACCTCGCTATTACTTCTAACATCAATATTAAATCTATCTTTCATTAATTCTTCTTTTGTAACTATAAGTTTATTCCTATCTTTTATAACCTCACCTATGTAGTATGGAAGTCCGCAGTTAGCAAAGGAAATGTAAGGGCCTTTTTCAAACATGATAATTTCAATTTCTTCATCTAATCTTCTTAATCTAGCTGCTGCTGAAGCTCCTCCAGCAACTCCACCTACCACTAATACTTTTTTCATGATTATCAGCCTCTCTTAAAATTATTATTTTTTATAAATATAAAATTTCTATAAATAAAAATAACTTAATTATAAAATGAATTTACTAAAGTTATTTTTATAAGTATCTAAATTTAGAATATCACATTATATTCATATATTCAAATACTACGATTTATAAATTTTTACTGAAATATCTGATTTTATAAATTTATCTTCATTTTATTACGAATTTGTACTGTATTAATTCAATTTAATATGTTTTTCATATCCACTTATGTAAATTTATTATAACTTAATATTTTTTATGGAATTATAAAAAAGAGATTCTATATTATTTATTTATTTAATATTGTATTTTATAAAAATTTATGATAAATCTATAAATATAATAATTATTTATCTAATAGTAAATTTCTATATTGGAATAATAATATTAAAATCTTAGGAGGTAACTATTATGAAGGCAATTGATTTAATGGTAGAGGAACATAATCTCATTGTAAGAATGTTAAAAATAATAAGAAAATTATGTCTTAAAATATTAAATGAAAATACAGTAAGTATTGAAGACTTTAATATCTGCATAGATTTTATAAAAAATTATGCTGACAGTCATCATCATAATAAAGAAGAGCTTATATTATTTAAAATTATGGGTGATGCTCTTGGAGAAAGAATAAAAAATGGTCCTATTATGGGTATGCTTGTAGAGCATGATTTAGGAAGACTATATGTAGTTAATTTAGAAAGAGCTATTGTAAATTTTAATAATGGTAATGAAGAGTCTAAATTAGATATAATAGCTAATGCTATATGTTATACAGACTTATTACAAAGACATATAGACAAAGAAAATTCAACTATATACAGTTTTGCAGAAAGAAGTTTATCTAAAGAAAAAATGGATGAATTAAATGAAAAGTGTTTTCAGCTTGAACACTCGCCAGATGGCATAAAATTACAACAAAAATATAAAAATGTAGTAAAAAATTTAGAAAAAAAGCTAGCTTCAAGCTAGCTTTTGAACTTACATATGAAAATCTATTAAATTTCTTGAATATGATAGATATTTATCTCTTAAATTTTGCATTTCTTCTTCTAATAATATTTGAAGCTCTGATAATTTATCATACTCTTTATTATTAATAGCTTCTCTTATCTCTGAGAATATACTTTTTCTAACATTTGTATCCTTCATTATATTTTCTCTAATAAGTTTAATATCTTCCCAATTACTCTTATCTAAATCGCAATCAATTTCATTATGATGAAGTATTTTACAGTTTCTAACTTCATCCATATAATTTAAGATTATTCTATGCTCTATTTCCATAGCATATTTATTTAAAATAGCTATTTTATAACTATTTATTATATTTTCAGTTATTATATTGCCTTCAGTTATTACTTTAAGCTTATCTTTACAGTTATCAAAACCTATGATATTTTCATACACTGTTCTTGGAGATTTCCCAAAGAAGTCTTCTCTTTCTTCTTCTGAAAAATCCTCAAATATATCTTCTTCACTTCTATAGGATCTGTGCTTTTCTAAATATGGTGAGTCTTCTCCAGGCTTTTTAGATATTTCCTTCAATAATTCTTCTTCATTTTTATTATTTTTAACAACGTATCTTATACCATCTAAAATACACATATTCATAGTTGCTAATGTTAAATATGTATTAGTACGTGGGCTTGGAGATCTTAATTCAAATCTCGTTGCCATAGGATTCTCCATATCTCTAATTAATCCTATAAGTATAGTTCTATTTCTTGAAGGCACATCTTTAGTTAGCCCTAGAGATGTAACTATGCACACTGGGGCCTCAAATCCTGGTTTTAACCTTCTAAACGCGTCATTTGAAGAAGATATAAATGGGTTCATAACTTCGTAATTTTTAAGCATTCCCATCAATGCACCATATCCTATTGTGCTTATGAATCCACCTTCTTTTGATGTAAAAAGATTAATTCTCTTATTGTTTTTTAATTTTAGCACTATACCCATATGAACATGCTTTCCACTACCTGCAACACTATCTATAGGTTTCGCTGCAAAAGTAACTTCTAATTTATTTCTTCTAAAAGTTTCTTTTATAAGAGTTCTAATAAATAATTCATTATCACAAGCTTGTATGGCATTAGAATATTTCCAATCGATTTCAAGCTGCTCCATTACATGAACTAAATCTCCACTTTGAGATAATTTAGCTGTAACTCCTCCAACTTCTTTATGTCCCATCTCAGGCTCTAATCCATATTTATCCATTAGCAATAAACTTTGTTCTAAAGCTGTTCTTACAGAGCCCTTTGTTCTTTTCCAATATTGTTCCTTTAAAGCTTGAGAAGTAGATAATGCCTCTAATTCTGCAAGCTCATTAGGGCTTTTTACCCAAAATTCTAATTCTGTAGCAGAAGTTATCTCTACTCCTTCTATCTCATCAAAAGTAACTCCATAATAATTAAGAGCTTCTTTATTTTCTTTCAATAACTTCATAATATTTTGCTTCAAAAATGTTATGGTGCTTTTTAAAATATTTCTTGAATCTACAGCTTTTCCTTCGTGATATAAAAAGCATGGAATTCTTAAAGTACCTATAGGTTTATTTGTTTCTTCATCTATATTTTCATAATTATAATCTATAAACCAGTTACAATCTACATCAGCTTTCATATCTACTTTAGCGTTATTTAATTTTGCTATGCCTGGTAAAACAACTGAGGATCCATCTGTCTGTGCTGCCATTCCATTTAAAAAAATATGTATATCTTCTAAAAAATTTTTTACAGGAATTTTTTCGTCAGTGTCATTGCCTAATAAATCTACTCCTACTAGGGACACAAACTTAATTTCCTTATGAATATTAAGTATTGATTTTAAATCTTTTTCATTATGTTTTTCTCTTGGGATAGTGTATATCATATATTCGTCCATTCCATTCCCTCCTACATTAAAGTAACTTTTATTCAACATTATATTACAAAATTCACAAATAAGACATTAATTTTTTGTATATTTATTAATATTTTTTATTTAAACCTTTACAAGTAATTTATCATATTTACTCTATATTTATTCTCTAATTTGTATTATTATATTAGTATACTTAGGAGGTTTTTACATATGAAGATGATATTTTTTGATACAGAAACTACTGGAATAACTCCAGGAAATATATGCCAGCTATCTTATATAGTTGTAGATACTGGTGTAAAACCTACAAAAACTGAAGGTAAAAATGTTTTCTTTGCAGTAGAATATGTTGAGCCTGAAGCTGAAGAGGTTCATGGTTTTTCTGCTGAAGATCTATACCAATTAAGTAATGGAAAATACTTTGAAGATTCTTACGAAGAATTCGTAAATGATTTTTTATCTGCCGATATATTAATTGGACATAATGTTAACTTTGATATAAAATTCTTATGTCATGAACTTGAATATTGCGATATAGAATATGCTCCTAAAAATGTTTTTTGCACAATGAATTATTATAAAAATATATGCAAGTTCATAAATACTAGAGGTGGAATTAAAAATCCTAAGCTTGAAGAAGTTATTAGATTCTTAGGTGTAGAAAGAAGTCAAATTAGAGATAAGGCAAAAGAACTTTTCGAAGGTAGTGGAAGTTATCATGATGCTAGATTCGATACAGCTGCTACTTACTTAATAGTTACTGAAGGTATAAAAAAGAATTATATTCCACCAAGATACTTCACAAATATAGTAAAAAAGCAATAATAAATATTTTGTTTAAGCATATGGCAAAAAATAGGTTAACATACTGGCTTGTTATTTTTTTGAAGATACATTCATATAGATAACGTAAAATGTTTTATTAAATAAAAATCAATATATTTTAAAGAATATTATGGGGGTATAATGTTATGATATTTATTAAAAATGCTAACATCCATACTATGACAAAGGAAATTTTAGATAAGGGAACAATTATCGTTGATAATGATAAAATTGTAGCAATAGGAAAAGATCTAGAAATACCTGAGAACTCTACAGTTATTGATGCACAAGGTGGTTTTTTAATGCCTGGTATGATTGATGCTCATTGCCATGTAGGTATGTGGGAGAATGGCATTGGCTTTGAAGGTGCAGATGGAAATGAAGCTACTGATCCTGTTACACCTCATCTAAGAGCAATTGATGGTATTAATCCTGTAGATAGATCCTTTGAAGAGGCACTATTAGCTGGTATTACAACTGTTGCTACTGGTCCTGGGAGTGCAAACGTAATTGGCGGTCAATTTGCTATAATGAAGACTTATGGAAAAAGACTAGAGGAAATGATAATAGATGACTGTGCAGCTATGAAAGTTGCCTTTGGTGAAAATCCTAAGAGGGTTTATGATAAACAAAATAAATGCCCTTCAACAAGAATGGGTACTGCAGCAGTTCTTAGAGAGAACTTAATAAAAGCTAAAAATTATGTTGAAAAGCAACGTAAATCTATTGAAGGAAATGAAAAAGCACCAGAATTTGACATGAAGCTTGAAGCTCTTGCAAAGGTAATAAAGAAAGAAATTCCTCTTAAAGCTCATGCTCATAGAGCTGATGACATTTTAACTGCTATAAGAATAGCTAAAGAATTTGGAGTAGAAATTTCTTTAGAGCATTGTACTGAGGGACATCTAATAGTTGATTACTTGAAGGAAGAGACTTTAAAAGGTATAATAGTTGGTCCTACTTTTTCAGATAGATCAAAATTTGAGCTTCAAAATTTGACCTTTGAAACTCCATCTGTTTTAAATAGTGCAGGACTTAAAATTGCTCTTATGACAGACCATCCTGTAATTCCTCTTCAATACTTACCTGTATGTGCTGCATTAGCTGCTAGAGAAGGATTAGATGAAGAAGAAGCTTTAAAGGCTATAACTATAAATGCCGCTGAAGTATTAGGAATAGACGATAGAGTTGGATCTATAGAAGTAAACAAAGATGCCGATATTGTAATTTACAATGGACATCCTTTTGACTTAAGAAATAAAGTTAAATTTGTTATGGTAAATGGAAATATAGTAAAGAATGAACTCTAACAAAAAACCGTGAGTAATCACGGTTTTTTATTGAAACTTAGTACCAATTAATATTTTCAGTTATTTCTGCAATATCTGGAAGTTCTACATCTTTTAATGCCCATTTTTCAAATTCTCTATATCCTGTTCTATCAACTATATATCCTATATGTTCTTTTCCACCTGGTGCGTCTTTATCGATATATTCTTTAATATAATCATAGGTATTTAGAATTATTTTAATTATACTTTCTTCATCTATCCATTTTATAAAATCTTGAGCCATTCTTGGATTTTTCTTACCTGTTCTACCCATAATTACTAATTTATAATGTTTATCTGTGCTCCTTGACCATGCACCTGTAGGACATTTGCCCACGCATTCTCCACAACCTACACATTTAGAATGATCTCTCACTACCTTAAAGTTTTCAAAACTCAATGCTCCTGTAACCCTTTTCTTACAATTTTTAACACAGGACTCACAACCAACACATCTATAACTTTCATATTGAGGTACTGTCATGCCTATAATTCCAAAATCCTGCATTCTTGCTTTTATACAGTCATTAGCACATCCAGTTAATGCAATTTTTACATGATAGTCATTTGGGAAAATTGCTTTTTCAATTTTTAAAGCAAATTCAGAAGTATTATAATTTCCAAAAGGACAAACGTTATTGCCAATACAAGCAGATACATTTCTAGTTCCAGCTGCGTTATATCCCTTATTGGGATTAAGCTGATTTATTCCTAAACCTTCTATAATTGGTTGAATTAAATTATTTATTTCATCCATCTTATTCATATCTATACCTGGAATTTCAAAACCCTGTCTAGTTGTTAAATGTACTGTACCATTTCCGTAATTCTCTGCAATGTCATTTAAAATTGTAAAGTATTTAGTTGGCATATGACCACCAGGTACTCTTATTCTTATGGCAACTTTTCCTCTATGCTTAGTAACTCTAAAAGCATTCTTTTTTAAATTTTTAGTATTTATATCCACAATATTCCCCCCTAATCTATAAGAGTTTTTCCTTTAATATAGTTAAACACTGGTCCGTCCACACAAATATACGTGTCATCTATCTTGCAATGACCACATTTTCCTACTCCACAACACATTTTTCTTTCTTGAGAAATCCAAATATTCTCTTCTTTAATTCCTAATTTTAAAAATTCTAAAACAGTAAACTTCATCATCATTGGAGGTCCTACAACTATTACTTGAACCTCATCTATATTATTTATCTTAAGGTCTGGTATATATTTTGTAACAAGTCCGACATTTCCTTTATATCCTTCTTCTGCACTGTCTACTGTTATAGTAACATCAGAAGTTTTTTTCCATCTTTCTATATTATCCTCAAAGAGTACATTATCAATAGTTTTAAAACCTACTAATACTGTTAGATTTTTGCATTCTTCAATATTATCTGCAAAATAATCTATAACACCTTTAACCGGAGATAATCCTGTTCCCCCTGCAGCCACTATAAGCTCTTTATCTTTATAGTTGTCTATATCGAAGCCATTACCATAAGGTCCTCTTAAGAAAAGAATATCTCCTGGTTTAAAGCTATGAATTACATCTGTAACAACTCCCACTCTTCTTATGGTGAGCTCTATATATCCTTCTCCTATTTCTGATACAGATATTGGTGCTTCACCATACTTAGGAAGTGATACTTCAAAAAATTGACCTGGCTTTACATCTCCGTAGTACTCCATTCTAAAGGAATACTCTATATCTGTATGCTTTTTTATACTAATTATCTTAGATTTAAATGGCATATATATATTTGACATTTTTATTTTTCTCCTTCCATAGCATCATTAAGCTTGTTTACGCAATTTGAAAAAGATATATATTCTGGACAGATATCATCACATCTTCCACAGCCTACGCACATATGGTATCCAAACTTTTTCTTAAAATCATATACCTTATGCATTACTTTAAATCTCATTCTTTCGCTTTTCGATTTTCTAAACTCATGTCCTCCAGCCATAACTGTAAAATTATCTACATGACAAGATGCCCATACTCTTCTTCTCTCTCCTGTTTTCTCATTATCTTTATAAAAAATATCTTGCATTGAAAAGCATGTACAAGTAGGGCAAACAAAATTACATCTTCCACAACTAATACATCTTGAGTTGTATTCCTTCCACATATCTGAATTATAAATTCTTTGATCTAAATTTTCCGGTATATTAACTTTTACAGAATTTTCTGTAACATAATCCGGCTTTACTTCACAAATTCTACCTTCAACATCATTAAAATAGTCTAATAGTTCTTCATCTTTTACATCTAGTTCTACAACGTCATTTCTAAAATTTATTGCTGCATAATATTTATCACTTTTATTTGTCCCCATGCTTACACAAAAGCAATTTTCAAAGCTTTTACTGCAGCCCATCAATATAAATTTTACATTATCTCTAATCGCCTTATAATATGGGTCTTTGTCGCCATTTTTTAAATATATCTCATCTATTCTTTTTACAGCTTGTAAATCACAGCTTCTTAAAAATACTAATATTTCTTTTCTATCAATTTTAGGTTCAATCCACTGTTCTTCTGTAAAATAAAATAAAGTTTGAGTTATTGGCAGTAATATTTCTTTAAAAGAAAAATGAGATTTTGCATCAACTACAATCTCCTCTATTGAACTTACTAATCCATATCTTACTCTATCTGTGTCAGAAAAAGTTCCCTTACCTTTTAGGTTTACAGGTGCATATATTTCATATTTTTCATTTAAGTTTTTTAGCACATCATTAAACCTATCTTTAGAAATTATAAGTCCCATAATTGCACACTCCTATACTTTCTTATTCTTTATAGTGAAATTTTAAATATTATAAGAATATGATTTGAATCATCTGGATATTAAGTTTATTCTGAAAAATTTATATAAAATTTCACTATTTATTGTTAATTAATTCACTAATATTAACAATAAGTTCCCTATTACTCACTCTAATTCTAAGTGATATATAAAAAAAAGTATGTGATTTTTATCACATACCTTAAAATATTTAGCTAAATTTTCTCTATTAATAACTGTTATTTTTTTATTTTTTTATTTTTTATAAGGCATCTGAAAGAAAATAATAGATCAAAGATGTTAGTATATTTTAAGCATATGAAATAAAATAGCTAGTTAAAGATGCGAAATATATTTTGCATCATACAAGAAGACAGGTTTTCATGATAGTTTAACTATCATGAAGTTCTGACGACGAAGTATGATACAAAATAGATGAGCATACTGACTAATTATTTTTTGAATATGCCTCACATCAGACAAGGCTTCAGGTTCTACTCATAGGGCGCTATGAGAGGGTTCTGACAACGCAGTATGATGGAAAATAGGCTAATCATACTGATCTATCATTTTTTTAAAGATGCATAACTATAAGATTTTTGTCTTCTAATATTTTTATAGTTTTCAGCCCCTCAAATATGCTTCAAGATGAGTGTACCCCTCCAGATGTCCATTTTATGAACAACATATTACTTATTCATTGCTTTCATCATTTCAAATAATGCCGGAGATATAGAAGTCATTAAAATTTGGACACCTGTTGCTAAGTCTAAAATTAAATGTCCTACCATTAATGGATGAAGCTTTCTCTTTTTATAATAAATAATTCCTAATACAATCATTAAAGGCAAGAATGATAAAAATCTAAATAGGGCATGTTTCCAATCCCATAGCAGAGGAATGAAACTATGCTGAAGAGCATAGAAAAACATCGTATATGCAATTGATAATATTTTATTGCCTGTAATTTTTTCAATTCTATTTAGTCCATATCCAAAATATAGAGGTAGTTCAGCAAATACTGTGGTTAAAGGTAAAAGTATGACATTTATTGATGCAAGCCATACAGGAATGGGTTGTATCATTTTTACAGGAACATAACCATAAATCATAAATCCAAATACATACATCCCCCCTATTCCCAATATAAGCATTAACATAACAACCAGTAATGTATATTTTACATTACCTTTCTTCCTTGGGCAACCAATTAGTTTTTTATACGTAGAGCCTTCACTTCTACAAATTGCCATCAATAAAACAATAGTAATGATATTACAAACAGTGCATATTATAGACCACCATTGACTTGCTTCCTCCAATGATTGATTGGTTAATATTGTAAATAGCACTCCAACCATAATAAATAAAATGCTTCTAAATAAGGGCAGTATAAATGGGTAAACTTTCTTCATTTTATCATCCCTTCATAATTGGCTAATCATAAATATATAAATAAAGGACTGTACTTAAATTATAGTTTTTGTTGCTAATTATAATTGTCTTTATCTTACTTGTTCTATAGCTATTTAATTTTTCCTTTTTAATTATTTTCTAGTAAAATTTCATCTCTTACTACAAGCATTATATATTACTAAAGTTAGAGTAAAAATTTATTTTAATTTCAAATTAATGTTATAATTAGCATATAAGTAAACTATAAAATAACACAGATTTCTAAATTAATATGCATTTAAATACATAATTTAATCTTTATAGAAGGTGATTTGAGAATGAAAGTAATTGCAATTATGGGAAGTCCTCATAAAGGAAATGGATATAAAATTGTTCAGAAAATAGAAGCCGAATTAAAGCTAATAAATGATATAGATTTTAAATATATATTTCTTAGTGATATTAATTTTTACATGTGTAAAGGTTGTTTTACCTGTATATCCAAAGGAGAGTGGTTTTGCCCTTTAAAAGACGATAAGGAAAGCATTGAGCAAGAAATTCTAAATTCAGACGGTGTAATTCTTAGTTCACCAGGATATGCATTGAATGTTAGTGGGCTAATGAAAAACTTTATTGACCGCTTTGCCCATAGTCTACACAGACCAAAATTCTTTAAACAGTCCCTTATGCTTGTTGCTAATGGTGGTTCTGGATTAAATAAAGTTATTAAAGCATTATCTATTACTTTAGGTGGAAGTCGAAAGATTTGTGAATTAAGTATAACAAGTACACCTTGGGAGGCTAATAAAAAATATGAGAAGAAGATTGAAAAACATATCAAAAGTGCTACAAGAAAATTTTATAATTCAATGAAATATAGAAAAGAAACAAGTCCCCCATTAGGTAATTTAATATGGTTCAAAATTTTTAAAAAGATGGCGAGCATTTCAAAAGAAACTTTACCTGCTGATTATAAATATTACAGTGATAAGAAAGTTTATTTTTATGAAACTAAGGTAAATCCTTTGAAGAATTGTATTGCTGATATTATATCAAGTATTGGGGTATGGAGTATGAAAAAACGAATTATATTCAAATAGTTGAATTTTTAACTTTATAATTTAATCATTTCATTTTCTATTTCACTATACAAAAACACCAAACATATCATAGCTGTTTTTTACTCTTAGATATGTTTAGTGTTTTTCAATTATTTTTATATTTGTAAGTACAGTATCACATACCCTTAAAATATTTAGCTAAATTTTCTCTATTAATAACTGTTATCTTTTTATTTTTTATAGCTATGAGATTTTTATCTTCCAATACTTTTATAGCTCTAGACATTGTTTCTCTTGAACACCCAAACATGTTTGCAAGGTATGTAACAGTCATGGTCATATCAATTACTGTGCCCTTTTCTCCATCTACTCCATAATCTTTTGAAAGTTTCCAAAGTTTTGCTGCTAGTTTTTTCTCAATCTTTAATGGCACTGTATTTTTTAGTTGCCTATAAGTTCTTCTAATTTTTTTAGTCATAGATTCTATAACTACTTTAGTTAGTGAAAAGTATTTTTCCATAAGCTTTAGTAATTCATCTTTATTAATTATCATAATGACACTATCTTCAAAAACCTCACAATTTACTGAAGAGCTTCCATTATCAATTATTACATCATTTATTATACTTCCTTCTCCTAGTATAAATATTACCCGCTTTTGCCCTTCTTCTGATATTTTATATAAAGATACTTTTCCACTTAAAACTATATAAATATTATTTACTACATCTCTTTCCATAAAGAGTTGATGTCCCCTATGAAAATTTGTTTTGTAACTTTTCTCACAAATTTCTATTAATATATCTCTATCGAGCCTTCCAAAATTATCCAATATTTCTATATCCTTTAATATAACCTTATCCATAGTGCACTCCTAATCAATGTATTTCAGATTTTACTATTAATTCTATTATATATTATGGATATAAATAATACACCTATTTATAAATGTGAAGTAATATAAAAGAAAATCTCTTAGGACATTCTAAGAGATTTATAGTTTATCTATTCAGTTGGTTCACCATCAAAATTTACATATCTTGGTGAAGTCTTTTTATTTCCTTTATTTTTAGGTAAGTTATTTATCTTTTGTCTTCTTTTCCCTTTATTGTTGCTATTATTGGTTTTATCCATACCATTCACTCCTTTCAGCCTTATTTTTACCTAGGCTAAAAGTTTTATACTATAGAAATTAATTACTCCTCATTAATATAACTTTACTAGGAGTACTATTTTCTTTTATTAATTTTCCATTTACATTTCTATCTATAGTTGAAATCACCATACAACTTAATAAACCAATTAATAATACGATTAATCTACTTTTAATTTTTTTCTTTATCATAAACTCTCACCTTCTATTAATGATATTGATAATCATTTTCATTTATATTTCAATTATAATATATTTATTTTTCTATGTCTATAGTTATATAAAATAAAAGTTTATTAATAATTGTGTTGTTAGTTCCTATTTTCTATAGTAGATTAAATTCTTCCATTAATTATAAAAAATTATATTATAAAGAATTTTTTAGTTTTATTAGTAGAATTAAAAATTATTTTATATAAATTAATCTTAAAATTGGTAAATAAAAAAAGAACTTCCTAAAAATACAGCGGTGACATAAGAAAACAAAGGAAAACCCAGTAAAATCAATGTTTTTTTATGGCACTAGGCAAGCGGAAACGATACTAAAAACTAAATATCGTATGAAAAGGAATACTATGCAAATGGTATTCCTTTTCCATTGCCTAACTACGCCGTAGATTTTGAAAAAAGTCTGTGGCGTTTCTTTATGACCTTTTGTCACAGGGTAGGAGCAAGTAAAGTCATAATCATGCGGTTTAGTAAACGCAGTTTTAACAAGGCAAAGTGTTTATACCTTTTCCCTCAAAAACAGTGTTCTACTGCGTACTTAAGAAAGGAGCTGATGAAGCTATGGCAGTAATCCGGGTGGAGCGCAACAAGGGCTATACCGTAATGAGCAACCACCACTTACGCAACAAGGAGCTAACGCTAAAAGCAAAAGGTTTGTTATCGCAAATGCTTTCCTTGCCGGAGGATTGGGATTATACCCTAAAAGGGTTATCCCATATCAACAAAGAAAGCATTGACGCAATCCGTACAGCAGTATGGGAGCTTGAAGAAAAGGTATCAACATATGACACCTTTTAATGTTATACTGTAATTAAAGAAAATAATAAAGGAGAGAAAACAAGATATGAAAAAATTATTTTTAGCCTCATCTTTTGAAGATGTAGCCAATATATTTACCGACTTTGAAAAAGATTTGAAAGGTAAGACTATAACATTTATCCCCACTGCAAGTGTGGTTGAAAAGGTTGTTTTTTATGTAGATGAAGGAAAAAAATCACTTGAGAAATTAGGATTAACCATTGATGTTTTGGAAATATCCACAGCTACACCTAATGAAATAAGCACTAAATTAAAAGGTAATGATTTTATTTATGTGACAGGCGGCAATACTTTTTTTCTGTTACAGGAGCTTAAAAGAACAGGCGCAGATAAAATTATCATTGAAGAAGTAAATGCAGGCAAACTCTATATTGGGGAGTCCGCAGGAGCAATGGTTACATCAGCAAACATTGAATATGCAAAAGGAATGGACAGCGTTAAAAAAGCTCCTTATTTGACAGATTTTAGTGCTTTGGGCTTAGTGGAGTTTTACACAGTTCCTCATTATACCAATGCACCGTTTAAGAAAATCGCTCAAAAGATAGTTGCTGACTATTCCGCTACTTTAAATTTATCACCCATCAGCAATAATGATGCAATATTAGTTGAGAATAATGAGGTTAAAATGGTAAGTAACTAACTTGGAGATAGTTAGCTATGAAAAAGATATTGCGTAATGGCGTATCAATATCCACAAAAACCGTTGCTTTGGCTATGGCAATTAAGCCAAACAAAAATATAGTGAGTTTGTCGGCGGTTTCGATAATAAAACAATCAAAGCCGCCGTTTTTCTTTTTCAAAACAAGATATCGGAGGGTGTATTAAAGTTACCCCTTTTTAAGGATACGGCGGTACCAAAGGAGGTATTGCTGTGTCTGTTTTCATTTTATCTATGCTGTGTAATTTACACTTATCAAAAAAAGTATTTACTCACCTTTGGGATATTCCGACTATCAAGATGAACACACACATCATTATATAAACTTTCATGTATCATCTATGCCCGATTGCATTTTGCAGTCGGGCTTTTTTGCGTTTTCAGCAAAAATATTTTCAAAAAATCTGTCAACATCTTCGGCGTTTCAAAATCAACAATACAGGGTTGGGTTAATAAGGCGAAACCTGTAATTGTCAATGAAGATAAAACATTAACTGCAGAAGATTATATGCAAATGCAAAAGGAAATGGCTAGACTTAATGAAGAAAATGAAATACTAAAAAAAGCCATGGCCATATTCGCAAAGAAATAAGCTCAGTATTTAAGTTCATAGAAGATAATAGAAAAAAACATGATGTTAAATTAATGTGTAAGGTCTTAAATGTAGCAAGAAGCTCTTTTTACAAGTATTTAAGAAAAACTGATAGTAGAAGAAGTATTGAAAATGCTATGTATAAGAAAGAAATCTTTAAAATATATAGTGATAGTAAAAATCGTTATGGAGCTCCTAAAATCTATAATATTCTTAAAGGTAAGGGCTTTGCTATAAGTATCAAAAGAGTTCAGATACTTATGCGTAAATTGGGCATAAAATCAGTCATTAAGAAAAAATTTAGGCCTTGTGTTTCAAAACAAGAAATAGAAGAGAGGGAAAACGTTTTGAAAAGAAATTTCTCCACAAGCACCATAAATGAGAAGTGGGCAACTGATATAACCTACATTCACACTCTACGAGGTGGTTGGTGCTACCTTGCTTCTGTTCTTGATCTTTACACAAAGAAAATAGTTGGTTATGCTTTCTCTAGAACTATGGGTACTGATTTAGCAATAAAGGCTGTGGACAATGCCTATACGGCACAAAAACCAAAGGGTCAAATAATACTACATAGCGATTTAGGTTCACAATACACAAGCTCTAAATTTTATGAGTACATATCAAAGATTAATATAATTCATTCTTTTAGTGCAAAAGGTACTCCTTATGATAATGCTTGCATTGAGTCTTTTCATACCTCATTAAAGAAAGAAAAAGTAAATCTAGTTAATTATTATGATTTTAATGCTGCTAGACTAGCTATATTTGAGTACATAGAATCTTGGTACAACAGAAAAAGGATACATAGCAGCATAGGCTATATTACTCCTCAAGAATGTGAGAATATGGTTAGAAAATCAGCATAAAAATACGGCTTTCTGTGTCTAAGATATTGACCTAAATCCAATCCTTGTATCAAAAACTTCCGAAAAAAAGGCCGTGGAGCCAGCGACAAGGTACAAGAAATTGAAATCGTGTATAACTTTATCGGTGCTTTTGATTTTGGCAAGGCTACGAACCAAGCACAAAAAAATCAGAATATAGAGAAAGTCGGCATAGCCTAAACCATGCCGACTTTCTCATTTAATGTTTTCTTAATTCACCGCTTTGAACTTAGGAAATTCTTTTCTTATCTTATATAGCTCTTGTTTCATATTTTAAAAACGCTTTTTCTTCCTCATTTAAATATGGCGATAACTTTTCATATGTTTGTTTATGATAATTATTTAGCCATTCTCTTTCATCCTCAGTCATCATCTCTGGAATTATTCCATCTAAATCAAAAGGACAGAATGTTATAGTTTCAAATTTCAAAAATTCTCCACCATATTCAGTTGTTTCATCCTCAGTTACAAATAATGTATTTTCTAATCTTATACCATGCTTACCTTCTTTATAAGCACCTGGTTCATTAGTTAAATTCATACCTACCTCTAATTTAACATTTGATGGAACTCTAGATATTCCATGCGGCCCTTCATGAACATTTAATAGATATCCTACGCCATGTCCTGTACCACATTTGTAATCTATTCCTGCTTCCCAAAGTGGCTTTCTAGCAAGTATGTCTAAGTTACATCCCACAGTACCAACTAAGAATCTAGCTTTAGATAATCCAATGTTACCTCTAGCAACTAAGGTAAAATCTCTTTTTTGCTCTTCTGTTAGTGATCCTAAGACTACTGTTCTTGTTATATCTGTAGTACCATCATAATATTGTCCACCAGAATCAATTAAGAATAAACCTTCTGGCTTTAATTCATAATCTGTTTCTGGAGTTGCACTATAGTGCATCATAGCAGCATGATCTTTATATCCTGCTATTGTATTAAAACTTGGTTCTATAAATAATTCATCTTCAGCTCTTAAGCTAGTTAATTTATTAGAAGCAGATATTTCTGTTACTTTTTCACCTCTTGAAACTGATTCTTTTAACCATTTTATGAACCTTACTTCAGCAACGCAATCTCTAATTGTAGCTTTTCTTGTATTTTCTATTTCTATTTTATTTTTTATAGCTTTTAATTTAGTTGTTATATTTACTTCCTCTATTTTAGTAATATCAGATCTTATAGCATCTAAAATCATTACATTAGTTTTAGCTGGATCATATGTTACAACTTTATCTTCTGGTATACTTTCAATAAATTTTGTTATCTCTTCATATGACTTAACTTCAATATTTTCACCTTTTAACTCTTCTGATATTTCTCTTGATATTTTAGATAAATCAACAAATAGATAAGCTTTTTCTTCATCTATCACAGCATAAGAAATAACTACAGGATTTTTATCTATATCTCTTCCCCTTATATTAAATAACCATGCTATATCATCTAGTGAACTTAATATAAAATAATTAGCTTCTATTTTTTTCATTTTATCTCTAACTTCACTTAATTTTTTGCTTCTGGTTTTTCCAGCATACTTAACATCATGAATGAATACCTGCTCTGATGGAAGTGCTGGTCTATCTTCCCAAATCTCACCTACTAAATCAAATCTTGTTTCAATTTTAAACTTTTTAGAGACAAATTTTAATGACATATCCTTATATAAGGAAACAGGAAATACCTTTCCATCAAAACCTATAGTTGAGCTTTTTTCTACATTTTCCTTTATCCATTCAATGTAGGTTGGAACTGTTGGTTGTCCCATTTTAAATAATTCAATTCCACTTCCCTGCAATTGTTTTTCCGCCTGTATAAAATATCTTCCATCTGTCCATAATCCTGCGCTATTTAATGTGATAACAACTGTACCTGCTGACCCCGTAAATCCTGATATCCATGCTCTTGATTTATAATGTTCAGCTACATACTCACTTTGGTGAGAGTCAAAACTAGGAATAATATAAGCCTCAATATTCTTTTCTCTCATTAAGGCTCTTAATTTTTCTATTCTTTCCTTTACTGTCATCTTTTTACCTCCAATCGTAATAAAACTTTGTATAAAATAAATTTTAAATTTATAAATACTTTTAGTAGAATGACTTAATTATAATATATTTTTTACTTTATTTAAATATTTTCTTACAATTTAATCAATTTTTTTATATTTCCTAAATTTTTATCGTATTTGTAAAATTAGGTAATATTTATCCTTAATATTTTCAAGTTGTTCCAAAATTATGATATAATGTAGGTGATAAAATTGGAAAGTAGGTATTTATATGAAAAAACTTTTATCAATATTATGTATTTTATTTTCATTTTCTTTAATTGGTTGCACAAAAGAAAAATCAGAAACCATCAATCCTGATGATATCGCTAAAGATGTTGTAATCAAATATTATACCTTTGATAAGGATCGCATAGATCTATATGCAAAGCTTGGCATAGATGGTGTAACTAGTGCGGAATCCGCTGATAAATTACATAGCCCTATTAAGGATTATTTTGAAGAGAATTTATATTTAATAACAATTAGCGAAAAAATTATAATTTCTCAACTTGAGAGTTCTCATAGAGACAAATATACACTAGAAGTAAAAGATGCTACTTTAATTAAAGTTAATTCTTCTGAAGAAGGTATCTATGATTATGAATATACTGGAACTTTAATAAAAAAATCTTTTGAAAATGAATCTAGTGAAGAAGTTCCTATGTCTGGACATCTTAAATTAAGCAATTATAATGATAAGTGGACAGTAACAAGTTTTTCTTCGAACCTTCCACTAAAGTAAATAAATTTTTTTGAATTAACTTCTTTATCTATATTAATCTTTAAAGAAAAATAATAAAAATATAATTAAACTTCTTCTGTTATTTTTGCAGCATTATTGCTCTTAGAAAAATAACAGAAGAAGTTTTTAATTAGTTATAAATTATATCTTCCTCTTTCTTTGAATTAAAAATTCTTCTACTTCTTCAATATTTTTCACTATTCTTTTAAATGATTTGTTTATTTACTCTTACCACATAGTAAAATAAAATTCAAACAACTTTTCTATAAAAATTGCTAAATTATAATAGTATATTATCATTCTAAAAAATTAACTTTTCTACAATAATCTATCATTTTATTCATATGCTCTAAATTTAAGCTTGGCCATATGAAGCCTGTTTGCTTAAGTAATATTTGAGTTTTTTCGCATATACTTACAAAAGCTTTATTCTCTTCATTGTTCAATATATTAGAGTGTACTAAGAAATTGTCTATATGCTCTCTTAAGTCCTCTCTATTATAGTTATCATATACATATTCTAAAAAATCTTCAAAGGACTTCATTTCAATTGAAAAACCTAATTTGTTTAATAAATCCCCTACTAGAATTTGAGTTACAGAATTAGGATTAAATATATGATATATTTCATTTTTTAAATCTGCTCTATCATATAATAAAATAATTGCCCTACTTACATAATCAACAAAAGAAAAATCATAACTTGAATTTATTTGTGGCATTGCTCCTAAATTTATATAGGATTTTAACTGTGAATAAAAAGCATTCTCATCTATATTTTTTTGGAATACCCCTGTTCTTGAATTAAAAACAACATTACCTACTCTAAATATATTAGTATTAACACCATCTTCTCTTGCCTTTAGGACAAGTTTCTCTCCTTCTATTTTGGTCTTTATATAATAGTTATCAATATGGGTTTCTAATTCATCATTATATTCACTAAATAACATATCCTTCTTATCTACTTTTTCTGAGCCCACACTAATAGTTGAAATATGATTTAAATCTTTCTTTTGGCCAAATTTAGCAAATTCCATCAACCCTTCAACAGCCTTTACATTCACATCATAAAAATCCTCATAATGACCATAGTGCTTTACATTAGCAGCAGAATTAATAATACAATCTACAGTTTCAGCTAAAGTTTCATATAATTCTTTTTCCAACCCAAAATTATATTTTGTTATATCTCCATTTATTATGGAGATCTTATCTGAATAAACCTCATATATATTACTTCCAAAATATAATTCAAAATTTTTCATTAATTTATTTTCTGCTTCTTCTTTATTTTTTCCTCTTATAAGTAAATGAATTGTTACATCATCACTATTCAATAATTCATGTAGAATATGCATACCTAAATATCCTGTTGCTCCTGTTAAGAAAATATTTTTGTACTTTCTTTTTTTAATAACATGAATTTGTTCATATGCTTTATTTAGCTCTCTATAATTCATAATACTGCTATTTAACTTTTTATCACAAATTGAACTGTTGTTTGAACTTTCCAAAGTAACTGCTACTTCTTTAAAAGAATCAATTTTCATCTTAAGATTATTTTTCTTAAAAGATACTTTTTTAGACAACTGAGATATAGTTTTGCATTCAAAAATATCATTTATTTTTATTTCAAAGTCAACAATTAATTTAGATACAATACGAATTGCTTTAATAGAATCTCCACCTAAGTCAAAAAAATTATCTTTTACTCCTATTCTTTCTATTCCTAGTATTTCCTCCCATACAGAGGCCATTTTAGCTTCTATAAAGTTTCTTGGTGCCTCATATACTGTACCTATGTCAATAAATTTATCATATTGCTGTAATGCTCTTCTATCAACCTTTCCATTTGGCGTTACTGGTATTTTTTCTAGTTGTACAAAATATGATGGTACCATATACTCTGGTAGCTCTTTTAAAAGATATCCTCTTAATTCTTTAGCATTAATTTCATTATCCCCAGCTATATAAGCACAAATATACTTGTTATTATTTTTATCTTCTCTAGATATTACTACTGTTTCCCTTACTTTTTCATTTTTTAGCAACTGTGATTCTATCTCACCTAATTCTATTCTAAATCCTCTTATTTTTACTTGATGATCTATTCTTCCTAAAAATTCTATATTTCCATCTGACAACCATCTTGCTAAATCTCCTGTTTTGTACATTCTTATATTTGGCTCAAAGGGATTTAATATAAACTTTTCTCTTGTTAAGTCTGGTTTATTCAAGTATCCCCTTGCAAGACCATCTCCAGATATACATAGTTCCCCTGCTACCCCTATTGGTTGAACTTTATTATTTTTATCTACTATGAATATTCTTGTATTATCTCTTGGTTTGCCTATTGTTATTTTTTTGCTTACATCAACATTTCTCATAATTGTTGTAACTACACTATTTTCAGTTGGTCCATATTCATTAACTATTTCAATTTCTTTGTTAACACTTTTACATCTTTCAACAACCTTAGAAGTTAAATTTTCTCCCGCTAATGTTATTATCCTTAAACTTTTTGCTTCTTCTGTCGTTAAAGAATCCATTATTGCTAAGCACATAGATGGTACTGTTATAAAATGTGTAATATTATGTGTTAATATCTTATCTTTTATCACAAAAACATCTTTTGCTTCAATATCACTTAAAATAACTACTTTTGCTCCAGAGATAATTGGTGTATAAAAACTTGTTACAAATCCATCGAAAGCATAAGAAAATAACTGAAGTACACTATCCCCAGAATTTAACTTATATTCTTTTTTTCTCCATCGAAGCATAGTTGCCACATTTTTATGCTCTATCATTACTCCCTTTGGTTTTCCAGTAGATCCAGAAGTATAAATCATATATGCTAAATCTTGTGAAGTATTTACTTTTTTCAAATTTTCTTCACTCTGTGAATTAATTTTTTCATCATCTATATCTAATACTTTTCCACTGTAAGTTATTTTCTTTAATAATTTGTGACGAGTAAGTAATATATTCACTTTACTATCTTGTATCATATATTCTATTCTATCTTTAGGATATTCTGATTCAATAGGCAAGTATGCTCCTCCAGCTTTTAATATGCCGATTATCCCCACTATCATATCTAAAGATCTTTCTAGCATTATTCCGACTACAGAATTAGCCTTGACTCCACACTCTCTTAATACTCTTGCCAACTTATTTGCTTTAGCATTTAATTCTCTGTAAGTTAATTTATTCTCCTCACATATTACTCCTATATTGTTAGGAGTGTTTTTTACCTGTTCTTCAAATAGTTCATATATAGTTTTATCTTCAGGATACTTAGCATTTGTAGCATTGAAATCATAAAGCAGTTGTTTCTTTTCTTCTTTTGGCAGCATTTCTATTTCCGATAATTTAATTTCTATATTATTTACTACTTCTTTTAGTATATTTACATAGTGTTTTGATAATCTTTCTACAGTTTCTCTTTTAAAAAGTTTTGTACAATACTCTAAATTAAAAATTATCTTTTCATTTGTTTGGATAGCACTTAATGTAATATCAAATTTAGATATCCTATTTTTAAACTCATATGAACTAAATTTTAATCCATCAATTTCTATATTCTCCATGTCCATATTTTGCAATGTAAACATCACATCAAATAATGGATTCTTACTAAAATCTCTATTTATATCTAAATTGCTAATTAGGTCTTCAAATTGGTAATCTTGATTTTCATATGCTTCTAATGCAGTATCCTTAACTTTTTCTAAGAATTCCTTAAAGCTCATCTCTCCTTTAGGATAATTCCTCATTACGATGGTGTTTACAAACATTCCTATTATATTATCTAAATCAGAATGCATCCTACCAGCTACTGGTGTTCCTACAACTATATCTTCCTGGCCTGTATATTTAGATAATAATACGGTATATGCTCCTAATAATACCATATATAAAGTTGTCCCTGTTTTAGCTGCAAGTTTATTTGCATCTTCTTTTAATTCCTTTTCTATTTCAAATTTTATTAAATCACCCTCAAAACTTTTCGTAGAAGGTCTCATATAGTCTGTTGGCATATTTAATACAGGTATTTCATCTTTAAATTTATCTAGCCAATATTCTTTTTGTTTTTCAATAGATTTGGTTTTTAATATATTATTTTGCCACTGTGAAAAATCCTTATATTGTATTCTTAACTTTGGTAATTTTTTATTTTCATATAGTGCAATAAATTCTTTTATAAATATTCCTGTTGATATTCCATCTGATATTATGTGATGAGTATCCATCATAAATAAATGGTTGTTTTTTGATAGTTTTATCAGTTCTACTCTTAAAAGTGGTGCTTTGCTAAGATCAAATGGTTGTATAAAATTCTCTATTTTATCTTTTATTTCACCTTCTCTTAATTCACTATAAGCTATTTCAAACTCCACATTTTTATATATTTTTTGTACTGGACTGCCTTCTATTAATTCAAAAGCTGTCCTAAAAGATTCATGCCTTCTTACAAGTTCTTGCATTGCCTTTTCAAACTGATTTATATTTAATTCACCTTTAATTGTCATTATCATCGGCATATTATAACTTATACCTGCATTTTCAATTTGATTTAATATATACATTCTTTTTTGTGCAGAGGATAATGGATAATATTCCTTTTCCCCTACAATTTCTATTGTAGAATATATGCTTTTATCTAAATTTCTTATATACTCTCCCAGACTCTTTATAGTAGAGTTTCTAAATATTTCTCCCAAGGAAATTTCT